>NZ_LXFY01000004.1:0-142545 GCF_021432585.1 Pectobacterium sp. IFB5596
TATAACAGGTATCAATATTTCGACGAGAGGAAAGAAGCTTTAGAATTATGGTGCGATTTACTTATCTCTTTGGAGAAAGGGGAAGGTTATAATGTTACTCCATTGAGAAGAAAAATAATTTGATATTTTTATTTTATTTGAAAAGCAAGTATCATTAATGATACTTGCTAAGTATACAATTATATTATTCCCTAATGCGAAAAAAATATTTATTTTCCTACCTTATATATTCCATCCATAGAGCCGACAGCAGAAAGGCCACAATAACCTTCACAATCTCGAGTCATAATCTCCACTGTGCCATTTTTAAATTCACTAATAACCATCACGCACATGCTCGAAGAATCACTATAAGCCCATCGATTCTTTTGGTTTTTCATTGCCCCAATAGATACGGCTTCCCCTTCAATATTACATACACCAGAAGCCTGTCCGTGAGAGGCGTTAATAATGAAATTAGCGGATGAATCATTTTTACTCAATGAAAGAAAACCATCTTTTTTCACATACTCTTTGGCATAACTTGTTGATATTAAAGCGGGCATGAAGGCAATAGCAACAATAAACCGCATCATTCTATTAATACCAGCATTAACTGAAATCATAGTTTAGCCCCATTAGCATCTAAGACATAGATAGCATAGCTATAAAAAAGTTCGTAAACTCTCGTGTCATCAATATTATTTTTTGATCTTATAATATCATTACCAACAACAATACCCTTTAGATAAAACTCCCCGTCTTCTGAATAAAAAGAAAATCCTGCATATGGCTGCCCTGATATTTTGATCCTAATACCAATTTCTCCTTTTTCATCTATTTTGCTTATTGATTTTAAGTTTTTTAATTCAAACATCATCGCTAAGTACTCTCTTAGCGTAGAGTATTTAGAAAAATTTACAGCAGGATGACTTCTTACATATATTTCCGAATCTAATTGTTTATTACTAAAACCTACTCTTGATATATCACCATTATGTTTATCAACTAAATCATTAAGAACATCTCTTACAGGCCTAGTCTTTTTATCTGATACTTTTTCAAATCTAGCATCATTAAGCATATGAGATGGAGTAGTTGCATAGCTAACATTTATCGTGGGTAACATAAATAAAAAAATAAAAAACACTTTCCGATTTATCATGATTTTTTCCTATCAATAAATCATTCTGAATACCAAGTTTCTCTTTTTGATGAAAAATCAAACAAGAGAACACAAAACATCACACACTGATCAACAATACCCTCACGAATAGTCCATAAGAGAGTATTTATGGATTTATAATCCATGCCAGATGTTTATGCAAGAGTAAAAAGCCAACAAAATTCCAATAATAGACTATTACTAGGGATCTGAACGGCATATGGCAAAATTAACATCAGACATGACAGATAAGCTCGTCGGGCAACGAATCCAAAAGAGACGTAGAGAACTTGGCATGACAGCGCAGCAACTATCAGAAGATATTGACATTTCTCAGCAGCAACTTTCTCGCTACGAGCGAGGTACAAACAAAATTAATGTCGCCCATCTTGTGAGTATTGCTACAAAATTAGATACACCCATTGGATGGTTTTTTATGGATTGTTTCTCAGAAAACGAGAAAAAAATTGAATTTGTACCAATAAAAGATATAGAAATAAAAACAAGGCTGGAACAGATATGGCCCAAAATGTCACATGAGCAGAGAAGAGTATTAGTGTTATTCTTGGATGAATATATAAAATAAATTTCGGTCTTAAATCAAGTCAATGGGGTGATTTTATTTACTCGCCTAACTTTATTATCTAAATTCAAAGGAGAGAGTCTTTCCTTATATACAGCTCTAGTAGAGGGTTTATTGGAAATAGCACCTTTATCTTGTTTTATTATCTCCTGATCTATTTGGTTAATAAGATAAGAAAATACTTTAGAGTATATTTCAACGAGATTGCGTTTTTTCTCTTCTGGCCTTGGATAACTAAGTGCCTCACACAAGTCGGCTAGTTTATTGTAATCATCATTCGACACTTGAATTATCAAGCTATGTTCGCCCAGACCCTTCAGTTTATTCCTTCTCACTCTTTGATACTCGGCATCTCTACGACGGCGATCAAAGTCTATTTTTCCGCTACTTGCCATATCTAACCCATATGTCATGAATAAAATCTGACAGTCAGATTATCATGAGCCATTTTATTGTCAAGTCACAATTCTGACAGTCAGATTAAAGGTTGATTGTTCGCGAGAAAAAATCTGACAGTCAGATAATAAATAACATAATTATCAACAAGTTAAATATAGTTAAGCATTTATTTTCACCTTAAAAAAATGATGTCCTAAGAATCTGTAAAAACTTTTCGTATCAATCGGATACGTAAACATAACGAGTTTTTGCAATGAACACTTCACGACTAATCAAACTGAAAACAGTCCTTGAATATTGTGCTTTTTCACGAGCAACACTCTATCGTCAGATTAAGGCAGGTCATTTCCCAGAGCCTGTTCGTCTAACAGGCGGCTCAAATGATGAAAGTTGTTCTTCTCGTTCAGTTGCATGGAGAGAGGAAGAAATAAGGCAATGGATAAGTAGTCGCCAGAAAATTCCGCTATCAGAAAAGCAAAATAGCCAGTCGCTCTAATAGCACGTTATATGCACATCTATATGGATAGTGATTATCTCACTCAATACTCACTATCCCATACCGATAGTTATTTCTGTAAGAGATACAAATGTTACTGAACAAACGCAATATAGATTTTTGTTGCTCGCTTGATATTGGCATGAATACCAGAGATCAAAAACTAAAAATGAGAGCTGATAAACTCAGTGTTGTAAGCAGTTTCTATAACAGTGAAGAAAGAAAGATTACTCATACAAAACTAAAAAAAATGAGAAAGAATAAATTCAAAAAATACCGTGTTCAATATATCCGAAACAAAGAAGGAAAACCTTACCGAAAAGCATTATTGATACGAGGAAAGAAGAAATATTCGCCTATACTGTTGCGAATAGATTACTCCCCTATAAATCGAAATACAGGCGGGATCCGTTTAGATTTCCGTCCCCAACATATGACAACAAGAGAAATAGATCATTTGTTATCGTGGATAGACCGTCGACTAGGTGGAATATTTTACCAACTCCTTGCACGAGCTTGGGTTACTCAAATTGATGTAGCTCTCGATATTTATAATTGCAAGTTAGATGATTACATATGGGGTTTAGAACGCTCTGGGAAATCAAAATATTTCAATACAGAGAATGGGTTACCAGGTCTCAGAGTAGGTAGTAACCGTTCTATTTTACATATTCTTTGCTATGAAAAAGTAGATGCTAATAGCGGTATAAAACTTGCCTATCATCATAAAGCAGAATTCATTAATATCAACATGGGTGAATATCAGCAATTTTTACGTATTGAAGCCCGATATAAGCCGGGAGCGAAACCTACAAGCAAAAGGGGCAATCCGGTGATGTTAGCTGACATTATGGGAATAAAAAACCCTTTCGAACGGCTTCAAATATACTCGAAAGATTTGGCACATGAACTACTGATAGAAGGATTTATTAATAAGATCCCCAAAAAAACCAGTATATCTGCATTGAAACACGCTATCGTGCTAAACAGGAAAAATGCACGCTTGTCCCGTCAATCCATTGGCATAATAGTTAAACACAAAATTGAGCTATTCGATAGGGATATAATATGGCAGAAGTGGTCACTCTGCACTGAAAAATTAAGCAGTATATTTAATATAGATTCTTATTTGTCCATGAAAAAAAGTCAAGATAAACCTATTAGACCCAGAGAATAGATTCTATTTTTTTAATATTTATTTCCGATGATATAAAAAATATTAAATAGGTAAAAAACAATGATTTAAATTTTTTACCTACACTTTCTCATTTATAAATCAATACTCTTGTAGAAGAGACGTCAATAACTACAGCCATGAATAGCTTTAATTGACTAAATACATGATAAAGTACGGTAAAAAACTCCGGTACATTGGTGTGAATATATTTATTTTAAGATATTCATCTACGATATACCAATGATATCCTCTTCAAGCTCTTTAACAGCGGATGTTATTTTATAGTTAAATTTTCTTTCAACTTCAGCATCCCTTAAATTGCTAGCAGCCTCTATACCAATCCACATAGAAACTATCTCCCGTTTCTGATCTATACTAAGATTGTCAAAATTTGGGATATATCTTGATGTAAATGCTGCACCATGATTCAACTCATAGAATGTCTTTATAAGAGATTTTGCTTTAATATCTTTAGTAAGTCCAAATCTCTTAATAAAAATTGTTACAGTATGGTTTACTGCACGTAACTGAGCGGTACTGGAAATCTGAGAGAAATAAGAAACCCATCCAAGACGCTTACCATTAAAAATACAACCAGTGATCCTTAAATTTAGTTTCCATTTACAATAAGCTATTGCTTTCTCTTTATCTTTCTTATTTCTAGCTTGAGAAAGTGCATGCCGATAGGCAGTGAATATTTTCGCAAGAGATGATTCAAAACGAAGAATACTTTCTTTCTTAATTAAAAGTTCATTACCTAAAATCTGATATCCTAAAAAACTAAAAGGTGTTCCTATCATTCCTACTACTGATTTTGAATTCTCTTCGTTAAGAGGATGTGGCTGAAGTCCGATAGCTTCCAGTTTTCGAATAACACTACCAGCCACACTACTTGCTTGACCGGAAGGAGCCAAAATCAATATATCATCAACATATCTCTTAAACCATATATTTGGATCGGTTGATAATTCATGATCAAATTTTCTAAGTGATATTTCAGCAAGGATATTAGAAATAGCTAGACCTTGGGGAACTCCCTTTTTATTTGGCAAGGCATGCCGACCTCCTTTTAATTCATTAACCGTAGGAACAAATAATGCTGACATGATCAGTGTTCTTAATTCAGTTTTTCTGATTCTATTTTTAATAGCATTTTCTATAAGAGAATGTTCGATTGAGGGATAAAAGGATTTGAGATCGATCTTGGCATATTCCGAAAAGATACCACTATGCAAGGCATCCTTGAGAGAATCAATAACCGTATGAGGTAACTTAAGCCTTGCTTCAGGAAACACATCTGTCAGGCATTCACATAACGCCCTAAGTGTTATCCGATCTCGAACTGTAGGAATTGAAATCTGCCTAGGATTAGAATTTGCGCCTTTGGAAATTAATTTCTCTTTATAAGCTGTGAATTTATAGTTTCCACTATTAACTTTTTTCGATATTAGTTTTATTTCATCACTAATTTTTTTTTCTAGATTTAAAGGACGAACTCTATCTATACCTATAGCTCCGGATTCTTTGATCTTGTTTTGATAAATCATTTTTAGATTTTTTACAGAAAAACTGCTCTTAAACTTAAGCGCTGCACTCATAATTAATCCACAATAAAATTAATGGGATAATATACAATAATACTGTAATAATAACTTTCAAAGACTTCCAGAATCGAACCTCTCTAAATTCTTCCGATGTTGGTTTCCGTGTCGTTAATGTTAAATGAGCAGAAACTCTAGCTATTTTGTCATCAATTATCTGATGATTTTCAACTTCACTTAAAAGGTTATTATATTCTGTAAGTTGCAATGGTGTAAGAGGTTGTCCTTGGGGGATTTCAGCATATAACTTCTGGAGAGCCAGATAATTTTTTCGCATTGCGATAGCTCGTCCACGAAAGTCAAGATTTGATACAGCTAAAGACACACCAAGCAAAACAATAGATAAGATTGCAGCCCAAATATCTGTATTATCTCCAATAACTTTAGGATAACGAATTGTTATAACAGAAAGCACAGCTCCCAAAATGGCATACCAGACAAGAAGAAATTGTGAGTTTCTTTCCATCCATTCTAGTCGATGGTGCGCATTTATACGCGCTTTGTAAGTAAACCAAATATTATCGCGCAAAAATATCTCCGATTTACAATAGGGGAAAGGACAGGAATTATTGAGAACCGTTGAACACCCCGAAGGATCAGTGAGCCGAAACTCAACAGCTAAAAACAAAGCTGTTCTTTATTAGAGCCACCCTTACACAAAGTAAGAGGAAAAACCTGCCTTTCCAAGCATACCAATAGCAATTTCATTTAGCTAAAGTCAACTCAATTTTTACTTTTTACAACCCTGTAGCGTCAATATTACAATAATGAATATAAAAATAGCAGATAAGATAGAATGGTTATAATAACTTCATATACACAATATCACATCGAAATACTGCATTGCATAACGTTAGTTCCAGAAAACCTCTGTGCTTAGCACATAGTATGATACGTGGTAGCTAAATAAATCAGCATAGTATGACTCACGTCATACTATGCTGCTCGATTAAGTAGCATTTCCATTATAGCGTTCGTTTTCTGTGTACATACACGTGTACATAATGAAAAGACGGGTTAGATAAAATTCAATAAAATCAATGCTTATAGGCCATAACTCAACATTCAGATCCAATCGAGTGATTTTCGTATCGCTTAAATCGTTCATATAATGCCCTGTTTTCAGGGCATTTTTGTTTTTATGGTTAAGCATAATGATGCAACAAAGTGCATCATTTTTGTACATGCAAGTGTACACAACCGCTAAGGTCTAAAAGACCAGATACCTACTACCCTATCTAGTTTGGATATTATCAAAATGCCAAAAATAACAGGCATTCAGAGCAACGCATCGATACCTAAACAGGTATGTTTAAGCAAGTTACTAGTACAATATGGGATAGCTTTATTTGTATAAAATTAGGCAAAATCAGTAGAAACGAATTGACGCGAGATCGGCGTTGCACAAAAATGAAGCTGGGTAATAGGCGTTTTTATATTTAAGGGTGCAATGACAGCAGATGGGCAAGAAAAATAGCCTGACTCTCAAACTTGACGGCACAAGCCCAGACAAACTGCCGATGGCTAGGCTGGGTAAGTATCTGTCTGCACTTTCAGAGCTTTACGGTTCTGCTGATGCCGTTCACTTCAAAGATGTGAGCGAGGGTTCTGCGTGCCTAAACAGCTGGGTTGACAATGACTCTGCATATAATGATGTATTGCAGCGTTCCATATCTCAAGCATCTAACTCAGGTAGTTCTTACCTGAAGCTGCTTACCTTATTAGAGCAAGATAAGCTAGAAGGGAAAATTATCAATGACGATGACATTACAATTGTTGATTTCCCACGAATAAAACAAGATTCTCCGTTTTTGATTAGAAAGAAAGCAAAAATACAAGGCAAGCTATATAACGTCGGCGGCAAAGATGAATCAGTCCCAGTAAAATTAGAAGGTGCAAATGGGGAGACATTCAACTGTGAAGCTTCTCCATCGATGGCTATTAAACTCGGAACCCTGCTCTTTCAAGAGATAAGAGTAGAAGGCGATGGTGAGTGGGAAAAAAAAGACGGAATATGGAAGCTCAAGAAGCTTAAAATTTCATCATATGAAGAGTTGCAAAAATCATCTCTAAAAACCGCTTTGTCATCTATACAGAATGCGCCTGGAAATCAATGGAAAGAACAAGATGACTTACATGTTGTCTTAAAAGCATTAAGGGCTCTCAATTGCGAATAGTCTTTGATACCAATGTGCTAGTTCAAGCGATTACTGGCACTAAAGCTGGTTGTACATTATCAAACCCTGTGAATGGAGAGGTTATATCTAACCTTGAACGCAGGATGGATGCCCTAATTGATCACGTAGAAGCAAACCGTGGCAAGATAATCATTCCGACCCCGGTTTTAGCAGAATACTTAGTTGGGATCGATAAGAGCCACCATCAGACACATTTAAATCTTATACAATGTCAGTCATGCTTTGAGATTGCCCCATTTGATGAAATTGCGGCCATTGAGTGCGCACAGATGCCAAGCATAAAAGAGCTAAAAGCGATGATGGCTACAGACACAGCAAACAAAGTTAAGTTTGACAGACAAATAATATCGATCGCGATTGCGCTGAATGTAGATGAGGTATGGACTCACGACAAAGGTGTTTACAACCGTTGCAAGGAACTAGGCATTGTAGCCAAATCTCTAGCAGACATAACACCAGCACCAATACAAGAGATTATTGATTTGTCGAATGAATTTCCAACTGAGCTTCATTGACACTAACCTGCTACAGGCTTTTTATTGCCCTGTCTACGCACCTAAAATTTTAGCCAACTACGAAACTCGTAGTATCTGAACTCGTAAAAAGCATCGACAATTGGCGGCACTGACTTTCAAGGAGGATCGCCAATGACCACCATAAATGCTGCCGCTACCGAGAGTTCCATTACCGTTTTCCGAGATCTGATCGCTTCGCTACCCATTGAGCACCTTAGTCGTGCTCAACGTGACGATCTCAGTGCAATCGCCACAGAGTCAGTTGAAGGGTTGTGCCACGGTCTGCAATATGCCAGCGAATCACTGGCGACAGAAACCACCACAGAAAATCGTCAACAACTCAGCACCTATTTCAACGCATGTGCACACTTGATTCCGGCATTGCTGGTAATCAGTGAAAAGGTTCATTTCACACCAACAAGCTGCTGTATTATCCGTTGAATGACGGAACCACCGAAACATACGATTGAGGTGTGAATTAAGGAGAACACAGATGCAAATCAATACCTCAACCAACACCAGAGACACGGCATCTTCCAAACTGGATACCGCCGTGGAAGCCACCCAAAAAGGCATGAAACCTGCCGCTGCGGTTGGTAAAGAGGGCATAGAGGCGTACCAAAATGCCAAGTTAGACGCCGAATTTGCTCTCATCATGCGGTGCCACGACCATACCATTGAAACGCTGAACGACCGATGATACATGCAACAAAATAGGACTGTATTCCTACAATAGCACCAAAATCTACCCACGCTTTCATAGGTCACAGATTGACCAATTCTTAAATGACAAGTAGACTACATTCATATAGACCAATTTTTTTTAAGAACTTGACCAACTCTTCGGAGGATCTGTGCAAAAAATCAATCTCTACGAGGCAAAGACCAATTTCTCTAAAATTATCAACCATGTATCTGAAACGGGAGAATCCTATGTTATCGCCCGCAACGGTAAACCTGTAGCGAAGATCGTTCCTCTTACCGTTACCGAGAAAACACCACGCATTGGTTTCATGAAGGGCCAAGTTTCAGCACCAGAGAATTTTAATGATTTAAATAAAGAAGAAATTATCGACATGTTTAATGGGAAATAATGATGACAATCAACAAGGACGATGCCCCAAAGCGGCGCTCTACTAGCTACTTGTTAGATACGCACGCGTTGATTTGGTTAGCAGGTGAGCCGGAAAAACTTAGCAGCGACACAATCACCATTCTTTCCGATGACAATAACCGTTTTTACTTCTCTTCCGTCAGCATACAAGAGATAGCAATCAAGACTGCGTTGAACAAACCCAGCTTTAGCATTGATGCTGAGGCTATGACGAAAGGTTTATTATCCGCGGGTTACCTTGAGCTTCCGATGCAGGCAACTCACGCCTATAACCTCGCTGACTTACCCGAAATGCACCAAGACCCGTTTGACCGAATGTTAGTCTCTCAGGCGAAAATAGAAGGTCTGACGTTGATAACGAACGATGGAAATATCATCAAGTATTGTTCAGAGTATATCAACGTGATCGAGTGCTGTTAGTACACCAGGGAAAATAAACCGACATGCGTTATCTCGTTCTCCCCCTCATTCTTCTTGCCTTAACAGGCTGCCAGGCGTTAACCACCTTCGATAAATACGCCACGCTGCGTCTTTACGAAGTCTATGAAGCCGAGAATCTTTCTGCCTGTGATTACAAACCGCAGTTTCGTGACTGTACTGTGGATAAGCGATCTTTTAACGTCAGGATTACTGACGATAAGAGCAAAATTGCGTTAGTGGTAGGAAAGCGCTATGCCTATTTCGGCTTCACGCGTGATGATTTTTCGCGCCAGACGCAGCCGCTGCGTGACTTCCTGATCTGGGCAGAAAATCCGAACGCACAAGATAAACAGATCAAGCAATTACGTAAGACCGGAAACGTTGGCGGAAGTTTGTTTTACAACACGGAGGTGGAATATCAGTTCGATTATCTGCACACGCGTGCCGATGTTCCGCTGCTCGTCGTTAAACCTCATGAAAATGCAAATTCTTACGGCCTGACCGTCGAAGAAGTGAAAAACCTACTGTCGGTGATGGATGCCTGGTATGCCGGCACGTTCTCAGGAAAACAACTGACGTAAACGCGGTAAAGACGGCCAGACAAGTTTACGTCTGGCCGAGTATTTCATTAAAACTTCTGCATTCTGGAAGAGAACTGGCCGCAGTTTTTCAGCATCAAATCTTTGACTGGCCTGCGATCGTAGTAGCCTTTTTCCGTCTTGAACACTTCGTAGACTTCAATGCGGCGTGGCGAATAAGTATCAACAAATTTACCAGTAACATAATAGTAATTCCCCACCACGGGCTTAAAGGTCACGGTACTAAATCCGCCATTCGCAGCAATCATTCTGACTGCAATATTGTGCTGTGCGCTGACCCAGAATTCACGAATCATTGTTGGCGTTTCAGGAATAGCCGGGAAGCCGAGCTCTTTATTATTGAGCTTAGTTTGGAACCCAAATGCATTATTGGTGTAGCCATTTTCTGGCGCATCAATATTAATGCATCTATCGGTCGTCGGATAAACACGAATATAGTCGAGATTGCGATTATCGAATGTGACCCCTACGCGCTCAGCACCCTGATCATCTTCCAGCTTATGACTATAGGTCGCAACCGAACATCCGCTAAGTAATAACGCACCCATTCCTATCAGGAGAATTTTCCCAAACATAACCATCCCTTACCTTTATAAAATCAGAACGTCCTGATTATTTTTCGCCGTTTTTTCTTCGAGAATTTATGTTGTATTACCTCACCTTAAACCCTCCTGAAGAGAGGGCTGTTGGCGAATTGGCCTGTCGTTCTTCGCCAAAGCTCCCTCAGGCGTCGTGTGGATCACGCCTGAGGGCAAGGGATTTGGACGTAGTGCAGGCGGATCACTCTGCCTTCTTATTTTCCACGTCCTGGCTTTCCCCCCTTCGCTCCGTTGCCGTCTTGCTATCCAAAGGCTGACTCGCCGTCGCATCAGCGCCTTCTGGATTCACTGTACTCGCATACAGGCGACCCTCTTCGATAAAGTCTTCATCAATACCTTCAATATTTTCCTGATTATCGCGGCCAGACAGAATGTTCCAGCAGGCGATGAACAGCGCAGCAATGAGCGGACCAATCACAAAACCGTTAATACCGTAGATTTCCATGCCGCCCAGCGTGGCGATCAGAATCAGGTAATCCGGCATTTTTGTGTCTTTCCCCACCAGCAGCGGACGCAGAATGTTATCCACCAGCCCAATCACCAGCACAAAGAATGCGACGATGAAGATGGCTTGCCAGAGCATATTTGTAGCGAACAGGAAGACGGCGGCAGGTACCCAGATAATCGCCGAACCCACAGCGGGGATCAACGACAGGAACGCCATCAGCGAGCCCCATAACAAGCTACCTTCTATCCCCGCGATAGAGAACGCAATGCCGCCCAGCGTTCCCTGCACAATCGCCACGACGGCTGTACCTTTCACCGTCGCCCGCGATACGGCAGCAAATTTCACCAGCAGGTGATGTTTAACGTGGGTGGAAAGCGGCAACGATTCCAGAATCAGGTTCACCAGATAGGAACCATCTTTCAGAAGGAAAAAGAGCAGGTAGAGCATCACCCCAAAGCCAATGAAGAAGGTGAATGTCCCTTTGCCGATCAGGAGCACGCTCCCTGCCAAATATTGCCCCCCTTTCAGCGCCACCTGAGAAAGCTCTTGCTGTATTTTGGCAGCGTTATCCAGATTGTGTTCCGTCAGGAAATGGCGTGCCCATTTGGGCAGATGCTGAAGCAGCTCCGCTAACACCACCGGAAATTGGGTATTACTGTCCTGCAATCGGGTGTAAACCCCGTTAATCTCAACCACCAGCGAGGAAACAATGATCCCTAATGGAATGAAGACGATCAGGAAGATAATCAGAACGGTCAGCAGCGAAGCGATGCCGTTGCGATCGTTCAATTTTTGCCGAATCTTGCTTTTCAGCGGATGGAAGATAATGGCCAACACTGCCGCCCATAAAATGGCGGAATAATACGGCGCCAGTATGTCAAAAAACGCCAGTGTGACGGCAAATAGGATCAGGATGAAGAATCCCTTCGTAAGCCCTTTAATATTCACAACGATTTCCCCTTCGTTCAATCTATCCCCGAAATATAGAACGAAGTAGGACGTTTGCAATACAGGAAAAAGCGCATAGTGCTGAGGAAATGGCTATGCACGTGCCTCATGCGTTGCAATAAAGTCATTTTTTAACTGACTATACACTGCGGCATCGTTGCCACATGCCAGCGCCGCGGCACGCTTTACTGCCGCGTATTCCGCACACACGGAAGGATTAGCTCGCAGGTAATCACGAAAAGCCAGGTGCCGCTGAACATGCTCGTCACCCACCACAAAAGCGTGAAGATGATGAGTACGCGCCTCGCCGCCCTTGGTGTAGTAACGGCGTCCCGCCATGCCATTTTCGCCGCGCGGATGATAGCCCAAATCGATCATGGCGCAATCTAGCCTGTCCAACTCGGACAGCGAAACCACTTCCAACAACATATCAATCACCGGTTTAGCGGGTAGCTCTGGTACGGCCGTACTGCCGATGTGATGCACTCTCACCGCAACCGCGCCGAGCGCCTGCGTTAGCGCTCTCGCCTCTGTTGCGTAATTCGTCACCCAATATGGATCGTAATCCACCACGGCTATTGTTCGTCTGCCCATTCACGTATCCCCAACACAGTCTTATTGCATACAGGTTATAACGTTTAGGGGAAGGATCAAAAGCCATCAGGAAACGCGGCGAGAGGATGATTCCTACCGCCTGATTAGCGCTTACAGACCATTCAATCGCTACCGGGTCGCCTGCACCAACGAATCGGCGGTAATGTCGGCAATGGATTTGGCACCCGTGAGCGTCATCGCCACTCGCATCTCTTTTTCGATCAGGTTCAGCAAGTTAACCACACCCGCTTCACCCGCCGCCGCCAGTGCGTAAACAAACGCACGTCCGAGCATCACACCATCCGCGCCCAGCGCAATCATGCGCACCACGTCCAGACCGGTGCGAATACCGGAATCCGCCAGAATGGTGATATCGCCTTTCACCGCGTCGGCTATCGCTGGCAGTGCACGTGCCGTTGACAGCACGCCATCCAACTGACGACCGCCATGATTGGAAACCACAATCCCGTCTGCGCCGAACCTCACCGCTTCCTTGGCATCTTCTGGATCGAGGATACCTTTGATGATCATCGGCCCTTTCCACAACTCGCGAATCCACGCCAAATCCTGCCACGAAATAGAGGGATCGAAATTCTCCGCCAGCCAGCCGATATAGTTTTCCAGCGTCGTCGGCGTGCCGCGATAGGCAGAAACATTCCCCAAATCGTGCGGCTTACCATGCAGCCCGACATCCCACGCCCACTGTGGATGAGTAACCGCCTGTAAAATACGCCGTGTCGCCGCATTCGGACCACTCATGCCAGAATGCGCATCACGATAGCGCGCACCCGGCGTCGGCATATCCACGGTAAATACCAGCGTCTTCACCCCCGCCGCCTGTGCACGCTCCAGCGCATTACGCATAAAACCACGATCTTTTAGCACGTAGAGTTGGAACCACATCGGGCGATCGATGGCGGGAGCCACTTCCTCAATCGGGCAGACTGAAACGGTAGATAAGGTAAACGGAATCCCTTTCTGTGCTGCCGCTCGAGCAGCCTGTACTTCGCCGCGTCTGGCATACATACCGGTCAGGCCAACGGGTGCGAGCACCACCGGCATCGCCAGCTTTTCACCGAACAACTGCGTCTCCAGACTCAGGTCAGACATATTTTTCAGGATGCGCTGACGCAGCGCGATATCTGCCAGATCGGTAGTATTGCGCCTGAGCGTGTGCTCGTTGTATGCCCCGCCGTCAATATAGTGAAAAAGAAACGGTGGCAGCCTACGTTGCGCTGCCGCTCGGTAGTCCGTTGAAGCAGAGATGATCATCGTCCTTTCCCATCCTTCTTCTTGTTGGTGCCATTATTGCGGTCAGTAATAACCGTTACTGGAACGGCTTTTAGTGAAATTGATGCTGTGCGCGTAAGCCCGTTTTTAGGGGAAACACAGGGGGAGGTTTCCACAGGGACACCTCACCCCTGTGGTCACCCCGTGTATCTCGATGCTTAAACGATCGGCATGACTTTAGTAAAATTACCTGTTAATGAAATTGCAGGTACGCGACATGCGTTTGCAGGTATTCCTGCAAGCCGTGTTTGCCGTCCGCACCACCTACACCGGATTTACGCCAGCCCGCATGGAAGCCCTGCATCGCCTCGAAGTTTTCACGGTTAATGTAAGTTTCGCCGAACTTCAGCCCTTTCAGCGCTTTCATCGCGGTATTGATGTTTTGAGTATAGATCGACGATGTCAGGCCGTATTCGCTGTCGTTCGCCATTGCAATCGCGTCTTCCAACGTGTCGAAGGTCGCTACCGGCAGCACCGGACCAAACACTTCTTCGTGCATGATTGGCATCTCTTGCGTCACGTTCACCAGCAGCGTTGGCGGATAGAAATAGCCCGTACCGCTTTCAGGCTTGCCGCCGAGCAACACTTTCGCCCCCTGCGATACCGCTTTGGCCACTTTGTCTTCCACACGCTGTAGCGCTGCCGCACTAATTAGTGGCCCCATATCTAACGCCTTTTTCTCCGCCGTATTGCCGAAGGTCACCTGCTCCATCGCGGCTTTAATACGCGTGATAAAGTCGTCGTAGATGCCTTTCTGCACGTACACACGCTCGGCGCAGTTACACACCTGCCCGCTGTTAATCACGCGAGAACTGACAATCGCTTTGACGGCCAGATCGAGATCGGCGTCGTCCATCACGATGGCAGGCGCTTTGCCGCCCAGCTCCAGCGACACTTTGGTCACGTTCTGCGCCGCCGCCGTCATGGTGGCAATCCCCGCCGCCACACTGCCAGTCAAACTGACCATGCCCACTTTCGGGTTAGCGGCCAGCTCTTGCCCGACCGTCGGGCCGTAGCCGGTAACGAAATTGATGACGCCTTTCGGCAGGCCAATCTTGTGAATGATTTCGGCAAAAATCACCGCATTATTCGGTGTGATCTCACTCGGTTTGATAACGATGGTGTTGCCGGTGATCAGCGCTGGCGCTGCCTTACGCGCAATCAGGAAGAAAGGAAAGTTCCACGGCAGAATACCGGTCGTGACGCCAATCGCTTTGCGGAAGACGAAAATGTTCTCATTCGGGCGGTCGCTCTGAATGATTTCGCCTTCATAACGGCGCGCCCACTCTGCCATGTAGTCCAGATAGTCAGCGGTGAACAGCACTTCCGTCTGCGCCAGGCCGTGGGTTTTACCGCCTTCCGCAATAATGGTATCGGTCAGTTCGGCTGCGCGTTCGCGAATACCGGCAGCTATTTTGTGTAACCAGACGCCGCGTTCAACCGCGGGCAGTGCTTCCCAGCCCGGCTGTGCGGCTTCTGCTGCATCAATCGCTCTTTTTGCATCGTCAGCGGAGCCTTCCGGGATCTGCGAAATGACCTGTTCTGTGGCCGGGTTCACCACATCAATCCACTTCCCGCTTCTGTTTTCAACAAACTCACCGTTGATGTACATACGTTTCTGGGTGGTGCTCATGTCAGGCATCTCCAAAGTGATATACGAGTTGTTAAAAAAACACGTCTTTTTTGTGAAGTTTTGCCATGCTGCGCGTTCTGCGCCGCATTTACCTTTTCATGGCTGCCATCTCAGTCTAGCAAGTGGCAAAAAAGTCATGATGAGAACGTCTGACGTAACACTTTTGCAAAGTAGCGGATAACACAGAGAAATAACGGCAGTGTGGGGATGAAGAGGGGGTGGCAGACGCCGCATTCATCTACGGCGTCTGTCTTTAAAGCAGGGAAATCTTACGGTTCGTCGCTTTCCGCGATCTCTTCCGTCACTTTCCATTTACCGCCCACCAGCTCGCGAACGGTGACTACCGTCGCCTGCCTTTCTTCAGAATAGGCTTCCGTGGTTTCGACAATCAGGACAGGCTTATTATTGACCACCTTGTAGGTAAACGACTGGAACCAGCAGCAGCTGCTTTTGGCAACCGTCGTGATAGTCTTACTTTTCTCATCGATATCGAACAGGCTGAGGTCGGAACTGGCTAACTCGGTCAGCGGTGCATTCAGGGTGAACTGCTGCTTTTCCACATCAAACAGGTACACATCGTAAGACGATCCGCCAGAAGCCTCGTTAATGCCCGTGCGCAGCATGATATCCGCATGATGATCGAAGTTAGCGTCATCAATTACCAGCCCGCGATGGTTCTCGACGTCGACCCGATTCGCCGTCACCTCGCTCTTCGTGTTCAGTTCGATAAACATATTTTCCATCGTGATACGCTGGAACAGGTCACCACGCCCTTTCTTAAAAATATCCAGCGTGCCGGAGCCTTCACAGGTTGAATAAGAGGAATCAAGATGGCACGTTGCCACGCTGAGAACGAAGTCCCACTGGTCTGATGCCTGCGTAATCAGGGAGATATTTTCACTACCGGAAAGTGCCTGAATACGGGAAATCATCTCATTCTCCAGACAAACGTCATCCTTACAGCGATCACGTTCGACCAGCCACGTGTGCTGCTCCTGACGCACCTGCGCGCTGTCTGCCTTTTTTACATAACCCTGATTCGCCTGGTTTAATACCGCATCGAGCTGCTGTAAGCGGCTGCTGGCGCAAATCCTTTTCTCGGCGTCTGTGCTGGCCTTGCTGCAATCCATCGCCCAGACGGACGAGGTGAAAAAGAACAGCAGGGATGAAACGGCCAGAAATAAATAACGCATGACGTATCGCTCCTTGAATACAGATTGATAAAAATGGGTAATAGCGATTGTTAGCCACCCTTTCCCATCTTTTTAAGAAAGCGCTGCTGCTCAACTAAAATTGCTTTCAGCGTAATGCACTGATACTCAATGCCGTAACGTGGGGCAACGTCCGCAATAATTTTCGATAGCGCGGGATAGTGTCGGTGATTCCAGTTGGGGAAAATATGGTGGGTCAGGTGCATATTGAGCTGCCCTAGCCAATAGCCAAGCCAGGCGGGACGAGTAGACCAATCTACCGTGGTGGAAAAGACATGCTGATAGCGGCCGTGCCTGAACAGGCCATCTTCCGGTGCCTGATAGAACGTCCCTTTTGCCCAATGTGACCCCAGAATCAGCACGACAAAAATCAGCGACGACAGCATCTGGCTCAGCAAATAAACCAGCAGCAGTGAGCCGAAGCCGATCGGCATCGGCGACAACAGCCAGTAAGGGATCGCCAGCGCTAACAAAGCATGCAGCGCTTTTGATAATAGAAACACGCTCCAACCTTTCACGCCCTGAAGCGTCATATTGCGCGTCACCTGCGTTTTCCCCGCACGATCGATCCAGTCAAAAAACCAGATAATGCAGGGGAAGGTCAACGACGCCACCATCGGCCAGTAATAGCGCTGGGCACGCATAAAAAAGCGAAACCGATGGTAGGGTGACTGCCGCAAGACACCGTTTTCTTCGATATCCAGATCGTAGTGCTGCACATTCACGTGTGCATGATGGAAAATCACATGCCGCACGCGCCAGCAGTCAGAATCCATACCAAGTGGAATACTCACCACGATATTGAGCAGGCGATTCGCCCACGGTTGGCGGAAAAAGACGTTATGCGAGGCGTCATGCACCACGTTCACCGCCAGAAACATCGCGGTAAAAATAAAGCCAAAATAGCAGCCAGCAAAACCCCATAGCGTTGTCTGCTGGAGGCTAAAACCATAAAACGTCAGGCTCAGCGCCACCAGAAACAGCATCTTGCCGATAAACCCCGCATTGGCAAAACGGTGATCGCCCGTCTCTGCCAGATACGCATTTGCGGCCTTCATCAGCGCCCGATGCAACGCCAAATCGCGACCTTGTTCATAGCGGAGTGGCTTCAGCGGTGCGGGCATCATTATTCCTCCCTTCCCTCTTCCGCGGTACGTTGTGCAGCACGTTGATCGCGACCTTCGCCCATCGATTTTAAAAACCGACGCTGGCTAGCCAGTAGCTCACGATAGGTAATGCAGCGATAGTGCATACCATGCTCGGCGGCAACGCGCCGTAAAATAGCGGCGAGCGCGGGGTAATGCCGGTGATGCCATCCGGGGAAAAGATGATGCGTCAGGTGTAAATGCAGCCCTCCCGTCCAGTACGCAAGCCAGCGCGGCGTCGGCAGCCAGTCGCAGGCGGTCGCAAAGTTGTGTTGATACCAGCCCAGGGGCATGGTCTCCGTATCGGTCACCGCATAAAATTCCGCTTCTGCCCAGTGCGTGCCCAGCAGTAAAAATACCACCAGCAACGAGGCCAACATCTGACCCAGCAAATAGCTTAACAGCACGATACCGGGGCTAATGCCGTGTGTCGCCCCCACCATGATGGGAATCACCAGTAGCAGCAGGAGATGACCGACTTTACTGGCGATAAAAATCAACCATCCATCACGGCCTGATTGCGCCGAACGGGCGTTGACGGGGGTTTTACCCAACCGATCGGCCCAGTCAAAAATCCAGGCGATATAGGGGAGCGAGAACGCGGCCACCAGCGACCAGTAAAGGTGCTGATAGCGCATGTAGGCACGGTGGCGCTGGAAAGGCGTTTGGCGAAAAACACCGTTCTCTTCCGTATCCAGATCGTAATGCTCCACATTCGGGTAAATATGGTGGAAGTCCACATGGCGCAAACGCCAGTAGTCAGGATCGATGCCTAACGGCAGCGTCACGATGCGCCCAACCACGCGGTTTAGTGTGCGATTGCGGAAAAACGTATTATGAGAGGCGTCATGATTAACAATGATATTCAATACCATCGACAGCATGATGAAAGAAAAATAGCTCAGGAAGAACGTCCATGCCGTCTGCTGCATCAGGCTCAGCGCATAACAGACAAGGCAGCCTAAAAAGAGTAATCCAGCCTTAACAAACTGGCCGCGATCGGCAAAGCGATGATCGTGATTCGCGCGCAGATAAGCCGATGTTTCCCGCTGTAATGCCCGATGAAAGGCTTGTTCACCCTTCGCGGGATACGGTTTGGCAGGAAGCACACTAGCCATTTTCATGTTCCTCTGTAAGGGGGCGTCGACCCCAGCCGACAGCCATCGCCAGCCCGTGTAGTGCCAACATCAGCATAGTGACTTTCCAATAGAGTGCTTCCCAAGACCAATAAACAAGAAACACGACAGGAAATAACAGGGTCACCAGCAGCCAGACGTAAACGCCCCAGCGTCGTCCTTCGGAAATGCCACCCAGCGCACCCGCACCTGCCACTAGCAGCAGGAAGAGAGCCACCTGCGACAAGTTGGCGGAGTCATAGCCGTAGCCATACAGGTAGACATAGCCCACCACCAGCGCAAATAGCAGCATCGCCCCAGAGATCAACGCTATCGGCGTACAGTGAAACGTCGCCCGACGCGTACGGCGCACCGACAGTTTCAGGTACGGCATAAAAGGCAGGTTACTGGCCCAAAACGGATTGTTCGATGGCGTGTCTTTGCCTGCGCCGTAGCGGAAAGGCGTATCGGGCAGGTGTGGGCAAAAGCTGCCAAACAGTTTGTCCCAGAAAATGAAGGTGCCGCCAAAATTCTTATCGGCATAAGCACGGTCGTTTACGTGGTGGACACGATGGTGTGCTGGCGTCACCAGCACCTTTTCCATCCAACCCAGTTTGGGCGTCATCGCATTATGGTTAAAGAGCTGGACGCTGTAATGCAGGATGGAGACCGTGACGAACACGTACAGCGGAACACCGAGCAGCGCCAAAACCAGGAAGAACGGAATTGAAGTCAGTGAGGAGTACCAGGAGTTACGCACGCCCAGCGACAAATTGAAATGTTCACCCTGATGATGCACCACATGCACCGCCCACAGTACGCCAAAGGTATGGTGCAGCCGGTGTAGCCAATAAAAGCCGAAATCCCAGGCGAGTAACGCAAACAGCCACATCAACACCGGCGGCCAGTTTTCTACCCAGCCGAAACTGAAATGTGCCGCAACATAGCCATAGCAAAAAATTTCCACGCTGCGAAAGAGCCACAGCATGATATGCCCGGAATTCAGGTTGAACACCACGTCATGCCAGTTCACCTTCTCACGCTGCATCCACTGTAAAGCCAGCGCTTCACCCATCACCACAGCCAGCATGAAGATGATAGGTAATGCTAAATCAATCATGATGTCATTCCTGATGGCGCTTATCGTTAGGCAACGGAGCCCGTGGGGAAATGGCCTTGACCGTCTCCCGACTACGCAGAAAAATCCATCCGGCTATGCCCGCCAGCATCGCCCCCGTCACCAGATCGATGAACAGGTGCCGGCGCAGTTGCAGGATGGAAAAAGCAATTGCCGCTCCCCATAGAAGATACAAACCCGTTTTCACTTTCTGCTGGCTATCGCTCATCGCCCACACCGCCAGTGCCGTTAGCGCCATATGCAACGACGGCAGGCAATTTTGCGGCGAATCGATACGTTGCAAAAGCTGTAGCAAACGAGCGGAGAGATCGTCCCCGATAGCCTGCGGATACACCATCGTTGTCGGAAAAATCAGGTACACCGCGCCCGCAATCAACGCAGTAAGCTGCGTTGCCCGACGTAATCCAGCCAAGCGCGTAATTGGGCAGGATAAGTAAGACAGCGGAATGATGATGAAAAAGGAGAGATACAGCCAGATAGCCGAGGGGCTAAAGGGAATCCATTCGTCGACAATCGAGGGAGGTAATACCGTTCCCCGCCCTTGAAACTGTGCGCTCAGTTGATACACCACCCCGACAGCTCCCCAGCCGAAGAGCAGCGCTTTCAGTCGTAATAGCATCGTTCCTTGAGGAAATCGCATTAGGCTTCCTCCTTCAGGCGGGTAATACGTCGGCGCTTTTGCGTAAATTCTGGCGCGATCTCACCTGCGCTTAACCGCCACTGTAGCCGCGTCGTATCAATACCCTGCACTGCAAACTGCTGCGACAGACTGTCCCGACAGGCCTCCAGCTCCGACAGACTACACGCGGCGGATAAATGCAGCGTCGCGTCTCCCTGCTGTACTAGCCGATAATCAGCATGCAGCGGCAGCGCGTTGGCAATCACCCGGTTACAGAAATCCGCAAAGACGGTCTGCGGTTCACCGCGGTTATCCGGCAATCGCAGACTGTCATCGCTGCGCCCTTCAATGCGGGCTATCGCCATGGTCACGCGGCCACACGCGCAGGGCGCTTTTTGCTTCACCAATACATCGTCCAGCCGATAGCGCACAATCGGCTGCGTGCTGCGGGTGAAATCGGTAATGATCGGCGTAAAGCGCTCGTCATCCAGCCACTGTGGCTCGATGTGAATAAATTCTTCGTTGAGGTGTAGCGTACCGTGCTCGCAGGTCGATGCCAGAAAGCCTTCCGTTGCCTGATACACTTCTCCTACCTGTCCGAACACCTGCTGCAACAGTTGCTTATCCTGCGGTTCCAATACTTCAGCAACAGAAATTACCTTCTTGACCGACAGACGCAGATCACCGCGCTGTACCGCCAGCGCCAGTTCGCGCAACACCTGCGCGGGTGCGACGATAATCGACGGCGACCAGGCTTCCAGACGCGAAAAATGTTCGGCAAACGGCGCAAAGAGATCGTAAAACGACAGGCTGAGCCAACGGTTATCGACGCTGTGATACAGATTGTTATCCGCCCGCAGGAACAACGCCACCCGTTCACCGGCGCGTAAACCGTCCGGCAGCATTTTCGCCAACATACCTCCGGCCCAAACTTGCTGTTCGCGCGGACTGACGACAAACAGGCCACGCTGACCAGAGGTGCCGGACGACAGCCCGACGCTGAACCCGTTTACTCTCGGCGTGAAGTCGCGATCGTCCTCACTGCGGCGCGCGCAGGCAAGCAGTTCGTCCCGCTTAAGCCCGGCGGTATTCATCCGATCGAATTCGGCCATCATCACGGCTTTATCCATCATCGGCCAGGAGGTAATGGGTAGCTGGCAGTACGGACGGAAGTAGGGGCTACGCGCCAGTACCTGCCGCGCAAAGCGGGCGAGCTGACGCTGCTGATGGCGTTCAAGCGTCTGACGGGTGGTGAAACGCAGGCGTCTGGCGCGCAAATAGTGCCAGATCGTCATCAGCGGGATCATAGGTCACCCTCGTGACACAGCCGAATCTCAACCTGCCCGTTCAGATGCAACTGGTGCAGTTGGTCTAACGTGTGGTAATAGGCTTTTGGGTCGTCCATCACCAGATTCGCCAAACGCGACGGCCCGCGACCTTCACGATAGCTGTGCGGCGACCAGGCGGCATCGCTTGCCAGCAACACCCAGCCGTCTTCCGTCAACACAAACGCGCCGAGGTGTCCGGCGGCATGGCCAGGCAACGGCACCAGCACGATTTCTTTATCACTCCCCGGCAGCACATAGCCTTGCGTAAACGGCGCAAGCGCCTCTGGCAGGTCGGTAAGCGGGAAGTTTTCGACAAACTGAAGCGCCTGCTCAAAATGTTCAGGGATCAACGCAGGCACAAACGCTCGTTTCAGGGCCGCGAAACCACGCAGATTCCGCGTCTGCTGCCAGCCCAACGCCGAACAGATAAACGGCACAGAGGGGAAATCCCGCAGCCCCGCGATATGGTCGCCGTGAAAGTGGGAAATAATCAGGCCATCAATGTCCGCAGGTTGAATACCCCGCACGTGTAGCTGATGAATCAACGCGTCTTTCGTCTCGAAATGCACCGGCGTCATTCTACGGTACAGTTGAAACAGGCCAGAACGCGTGGCGTCGGTAAAATGCTGCGCATAACCGGTGTCCCACATCCAGCGCTTGCCCTGACTTTCCAGCATCCAGACCCGCGCCGGAAAACGGCACACCTTCCACCCCGCACCGCGCAACGCCATACAGCCCGGATGCAGGCAGTACCCAACTTCAAACGTCGAAATATTAGCCATGCTCGTTAGCACTCCGCTGCGTAAGCTGTGCGTTGAACCAGCTACCCGTTATTTCGATGCCCTGTTGCAGGGAGAAACGCGGCTGATAGCCCAGCTCTTGCCGCGCTTTTTCAGCACTGAGTGTCATATCGAAATTCACCGCTCCCGCACTGTAGCGCGTCAGCAGTGGTTCTTTCCGGCTAAACCACGAGAACAACTCCATCCCACTCGCCACCGCATGCAGCAGCGGATACGGCACCGCCTTAATGCGATAATGCATCCCCAACTGCCCGACCAGCAGTTGCTCCAGCATATCGACAAGGCGCGCAGGTTCATGGTTGGTGATGTTGTACGCCGAGCCAGACACTAACCCGCTTCTTTGGCTGGCAAGCGCCATCGCTTCTACTACGTTGCCGACAAACGTCAGATCCAGCAACGCCTCACCACCGCGCGGGAGCCGTAGCACGCCACCGCCCACCGCGATTTGTTCCAGAATACGCGGCAGAATCACGCGGTCATGCGGGCCAAACAGGCCACGCGGACGCAGGATCACATAGGTGGTTTGCGGATAGCGCGACGTCAGCGTCTGAAGCCGTTCTTCCGCCAGAAATTTGGTCTGCGCATAATGATTGGCAAAACGCGCCGCGCGGTAGTTTTCATCAATATTCAGGTGGTGCTGGTAATCGAAGTAAATCGCCGGCGTGGAGATGTGCACAAAACGCGGGATACCCAACTGACCGGCGGCGTCGGCCAGTCGTGCCGTCACTTCGGTATTATTCTGATAGAAGTCATCATATTGACCCCACGGCGATGACTTCGCCGCACAATGCCAGACGACATCACAACCCGCCATCAGCGTTCGATACTGCTCTACCGAGGTTTCTACCAAATCAATGCAGGCAAACTGCGCGCCCTGCATGCCAAGCTGCTGTCCCACCGTGCGATCGCGCCCGCAGGCCAACACCTGATGCCCAGCCTGAAGCAACCATTCCACCGCGTTACGTCCCAGCCCGCTGGTGGCCCCCGTGACGAAAACCTTCATGGAATCAGTACCATTCCGCCCAGCGTCAATCCGGCAGCCGTACCAACCAGCATCGCAGGCTCACCTTCAGGCAAGCGTTGCGTCACGATGGCATGATGCAACGCCGTCGGAATCGAGGCCGCCACCTGATTACCGTGATAGCGGTAAATATCAATCAGCTTTTCCGTCGGGATCGCCAGCCGCTTGCGCATATGCTCCAGCGACAGATGGCTAGCCTGATGCGGAACCACCGCCGCCATCTGCTCCAGAGAATAACCACTGGCATCCAGCAGCCGTTGCAGATAGCCCTCAATCAAGGCAGAAGCCTGCCTGAATAACCGTTTTCCCTGCATATGGAACAGAAAATCATGCAGTTCCATGCCCGCTCGCGGATTACGCAACGTACCACCTGCGCGGATCTGGCACAGTTCATTGCCTTTCGGGTAGGTTTCCAGCAGACAGGCGGCAATCCCGCTGCGACCATCACCCCGTTCGACGATGGCACAGGCGGCACCATCACCAAAAATCAGCGACGACTCTTCGTCATCCCAGTCAATACCGCGTGAGGCCAGTTCGGTAGAGACAATAGCAATGCGTCGATAAGCACCGGTATTTAACAGTCCAGCCGCCACCTGAAGCGCGGAAATAAAGCTGACGCAGCTGCTGTTAATATCAAAGCAGGCTGTCCCTTTAGGCAGGGACGATGCCTTTAATACATGGCTGGCGCTATAAGGCAGCGCCTGAATCGGGATCGCGGAAGCAAACAGCAGCAAATCGATGGACGCGGGTGGAATAACGCCCCGAGTCAGCGCGTCATTTAACGCCGCCACGCCAAGTTCAGCCTGGCTGGCATGATTATCCGCATGGTGACGATAGATAATGCCTGAACGGCTTTCGACATAGCCTGCGGGTTTATTAAGCCGCACATCTAATTCGGCCGACGTCACCCGCTGCGCAGGAAGCGCGCTGCCGGTAGAGATAATCTTGAGTGGAACCAATCCCTGAGTAAATGCACTACTTTGCGTTTTCAACGTCAATCCTTTCCAGCTTCATTATCGTTTTATCTGTACCTTCAGTGCCATATACCCTAAATAATTCGAGTTGCGTGAAGGCGGCAACCGCGTGAATCCCCAGGAGCTTACACAAGTAAGTGACTGGGGTGAGTAAGGGCGGCCAACGCACAAGCAGCTCGAAGTATGACGGGTATCACGTACAGTATTTATTCATTCTGCTGCTAAGAATAACGAAATCACCACAAATTTAAATCTTTACCTATGAACACCCACTCTTCCCCACCGCTTTTTTTTCAGTATGCTCTACTTATTCGCTGCGTTATTAAGCTAGAAGTCATACTTATGTCATTGTTTATCAAATCTGTTATCGGTGCGTTGATCGTATTGCTCATCAGCGTACTGGCGAAAAGCCGAAACTATTATATTGCCGGGTTGGTGCCGCTTTTCCCCACGTTCGCGCTGATCGCACATTACATTGTTGGCAGTGAACGCGGGCTGGACGCGCTACGCACCACCATCCTGTTTGGCATCTGGTCCGTCATTCCTTATCTGGCTTATCTCATTTCACTTTATTACTTTACTGCATGGATGAAGTTACCACAGGCGCTGTTCGCGGCAGTTGTGTGCTGGAGTGTATCGGCGGCACTGCTGATCAAAATCTGGACGTGGTATCAGGGGAATTAAGTTCTGGCAGAAGGACCGTATCCCTCTGCCAGAGTCAGGTGATATCAGGCGAAGGCGAAGCCTTCATCTTCCCATCCCGTCATTCCCCCTATCATAATTTTTACCGGGCGACCTAGCTGTGCCAACTTCAGTGCAGCCTGATCTGCGCCATTACAGTGCGGTCCCGCGCAATAGACGACAAACCGCGTGTCGTCCGGCCACTCCGCCATACGCTCAGGTGTGATTTCACGGTGCGGAAGATGAATCGCCCCCGGAATATGGCGTGCGGTAAAGTGCTTCGTCGATCCCACCACATGCAATAACACAAAGTCCTGCTGAGTGTCAGAGAGGGATGCCGCCACATCCGCACAGTCAGTTTCAACAGACAAACGCCGTGCAAAATGGGATAGGGCAATATCAGAAGCAGCAAAGGGATAGTCAGTCACGTAACTCATCGATCTTCCTCACGGATTGGAATAAGTCCCGACTATAAAACGGATACATCAAGGCTGGCAGATGGCATTATTGCCATATATCGTCAAGATCATGACAAGTTATTGAGGCAGGAAAATCGATGTTCAACCCGCTTGTTGTCGCACTCGCTTATGACGGCTTATGTACATTCGAGTTTGGTATTGCTGTTGAAGTCTTCGGTCTTCCACGCCCCGAAATGGGGGAGAACTGGTATCAATTCGCTGTCGCAGGCTTAGAGAATGGCGCTATGCGGGCAACGGGCGGCATCCATGTTGTTGCCGATGGTGGCCTTGAGCTATTAATACAGGCGGGCACGATTATTATTCCCGGCTGGAAAGGCAGTGATGTCGCAGTCCCCGGGCATCTTGTCGATGCATTACGTCAAGCACATCAGCAAGGTGCCAGACTGCTCTCCATCTGTTCTGGGGTTTTTGTCCTCGCGGCGACAGGCTTGCTTTCCGGACGACGAGCGACGACACATTGGCGCTACAGCGACACATTAAAAATGCAATATCCTGATATCAACATAGAACCAGACGTTCTTTATATTGATGAAG
The DNA here is from genome assembly GCF_021432585.1 of Pectobacterium sp. IFB5596. Lineage (NCBI taxonomy): Bacteria > Pseudomonadati > Pseudomonadota > Gammaproteobacteria > Enterobacterales > Pectobacteriaceae > Pectobacterium > Pectobacterium sp. IFB5596. The sequence goes on from NZ_LXFY01000004.1 coordinate 26,804, forward strand.
GAACGATTCTTACGTCAGCCGGGAGTGCTGCGGGCATCGATCTTGGGTTACATCTCATCCGTCGGGATTACGGCAGCAAAGCGGCCAATCAGGTTGCTCGCCGGTTAGTGGTCGCCCCGCATCGTGATGGTGGGCAGGCACAATATATTGAAAAAGCAGTACCGGTAGACTATGAACGCTCACGCCTCGGGCCGCTTATCGATCATGTTCGAGCCAATCTCGCGGAAGAGTATTCCGTTAGGAAGCTAGCGATGATTTCTTGCATGAGTCCACGCACGTTCCTCCGCCGTTTTTCTGCTGCTACAGGTACGACGCCAGCCCGCTGGTTACTAGCAGAACGGCTAAATACCGCACGCGATCTACTGGAAAACACCCGCTTATCGATCGAAAAAATCGCCGAAACCGTAGGGTTCGGTACCGCAGCCTCGTTACGCCATCATTTTCGCCAGCAGCTCGATCTCACGCCCTCAACCTACCGGCTGCGCTTCGGGCAGAGAACCGATGATATCCCAGAGAATCTTGCCGCTAAGAGAGGATAAGATCATGACAAAAACAACCTATCCCGGTACAGCTTCTCGCCCTGTACTCTCTGCTCAGGAAGCGGATCGCTTCACGCTCCCACACTATTTTACGCGGTGTGGGCACGATGGCCATTCTGACACGGATATTTGGCAACCTACACCGATTGAAGTCAATCCGGCTACGCCATGGGTTGTCGGGCCACAGGTCGGGGTGGATGGCGCAACACACCGTACAGTGCAACAGGCCGTCAACGCCGCGCTACGGACGCAGCAGGATCGGCCGTATATTGATATTAAATTACTACCGGGCACCTATACTGGAGCGGTCTACATCCCCGCCGATGCGCCACCGCTCACGCTATTCGGCACAGGGGAGCAGCCAAGCGACGTGGTGATTCAACTCGCGCTGGATTCGATGTTTTCACCAGCAACCTACCGAGAAACAGTGAACTCACAGGGTGAGTATCAACCCGGTGACCCAGCCTGGTACATGTACGATCTCTGTGCGTCAAAACAGAATGCAACAATTGATACCATCTGTGCCGCCGTGGTTTGGTCGCAGAGTGACAATTTCCAGATGAAGAACCTGACGGTGGTAAATGCATTGCTGGATTCAGTCGATGGCCGTGCACATCAGGCCGTGGCGCTGCGCACCGATGGCGACAAAATACAGCTTGAAAGGGTTCGCCTGATCGGGCGTCAGGATACGTTTTTCGTCAACACCAGTAACCTCCGCAACGAGTACGTCATAGACCGCTACAGCCGCGCCTACATTAAAGACAGCTGCATTGAAGGTGATGTCGATTATGTTTTTGGGCGGGCGACCGCAGTATTCGAGCATGTCCACTTTCACACAGTTTCCAGCCGTGGAGCGAAAGATATTCATGTCTTCGCACCTGACAGCATGCCGTGGACGCAGTACGGTTTTCTGGCGGTAAGTTGCCGCTTTACAGGAGACGAAGGCTTCAATGGAGAAAGAAAGGCCAAACTAGGCCGCGCCTGGGATCAAGGAGCAAGGCAGACGGGATACCAGCCCGGCCAGACGGCAAACGGCCAACTAGTCGTTCGCGACAGCACGATTGACGCGAGCTATGACAGAGAACAACCGTGGGGAGCCGCGGCAACCACCGCGCGGCCTTTTGCAGGGAACGCGGATTCAATACGTAATCTGGACGATGTGCATTTCAATCGGTTGTGGGAATACAACAATACTGATGAGGTGTGATATGCAGCGAAGTTGGACATATTATTCAAGGCAGGTGCGACTCATTAAAGCACCACACAGATATAACTAATGCCATTGCAAATTAATGGGCCTGTAAAACAATACAGGCCCTGGAAAAGAAAAATTATTTTTTATTATATTACTGATAAATCTCGCTTAATTAGCATTCCCTGATGTCAGCCAATCATCACGCTTATCCTGAGCGATGTTTATTTCTTTTGCTTTGCGCCCTTAACAATGTTGTAAGATTTTATGTTTTTTCACCCCAAAGAAAAGCTATACTAAAGTATAGTTAAGGCTATCTGTATAGGTTACTATGGATGTACGTATAGGGATGGGTATATACTTTTTCAATTACAGGATGTTGAATTTTCAGGCAGAGGTCATGAGATGTCGCAATTATTCTACAACAATGAAACTATAAGCAGGATAATAAAAAGTCAATTTGATATGGCATTAAGCCACTACGGCGACATCAAATATGCCTACATGGTGTTAAATAAAAAGAAGCCAACAGAAATTTTGATCATTTCCAATCACCATGACGAGTGGCGAGAGATATACCAAGCAAATAACTATCAACACATTGATCCTGTGGTAATTTCAGCCCTTAATAAAATCACACCTTTTCCTTGGGACGAAGATTTACTGGTTAGTTCACAACTGAAGATGTCAAAGATATTTAACTTATCGAGAGAGCATAACATCACCAACGGTTACACTTTTGTTCTTCATGACCACAATAACAATCTGGTTATGTTATCAATCATGATTGATGAATCTAATGTGAATAACATCGATGACGTAATCGAAAGTAACAAAGATAAGTTACAAATGACGTTGATGAATATTCATGCAGAAACCATCTCTCTTTACAGAGAGATGATTAGAAACAAAGAAGATGAAAGATCAAATGATAAAGATATTTTTTCTCAACGGGAAAATGAAATTCTTTATTGGGCCAGTATGGGTAAAACCTATCAGGAGATAGCACTGATATTAGATATTAAAACAGGCACCGTTAAATTTCACATCGGCAATGTTGTGAAAAAACTCGGCGTATTAAATGCCAAACATGCAATCAGACTTGGCATCGAGCTACAACTCATTCGACCGGTTCAGTCATAGGCTCGAAAGACAGTGGCCACTCTCGTAACTTACTTTCAACAAATTCTTGGTTGTGATTGATACGACGAACGAGTACATCCTGGCTTTCATTATCGACAGGTAAGAAAAGTAGATAAACCCTTTCCTGTTTTTCTGACATACCCTGCTCGACAATCGAAATTTTCCAACCAGAACGCTTCAGTATTGTGAGCATAGGGTGACTGACAATAGTGTAAACACCATCATATCCCTTACTTCTTGAATAATTCACTGTGGCCAAGAAGAACATCGTACTAACGGGATAAGAATTTCCTAAAATAGTTTTTGACCGCGCTTTATCTACAAAAAACCGGCTCGACTCAATATATTTCCCATCAGGAATATTTATTTTCTCAAAATAAGAAAAAAATGTTCCGGTAATCATATTAGGATATTTCGTTTCAATTAGCCGAGAACTGCAAATAACCTGGTCATCCTCTACGCCGAAAAGATAAGTCGCATTATCATCATCATACTGATCGAACTCCATCCCGTTAATACATTTCACCGCCCAATTCAGCCTGTCCTTGAACGTTTCTTTCCTAAGCGTAAACAATTCTTCCGATTTTTTTTCCGACAGTAGTGTGTAGCTTACATCGAATATTTCTAACATTTTTCCTCCATTAAAAATTTGCCGCTAGACATCAAAAAAACAGATAGACCATCCAATAGATTCTTTCGCCTTTTAACAAAAATCTAGGCTTATTGTTATTGTATTCTGTCGCTTTCCACGATAGTTGTACAGATGCAACCTGCATTGTCAGCAAGAGTTCACACACGAAAAAAATCGCGAGAAAATCAAACATAAACATAGGGTAAACAGATAAAAAAAATCCGGAACGCGAGACGGTTCCGGATTTTTATGTAACCCAATCTGTGCGTTACTTCTCTGTTTTATCCTGCAATTGCCCAACCTGCGGCAAACCGGTGCTGGCAGAAGAAGAAAGCAAGCCCGTCTCAGCATAGTTAAACAGTTTTTCACGCGTGTCCGTGATGTCCAGATTGCGCATAGTCAGCTGGCCAATACGATCATCCGGTGAGAAGACCGAGTCGCCTTTCTCCATCGTCAGACGTTCTGGCTTATAGGTCAGATTGTCGGACACAGTGTTCATGATGGAGTAATCATTGCCACGACGCAGCTCCAACGTCACTTCACCAGTGATGGCACTGGCGATCCAACGCTGAGAAGCATCACGCAGCATCAGCGCCTGGGAATCAAACCAGCGTCCCTGATACAGGAAACGACCCAGTTGACGCCCATTAGCATGGTATTGCTCGATGGTGTCTTCGTTGTGGATACCAGTGACCAGACGCTCATAGGCAATGTGCAGCAGTGCCATTCCCGGCGCTTCATAGATGCCGCGGCTTTTTGCTTCAATGATACGGTTTTCAATCTGGTCGCTCATGCCCAAACCATGACGTCCGCCAATGCGGTTCGCTTCCAGCATCAGCTCAACATCGTCGGTAAAGGTCTGGCCGTTCAACGCAACTGGGTGCCCACGTTCAAAACGAATGGTCACTTCTTCTGCCGGAACCTTGACGTTCTCATCCCAGAATTTAACGCCCATAATCGGGTTAACAATTTTGACGCTGGAATTCAGGAATTCCAGATCCTTCGCTTCGTGCGTCGCACCCAGAATGTTGGAATCCGTCGAATAGGCTTTTTCGGCCGACATTTTATAGCCGAATCCTGCCTGCGACATAAACTCGGACATCTCCTGACGGCCGCCCAGCTCATCAATAAAGTCGGTATCCAGCCACGGCTTGTAAATCTTCAGTTCAGCATTGGTCAGCAGGCCGTAACGATAGAAACGCTCAATATCGTTGCCTTTATAGGTGCTGCCGTCCCCCCAGATGTTCACGCCGTCTTCCTTCATCGCCGCAACCAGCATCGTACCGGTCACTGCACGGCCCAACGGGGTGGTATTGAAATAGGTCACGCCTGCCGTTGTGTTATGGAATGCGCCACACTGAATCGCAGCGATACCTTCGGCGACCAATTGTTTACGGCAATCGATAAGGCGAGCATTTTCTGCGCCATATTCCATAGCCCGACGTGGGATTTCATCGTAGTCATCCTCGTCTGGCTGCCCCAGATTTGCGGTATATGCGTAAGGAACCGCGCCCTTTTGACGCATCCAAAGCAGCGCGGCACTGGTATCCAGACCACCCGAGAACGCAATACCAATACGCTGACCAACCGGAAGATGCTTGAGAATCGTTGTCATATATGTAATCCCTGCTCGAAAGATCTATGGTGATATACCCGTTATACTTCAAGCTGCATGTGCGTTGGCTTCTCTTACTCACCCCAGCCACTTACCGATGTAAGCTCCTGGGGACTCGCGCGATTGCCGCCTTCCTGCAACTCGAATTATTTAGGGTATAAGCTTAGCCGCCACACCATTATGTTACGCCATACATTCCTGAGCGCTCGTGCCCTGTGTACATCCTACATCAATGGGCTGGTCGATGACCAAAATCGACACGCTCACAAATGCATATTTATGCAAAATAAGTGAGTGATAATTTAAACATCTTTTTGGCGGGACAGGAAGAGAAGAGTCATGCTTTCATGCAAAAAAATTCGTGGCCGATTCACGACCAAGTTAGCAAGTATAACGCCATCTTCTCTTTAGGCTAAGCAGCAAAAATCGTTTACGCGACTCAATCGACATTAATAAAACATCGTTTCATTTTTACGATATTTTTTTGCTATCCTCTTGCGGTTAACACCTTCCCTTGCATATTGCTGGAGATGCTATGTCTAAGAAAGTCGCCGTTCTGCTGGCTCCTGGGTTTGAAGAAGCAGAAGCGATTATGGTGATTGATGTTCTGCACCGTATGAAGATAGAAGTCACCATGCTGTCATGCTATGACAGACTGGAGTTGCACAGTTATCACAATATTCGCATGTTTGCCGATGCGCTGCTGGAAAGAAACCAGGACACGCTGTTTGATGCCGTGGTCATTCCTGGCGGCCCGCAGGGTACAGTTAACTTGGCCGCAAACCCGATGGTTGTCGAGTTCATCCGTCGCCATGACGACGCGGGCAAGCTGATCTGCCCACTGTGCTCAGCAGCCGCACGCGTACTGGGTGGCAACAAACTGCTTAAAGGCCGCCGCTACGTCTGCTCTGGGGATTTATGGCAAGACGTAACCGATGGCGTTTATGTTAACGAGAAAGTCGTTGAAGATGGCAATCTGATCAGCGGCAAGGGGCTGGGCGTGTCATTCGATTTTGCCTTTACCCTCGCCACTCGTCTGACCGGTGACAAAGAAGACGCCAACTTCCAGGTTGAGCACATCGATTACGATTACTGGCGCGTGCCAGCGTAACGGTTCACCAACCTAAGATAATAAGGCGCGCACCGCCGCGCCTTCCTGCTTGACCTTCCTACTTGAACAAACTGAATAGCCTTAATAACCTTCCCCATAACGCTCACGGTACTCTTTCGGCGTGATGTCATAGCCTTTCTTAAAGACAGCGTAAAAGTAAGGCAGTGAAGGGTAGCCGCACATCAACGAGATCTCGCCAATCGAGAGCGAGGTCGATATCAGCAAATTGCGCGCCCGATCCAACTTCTCTGCGTGAATCACACCGTGAATCGTCTGGCCTACCTCATCTTTGAAGCGCTTTTCCAGATTTGAGCGGGAAATCCCTACCGCATCCAGCACCTGCTCGACCTTAATGCCTTTACAGGCGTGATAGCGAATAAAGTGCATGGCCTGGATAACGGCAGGATCGTGCACGGAGCGATAGTCTGTTGAACGGCGTTCGACCACCCGAACCGGCGGCACCAGAATACGTTGCAGCGGCAAGCCAGACTGATCCAGCAGCAGCTGATGCAGCAGTTTCGCGGCACGATACCCCATTTGACGCGTACCTTGCGCTACCGATGACAGCGCCACGCGTGAAAGATAGCGAATCAGATCTTCGTTATCGATCCCGATGACGCACAGCTTCTCCGGTACGGCAATATTCAGGTGTTCGCAGACCTGCAACAGGTGGCGTGCACGGGAGTCCGTCACCGCGATAATGCCTGTCTGCGGCGGCAGCCCTTGTACCCAGTCGGCCAACCGATTTTGCGCGTATTGCCAGTTATCCGGCGAGGTTTCCATTCCCTGATACACCACACCCTGATACTTTTCTGCCGCCACCAGTTGCCGGAAAGCATGCTCCCGCTCCTGCGCCCAGCCTTTCCCACCCGATGCGGGTAGGCCATAAAAAGCAAAGCGATTCAGTCCCTTTTCTTTAAGGTGCATAAACGCGCTTTCCACCAGTGCATAATTATCTGTGGCAATATAATGCACAGGCGGGTAATCCTCAGGCTGATGATAGGAACCGCCCACCCCCACCAATGGCACGTTCACATCCTGTAATAGCTGTTTGATCTCACCATCGTCAAAATCGGCAATCACGCCATCGCCTAGCCATTCTTTGATATTATCAATGCGGCAACGGAAATCCTCTTCAATGAAGATGTCCCAATCACACTGAGAAGCCTGTAAATATTCGCCAACACCTTCAACCACCTGGCGGTCATACACTTTGTTGGCGTTGAACAGCAGCGTAATGCGATAGCGTTTTTCAAACATGGTTTTCGGTGCTCATTAATCGCAAACTCCTTGAATAAAATCCTCTTTCTTGAATAACACAGCTCCCCCAGAGGCCAAAATAATTTGCTGATTATTGCGAGCCGCCACGTATCGCCGCCATGAACCCACTATCACGTCACACACGCCGCTTTGTGGCAGTATCCATCCACACCGCCAGCAGCAGAATTCCACCTTTCACGACGTATTGCCAGAATGTCGGTACATCCAGCATACTCATCCCGTTATCCAGCGACGCCATGATAAATGCTCCCATCACTGCACCTGCGACGCTGCCAATACCGCCAGCCAGACTGGTTCCACCAATCACGCAGGCCGCAATCGCATCCAGCTCAGCAATATTCCCGGCGGATGGTGACCCCGCCCCCAATCGTGAACTGAGAATCAACCCTGCGACCGCGACCATCAGGCCATTAATCGCAAACACTGCCATTTTAGTGCGTTCGACGTTTACCCCCGATAAACGTGCAGCATCAATGTTCCCGCCCACCGCATAGATACGGCGACCAAATGCAGTTCGCGTCGCCAGAAAAATGCCGCCCAGCATCAACAACGTCAGCACCAGAACCGGCGTTGGCACACCGCGATAATCATTTAGCAGATAGATCGCACCCAATACGACGAGTGCCGTCACTGTCTGTCGACCGATGTCGCCTGCGGGTGGATTTATCGGTAATCCTAATCGGGCGCGGCTACTGCGCCGACGCCACTGCCAGGCAATGAAGACCATCAGCCCGATGGCACCGAACGTAAAACCGATGCCGGAAGGCAAATAGCTCTGCCCAATCTGCGACATTGCCTCGCTGGTCGGGGAAACCGTCGTCCCATTGGTAATGCCGATCAAAATGCCTCGAAAAGCCAGCATCCCTGCCAGCGTCACGATAAAAGAAGGGACCTTACGGTAGGCGACCCACCAACCATTCCACGCGCCAAGCAGCAACCCCAGCGCAAGTGTCACAACGATGGTCAACGGTAAAGGCCAGCCAAACCAGACATCAAAAATAGCCGCCGCCCCGCCCAATAGCCCCATCATCGAGCCAACCGACAGGTCAATCTCGGCGGAGATAATGACAAACACCATGCCGACCGCCAGAATACCGGTGATCGCCGTTTGCCTCAGCAGGTTGGAGAGATTACGCGCGCTGAGATACGCCCCATCGGTCATGTAGGTGAAAAAGAGCATGATGGCGATGATGGCGGCAATCATCACGTAGACCTGAAGATTGATGCTTTTCAATCGTTGCAGCATCGAGGCAGAGCCAGCGACATGTTGTTGTTCAGACTGCGATGTTTTCAGCACGATGTTCACTCCTCAATGCAGCTTCCATAACCTGTTCCTGGGTTAAATCACGATTGATCAAATCCGCTTTGATACGCCCCTGATGCATCACCAGCACCCGATCGCTCAACCCCAGCACTTCGGGCAATTCAGAAGAAATGACAATCACAGCAATGTGCTGTTTTACCAGCGCATTAATAAGCTTATAGATTTCATATTTGGCACCGATATCGATACCGCGCGTGGGTTCATCAAGGATCAGAATGCGAGGATTCAGCAGCAGGCATTTCGCCAGCACCGCTTTTTGCTGGTTACCGCCGCTTAAGCGGGCGATCGCCAACTCCGGGCTGGAGGTTTTCACTTTCAGATTTGCTAGCGACTGCCGGATGATGTCCTGTTCACGCGCATCGTCCAGCATGGAAAACGGCCCAGAGAATTGATCGAGCGCTGCCAGCGTCATGTTCTGCGCTACGCTCATCACCGGGACGATGCCATCCTTCTTACGATCCTCTGGCACCATCGCAATACCCAGTGCCATCGCCTGCTGGCAGTTGCTGATGGTTACCTGCGCGCCATCAATAAAGATGTCGCCTTGCCAACGGCCGTGATAGGCACCAAACAGGCATTGCACCGTTTCCGTACGCCCTGACCCAACCAGCCCGGCAATACCGAGAATCTCACCTCGGTGCAGCGCAAACGAGACATCATCCACCCGGCGAATGTGGCGATTGATAGGGTGCCAGGCAGTCAGGTGTTCTACGCGCAGTACTTCTTCGCCAATGACATGAGGTTCATTGGGATAAAGCTCTGTCAGCTCTCGCCCCACCATCATGGCAATGATCTGGTCCTCGCTCAGTTCGACCGCCGGGCGCGTGCCAATCGGCTTCCCATCGCGAATTACGCAAATCACATCGGAAATGGCTTTAACTTCGTTGAGCTTGTGCGAAATATAGATACAGGCAATACCGTGATCGCGCAGATCCTGAATGATCTCAAGCAGAATGCCCGTTTCCCGTTCAGTCAATGAGGCCGTTGGCTCATCCAGCACCAACAAACGCACCTGCTTGTTCAGCGCCTTGGCAATTTCCACCAACTGCTGCTGACCTAATCCGAGCTCTCCCACTTTGGTATTCGGATCGACGGCCAGTTTGACCTGCTCCAGCATACGTTGGCAGCGAAGGTACATATTGTCGTAATCCATCACGCCAAAACGCGTCCACTCGTTGCCCAAAAAGAGGTTCTCTAGCACCGTCATCTCTTTCACCAGCGCCAGTTCCTGATGAATAATCGCGATACCTTTTTGTTCCGTATCACGAATATGGCTGGCGCGCAGTTCGTCACCGGAAAAAACGATCTGCCCGTCATAGCTACCATGCGGGTAAATGCCACACAGCACCTTCATCAAGGTAGATTTACCTGAGCCATTCTCGCCGCACAACGACAAGACCTGACCCGCCTCCAGCGTCAGGCTGACATTATCGACGGCTTTCACCACGCCAAACGCCTTGGTGATGTTTTTCATTTCCAACAGATGTGGCATCACGGCCTCCGTGATTCAGGTATCTCAGACCTCGCCTGCGACAGTGGCGAACCACAACCTCGTGTCGTGGCTCGATGAACGTCTTTCCTGCATCCTGAAATCTAGTGGCTGCGACGTGTGTTAATACACATCCGCTTTTTTGTGGAAGCCATCAGCAATGACGGTGGAGTCGATATTGGATTTATCGACGGGAATCGGCGTGAGCAAGAAGGAAGGAATGTCTTTCAACCCATTGTTTAATTTAGCATTAGACTCAGGTGCTTTACCGGAACCCAGCGCCACGGCGATATCCGCAGCATCTTTCGCCAGCTTGCTGATCGGTTTATAGACCGTCATGGTTTGCGTGCCTGCCACAATACGTTTGATTGCCGCCAGATCGGCATCCTGACCGGAAATGGCAACTTTCCCAGCCAGTCCCTGTGCGGCAAGCGCCTGAATCGCGCCGCCCGCCGTGGCATCGTTCGACGCGACAACCGCGTCAATCTTATTGCTGTTCGCCGTTAGCGCATTTTCCATAATTTTCAGCGCATTCTCCGGTAACCAGGCATCGACCCATTGATCGCCGACCACTTTGATTTTTCCGCTTTCGATCAGCGGCGTGAGCACTTTCATTTGCCCCTGGCGAAACAGCTTCGCATTATTATCAACAGGTGAACCGCCCATTAAGAAGTAGTTCCCGCCGGGCACCTTATCGACGAGATATTTCGCCTGTAGTTCGCCAACCTTTTCATTATCAAATGAAATATAAAAATCCACATCTGCATTATTAATCATGCGATCGTAAGCAAGCACTTTTATTCCTTCACGCTTTGCTTCCGCAATAACATTGCCAAGTACCTGGCCGTTATAAGGAATAATAACCAATACATCGACACCACGATTAATCATGTTTTCTATCTGAGAAATTTGCGTGGCTTCATTGCCGTTTGCCGATTGAACAAACACATCAGCACCCTGTTTTTTGGCTTGTTCAACAAAAAGATCGCGATCTTTTTGCCAGCGTTCAAGACGCAAGTCATCAATCGCCATGCCTATTTTAACATCTTTCGCGAATCCGGGCTGACAAGCTAAAGTGAATACGGCACAAGCTGAGAGTAAAAAATGTTTAACTTTCATCATAGCGTACCTTTTTTTATTTAAGATGCAGGGCCTAAGACTCCAATAGCAATAGCCAGATGAGTATTGTCGCTAAACATGCCCCCATCAATTACAGATTTTTATCCTCCAATTATGTTTTTTGGTTTAATTCCCATTTTTTGATACGGGTCATATTTTATTGTTGAGCTACATTTTTATGTTGTTACTTATTGCGGCGCGCATTCAGATTAAAACGCCATCATTTTTGCGACACAGCGCACATTTAATAATTCTCTGAATTTCAGTGTGAAATAACGTAATTGAGGAAACCTTCATCTGCTCCGAAAATTAATCCCATTCCCGCCTCTTCCGTCCGGGTGGTTTCTAAGGAGTTAACGATGCAAGCCTATTTTGAACAGATCGAAAAAGTCCGTTATGAAGGTAGCCAAAGCGATAATCCCTTCGCCTTTCGTCACTACAATCCCGATCAGGAAATTCTCGGTAAACGTATGGCGGACCATTTGCGCTTTGCTGTCGCGTATTGGCACACGTTCTGCTGGAACGGCGCAGATATGTTCGGCGTCGGCTCTTTTGCCCGGCCGTGGCAACAATCAGGCGATGCGATGGAGCTGGCGAAGCGCAAGGCGGACATCGCGTTCGAATTCTTTCAAAAGCTGGGCGTGCCTTACTACTGCTTTCATGACGTCGATGTCGCTCCAGAAGGGAACTCACTGAAAGAGTATCTACATAACTTTGCAGCGATCGCCGATGTGCTGGCGGAAAAGCAGCAGGCTAGTGGTGTGAAGCTGCTGTGGGGTACCGCCAACTGTTTCACTAACCCCCGTTATGGCGCAGGCGCGGCCACCAACCCTGACCCAGATGTGTTTGCCTGGGCGGCCACACAGGTGTTCACCGCAATGAACGTCACCCAAAAACTGGGCGGTGAAAACTATGTACTGTGGGGTGGGCGCGAAGGGTATGAAACGCTGCTCAATACCGACCTGCGCCAGGAACGTGAACAGATCGGCCGCTTCATGCAGATGGTCGTCGAGCATAAACACAAAATCGGTTTTCAGGGCACGCTGCTCATCGAGCCAAAACCACAGGAACCGACCAAACACCAGTACGATTATGATGTCGCTACCGTTTATGGCTTCCTTAAACAATTTGGGCTGGAAAAAGAGATTAAAGTCAACGTTGAAGCCAACCACGCGACGCTGGCGGGTCATTCATTCCACCATGAGATAGCCACCGCTGTCGCGCTCGGCGTTTTCGGATCGGTCGATGCGAACCGTGGCGACCCGCAGCTTGGCTGGGACACCGATCAGTTCCCTAACAGCGTGGAAGAGAACGCGCTGATCATGTATGAGATTCTCAAAGCGGGCGGCTTTACGACGGGTGGCTTGAACTTTGACGCCAAAGTTCGTCGTCAGAGCACCGATCGCTATGACCTTTTCCATGCGCATATCGGCGCGATGGATACGATGGCGTTAGCGCTCAAGGCTGCTGCCAGAATGATTGAAGATGATAAGCTCAATCAGCTTGTTGCTAAACGCTATGCGGGATGGAACGGAGAGCTGGGTCAGCAAATTCTGCAAGGCAAGGCCTCGCTGGAATCACTCGCCCACTATGCGGAAAGCCACCAACTGGCACCACAGCACCAGAGTGGCCAGCAAGAATTGCTGGAAAATCTGGTTAACCGCCATCTATACCCTAAATAATTCGAGTTTCAGGAAGGCGGCAAGAGAGGGAATCCCGATGAGCTTACTCAGGTAAGTGATTCGGGTGACTGAACGCAGCCAACGCACATGCAACTTGAAGTATGACGGGTAATTTGGCTAAAACGGTACGCTTGCCTACTGCGGCAGGCTAAGCACTGCCGCAGAGGCGATCAGGAGCCACTATGTATATCGGTATTGATCTGGGTACGTCCGGTGTGAAAGCCATTCTGCTGGATGAATCTGGAAAAGTGATTGCCAGCCATAGCGCGGCGTTGAGCATTTCGCGTCCGCACCCGCTCTGGTCGGAGCAAGCGCCTGAAGACTGGTGGCAAGCAACCGATCAGGCACTACAGGCGCTGGCGACAACGCACAGCCTTCACGCCGTGAAAGCGTTAGGGCTGACTGGGCAAATGCACGGGGCCACCTTATTAGATGCCCGCCAGAACGTGCTGCGCCCTGCAATTCTCTGGAATGACGGACGTAGCGCGGCTCAATGTCGAACGCTGGAACAGTTGGTGCCTACATCGCGCCAAATTACTGGCAACCTGATGATGCCTGGCTTTACCGCACCCAAATTGAAATGGGTACAGGAAAACGAAAGCGCTATCTTTCGCCAAATTGACAAGATCTTGCTGCCAAAAGACTATCTGCGTTGGCGCCTAACAGGGGAGTTTGCCAGTGATATGTCAGATGCAGCTGGCACCCTTTGGCTGGACGTCGCCAAACGAGACTGGAGCGACACCCTGCTGGAAGCCTGCGGGCTGAGCCGCGAGCATATGCCCGCGCTGTATGAAGGCAGCCAGATTACGGGTTATCTGCGGCATGATATCGCCAGCCGCTGGGGCATGGATCGCGTCCCCGTTATTGCTGGCGGTGGGGATAACGCAGCAGGTGCAATTGGCGTCGGGCTGTATCAAGCCGGTCAGGCGATGCTGTCTCTCGGCACATCTGGCGTTTACTTCGCCGTTAGCGACGGTTTTCTCAGCAATCCGCAGCATGCCGTTCATAGCTTCTGCCATGCGTTACCAAATACCTGGCACCTGATGTCCGTGATGTTAAGCGCAGCATCCTGCCTGGATTGGGTCGCTCGCCTGACACACGCCGAGAGCGTGTCCGCAATGTTGCAAGAAATCGCCTCGACACCAACCGATAATGCCATCACGCCAGTGTGGTTCTTGCCCTATTTATCCGGTGAACGCACGCCGCACAATAATCCCGATGCCAAAGGCGCATTCTGGGGGCTCACCCATCAACACGGTCGCCCGGAACTGGCAAAAGCGGTACTGGAAGGCGTGGGGTTTGCGCTTGCCGATGGAATGGACGCACTGCATATGACGGGGCTAAATCCCGATAGCATCACGCTGATTGGCGGTGGTGCACGCAGCGCCTACTGGCGGCAAATGTTGGCGGATATCAGCGGCCAAACGCTGGAGTACCGCACAGGAGGGGATGTCGGCCCGGCGCTAGGTGCTGCACGTCTGGCACAAATCGCCATGCATCCGCATACGCCACTGGCAGAGCTCTTGCCGCCACTACCGCTGGAGCAGGTTCATCAGCCGGATGCTCAGCGCCACGCCGACTATGCCGAACGGCGGCGCACATTTAAATCGCTCTACCAACAGCTTAGCCCACTGATGTAACACGATGAGTCCGGTGCACCGGGCTCATCGTCAGCTCACCCAGCGACGCACATCAATCTTCTGTAGCGCCATCGAAAGCAGCAGGCTTGCCACCAGCGCAACGGCGAAGACATAGAAAATATCGAGAACCGGGTGAGATGGCAGCGCCACATCATGCGTACGCAAATAATGAATAATCAACGCGTGGAAGCCGTAAATCGCCAGAGAATGGCGCGAAATCGTAGCAAAACCCGGTAAAATCCGCTGGCTAAAGTAATGCTTAAACACCACCAGTAGGCTGACCGCAGCCAGAAACACCAACGGACCACAGTAGATATAAAACGTCTGAGTGAACGTATCGTTCAACAATGTGTGGTGCTTCGTTCCCATCGCCACCAATGCGACACACACGATGAAAAAGGGGATAGCAGCAAGCACGACTTTCTTTGGTACATCCAACATGCCCAACGCTCTCCCCAGCGCGGCATACAGCACGTAGTAAAACGTATCGCCGTAAATATAGAGATTAACAGGCAGTAATTTAAAGCCTTCAAACCCCACCCGCCCCGTATTGGGATTAGCGACAACAGCCAATAAAACAATCAAGACAACCACATATTTGCCCGATATTGGCTTGACTGTAATCAGTGGGGAAAGCAGATAAATCACGATAATGGCGTAGAAAAACCATAAGTGATAAAAGATCGGTTTTTGCAACGCATGGTGTAATGAGTTCAGGCCATTAATCGGTGTGAGTGTCGCAATATAGATCAGCGCGACCGTACTATAAAAAAGCAGGCATAAACCGATACGCAGGAAATGCTTCTTCCCCGCACTGCGTTCACCAAAAAATAAGTATCCCGAGATCATGAAAAACAGCGGGACGCAGACGCGCGACGCAGAGTTCAGAACATTCGCCACATCCCAATGTCCATCGCCCGGCATGCCCCCCGCGGTAATATAGTAGGTTGTACTATGAATCAGAACGACCATCATGCAGGCCAGCGCCCGCAGGTTATCAATCCAGCCGATCTTATCCGTCATGCACAACCTCTTGAAAGCAAAGCGCTATTCAAAACAGCGTAGCCGTTGTTAAGCGCTGACACAATCAACTATCAATCATCAGCTATAACAACCGGGCAAATCCTAGTGTAAGGACGGCTTAATACGGAAAACGGTGTTGAGTTAAGCTATGCGCGCCTACGGTGGCAAGCGCGCAAGGTTTTAAGGAAGTATGCTGTTAGAACAGCCCCATCGGCTTATCAGAGTAACTTACCAACAGGCACTTGGTTTGTTGATAGTGTTCCAGCATCATTTTATGGTTTTCACGCCCGATACCAGACTGCTTGTAGCCCCCAAACGCGGCATGTGCCGGGTAGGCGTGATAGCAATTGGTCCAGACGCGACCAGCCTGAATGCCGCGTCCCATTCGGTAAGCGATATTGCCGTTACGGCTCCACACACCCGCACCCAGGCCGTATTCTGTATCGTTGGCGATCTCCAACGCATCTTCCATCGTCTTGAACGTCGTTACTGCCAATACCGGACCGAAAATTTCCTCTTGGAAGACGCGCATACTGTTTTTACCGAACAATATCGTCGGTTCCAGATAGTAACCTTCCGCCAGACCACCCGACATCGCCTTACGCTGGCCGCCCGTGAGCACCCGTGCGCCCTCTTTCTTACCGATATCAATATAGTTAAGGATGGTATCAAGCTGGCCTGCTGACACCTGTGCACCCATCATGGTGCTGCTGTCCAGCGGGTTGCCGATGCGGATCGCCTCAACGCGCTTGATTGCCCGCTCCATAAAGCGATCGTAGATCGATTCCTGCACCAGCGCACGACTCGGACAGGTGCAGACTTCTCCCTGATTGAAGGCAAACAGCGTGAAACCTTCAAGCACTTTGTCAAAGAAGCTGTCTTCCTTATCCATCACATCGGCAAAGAAGATATTTGGCGACTTGCCGCCCAGCTCCAGCGTCACCGGCGTCACATTCTGCGCCGCATAGCTCATGATCTGCTGGCCTACTTCTGTCGACCCAGTGAAGGCAACTTTCGCGACGCGTTTCGACGTCGCCAGATATTCACCGATTTCGCTTCCCGACCCGTTAACGACATTAATGACACCCGGCGGCAACAGATCCTGAATTAGCTCCATCAAAACCAGCACCGACATCGGCGTCAGTTTGGCGGGCTTCAGCACAATACAGTTACCCGCGGCCAGCGCGGGTGCCATCTTCCAACAGGCCATCAGCAGCGGGAAATTCCAGGGAATGATTTGTCCAACCACACCGAGAGGTTCATGAAAATGATAGGCTACGGTATCACCATCAATTTCGCTGATCGCCCCCTCTTGCGCGCGGATACAGGCCGCAAAATAGCGGAAGTGGTCAATCGCCAACGGCACATCCGCCCCGCTGGTTTCACGTATCGGTTTACCGTTATCCCAAGTTTCTACCTGCGCTAGCCGCTCAAGATTTTGTTCCATTCGGTCAGCGATGCGGTTAAGCACCAGCGCCCGTTCCTGCACCGACAGGCCACCCCATTGCGCTTTTGCTTTGTGAGCAGCATCCAACGCATGGTCAATATCTCGCGTTGTCGAGCTGGCTACCTCACACATCGGTTGACCCGTTACTGGCGTTAAATTGACAAAATACTGACCCGCATCAGGTGGAATCCAGGCTCCGCCGATAAAATTGTCATAGCGTTTTTTCAGATTAAGAGAGCCGATTTCGCCAGATGCAGATCGGCCTTCGAGATTATCGTGCGCCATTTCAGTCTCCTTTTCAGTTCCGGGTGAGCGGCCAGGCCGCAGTGAAAAAAGAGGCAAACAGTAAACCGTTACATTAAGCCTATACGGGGTATGGAGTTAGCGACAGGATTCGGCCAGAGAAGAAGGCAACTCTTCGAGTTGACGCACAGTTTCTTACGAGAAAAAGTCGCATCCCTTCAGGCGCGGTGAAATAATACTTTTAATTTCCAGGGTTACTAACATGCAGGTATTTCAGGTGGAAGAGGTGCATTTACGCGCAGATACGGCCCTCGAGGGCGCAACGCAACATTCGGTCTATCATCCCGACTCGCTACACCAGCCACAACCTGACTGGCTGGCGGAAGAAGTGCCCGTTGCGCTGGTTTATAACGGCATCTCACATGTTGTGATGATGGCTTCACCAAAAGAGTTGGAACAGTTCGCTCTCGGGTTTTCCTTATCTGAAGGCATTATCCAATCACCCGCAGATATCTACGGCATTGATGTACAGGCCGCCTGTAACGGCATCGAAGTGCAGATTGAGCTTTCCAGCCGACGCTTTGCCGGGCTAAAAGAACGACGTCGGGCAATGGATGGCCGCACAGGCTGCGGCGTATGTGGCGTAGAGCAGCTTGCAGAAATCGGCAAACCAGTGATGCCTCTGCCCTTCACCCAGACATTTTCCCTCAGCAAACTTGAAAACGCACTGGTGCGACTGCGCGATGTACAAAAGATCGGCCAGATGACAGGCTGTACCCATGCAGCCAGTTGGATAGCGCCAGACGGCACGCTGTCAGGCGGAAGCGAAGATGTTGGCCGCCATGTCGCACTGGATAAATTGCTTGGCACCCGAGCAAAACAAGGATGGCAACAGGGTGCCGCGCTGGTTTCCAGCCGAGCCAGCTATGAAATGGTACAAAAATCTGCCATGTGTGGTGTGGAAATCCTGTTTGCTGTCTCGGCAGCCACCTCACTGGCCGTTGACGTTGCACAACGTTGCAACCTGACGCTGGTGGGGTTTTGTCGACCAGGGCATGCGACCATTTACACGCATCCGCAACGTCTAAGCGCATAAGCCATTACCGTTAGGATCGCGATGGCTCCCCGCCAGCGGACAAGCAATTTGAAGCACGACGGTATAGATTAATTTGTTTTTACATAGTGCAATAACGACATAAGCGTTTGTTATCATGAAGTAAAGCAATCTGATTCATGCCACCCATTCGAGAATAATCATTTTCAATATCATTTAATTAACTATAATGAAGGTATTGCTTACGCGGCACTAACAACACAGTGCCGTAACATTTTTTTTACCATGGAGATGCTAAACATGAGTTATTCACTGCCATCGCTGCCTTATGCTTATGACGCACTGGAACCGCATTTCGACAAAGAAACGATGGAAATTCACCATTCCAAACACCATCAGGCTTACGTCAATAATGCTAACGCCGCGCTGGAATCTCTGCCTGAGCTGGCTAAATTGTCTGCTGAAGAGCTGATCGCTCAACTGGATAACGTTCCTGCGGAGAAAAGAACGGCACTGCGTAACAACGCGGGTGGCCACGTTAACCACAGCCTGTTCTGGAAAGGCCTGAAAGTAGGCACGACGCTGACTGGCGATCTGAAAGCCGCCATCGAGCGTGATTTCGGTAGCGTTGACGCGTTTAAAGAGAAATTTGAGCAAGCAGCAGCAACCCGCTTCGGTTCTGGCTGGGCGTGGCTGGTACTGAAAGACGACGGTAAACTGGCCGTTGTATCGACTGCAAACCAAGACAGCCCGCTGATGGGTGAAGCTGTTTCTGGCGCATCTGGCTACCCAATCGTCGGTCTGGACGTATGGGAGCACGCTTACTACCTGAAATATCAGAACCTTCGTCCAGCTTATGCTAAAGCATTCTGGAACGTATTGAACTGGGACGAAGCCGCTGCTCGTTTCGCTAGCGCAAAAAAATAAAACCGCTGAGTGCCTGATACCATCAGGCCTCTTCTGCGTTTGAATATAAACTGGAATAACAGTCTGTTATTCCAGTTTTTTATTATCCCTCCTGGACGTCGAGCCTCATGTACGCTGGCTATCCTCGCTCATTGGCGCATAAAGTTTCAGAGTAAAGTGCCGATATCTACTGCGGATTTTTATCATGCTGTTTTGCAGGGATAAGCTTGGTAAGTGGTAATCCGAGATGCTAACACCGCTAAGCAAGTGTGCATCAGGATAGTGAATTCGACTCAATACGATATAGTGGTGGGATGTGATGGCTATGAATTTTGACAATCTAAAAGTCGGTAAAAAATTAGGATTGGGCTTTTTCCTGATTCTGCTGATGACCATGGTGATTGCCGGCGCGGGCATTATGCATATCAGCTCGCTGAAAGACAGTATTGATAAAGTTAATTTAAGCAACAATATCAATGATGAAATTAACCAGGCTAAATATTACCGCGCATTATACGGCACCACTTATAACCCAGATGATATAAAAAGGAACATTGAGCATATTGCCAGCGTCAGTAAACTCGCTGAAAAAGCAAAAGAATTTCACTGGCCTGAAAGCGACGCAAAGAAAATAGCCAGCATCCCCACATTAATTACCAGCTATCAGGAAAAACAAAATAATTATATTAATGCCGTGAGCAAAAAGGATGCTGTAAGAAAGAGCTGGAATATTTCAACCACGGAAAAACCCCTACAAGAGCTCAACGATCAATTAAAGACAGACAACAACAGTACAAACCTGCAATTATTACTTTCAGACCTGAACCAAAAACTGATTGCCGTCCGCTACCACGTTCGTGGTTTATTACTTTCTACCAATAAAGAATCCGAAGAAAAACTGACGGATGCCATCAACGCGGCACAAACATCATTGACCTTTCTGTATCAGAGTCTGTCTGCCGAACAGCGTGACACGCTGTCTCCCGTTCTGGCAATAATGAACAATTATGAAGAACAGGTTCTGGCCTATATGCCAGCCTATCAGGAGGAAATGGCGCAGGCGGGGCAAATGCAGACTGTCGCCGAGCAGTTGAACATCGTGGTTAAATCCCTGCTGAGCGATCAGCTTGCTGCCTCACAGGCCGATATTCACAACGCCACGCTGCAAATGAGCATCGCGGCACTGATTACGCTGCTGCTTGGCCTGCTGATTTCCTGGTTTATTTCGCGTCAAATCACCACGCCACTGGGCAGCACGCTGAGCATGGCTGAAAAAATAGCAACAGGCGATCTCACCATGTCCATCAACACTACCCGCAAAGATGAACTGGGTCAGTTGATGAGTGCAATGTCGAAAATGAATGACAACCTGCACAATATGATCGATGACATTCGCGTCGGCGTCAGCCAGATTTCTAACGCATCTGGCGAGATCGTTGCAGGCAATACAGATTTATCTTCACGTACCGAGCAACAGGCCGCTGCCGTTGAACAAACTGCCGCCAGCATGGAGCAACTCACCGCAACGGTTAAGCAAAATGCAGACAACGCACACCACGCCAACAAACTGGCCATCAGCGCTTCCCACACCGCGAAACAGGGTGGCGAACAGGTGAATAACGTGGTGCAAACCATGACGGCAATTGAGAACAGCTCCAAACGTATCGCGGAAATTACGTCCGTCATCAACAGCATCGCCTTCCAGACTAACATTCTGGCATTGAACGCCGCGGTGGAAGCCGCCCGTGCTGGTGAGCAAGGCCGTGGCTTTGCCGTTGTCGCCAGCGAAGTCCGTAGTTTAGCTCAGC
The DNA here is from genome assembly GCF_021432585.1 of Pectobacterium sp. IFB5596. Classification (NCBI taxonomy): domain Bacteria; kingdom Pseudomonadati; phylum Pseudomonadota; class Gammaproteobacteria; order Enterobacterales; family Pectobacteriaceae; genus Pectobacterium; species Pectobacterium sp. IFB5596. The sequence continues at coordinate 48,051 of NZ_LXFY01000004.1, forward strand.
GCAGTTCTCAGGCTGCGAAGGAAATTGAAGACCTGATCTCTGAATCGGTTAATCAAGTATCACGTGGTGCGACACTGGTCGGCAATGCGGGCAAAACCATGAACGATATCGTCACCTCAATCACGCAGGTGCATGACATCATGGGTGAAATTGCCACCGCATCAGATGAGCAAAGCAGGGGAATCAGTCAGGTTAGCCAGGCGATTGTGGAGATGGACAGCACTACGCAGCAGAACGCCGCGCTGGTTGAACAATCCTCTGCGGCCGCCGATTCGCTGGAAGAGCAGGCGAGACTGCTGAAGCAGGCCGTCTCCGTCTTCCGTCTAGCCAACGCACAGCATGATGACACACCGGCCGGTATCGCGTTTACCAACCAAACACATCATCTGCACGCGCCGCGCTAATAGTAAAAATCGCAGAGCACCAAAAACGACAAAGCCCCTGTTAAGCAGGGGCTTTGCAATTAATCCAGTATCCTCTGTCTACGCAGAGAAAAGGCCTCAGAACGATTTCGGCGCGTAACCTGTCATCTCTTTTAAGCCCATTTCACGCCCGAGTGCAGTCATCGGGTGCACAATCACCAAACCGCGAACGCTCTTCTTCAACGTCCCCATATCAGCCTGCTCTTTTTTGGTAATCGCACGGTTGAAAGGCAGCTTCGCCAGTTTCTGCGCTTCTTTGCTAAGTTTCTGTTCTCTCACGTTACGCAGGCGCTCAATCTCAGCCGTAAGCTTTTCGCAAGCTTCCAGATTGAGTGCGATAGCTTCGGCATCACCTTGTGCCAGCAGCGTAGTCTGCTTATGCGTCAGCTTATCCAATTGGTCGCTAAGACGTTTGATCTCTGCTTTTTCCTGCTCTTTCATAAAAGATAACCTATATAACGGGAGAATAATGCGGGGCACAGCATACACTATACGCTAAATAATTCGAGTTGTTGAAAGACCAGTCAGCTTGAAGTATGACGAATATAAACACCTGACAGGTTAATGTAGCGTGATATCGCTGAATGGGACTAAAACGCCTTTTTCAGACTGATTTGCGCAATCAATGCAGTCAGAGATAAAACCAGTGTAGAACGTACCATCTGCTGGTAACGCTGCTGTTGCATGCTCACCAGAAGTGGATCGGCAGCTTCTACTACGGGCGGCAAAGCGGGTTCTGTGGGCAACGCAGCAACGCAGTGCAGCTCACCGATAGGCCCCAGAATTTCATCATCGGTAAAACGATAATGCCGATCGTCATGCGCCAGCTCTTCTCCCAACGCCATCAACAGTTCCGCATCTTCGTACTCTTTACGGCTGATCATTCCCAAGCCATAAATCAGTTTCAGGCGCACGGAAAGGTCGCCCAGTGGCCCCGTGCCCGTCATCAGAGGTTCAACGGCATATTTCACCGCATAATCGTCTTTGCGGAACACCTGCAACATCAGGATGCTGACCGCTTCAGCCAGTAATTCAACGGCACAGAGCATAAAGTCGCGCACTGTCTTCCCTGAGTTCAGCGCTTCCAGAACCCGGTTTTCAAACGCCTGTGTTTCTTCCATCGTCACTTCTCGACCCTTTAAACCCGCACACAGCATACCCATCTCGGTAGCATGCTTACCGGCAGGTGTGGCGACATCGCATCCCCGACGTCGCCCGTATACCTTTACACCGTGTCGAAAAGACCACACTTGCCTGGTGACGAGACGCGCCGATTACTGCATGGCGTTATACACATTCACTGCTTGCGCGACAACCTTGCTGTCGGCATCCAGACCAGAAATCTGCACCAACGCCGCCTGCACGCCCTGGGTGTGGATTAACTCAGCCAGTTCCAGCGCCTGCGGATCTTGTTCGCTGCGATAATGCATCGCCGCGGCAATACCGGTAATCAGGTTGTCATGCGGTAAATGGTATTCCAGCGTTCCCAGCAGCGGCTTGATCAGACGGTCTCCTGCACTCAGCTTACGCAGCGGCTGACGACCAACGCGTTCGACATCATCATGCAGATGGGGATTTTCAAAGCGGCTGAGAATCTTGTTGATATAGGCAGCGTGCTTATCCGCATCAAAACCGTAGCGTTTGATGAGTACCGCGCCGCTCTCTTCCATTGCACCTTTAACAACGGCTCTGACTTGCGGGTCAAGAATTGCATCGCGGATCGTTTGATGGCGCGCCTGCTGACCGAGATAGGCCGTAATCGCATGGCCGGTATTAAGTGTGAACAGTTTACGCTCGACAAACGCCATCAGATTGTCGGTCAGTTCCATACCGGGAATCGCTGGCGGCTCACCGCAGAACTGGGTTTTATCGACGATCCATTCGCTGAAGGTTTCTACCGTCACCGCCAGAACATCATCGCTACCGACTTCGGAAGGGGGAACGATGCGATCTACGGCGGAATCGACGAATCCCACATGCTCGACCACCCATTCATGATGGCCTTCCGGCAGCAGTTTCAGTACATGTTGTTTTAACTGGCTGGTGCCACGCACCATATTTTCACAGGCAATAATGTTCAACGGCCGGATATTGCCGTCTTCGTGACGCTTAACCAGCCCCTGAGCGATAGTTCCGGCGATTTTTTCCAGAATCTGTGGCCCCACAGCGGTCGTCACCAAATCGGCCACGGCAATGAGCGCGACAGCATCCTGACTGCCGCTGTGAACAGCGCTAACGTTGCTGACGGTATCAACCTGCGTGTTATCACCGACAATCCGCACCGCGTAGCTTTTACGACTGTTCAGGGCATCTAACAGCGGCTGATTGACGTCAGCAAATGTCAGTTCGACATTGGCATCCGCCAGCAATTTCCCAATAAACCCGCGGCCAATATTACCCGCGCCAAAATGTAATGCTTTCATGAGACGTAACCTTAAAAAGACATAAAAAGAGGCCGCCCGAAGGCGGCACTAGCCAAATTAATCAGGCACTCTTTTTACCGGAGAGTAAGTCGAGTACTTCCTGAACGTCCTGCGTGTGTGCCAGACGTTCAATAACCGCGTCATCATCCAACGCATTGGTCAGGCTGGTGATGACCTGAATATGTTCGTTGTTACGGGCAGCGATACCGATAACCAGACGCGCAACCTCATCCTCTTCATCGCCAAAGCGAACGCCTTCAGGATATTGGCAGAAGACAACGCCGGTTTTCAACACGCGGTCTTTCGCTTCTATCGTACCGTGCGGCACGGCGATCGACTCGCCCAGATAAGTGGAGGTCAGCTTTTCACGCTCCAGCATGGCTTCAACATACGCAGGCTCGACGTAGCCGCCTTTCACCAGTTGCTCGCCGGCGAAACGAATTGCCTGCTCTTTGTGTGTCGCATGCTGATTCAGGAACACGTTACCCGCCCCCAGTTGGAACAGGTTCGTCTGCGTGTCGGCTACAGCGGGTGCAGGCGTCGCGACGGTTTCAGGCTGCGCGGCACCCTGCGCTGCCACAAGACGAGCAGCCAGATCGCTATACAGACCGCTATCAAGGAAGTTGGTGAGAGAAATGTGCTGCGCCTGCGGCGCATGGCGCATAGCGCGTTCAGTCAGATCGCGGTGCGTAATCACCAGATCGACATCGTCCGGCAGGCTATTGATCGCGCTGTTGGTCACCGAAATGTTGGTCAGCCCAGCATCCTGAACTTTCTTACGCAACACGCCAGCACCCATCGCGCTGGAACCCATACCAGCATCACACGCTACGATGATTTTACGCACGGTGCTCATATCACCGCTGACGCCCGTGTTAGTCGCTGCACCTTTAGAAGACGCTTTCATTTCCTGCACACGACGCGTCGCATCGCCCAGGTCTTCTTCTTTTTGCTTGGTGCTTTTCAGCAAAATCGCCGACACGATGAAGGACACCGCGAAAGCCGCTGCAATCGCCGCCAGGTTAGCGAAGTAAGCACCTTTTGGCGTCATCGCCAACACTGCAAGAATGGAGCCCGGAGAGGCTGGAGAAACTAAGCCACCGCCTAGTACGCTCAGCGTAAACACGCCAGTCATCCCGCCCAGGATCACCGCGATAATCAGACGCGGATTCATCAGGACATAAGGGAAGTAGATTTCGTGAATCCCGCCCAGGAAGTGGATAATCGCCGCACCCGGTGCTGATTCTTTCGCGTTACCACGCCCGAAGAACATATAAGCCATCAGCACGCCCATACCTGGACCTGGGTTCGCTTCGATCAGGAAGAAAATAGATTTGCCAGTTTCCGTCGCCTGCTGAATACCCAGCGGAGAGAAGATACCGTGGTTAATCGCGTTGTTCAGGAACAGAATTTTCGCTGGTTCAACGAAGATGGACGTAAACGGCAACAGGTTGTTCTGTACCATCAGGTTAACGCCGGAAGCCAGCACCTGAGAGAAGACTTCAACCAGCGGACCAATTGCCAAGAACGACAGAATTGCCAACAACATACCGATAATACCGGCAGAGAAGTTGTTGACCAGCATTTCAAAACCGCTCTTGATTTTACCGTCGACCATGCGGTCAAAACGTTTAATCGTCCAGCCGCCCAGCGGGCCCACAATCATGGCACCGAGGAACATCGGGATGTCGGTTCCGACGATCACACCCATCGTCGTAATTGCACCCACGACACCACCACGCTCACCGAATACCAGACGTCCGCCAGTATAACCAATCAGCAATGGTAGCAAATACGTAATCATCGGGCCGACGAGCTTCGCCAAGGTTTCATTGGGAATCCAGCCGGTAGGGATAAACAGCGCGGTAATAATACCCCAGGCGATAAATGCGCCAATATTGGGCATCACCATATTACTGAGGAAGCGACCAAAGTTTTGCACTTTGATCTTAATATCTGGTGAAAGCATAAAAACACACCCCTATTGAAACGCGCTGACAATAAGAGCGCGTGGTAATTATCGTGAGACGGCGTGGCAACGTGTGTTAGTCGCAGCGATGGTTAGCAACAACCGACAGCCTTATTTTTACCGAGATATCGACGGTTACCGAAAGCTCAGCTGTTATAAAAACACCGATTGCCACAAAAATATTTCCGTCATTATTACTGTATGCAGCGCGGACTCTAACACGCTGTTTTCATACCGCAACCTCATGGCAGGAACGTGACAAAAATCACACAACCACCCTACATCAACGATACAAATAGGTGATTTACTTCACAAAAAACCGTTAAAAATGAAAAACTAAACAGATTCGTAGACAAATACAGCGCCTTATATGTGATTTACATCACATTTTAAGCGGTCATGTTTGTTTTATTTATGTGATTCAAATCACAATTTATTTTTCTCCTCTCGTCCGTCACACTCATTTTATCCAGAATACCTACCCGCTAATATCGACTCGCCAAGAGGCTATTAAGGATAATTCACGCTATTTACCCCTCTGAGCGCATTCATCACATTCTGTTGCTGCACAGGTAATGCCGCCACCATACTGTTATATTGCGCCGCCTGCTGTGGGGTGCGGAATTGGACAGATGCGCCGTTAAATACGGCCTGATCGCCCTGAGCCTGGAGGAAATCGCCAACCTGAATCAGGCTTTGTGCAAACGACGTGGCGCCAGGAATAACAGGTAACAACGCATTCGTCGGCTGTATTACCGTGCTCGCATAGAGCCGCTCATAAGGAATTTGCACCTCTTCGGGCTGCTTTAACGTACGGTGGGCATTGTCAGCCTGCGCTTTTGCCGCCTGAACATGCTGCGCCAACAGGCTCATGGTTCCAACAGATTGCCTGAGCGCATCACGCTGTGTCAGATAGTCTTTAGGGACACGAATACGGGAAATTTGCCCCAGCATCGGCGTCAGACTGCCGGATACGGCTTGATTAAACTGCTGAGAAAAGGTGGTTAAAATCGCATAATCGTTGGCAAAATTGCCAAAACTCTTCTTCTGCTCTTCCGTCAATGCGGGCAGCGTCCCATCCTGCTGCGACTGTGCGCTTTGCAGAAATGCAATGAATGCCTTGCGCTGGTCGGCCTCACTATCACCGCAGGCAGCAAGCTGTAATGCCGCCAGAATAACCAGAACTGGCAGCAGCCAGCGTGAACGGTACGTCATCAGCCTCCTCATTCCCTACTCCTGTTATGCTTACTGCCCCGCCAGCCGTGCTTTATTTAGACAAAAACACGCTGACGACGGATTTTCCATGACAAGATTTTCTACGATATAAGCATAGTCGAATCGGGCTTGCTGTGTAGAAAAAGGCCAGGTCTTACAACGAATACCGACTGTTTAAGTCTCGAGATACACGGGGCGGCTATAGGTGGGCGTTCTGGAATGAGAAGAAAATAGCCCCCGAATAGGAGAACCTATTCGGGGGCTAAGATGACAATGACGCAGTTATCGTTATTGCAGAACGGAAATATCCGCAACCTGCAAGAACAGCTCACGCAGTTGGCTCAGCAGCGTCAGGCGGTTCACACGCACCTGCTCATCTTCCGCCATGACCATCACCTGATCGAAGAATGCATCGACCGGTTCGCGCAGCGAGGCCAGCTCAACCAACGCTTCCTGATAGCGGCCTTCGGCAAACAGCGGCGTCAGTTTGTCACGCAGCACGACAAGGTGTGTTGCCAGCGTAATTTCCGCCGCATCTTTCAATACAGCAGCGTTGACGCTCTCATTCAGCGTATCGGTAGACTTCGCCAGAATGTTGGAAACGCGTTTGTTAGCTGCTGCAAGCGCCGCTGCTGCATCCAGCGAACGGAAGTGGCTAACGGCTTTCACGCGGGCATCGAAATCAGCCGGACGAGTTGGACGACGCGCCAATACCGCCTGAATGGTATCCACACTGTGCCCTTCTTCCTGATACCAGGCACGGAAACGACCGAGCATAAACTCAATCACGTCATCCACAACCTTGGTATTAGTCAGCTTGCTGCCATACAAACGTACCGCTTCTTCGGTCAGTGTCTGCAAATCGAGCGGCAGACGTTTTTCGACAATAATACGCAGCACGCCGAGGGCTGCGCGACGCAGTGCAAATGGATCTTTGTCACCTTTTGGATGTTGGCCGATGCCAAAAATCCCTGCCAGCGAATCCATTTTGTCGGCAATCGCCAGCGCACAAGCCACCGCAGAAGACGGCAGTTCATCACCCGCAAAACGCGGCTGATACTGCTCATTCAGCGCAACAGCTACATCTTCGGCTTCACCATCATGACGCGCATAGTGCATCCCCATCACGCCCTGCGTGTCGGTGAATTCGAACACCATGTTGGTCATCAGGTCGCACTTGGACAGCAGACCCGCACGCGTTGCGTGGTTCACGTCAGCACCAATTTGGCCAGCAACCCAGCCTGCCAGCCCCTGAATGCGGTCAGTTTTGTCACGCAATGAACCCAGTTGCTGCTGGAACAAAACCGTTTCCAGACGCGGTAAGTGATCTTCCAAACGCTTCTTGCGGTCGGTATTGAAGAAGAACTCGGCGTCAGCCAAACGTGGGCGCACCACTTTTTCGTTACCGGAGATAATCTGCTGTGGATCTTTGGATTCAATATTGGCAACAAAGATGAAATTCGGCAGCAGATTGCCGCTGTTGTCATAAACCGGGAAATACTTCTGGTCACCTTTCATGGTGTAAACCAGCGCTTCGGACGGTACGGCGAGGAATTTTTCTTCAAATTTCGCGGTCAGTACCACCGGCCATTCCACCAGCGAGGTGACTTCTTCCAGCAGGCTGTCGCTAAGATCGGCATTACCGCCAATCTTGCGTGCGGCTTCTTCTGCATCAGCTTTGATTTTCGCTTTACGCGCATCGTAGTCGGCGACGACTTTACCGCGTTCCAGCAGAATCTGTGGATACTGCTCTGCATTGTCGATCGTAAATTCAGCTTCACCCATAAAGCGGTGGCCGCGAAGAGTACGAGCGGAATCGATACCCAATACCTGACCGGGGATCAATTCCTCACCCAACAGCATAGTCACGGTATGCACCGGACGTACAAACTGGGTTTCTTTGTCGCTCCAGCGCATCAATTTTGGAATCGGTAACTTCGATAATGCGGTGCTGACCATACCCGCCAACAGCGCCTGTGCCTGTTCACCTTTAGCATGGGCACGATACAGCAGCCACTCGCCTTTGTCGGTCGTCAAACGTTCAGCTTGCTCAACGGTGATACCGCAGCCACGCGCCCAGCCTTCTGCCGCTTTTGTCGGCTTACCTTCCGCATCAAACGCTTGGGAAATCGCTGGACCGCGTTTTTCTACTTCACGATCGGGTTGGGAAGCGCTTAGGCGTGCAACCTTCAGCGCCAGACGGCGCGGCGCAGCAAACCAGCTTACGTCACCGTGCGCCAGATTGGCAGCATCCAGCTCCGCCGTGAAATTCGCGGCAAAGGATTCTGCCAGATTACGGAGAGCCTTCGGCGGCAGCTCTTCCGTGCCAATTTCCACCAGAAAAGTCTTGTCAGTCATGGCTGCCTCTTAGCTCTCTTTCTTATTACACATCGGGAAACCCAATGCCTCACGAGAGGCATAATAGGCTTCCGCAACCGCTTTGGTCAGGGTACGAATACGCAGGATGTAGCGCTGGCGCTCGGTAACCGAGATCGCTTTACGCGCGTCCAGCAGGTTAAAGCTGTGCGCCGCTTTCAGAATGCGTTCGTAAGCTGGCAAAGGCAGCGGTTTTTCCAGCGCGAGCAGGTGCTGCGCTTCTTTCTCATATTGCTCGAAACAGCTGAACAGGAAATCGACATCAGCGTGTTCAAAGTTGTAGGTTGACTGCTCGACTTCGTTTTGATGGAACACGTCGCCGTAGGTGGTTTTACCTAACGGGCCATCGCTCCAGACCAGATCGTAAACACTATCAACGCCCTGAATGTACATCGCCAAACGTTCCAGACCGTAGGTAATCTCACCGGTCACGGGTTTGCATTCCAAACCGCCAACCTGCTGGAAGTAGGTAAACTGCGTGACTTCCATACCATTCAACCAGACTTCCCAACCCAGGCCCCATGCGCCCAGCGTTGGGTTTTCCCAGTTATCTTCCACGAAACGGATATCGTGAATGGTCGGGTCCATACCCAGTTCTTTCAGAGAACCGAGGTACAGCTCCTGAATATTGTCCGGCGATGGCTTAATGACGACCTGAAACTGGTAATAGTGCTGCAAGCGGTTTGGGTTTTCGCCGTAGCGCCCATCGGTCGGGCGACGAGAAGGCTGCACATAGGCGGCGGCCATTGGCTCCGGCCCCAGTGCCCGCAGACAGGTCATAGGATGTGAAGTGCCTGCGCCGACTTCCATGTCCAATGGTTGAACAATGGTGCAGCCCTGGCGAGCCCAATAATCCTGTAATGTCAGGATCAGGCCCTGGAAGGTCTTGGTATCAAACTTTTGCATGTTGGATTCGCGCGCGATACAAGTGGATTTATAAGGAATGCGCCAGTATACCCTCTGACCGCAAGATATACAGCCAGAATGCGGTAACAAGTGCAAATCCCCACCATCATCTTTCAAATTTCAGGATCAGCTTGAAAAAACAGTCTGCAACATCTTCAGGCTCAGCAGCAGCAGCAGTGCGGCAAAGGCCTTTTTCAGCGTCGCAACCGGCAAGCGATGCGCCAGACGGGCGCCGACGGGCGCAGTGAAGAAGCTGACGACGGAAATCAGGAAAACAGCAGGCAGAGAAACATAGCCGACGCTGTAGTCAGGCAATCCGGTCGTCGACCAGCCGTTGATCAGGTAGCCCAGCGCACCGGAAACGGCAATCGGTAGCCCAACCGCCGCCGATGTCCCAATCGCCTGCTGAATACGGACGTTGCACCACGTCAGGAACGGCACCGTAAGCGACCCACCGCCAATAGCCACCAGCGCCGAGATGCTGCCGATCGTCAATCCCGCCAGCGAAATCCCTGCCGTACCGGGCAACTGACGCTGCGGTTTAGGCTTGATATTCAGCACCATTTGCAGAGAAACATAGGCCATAAAACAGGAGAAAAAGATCGCCAGCGTCCGCGTCGGCAACAGCGTCGCCAGCCAGGTCGCGGCGAATGTCCCGATCAGAATGGCGGGCGTAATTCTGATAACCACAGGCCAAAGCACCGCCTGATGCTGATGATGAGTACGTAGACTGGAAATCGCCGTGACGACAATCGCCGCCATTGACGTTCCCAACGCCAGGTGCACCAGATGCGTATTATCCACGCCCTGTGCGGCAAACAACGCCGTCAGCACTGGCACCATAATGCCGCCACCACCGATACCTAATAATCCCGCCATGAAACCCACCACGGCACCTAATGCCAGATAGGCTGCTACCCACTCCACTGCCATTCCCTGTACCCCTGTTTCTATTTACGTTTTTCTTATGATCGATAACAGCCTTGAGCGAATAAAATAGCCCTGAGCTGTCGGCAAAACATTATTCACGATTCCACGACGACTTTCCGCCCCATCCGCAAATGACTTTCCCTATCTGCGAGCACGCCCGCAAAATACTGGTTGCATATACAGCATCGTGAATGCCATGATCGCACCACATTGCGGCAGACTGCCTTACAATAAACTGTGCGTCCAAACACCAACGGCACAACCGAATCAGGAGAAAGGAATGCAACGCTGCGGCTGGGTTACACAAGACACCTTATATCAGGATTATCACGATAACGAGTGGGGGAAACCCTGTACTGATAGCCAGAAACTGTTTGAGTTACTGTGTCTGGAGGGCCAGCAGGCGGGTCTTTCCTGGATCACCGTCCTGAAAAAGCGCGAAAACTATCGCCGTTGCTTCCACCAGTTCAATCCTGAGCAGGTGGCGAAAATGACGCAGGATGACGTAGATCGATTAGTACAGGACAGCAGTATTATCCGCCATCGCGGGAAAATCGAGGCGATTATCACCAACGCAAAAGTATGGGTGGCGATGGAAAGCCAAGGAGAGAGCTTTGCGGACTTCATTTGGTCTTTTGTCGAACACCGGCCACACCTCAACCATCCCGCTTCACTCGCAGACGTTCCCGCCAAAACGGACGTTTCAGATGCCATGTCCAAAGCCCTGAAGAAACGCGGCTTCAAATTTATCGGTTCGACTATCTGCTATGCCTTCATGCAGGCGGGCGGATTGGTCAACGACCATGTCATTGACTGTTTTTGTCATCAGGAAAGCGCGTCATGATCCGCCCTTATCGCAGCCTCGATCTTGCGCCGTTGATGCAACTCTGGTTAAAGAGCACTATTCTGGCGCATCCCTTTATCCGTGAAGATTACTGGCGAGAAAGCGCCAGTGCGGTACGCGAGATCTATATTCCCCAGTCACAAACCTGGGTTTATGAAGAACAAGGAAGCCTTATTGGCTTTATCAGCGTACTAGAAGCACGGTTTATCGGCGCGCTGTTTGTGGAACAAGCCTATTATGGAAAGCAGATTGGCACCGCGCTGATCCAACATGTTCAGGCGCAGTACCCCTTACTCAGTCTGGAAGTGTATCAACAGAATACACGCGCTTGCCGGTTCTATCATAAGCAGGGGTTTGTCGCCGTTGAGGAAAACATCAATCAGGAGACACAAGCTACGGCGCTGATCATGCAGTGGGTGAACGAGGGGACAGCAAATGCCGTTCCCTCTAGTTCAATCGGCCACCTCTAAGTCATCGACTCAACGGGGTATCAGAACGTTGTCCAGTTATCGTTCCCATTATCCCGTGACGCGAGCGTCGGCAGGCGAGCCGTTGCTCTATTGCCCGAATTTCCATTGCCGGTGTTAGATCCTTGCAGTCTTGGTACCCCGGCAACATCCGCATCGGATATGCGGAAAACGGACATGAGTTTTGCCAGCTTCGAGGCCTGTTCCTGCAACGAGTTCGCCGCGACGGAGGATTCACTCACCATAGCGGCATTCTGCTGGATGGTGGTATCCATTTCAGCCACTGCACTGCCAATTTGCGCAATACCGCGACTCTGCTCATCCGATGCTGAAGATATTTCCCCCATGATGTCATTCACGCGGCTTACGGAAGCGACAATGTCATCCATCGTTGTTCCCGCTTGAGAAACCAGATCGGTTCCTGCATCCACACGAGAAACCGATTCTGAAATCAGGCTTTCGATCTCTTTTGCCGCCTGTGAACTGCGCTGAGCAAGGCTGCGAACCTCGCTAGCAACAACCGCAAAGCCACGGCCTTGCTCACCGGCCCGCGCCGCTTCCACTGCTGCATTCAATGCCAGAATATTAGTCTGGAAAGCGATACTATTAATGACACTCGTGATATCAGAGATCTTCTTCGAGCTACCGGAGATATCGCTCATGGTGTTAATCACGCGGTTAATAATATCCCCGCCTCGATTCGCATTGGTTGAGGCTTCCCCGGCAATCTGGCTGGCATGTCGGGCATTATCGGCGTTGTTCTTCACCGTAGCCGTTAACTCTTCCATACTGGCTGCCGTTTCTACAATCGCCGCCGATTGCTGCTCGGTGCGTGATGACAAATCATTATTGCCCGATGCAATGTCAGAGGAAGCGCTCTCAACGCTGTACACGCTTTGACGAATATCCGTCATTAAATGACGCAATTTCTCCGTCATCACCATCATGGCCGTCGTTAACTGCCCCAGTTCATCATGCCGTTCCACCGTGACGTTTGCAGAGAGATCGCCGCCTGCAATGCGCTCCGCCAGCTTCAGATTAGTAATAATGGGTCGGGTGATTTGCCGCGTAACGGACCATGCAATCAGCAATCCAAAGACGATGGCAATCGCCCCTAAAATCAGTGTTTGCAGTACAGAGCTATTGATAATGTCATCATTCCTCGCACCGAGCTTTTGCAGAATAGTACCGATATCGCTCGTCATTCTGTCTCCGGTTGCCCGGAATTTGACATCTGTGGTTTTTAACTGCCCCAGTTGTTTGTAATATTGCTCTGCCGTTTGATTATAATTTTCAAATGCTTGCCAAAAAGAATCCACGACGCGACGACGATCGTCACTGACCGATGCTGCCAGCGCAGCATAGGATGCTTTCGATTCGGCATAAGCCTGTTTCTGCACGTTAAACGCAGCTTCGCTGTTCTCTCTTTGTAAGATATAGGTGCTATTAACCAGTTTCAGAAACAGTAGTGAGAGGGTATCTTTCTGCGCCGCCAGCGCATTTTCATCCGCGCCGACCGGGAGATTGGTCATAAATGCCGTTAACGCATCGGAGGCATTCATCTGGCTGATTTTCTTTGCCGTATCAACCACCGCGTTCGCGGCGGCTTTCATGGTATTCAGATCGGTATCATAATCTGTAAAATCCTGGTCAAGTTTATTAAAATCAGATAGATAACCCTCTTCCCACGCTAGTGCTTTCGCTTTTTCCTTTTGCGCCCTAGCCTGCTCAATGTACTTATTCAGGTTTTTAATATGCTCATCTGCAAAGGTGAATGAATACTTGACTCTCGCCATTTTCGACTGATCGAGCTGATGATTCATTTCATTCAAAATAGTCGTTTTAACATACAGTTCATGAATGATAAAAAACCGTATGGCGCCAACACCAGACGCCATCATGACTAACAACAGGACAATACCAAACCCGCCATACAGCTTATGAGAAACCTTAAGATTGCTCATAATTCTGGTAAAAAAATGCATTTCCGCCCCCGTTAACAACATCGTGTCTAAATAACAGCATCATTTCTAAAACATCCCCGCAAATAGCGTTATCGGTTTTTTGCAGTAATGCTTTACAAGAAAATGATTAACAAAAATCACAGTGGAATAATTTTAATCAAACTGTAATAAATCTCATGCGGCCAGTACGTGATTCACGCTGTGAGCGTACTCTGGAGCGGAGGTCACACCATCACTCATGACATAAATCGTGCAAATCCCCCATGAATCACGGTTAACCTTGGGCAAATGCAGGGGCAGTATCACTTGCAGTCTCTTGCCAGCTACGCGATTATTCGATGAGCGATTTCTACGTTAACTTCCTTAATCTGCTGGAGTTTGTCATGAAACCTAGCGTTATCCTGTATAAAACCATTGCTGACGACTTACGCGCTCGTTTGGATCAACACTTCACCGTCACTGAACTTGACGCCTTTCCTTCACTCGATCATCCGGCTCTGGCAACGGCAGAAGGCATCATCGGTTCCGGCGGTAAAGTCGATAAAGATTTCCTGCAACACGCACCGCATTTACGCGCGGCTTCCACCATTTCTGTCGGTTACGACACTTTCAACGTCGATGCGCTAAATGAAAAAGGGGTCATTCTCATGCACACCCCGACCGTGCTGACGGAAACCGTGGCGGATACGGTTCTGGCACTGATACTCGCCAGCGCACGTCGGGTTGTAGAAGTGGCTGAGCGGGTCAAAGCGGGAGAGTGGAAAGGCGGTGTCGGCAGCGACTGGTTTGGCACTGACGTTCACCATAAAACCATCGGTATTCTGGGGATGGGGCGCATCGGTCTGGCCGTCGCGCAGCGTGCTCACTTTGGTTTCAGCATGCCGGTACTGTACAACGCCCGCCGCCATCACACTGAAGCGGAGCAGCGCTTTAATGCCCGTCACTGCGATCTCGATACGTTATTGGCTGAGTCGGATTTCCTCTGTATTACGCTGCCATTGACGGCGGAAACTCACCACCTCATTGGCCGTGAACAGCTGGCAAAAATGAAACCCAGCGCCATTTTGATTAATATCGGCCGTGGTGCCGTGGTGGATGAAGACGCGCTGACGGAAGCCTTGGTGAAAGGAACCATTCAGGGTGCAGGTTTGGACGTTTTTGTCAAAGAACCGCTGCCCGTCGATTCTCCGCTGCTGGATTTACCCAACGTCGTGGCACTACCGCATATCGGTTCCGCCACGCACGAAACGCGCTATGACATGGCCGCCTGCGCCGTCGACAACCTGATTGCCGCCCTAAGCGGTCAGGTGAAAGAAAACTGCGTGAATCCACAAGTATTGAAATAACACTCCGTCTACCTGAGCGCTGCGACGACGTTTTTGCAGCGCTGCTTTTCCCCACGAACCAACCCCATCATCACACGCGAAACGCGGCGATTTCTCGCAAAAACCATGCTTTTTCCTAACTAAAAACTGGATAACCAATACCGGTATTGTTCTTTGCTGTTTCCTACTGCCTATGGAAGTATCGGCTGTAACGAGCGGTTAACGTCTTCTGCTGTATTCCCCGTTTCAGGACGTAATCGATACGCGTATTCACCTGATAAAAACAAATTTAATAAAAACCATCACATGTAGGGACAATCATCGTGGCGACTTTTTTGCATCCTCATCAAAAACTCACTATCTTTGCCTCGCTACTCCTTCTAGGCGGTTCGCTGGGAGCACAGGCAGCGAACGACACACCGAAAATCGGCGGCACGCTGGTTTATCTGGAGCAGCAGGCACACACCAATCTCTATACACCCGCAGGCGGTTTTTATCCGAACGGCGGCATTCTCAACCAGATTACCGATAAACTGACCTACCAGAACCCGGAAACGCTGGAGATTGAACCGTGGGTTGCCGAATCCTGGACCATCAACGCGGATAACACGGAATACACATTCAAGATCCGCCCCGGTATCAGCTTCTCTGACGGCACCCCGCTGGACGCCAACGCCGTGGCGAAAAACCTTGATACGTATGGCTTAGGAAACACCGCTCTTAACCAACCGGTTTCGGAAGTCATCAACAATTACCTGCGCAGTGAAGTCATCGACCCGCTGACGGTGAAATTTTACTTTAAGAAGCCCTCACCCGGTTTTCTACAAGGTACCTCAGCCATCGGTTCCGGCTTGGTTTCTCTCAGCACACTTGAACGTAATTTCAATCAGTTAGGTAATGCCAAAAACATCATTGGCTCCGGCCCATTCGTGGTCAGCAGTGAGAAGCTGGGACGCGAACTGAAACTGACCGCCCGTAAGGATTACAACTGGGCACCCGTTAAATCGAAGCATCAAGGGCGCGCCTATCTGGATGGCATTACCTATCTGGTCACTCCAGAAGACAGCGTGCGTATCGGCGCGTTGGTCTCCGGTCAGGCAGATTTCATTCGTCAGATCCAAGCCTATGATGAAAAGCGAGTGCAAAGTCAGGGCTTCAACCTTTATGCCCCGCCTACGCGCGGCGTCAATAACAGCGTGGTTTTCCGTCCAGATAATCCGCTGGTAGCGGATATCCGCGTACGTAAAGCACTGCTGCACGCTACGAATACCAAAGAAATCATCGATACGCTGTTCTCTGAAAACTACCCACAGGCCACGTCACCGCTGGCGAAAACTGCCGCGGGCTATGTTGATCTCTCCAGCAAACTGACATTCGATCCCGCCCAGGCCAGCAAACTGTTAGATGACGCAGGCTGGAAAACCGGTTCTCAGGGGTTACGACAGAAAGATGGCAAAACGCTGGAACTGACCGCTTATGAATCGCTACCACAACCGCAGAACAAAGAAACCTTACAGTTGGTTTCGCAACAGTGGGCAAAAGTCGGCGTGAAGCTGAATGTGTTAGCGGGCGACGCGGGCAGTAAAACCGTGGATAGCCTCGATCCGCTGAAAACCGGCGTTGCGCCAGCGATGGTAGGCCGTGCCGATCCAGATGTGCTGAAAAGCCAGTACTACCCAACGGTACGTAACGTCCTGCTGCAAAAAGGTGGCTCAAGCGACAAGGTGAAGGACTTTGTTGATCCCCATCTGAATACGCTGCTGGATGGCATCGCCGCAGAAACTGACCGCAGCAAGCGGCTAGCGCTGGTAGGAGAAGTACAGAGCTATCTGATCGATCAGGCTTACGTCATTCCCATCTTTGAAGAACCACAGGTATTTGCGGGTGCCGCCACCACAAAAGGCATCGCGTTTGAAGCTGTTGGTCGCCCCAGTTTTTACAACACCTGGCTGGATAAGTAACACAGCAGCAAAGGGAGGAGATCATCATGAACCGATATCTGGCACTGCGCATCGGTCAGGCACTGCTCGTGCTGTGGGCTGCATTCACCCTGTCTTTTATCCTGCTTCAGGCGATGCCGGGTGATGCCGTACTGATCAAATTTCAGAACCCAGAGCTCGGCCTAAGTGCCGAGCAAATTGCGCAATTGCGGTTATCCTACGGCGCCGATACACCGGTAATCACGCAGTATTTTCATGCGATAGCTCAGATACTGCGTGGCGATCTTGGCCTGTCTATTCAGGCTGGCGTACCGGTCACCGAGCTTATCGCCGCGAATCTACCACCCACGCTGCTGCTCGCAGTACTGGGCTTCATCGCTGCCGGGCTGTTAGCGTTTGCCCTCGCGTTCTTATCGACGCTGACGCCGTTTCAGTGGTTGCGAACCACGCTGCAATCCCTGCCGTCGCTGTTTATTTCCGTACCAACATTCTGGCTCGGCATCGTTCTGATTCAGATCTTCTCTTTCCGTTTGGGGCTGATTCCCGTGATTAACCCCGGCGAATGGGAGGGGCTCATTTTGCCCGTTCTCACACTGGCACTGCCGATCTCCGCCCCGCTGGCTCAGGTGCTGATGCGCAGCATCGATCAGGTACAAACCCAGCCGTTTGTCGCTGTCGCCCGCGCGAAAGGGGCGAGCCGCAGCGGTGTGCTCTGGCGGCATATCGCCCGTAACGCCATGCTGCCCACGCTGACCATCGCCGGTTTATTGCTGGGTGAGCTGATTGCAGGCGCGCTGATTACCGAAACCGTGTTTGGCCGCAACGGGCTCGGCCAACTGACGCAGGAAGCCGTGAACTATCAGGACAGCAGCGTGCTACAGGCCATCGTGCTGATTTCTGCCGCCGCCTTTGTCGTCGTCAATCTGGCCGTCGACCTACTCTATCCTCTGCTCGATCCGCGCCTGAAAAGAACGCCAGGAGCCACGTTATGACTACCGTACCGTTGGAAAAAATTACGTTTCCCCTTCTGCGCAAGCGACCGTTTCTGCGTCGCCACGCCTTTCAACCTGGGCTACTGCTGGCGTGGCTGGTCATATTAACTGTCGCACTCTGGGCGCTGTTTCCAGGCTGGTTCACCAGCTATAGCCCGACAGAAGGCATCGCAGGTGCACAGCGACTGGCACCCGACGCAGACTACTGGCTCGGCACCGACCAGCTTGGGCGCGATCTCTACGCACGCATCGTTTATGGCGCGGTGCACTCGCTGTCAGGCGCATTTATCGCCGTCGGGCTGGGTTTGGTGCTCGGTAGCCTGTTCGGTTTATTAGCCGGTGCCGTTGGCGGCTGGCTGGATAGCGTCGTCATGCGCAGCATTGATGTGTTACTGGCCATTCCCGGTCTGCTACTGGCGCTGAGCGTCATCATTCTGCTGGGTTTCGGCACGGTCAACGCCGCGATTGCCGTGGGTGTTACTTCCGTCGCCAGCTTTACCCGACTGGTGCGCTCAGAGGTGTTACGTGGGGTCCGCTTGGAAAACGGAAATTATCCCACGCTAAGACTATATTGTGTACAGCAGTGGAGAAGGATGAGAGACCAGCAGTTCATTAACAGGGACTCCTTTTTGCTTAAGCGGCTCAATGGTTCTTTCTATATAAACCGTATTCCAGAGTGTTATCGCCGCCGTATGTAGTGTCAGCGCCGGTGGCGTGGTAACGCTGATCCTCCCACCCCCAGATCCCTGATCCCGACCGGACGAGTCTGGCGGCCTGATGAACTTAAGCGGATTATTGAAATTTGCCTGGCCAATGACATCTGGGTGATATCTGACGAAATTCACTGCGACCTGTCCCGAAGCGGTATCGGTCATACACCGGCCGCCTCTCTTTTCCCTGATTCTACACGCATTATTACCTGCATGTCCTCGAGTAAAACATTCAATCTGGCCGGGAATTTGTTGGCAAATATCATTATTCCGGATCCCGGTGTCAGAAGCGAGTGGCGTCTCAGACACGACGAGTTCATCTCTCCACTGAGCCTGGCAGCAAACAAAGCGGCGTGGAGTGAATGTGATGACTGGCTTGTCCATCTGAGGGAATATATTGACGGCAATTTCCAGTACCTGCACGACTATCTCAAAAGCTATTTACCCGAAACCAGGTTCTCGATCCCCGAAGGGACATATCTGGCCTGGATAGATATTAGCCGCTACCTGCCCGACACCGCAGGTGAGGATTTATCGCTGTATTTTGCCCGGGAGTCAGGGGTCCTTCTTGAAGGGGGCTTGCTGTTTGTCGACAATGGGGACGGATATATCCGGTTAAATCTGGCCTGCCCACGGAGTATGCTGACAGCAGGGATGAAAAGAATTTCACAGGTACTGCGGATACCGGCTCCTCATCGTGTATAACCCCTTTCTCTCTGGCCGTTTTGTCCTGTCAGGATGTCGTCAGAACCCGGCATAACACCCTGTGCCGGGAACACAAAAGGCACGGATGAACAGGTCGTGAATATTCTTAGTGAAGCCTGCTGATGACATGTCTGGCGACAAAAAAATGCCGCCCTTAAGGGGCGGCTTATGCCAGCGTCACGGGGTTATCGTCTGACCGCCATGATGCCCGCATCGACATCCCAGATAGCGCCCGTCACCCATGAGGTTTTGTCAGACAACAGGAAGAGAATAGTGTTTGCCACATCTTCGGCAGTTCCGACGCGTCCCAGCGGGTGGAAATCGTTCAGCGACTTCATAGCATCTGCGATATCCGCTTTGTCCATGAAGCCTTCGTATATCGGCGTATGAACAATCCCGGGAGACACCGCGTTGACACGAATACCCGCGCTGGCCAGCTCAATCGCCAGATTACGCGTCAGGGCATGCAGACCCGCTTTTGCCATTGAATAGGCCGAGGCCGGCGAGTCACCCAGTGCAGCCTGAGCACCAATCGAACCGACGTTGACGATAGACCCTTCGAGCTTCGCGGCGAGCATGTTTTTCACGACATCCTGTGTAATAAAGAACGTGGCTCGGTTCAGCGAAAGATACATGTCATAATCGGCAAAGCTGTGCTCGGTAAATCCTTTGGGCATGAAGATACCGGCGGCATTCACCATCAGGCTGATATCGCGATGGTGAGCATTAATTTCCTGACGGATAGTTTCCATACCTTCTTCGGTCATCAGGTTCGCCGCGATGACCGCAACCGGTCCCAGAGGGCTCAGTTCTTTTTGCACCGCTTCGGCTTTGTCTTTTTTATTCCCGGTCAGCACGACACTGCCGCCCGCTTCCAGTACCATGCGTGCCACGGCCAGGCCCATGCCGCTGGTACCGCCGACGACGAGCAGTTTTTTACCTTTGAAAAAAGTGTTCATTTTCTGACTCCATTACTGGTGGGTAAGACGTTGCCGGCAGCGTGAAACTGCCGGCGGTTGACGGATTAAATACTGCAGCCATCCGTTCCGCAGGTCTGACCCGCAGTGGCTGAAAATTCGGTTTGCTGTTCATCCCAGACCTGACGCAGGGCATTCAAAAAGTTATCTGCTGCCTGAGCCCCGCTGATGGCATATTTTTCGTTCATCACAAAAACCGGAACGCCGCTGAGGCCAATAGACTGTGCGTGGGCTTCATTGTCGGAAACGGTGGCGCGAAAATCGTCATTTTCCAGGGCGGCTTCAGCGTCAGCTTTCGGCATACCGGCTTCTACGGCCATGGCAACGAGCTGCTGACGGTCAAAGAGAGAGCGACCTTCGGTGATACTGCCATGATAAAAACGTTCTTCCACCGCGTCCGCAATTCCGGCCTTACGCGCGGCAACCAGCAGGGTGTGTGCATCTTCTGTATCACCAAACATCATGCCGTCGAAGTTGTAGATCAGACCTTCAGATTTACCGGCGGTGCCCACCTGATTCATCATCAGCTCCGCTGAATGCTGACTGCCCAGCTTTTTAACGATGGCATCCTTAAAAGGCATCGCGGGAGTACCACCGGCCAGACGGTAGCTGTGATGGCGGATCACCACCTGGTCGCGAAATTCAAAGCGATTCAGACCCTGTTCAAATCTTTTTTTAGCAATCCAGCACCACGGGCAGACCAAATCTGACCAGATATCGATGGTAAGGGTGGGTTTCAGCGTTTGCATAATGATTCCTCAAAGACGTTGGGCGGTCGGATCTCACTTATCAGAGAACCGCGACCGTATGGGATTTATTGCGCCTGCCAGACCGGGTAATCGGTATAGCCTTTTTCCGGGGAACCACTGACGCCGTAGTAGGTGGCGCGGTCACTTTCTGCCAGTGGCCAGCCGTTTTGCATTCTTTCAACCAGATCCGGGTTAGCGATGTAGGGCACACCAAATGCCACCAGATCCAGCTCATCATCTTCCAGAGCCTGCTCTGCGATATCACGGGTAAAACCGCCGGCAGCGATGATGGTGCCTTTAAACGTGTTGCGAAAACGGCGGCGGAAGCCTTCCGGAAGTGGCGCTTTGGTGTACACCGGCTGATAGTAAAGGTGTACGTAGGCCAGTTCCCGCTGACCGAGCGCGTCGGTGATGGCTGACCAGGTTTGCTCTTCACCTTCATACGGCGCGAGGTCATAAATGCGGCCGAACGGTGACAGGCGCACGGCAACGTGGCTGTTACCCACGGCTTCCGCCACGGCGTCAATGGTCTCCAGCAGGAAACGCTGACGATTTTCCACCGAGCCGCCGTATTCGTCGGTGCGGGTGTTCAGTTCGCTACTGAGGAACTGGTCAAAGATGAATCCGTTTGCCGCCATGATTTCCACGCCGTCAAAGCCGGCTTCCATCGCCAGGCGTGCGGAGTGCACGAAGTCTGCAGTGATGCGTTTAACTTCATGCGTTTCCAGCGCGCGTGGCTGGCTTGGTACAACCGGGCCCGGTTCTCCGGATTCGGTCAGCGCAAAAACGGTGGTATTGACCGCCTGAACGGTGCCCGCTGAAACCGGCGCTATGTGGCCTGGCTGAAGAGAGACGTGAGACATACGGCCGACGTGCCAGAGCTGCGCGAAAATACGGCCACCTTTGGCGTGAACCGCTTGTGTCACCTTACGCCAGCCCTGGACGTGTTCGTCGTTGTAGATACCAGGGGTATAAAGGTAACCCCGGCCTTCTTCTGAAACCGGCATCCCTTCGGTGATGAGCAGGCCAGCAGAAGCACGCTGTGCATAGTACAAAGCCACGACCTCATCCGGCACGTCATTCATGGTGCGGGTGCGGGTCATCGGTGCCATGACTACACGGTTTTTTAACGCCAGGCCAGACAGATTGTAGGGGGTGAAAAGCTTACTCATCGTATACCTCACAAAAAACAAAAAGGAGTATCCCGGCAGGGATTTGCACAGCCCGGCAGTATCATCGACTGGACGTCGCGCACTGGAGTTGCATAAACATCTGATGGGTGGCAATATACCAACCATCTAGTAGGTAGGTCAATGGCTGTGTCGTATTTTTTTGTCATAACGCAGCCATTTCTGAATTGTCACTCATTTTGCGAGGTCATCACCATGCGTACATTAACAGCTTATAACGAAGATAATTTCCGCCAGATAGAGCAGTACAAAGGAATATCGGTGGTACGTTTCTCTGCACCCTGGTGTCCGCCCTGTCAGGCCAGCGAAGAAATGTTCAGTCAGTTTGCAGACCGGCTCGATAGAGATATTCAGGTGGGGAAAGTCAATGTAGATCAGGCGCCGGTGCTGACAACCAAATACGAGATCTGGGGGCTGCCGTCTGTGCTGATATTTCATGAAGGGCAATTAGTTAAACGCATACCGGGTGTGAAACCTGCATCGGTATATGCTCAGGCTATTGCGGACATAAAAAAAGGGCAGTAATGCCCTTTTAACGTGGAATTTATTAATGCTTAACCGCGTGCCTGACCGACGGCATCCAGAGTGCGGGCTGAATAAATGACCGCCGCGCCAGCGTTGAGGTTAATCGCCACGCCCAGCGCTTCAGCAATTTCAGCGTCGGTTGCACCGGCTTTCACAGCGGCGTCGGCGTGAAAAGCAATACAGCCGTCGCAGCGGGTTGTGACTGCGCACGCCAGGGCAATGAGTTCACGCACTTTTGCGCCCAAAAGGTCAGTTTTGTTACCTGCGTTGCCCAGGGCAACCACGCCTTTCATGGTCTCGGGGGTCAGTTTGCCCAACTCGCCTAAACGTTGCATTAACTCTGAGCGATAGTTGTTCCAGTCCAGCATAGTGTCATTCTCCTGAATGAGGGGTATTAAGAAGCAGTTTTATATACTTAAGGCTGTTGGCGAAGACTTCGGGTCTGGCCGTTGCATGCGCCACTACGCTTGAGCCTTCACAGACATTAATGATCATCAAAGCAATATCTGATGGTTCGGCATGGGATGAAAACTCACCTGACTCCATGCCCGCCCTGACGACTTTTGTGAGCCACTCGATTTGCATATCGAAATAAAGTGATGTCTGTACAGTAATTGCCTGAGGCAGATTGGCGGTCTCTGCTGACAACGCACAACACAGTGGCAGTAGCGAAGCTTTATGGCTTTGCGCGAAGATATCGATGTAAGCCGCAATTCTTCTCTCCGCGCTTTTCTCAGTCGCCTCTATCTGCTCAAATACGCGTTGTGTATCAGAGAACGCCTGTATTACCACCTGCTCACCCAGAATATCTTTGGTCGGGAAATGGTGATGAATACTGGCCTTGGTGATACCCACTATTTTTGATAAATCAGCATAGCTGAATGCTGAATACCCTTTTTCGCGCATCAGGTGTTCTGCTTCGCTGAGCAGCCGTTCCCGTGTCATGGTTGTCATAATTACTCCATATAATCTACTAGTTGATAGATTATATTGTTGCTATTTTTCCGTAGCAAGTTGTATCACTGACTCAGTATCGTGCAGAGCTGAACGTCACTGCCATCCTGCATTCTGAATGGCAGCATTACATCTCTGACATCACGCCAGGCGTGTAATCATTTCAACCGGATTAGCCAGAGTATCGTGGATTGGCGAATTCTTTTGCATTTCGCTGACCAGCGCTTCTAACTCCTCGCGACTGGCGGTCTTGCTCGTAAGGTGAACATCGACGCGAATAGATTTCGCACCTTTACGCACGTTGCTGTCCAGCCCAAGGAAGCCGTTGAGGTTGATATCGAAATTAAGATCCAGCTCGATACCGTCCAGGTCGATCCCTTTTTCAGCAGCCATCATGGTAAGGGTGGCGGTATAACAGCCAGCCAGCGCCTGCATGATGTATTCAGTCGGGCTCATGCCGGTATCGGTGCCGAGTAAACCTGCGGGTTCATCACCGATATTAGAAAATTTCCCCACACGGCTGGTATCGATAACGCCGTTCTGGATTGTGGCGCCGGTCTCTGTGCGAACGGTTAATCCGCCGCTGGAACGGGCTTTCATCTGGAAAGTCAGGTTACCCAGGCCAGGCTGGCTGCGAACTGCTTCACGGGTATTGTGGATCGCAGCTGCGTCTGCAGAAGGTTTAACGGTAGTAGACATAATGGCTCCTGTAATTTCTTGATAAAAGGTATAGCTGGTGTAATCAGTACCAACCATCTAGTTGGTAGATTAATATCGCGAACCTCTTTTGTCTACTCTTTTATAAAAAATAGGGGGAAAAGAACCCAGCAGGCTGTTTTATTTCATAATAACCATTTGATTTTTTTTTATAATCTTCCCAGCCGCTCACTCTTGCAGCAATCCAGCCTTTACCCGAAGGATAGTCTGGCGGGTGGTATTAAATTCCCGGGCAATAGCACTGATACTGATGCCAGCATTTAGGCGCTCTGTCACTGTTTGCTTTTGTTCCTCGCTCAGGATGGGGGGGCGACCGAAGCGTTTTCCAGCCGCTTTTGCCCTCGCAATACCTGAATACGTTCGCTCAAGCAGCAAATCCCGCTCAAACTCCGCTACAGCAGAAATTACCTGCATAGTCATTTTTCCGGCCGGACTGGTCAAGTCAACGCCTCCGAGTGCGAGACAATGAACGCGAATATCTAAAGCCGCCAGTTGCTCTACTGTTTTTCGGATATCCATCGCATTACGACCCAGACGGTCAAGTTTGGTGACAATCAGTACATCCCCATTTTCCATGCGATCTAGCAACCGGATAAATCCGGGGCGTTCGCTGGCAGCAACCGAGCCACTGATATGCTCCTCAATAAGTCGTTGGGATCTGATGGCAAAACCCGCCGCTTCAATTTCACGACGCTGGTTTTCTGTGGTCTGTTCCAGAGTTGAGACCCTGCAGTAGGCAAAAACACGTGACATGGGAAACTTTCCGTACGAAATGGATGTCCGAATTATAACGTGTGTCCGAAATTAATTTCACTAAGTTTCGGACATGTGCTGTAAGTGGTGTACGAAACCGACCGGTTTCGGTCACAGCGAACAAATAACAGATGAAAACTATACGCGAGGGAGGCATTTATGCCACGGCGACAGATACTGAGCAGCGAAGAGCAGGAACGCTTACTGGTTATACCAGATGATGAAATTATTCTGACCCGAATGTGTTTTCTGAACGAACCGGATATTGCGCTCATTAATAAGCACCGAAGGCCAGCGAATCGCCTGGGCTTTGCTGTATTACTCTGTTATCTGCGTGGACCTGGATTTATTCCGGACAAAAGCAGTGCTCCTCACAATGGCGTTGTATCCAGGGTTGCTTCCCGACTGAAACTTCAGCCTGATTTATGGCCGGAATATGCATCCAGAGAGCAAACCCGCTGGGAACATCTGACCGAACTTTATCGCTACCTGGAACTATCCCCGTTCAGCCGGTCAATGCAAAAAGACTGTATCCATCATCTGCACCCCTATGCCATGCGAACTGACAAAGGATTTATGCTGGCGGAAGAAATGCTCAGCTGGCTACATAACAATAATGTTATTTTCCCTTCTGTTGAAGTGATCGAACGGACGCTTGCCGAAGTCGTCACGCTCGCTAACAGATCGGTATTTTCGACACTTACCGCGCAACTGGAAAAGCAGCATAAATCAGCACTCGACAGCCTGCTCATATCAGAGGGTGAACAACCTTCCCGTCTGGCATGGCTGCTACAGCCTCCGGGTAAAATAAACGGTAAAAATGTGCTGCAACATATCGACCGGCTTAATTCCATCGCTGCGCTGGGGTTGCCTGATGGTATTGCACTTTCCGTTCACCAGAACAGGTTGCTTAAACTGGCGCGTGAGGGCCGGAAAATGAGCAGCAGGGACCTAGCAAAATTCACCGATGTCAGACGTTACGCTACGCTGGTTTGTATAATAACAGAGGCCAGGGCCACCCTGACTGACGAAGTGATTGATCTGCACGAGCGTATCCTGGGTAGTCTGTTCAGCAGGGCAAAACGCACGCAGGCCGAACGGCTCCAGCAAACGGGAAAGCTTATTCAGAGCAAGCTGAAGCAGTACGTTACCGTCGGGCAGGCGTTACTTAACGCCAGAGAATCCGGGGAAGATCCCTGGACTGCAATAGAAGATGTCCTTCCCTGGCAGGAATTCATCAACAGTGTGGAAGAAACGCGGTTTCTTTCCCGTAAGGGCAATTTCGACGCGCTTCATCTGATCACCGAAAAATACAGTACGTTGCGTAAATATGCCCCGCGTATGCTGTCAGCATTGCAGTTCATGGCGACACCTGCGGCGCAGGCGCTCAGCGATGCGCTGGACACCATAACGGAAATGTACCGTAAACAACTTCGTAAAGTGCCGCCATCAGCGCCAACAGGGTTTATCCCTGAAAGCTGGCGAAAACTGGTGCTCACGCCTTCAGGCATCGACCGCAAGTACTACGAGTTTTGCGTACTGAATGAACTCAAGGGTGCATTACGTTCCGGTGATATCTGGGTAAAAGGATCGCGCCGCTACAAAAATTTTGATGATTATCTCATCCCGACTGCTGAGTTTGAGAAATCCCGACATAATGACCAGTTACAGTTGGCCGTTCAGACCGATAGCCAGGCATACCTTCAGGCCCGTATGACTCTTCTTGCATCTCGGCTGGAAGAAGTTAACGCGATGGCGCTTGCCGGTGATTTGCCCGATGTAGATATCTCAGATAAAGGCGTAAAAATCACTCCACTGGAGAACAGCGTTCCTTCAGGTGTTTCGCCCTTTGCAGATTTGGTTTATGGCATGCTTCCCCATCCGAAAATTACGGAGATACTGGAAGAAGTTGATAGCTGGACGGGATTTACGCGTCACTTCGCGCACCTCAAAAATAATAACGTCAGACCAAAAGACGGAAGACTGTTGCTGACCACCATTCTGGCTGACGGCATCAACCTTGGGCTGACAAAAATGGCGGAATCCTGCCCTGGGGCCACAAGATCGTCACTCGAAGGTATTCAGGCATGGTACATCAGGGATGAAACTTATTCAGCGGCACTGGCCGAGCTGGTCAACGCACAGAAAGAGCGGCCTCTGGCCGCATTCTGGGGCGACGGGACAACATCGTCGTCAGACGGGCAGAACTTTCGGGTAGGCAGTCACGGACGTTATGCCGGTCAGGTCAATCTTAAATATGGTCAGGAGCCGGGCGTGCAGATTTATACGCATATCTCAGACCAATACAGCCCGTTCTACGCCAAAGTGATCAGCCGGGTGCGCGACTCAACCCACGTGCTTGATGGCCTGCTGTACCATGAAAGCGATCTGGAAATTACCGAGCATTACACCGATACCGCAGGCTTCACTGAACATGTTTTCGCCCTGATGCACCTGCTGGGATTCGCTTTTGCGCCAAGGATCCGTGATCTTCATGACAAGCGGCTGTTTATTCATGGAAAGGCCGAGCGCTATCCGGGGCTTCAGTCTGTCATATCAACAACCTGCCTGAATATCAAAGACATTGAGTCGCACTGGGATGAGGTATTGCGCCTGGCAACCTCGATTAAGCAGGGGACAGTCACCGCATCACTGATGATGAAAAAGTTAGCCAGTTACCCAAAACAGAATGGACTTGCCAAAGCGCTGAGAGAGATTGGCCGCATCGAACGGACACTATTTATGCTGGACTGGTTCCGTGATCCCGGTCTGCGCCGACGCGTGCAGGCGGGGCTGAATAAGGGTGAGGCCCGTAATGCCCTTGCGCGAGCGGTCTTTTTGCACCGTCTGGGTGAAATAAGGGATCGTGGGCTGGAGAATCAGAGTTATCGCGCCAGCGGGCTGACATTACTGACAGCAGCGATCACGTTGTGGAACACGGTATATATAGAAAGAGCTATTGAGTCACTAAAACGAAAGGGTATCCCGATAAATGAGCAACTGGTCTCTCATCTTTCTCCCCTGGGCTGGGAACATATCAATCTGAGTGGAGATTACGTCTGGCGTAATAATCTTAAGCTGGGATCCGGAAAATACCGCTCATTACGTACAGTCGATACCGCTTTGTACAAAAAACAGTCTTAGCGTGGGATAATTTCCGTTTTCCAAGCGGACCCCTACGTGTACGCCATAGCGACTACGTTGAAGCCGCCTATGGCAGCGGCGGCAGCTTTTTCAGCGTGCTGTGGCGACACATCCTGCCAAATTCACTCACCACCGTTTTTGCTTTCGCCGCCCTACAATTCGGCAGCGCGATTCTGGCGATTTCCACGCTGAGTTTTCTCGGCTACGGCGCACCACCGCCCACGCCAGAATGGGGGCTACTCATCGCCGAAGGCCGCAATTACATCGCAACCGCCTGGTGGCTGACCACCTTCCCCGGCCTGATTGTCGTACTTGTTGTGCTGTCCGCTAACCGCATCAGCCAGTCGATCAGGAGGACGGAACGATGAGTCTGCCAGCCAGCTTACAAACCAGCGCAGCAGTCCCCGTATTGGCTCTGGAAAATGTCACTATCGCCTACCGCAGTGACGACCGCGAGCAAACCGTCGTGGAAGGCGTCTCTTTCCATATTCAGCCCGGTGAAGTCGTCGCGCTGGTAGGAGAATCCGGTTCAGGCAAGACCACCACCGCACAAGCTGTCATCGGCTTGCTCGCCGAGAACGGCAGGCTCACGCGCGGCGCTATTCGGCTAAACGGCGTAGATATCAGCGGCTGGTCACAGAAGCGGTTGGACAGCGTGCGCGGCGCGCAGATCAGCCTGATCCCCCAAGATCCCACCAGTTCCCTTAATCCAGTACAAACCATCGGCGAGCAGGTGGATGAGATTCTGCGTATTCATCAACGGGAAGATCGCCAGACTATCCGCCAGAAAACGCTGGCGCTGCTGGAACGTGTTGGCCTGAATCAGCCGGAACTACGAGCGAAGCAGTATCCACACGAGCTATCTGGCGGTATGAAACAGCGCGTGTTGATAGCCATTGCGATTGCACTGAAACCCGCGCTGATTATTGCCGATGAACCCACCAGCGCGCTGGATGTCACGGTGCAGAAGCGTATTCTCGATCTGCTCGATGAGTTACGGCGCGAGAATGGCACGTCGGTGCTGTTCGTCACTCACGATCTGGGCGTAGCGGCCGAACGTGCCGATCGTCTGCTGGTTTTCCAGAACGGCTACATTCAGGAACAGGGGCCAACGCTTGACGTACTCAGCGCGCCATCAAGCCACTATGCCCGCACGCTGCTGGCGAATGTCCCGTCACTCAACCCCATACCACGTCCACCGCGCAACCATGCCTCCGAGATTATTGTCTCGGTCGAAAATCTGGTGCAAACCTTTCCTCTGTCAGGTCGCAAAGGCGAGCATTTTCGCGCTGTAGATGACGTCTCTTTCAGCGTAGTGCGCGGCACAACGCATGCCATTGTTGGCGAATCCGGCTCGGGTAAAACCACCACGGCACGCAGCTTGCTCGGGTTCCATCATCCCAGCGCCGGACGTATTCTGATCGACGGCACGGATATCTCTCATCTGAAAGGTGAAGCGCTGCGCCAGTTCCGGCAGAAAATTCAGCTGGTGTATCAAAACCCCTTTGGCTCGCTCGATCCGTCACAGCGGTTGTACGACATCGTCGAGGAGCCGCTACGCAATTTTAATCGCCATACTGCCGCACAGCGGGAGCGAAAAATTCATGAGATGTTCGAACGCGTCTCCTTACCGGTAGCGCTATTGTCGCGTAAACCGCGTGAACTGTCCGGCGGCCAGCGTCAACGCGTCGCCATCGCCCGAGCACTGGTGCTGGAACCGCAGGTATTGGTATTGGACGAAGCCGTTTCCGCACTGGATGTCACCGTGCAGGCGCAGATTCTACGTTTGTTGGCTGAATTACAGGAATCACTGGGGTTGACGTACGTGTTCATCTCGCACGATTTGGCAGTAGTACGCCAGATCGCCGATACCGTTTCCGTGCTGTACCACGGCAAGCAGCTTGAATCCGGCCCTGTGGAGCGCATCTTCGCTCAGCCTGAGCATCGCTATACCCGTGAACTTATCGAAGCTATCCCCGGGCAGCATCACCCGGCGTTTGCCCGTTCACACCAATCCCCAATTCATACTGAAACCACATTCGCACTAAACCAAGGACTGTAAAATGGCAACGAAACGTCTGGGATTTTTCACACGGTTGCTGGATGACGTTTCCGCCCAGCAGCGCTACCGACTGGCAACGGAACAGATCGTCAAAGCAGAACAGCTAGGATTCGACAGCGCGTGGGTCGCACAGCACCACTTCCACGCAGATGAAGGCGGGTTACCATCACCGCTGGTGTTTCTGGCGCTGGTCGCCGCACGGACTCAGCGCATCCAGCTCGGTACTGGCGTGATTACCCTGCCAATGGAAGAACCGCTGCGTGTGGCGGAAGACACCGCCGTGCTCGATTTACTCAGCAATGGTCGGCTGGAAGTCGGCGTGGGTTCCGGCGGCACGCCGTCCTCATTTGCCGCATTCGGTCACGACAGTGCACAGCGCGGGCAGATTCTTGGACGCTATCTGGAGAAACTGCGCGCCGCCTGGCGGGGCGAGGCACTGAGCGAAGACGGTAATCAACTTTATCCTGCCGCCCCACATTTAGATAAGCGCGTCTGGCAGGCCACATTTTCCATCGAGGGTGCAGAACGGGCGGGCAAAGCGGGCGATGGCCTGATGCTCTCTCGTACCCAGCCACGCCCGGAGCATTTCCCAGACGCCACGCTCGCTGACTTGCAAAACCCGATGATCGACGCCTATCTGGCTGCGCTGCCCGCTGGCGTCACTCCGCGTATCCTCAGCTCACGCAGCGTTTTCGTCGCTGACGATCGCCAATTGGCGCTGAGTCTGGCCGAGAAAGGGCTTAATCGTTCTGCCGCCCGTTCAGGAACGTTCCGCGCAATTCCTCACGACTCGGTCGAGGCACTTATCGCCTCCTTCGATAGCCATGTCGGCACGGCACAGGATGTGATTGCATCGCTTCGGGCGGACAGTTCGCTGGAGCGGGCGACAGATGTAACCTTCCAGGTACATTCTATCGATCCGCCACATGCGCTGATCCTGCGCTCGCTTGAATTAATTGCCACTCAGGTGGCACCCGCTTTGGGCTGGAAGCCCGCCGTCAAACAGAAAAGCCCACTCGGGCAGGAGATTGCATGACGCACGCTAACACCTTACACACGCCTGACGTATTGGATACGCTGGCCGACATCAGCCCGAACTCCGCCCTTGCAGAAGCGAGAAAAATCCGTGAAGCGGCAACCCGCCATACCCAAGGCAGTTACGACGCGCTGTTTAGCGCCGCTGCACATGATGACGTGACATTACCGTTATCGCTGCGCTTCTGGTTTGCAACAAAGATCAGCGGCTGGCAGCAGGATGAGCAGCTACAACGTTTTTATGCCGAGCGACTGGCGGACTTCCCAGAACCTACCCTGACACCCGCGCTACAGCTGGCGTTGGATCACGCTGAGCGCCTGACGAAGACCCCCGTGCAGGCCGCCCCATCCCATGTCAACGCGCTGGAGCGAGCGGGCTGGTCAGTAGACGACATCGTAACGCTGTCGCAGCTCATCGCGTTTGTGAATTTTCAAAGTCGCTTGCTGCGCGGCTATCGCCTGATTGCGGGTCACCGCGTCGGCCAGCCGCATTCGCAGGCCGCCGTTGCAGGCCAGTGGCATACCCAGCCGCAGGCGCACAGCGGCAAGTCCGCACCACAGGCGTTCACTCAGGCGGAACTGGATTGGGAACCGTGGATTGCCCCCAAACCGCTGGCAGCATTCAATGCCGACGAGCAGGCGATTCTGGCGCGCTTCGGCCACACCAATTCCGACTATTTCCGCCTGCTAGGCCGCAACCTTCCGGTGCTGGAACAGCGCACGCTAACAGATAAAGGGATTTTCTATACCTCTGGCGGCCTGCCGCGCAAAGAACGTGAACTGATCGCCGCTGTTACCAGTAAGGTTAACGGCTGCATCTATTGCGCTTCGGTGCACGCCCGTAAAGCCAGTCAGCTATCCAAGCAGGACAGCGATGTGCAGCGGTTACTGGATGTCGTCCCCGGTGGCGATTTGAGTATCGGCCAAAGCCCGCGCTGGCAGGCGATTATCGATTTTTCGGCACGCCTTTCTGCCACGCCCGCACAGGTCAACGCAAACGACGTGAAACAGCTGCAAGAACAGGGATTAGATACGCTGGAGATTGTCGATGTGGTGCAGTCGGCCGCCTTCTTCTCGTGGGCCAACCGACTGATGCTCACGCTAGGCGAGCCTTTCTGGCCAGAGAGTTAATCGGCCTTATGGGATAGCGAATCAGGCGGCACAACCTTTGTGACGCCTATTGCTGCTTATTTTTTCAGGTAAGCAGGAAAACCCGCAGGCAATTCGCTGGCAGGGCAGTTGATGACCTCGTTGTTGTTTTCCCCACAGTCGCGTATGAACGTGATGGTGGCGAATTCATCAATGACTTCGGTGGGGTACGCGGGGCCCGCTTCACGATACGCTTCCATTTCAGCAATATGTTCGTTCTGGAAACATACCGTTTTTTCTGGATTATTAATGATCCAACGTGGGAAGAAGATGGTGCCGTGGAAAATCTTATCGGCTATGTTAACAATCAGACTGACATCCGTTCCCGTTGGTTCTGTCCATGAAATTTTATACACATCGCGAGCGACCTGCACGATATACACCTGCTGATCTTTGACCCAACGGTTACCCACAATGCCACTGTGAATACGATAGTCTATTGTATTGGCGTTTTTGACATACAGCTCGTAATTCCAGCCATTATCGTAGGTATATACCAGATGTTTCCCTACAAAATGGCTCAGGTCGTGTTGATTGAATGAAAGCATGATCGTTCTCCTGAAATGTGTAAATTCACTCTAGAGCTTTATTAATTCGATGAATAACGCTATTTTTCAGGTAAAACCATTCAATATTTAGATATATTAAAGATGCTAGCAAAGACGACGCTGGAACAGTGGGAAATTCTTCAAGCGGTTATTGATTTGGGCGGCTATACGCAGGCGGCGAATGCGCTTCACCGCAGCCAATCTTCCGTCAGCTACCAACTTTCGCTGTTGCAAGAGCGGCTGGGTGTCGAACTACTCACAATACACGGGCGTAAAGCCGAACTAACACCAGAGGGGGAATGCTTACTCGCACAGGTGCGACCCGTAATACGTTCGTTTCATGCGCTGGAAGCTCGTGCCCACTCGCTGAAAATGGGCGAGCAAACCAGCATCAACCTGGTGGTTGACAGCACATTCCCCAAAGATCGCCTATTCCACTTGCTCAGCACCTTTCAGAAACGGCATCCGGCTACGCGTATCCACCTGACCGAGGTGCTGCGTAATGAAACGTCTGCGCAGTTGAAAGCGCGCGATGCGGATATTTATGTCATCACGCCGCGTGAACTCGACGGCGTCGCAGGGCAATGGCTAATGAACGTTGATTTCGTCGCTGTCGCACACTGCCACCATCCGCTTTTCACACTCCCCACACCGTTAAGCCATGAGGCTCTGTCTCGCTATCCTTGCGTAGAGATTGTGACGCGCACGACGCCACATTCGCAGCTGGCATCCGCCGAGAGCTGGACATTCACAACGTTTGAAGCGGCAACGCAGGCCGTTTTGCATCAGGTCGGTTACGGCTGGCTACCGGAAGCGCGGATTTCAGAGCACATCACACAAGGTGAATTGCAAATATTGCCATTACAGCAAGGGGAACGGCGCACCACCCCACTCTATCTGCTAGCCGAAGAGAAAGGGCAACCGCTCAGCAAAGAGATCCTCACGCTCATCGCGCTATTGTTCGGCAGACTCTGATGTGTGAGAGGCATTTATCGATAATTTCGATGCTAATGCCACCTTACCGCCGGGAAAATGCCAGACGTGCAGCAAACGCTAAAAAAACAACGCCCGTTGTTCGATCCATCCATTTAACCACCGAGCCACGACGTAGAAAGCGCGCCAGCGGGCGTGTCGCAGCGATCAGCGTAGACGACCACAGCGTGCCAATAAAGACATGAATCAGTACGAGCAGATAAGTCCACAGCACCACCGAATGGCCGGCAGGGATAAACTGCGGCAGGAATGAAACGTAGAACACACCGATTTTCGGATTGAGTATGTTGCCCAGCATACCACGGAGAAACCAGTTTTGATTCTTCGGTACGTCTTGTGACGCCGTCATCACCAGCTCGGTTCTGGGCTTCAGGAGCATTTGCAGACCCAGCCAGCAGAGATACGCCGCACCGCACCACTTCAAGATGTTATAGGCCAGCTCCGACGCAGCAATCAGCGTTCCCAGACCAAACGCCACCATCGCGCCCCAAATCAGGCAGCCGACTTGAATACCAAACGCGGCATGGAAGGCTTTCTTACTGCCTTCAACAGTAGCGGTACGTAAAATCAACGCCGTATCCAAACCCGGCGTCAGAGTCAGAAGCGTCGCGGCAAACGTAAAAGCAATCAGCGATTCGGTCAGGTTCACGGTAATTCATCACTCCAGCAGGGAAAACCACAAAAGGCCATAGTCAGGCGAAATCAATGCCGTAATGCACCTTCTGACAGTGCAGACACTCAAAACGGTAAAGCGCGGTTTCGCCGCCGGGCTGATAGAACTCAACGAGATTCTCCCAGGCTTCCAACGGCCATGAGAAATCCGTAAATTGCGCCGATAATGCCCCTGCCCCCAATGCAATGAGCTCTTCGTGACTGGCATCCCCCGCAAATGCACAGGCATCGTCGCAGCATGAAAGCCAATGCTCCTGCTGCCAGGAAACATAACCCGGCGTCCGCTCGCACACTTCATCAACGATCTCCCTCGCCACACCTGCGCAAAGCAGAGGGTGGCTGTCCGCAAAATGCATGTCGTAGCGTACCGCCGCGCTGCCATCTGCAATACACCAGGGGCAAAATGTCTCTTCGGGCAAATCATGTGCGGTATAGCATGAAGCGGTATAAACATAGCCACGCGCCTGATTGCAGCATGGGCAGACATCATCAGCCACTTTGATGCTCCCCGTCGATAACGGATTAGGGTGATAACGGAAATGGGGGAAAGGTGTATTCATGAAAGAAGCGCTCCACGCAGCAAGTAAGCCATCCTAATTAAGCCCTGCGTAATATACGCCAGAGAATGATCCTACCCAACCCATCTCTTCAACCAGACAAAATCTGTCTCTGATTCAGAAAGTGTAAATACACTCTCCCGATAGATGGCCTTACGCTACGCTATCCAGCAGACCATGATTTACGATACAGGTGCAACACCATGATAAAACGCGTCTTCCTCACGCTCTCCTTATTGATGTTTTCCGCGTCTTCATTGGCGCAAGATGCCCTGCCGGACGCGGTGAAGAGCATCCAAAAACAGGGAATTACGATCATTAAGCCGTTCACTGCACCCGGCGGCATACAAGGCTGGCTGGGCAGCTATCAGGGAGTGGGAGTGACCATCTACTTAACTCCTGACGGTAAACATGCCATTTCGGGCTATATGTATGATGAACACGGCAACAACCTCAGCGAAGCGCTGATTCAGCAGGAAGTGTATGCTCCTGCCGGTCGAGAGATGTGGCAGAAATTGCAGCAAGCATCATTTATCACTGAGGGTTCGCAGGATGCGCCACGTAAAATTATCGTCTTCGCCGACCCGTTCTGTCCGTACTGCAAACAGTTCTGGCAGCAGGCACAGCCGTGGGTAAAAGCAGGAAAAGTGCAACTGCAAACGCTGTTGGTCGGTGTGATAAAACCGGAGAGTGGACGTTATGCCGCGGCGATTCTTGCCGCCAGCGATCCGGCCAAAGCCTGGCATGAATATGAGCTATCGAATGGCAAAACGGTGCCCCCGTTCCCCGAAAGCTCTTCACGCGACATCTGGAATAACATTCAGCATAATCAGCGGTTAATGGATGAATTAGGCGCAAACGTCACACCGGCCATCTATTACCTGAATGATAAGAATGAACTACAGCAGGTGGTTGGGCTGCCAAATGAACAGCAGATGGCGGAGATGATGGGGAAATAACCTCAGGAGAGAATATCCCTCCTGAGGTTTTCTCTTAGCGATGCGACCAG
Organism: Pectobacterium sp. IFB5596; assembly: GCF_021432585.1. Taxonomy (NCBI): domain Bacteria; kingdom Pseudomonadati; phylum Pseudomonadota; class Gammaproteobacteria; order Enterobacterales; family Pectobacteriaceae; genus Pectobacterium; species Pectobacterium sp. IFB5596. The sequence continues at coordinate 84,273 of NZ_LXFY01000004.1, forward strand.
TAAGCCATAAAGTTGATCGTTTCTTTATCGAGGTGGCGCTCGTCGAGCAGATAGCGGCGCAGCCGTTTGATGGCAGAAGACTCTCCCGCAGCCCATGCGTAAAAGGGACGGTGCGCCGTTGCCCGCTCCCACAGTAGCTCGTCTTCCGGCGTCTCTTGTGCGATTTCATCGCGGTTGGTACAGGCGCTGGCGGGAATTTTCACGTCCTGTTGCACCGCAGCCAGTAGGCGTTCACCCCATACTGTGCTATCGGTTTCCTCACGCGGTAACCAGTGAATCTGTGCAAACGGGAAATTGCCCGACGTCACGCAGTCGGCCGCTTTCGGCACTTCAAAAAAAGCCTGCACCAACGGCGGAGAAGGCTGAGTAGCCAATTGCTCAAGAATTCCCATTGCCGCTGGCAGCGCCGTTTCATCTGCAATCAGCAGCACCTGCTCAACGCCATCGTGCGGTGCCCATTCATAACCGCCGCTGTCGCCATCGGCCTCCGCGTTGGGCGCGACGATCTGTAGCGCATCGCCCGGCTTAGCGTGATTCGCCCAGCTTGAAGCTGGCCCGGTATCGCCGTGCAGCACAAAATCGATCGCCGCTTGCTGTGATTCATGGGAGACAGACCGCAGCGTATAGGTGCGTAAAATAGGGCGACGCTCACGCGGCAGTGCCAGATAATCCTGATACCACGTGTCGCTCACGGCCATCGGCGTCAGTTCCCCGCTTTCACTAGCGAGCAGCAGTTTGATGCGCTGATCCGGCGCGTCCAGTTTCATCTGGCGCACTTCAGGGCCGGTAAACACACAGCGAACAAGCGAGGGCGAGAGCAGCGTCTTGCTCTCTAAGCGTAAGTTGAACAGCCGATAGGCGGAAGACGTTGTACGGGTAGCTAAAGACATAGTGAGGAAGCCGGTATGTTTTGTAAGGGAAAAGTCAGCAGCAGGATAAAACCCACTCGTCGCAACTTATCACAAACAAAACACTAACGATAATCATTATCACTCTGCCATCCCAAAATACTGCAACACATACACATTATAGAAAAATAGGAAACCCAAGACAGGCAAAGTGTTGCTCCCTGTCGTGCCAATCTGACATCACCCTATAAATTCTTTTTTTGACTCTACGATGCACTGTGCCCAAGAAGGCGAAAGAATTAACATTAGGCTAAATTATTCACAATAAATATCTGTGCTATAAAATTGTTAATTTTCTCCCACTGGAATTACTGAGCCATCTAACTATATCAATAAATAATTACTTACAGACTCTAAAAACCATAATAATAATTAACAGGACTTACTTCCCTATTATTTTTAATATAGGCCTATGGATAATAGTGCTTGAACCTAATATTGGGTTCCTAATAAAGAGGAATACACTATGTCTAATCAATACAGCGTTGAGTTTATCAACAAATCAAGTAATTCAGGCAATGTAGCAATCTTTCAAAAAGCACCGGACCAGAAGGCACGGAATATTTTCTCACTGGCATGGTTTAGCAAGTTCGTGAATCCGAACGTGCATGAAACCTTCCGCTGGAACATTGATTACTCTTTCGTCTGGTCAGATACCGGGGAAGTTAAACCTGGTGTCATTTTTGAAGGGGGGGAAGAAATTCCTGCCGACCTTCAGTCAGCAAATACCATCACATTGGACTACAATGGAGGGTATCTCTTTGGCCCGACATCATTCACTGGCCAAGCGGGTTCACTCTATATTGATGAAAGCGGCAACGTTCCACTTAAGCAGGCTGCTGTCGGCATCGGAATGAGCAATGCAGGAACTTTCGTACAGGCGGCACAGCCAAATTTACATATTGAGTTTATCCCACACCCTTCTTACTGGATTGTATTCGGTAACTATGAAGAAGGTGAAATTCTGGATATTGAGCAAATCAGCGATGCCGTTGAATTAGTGTTCGAACCAAACATTTACAGCGTTGTCGCTACACTGCAACAAAACAATACCTGGACGGTTTCCTGATCCAGCAATCGGAAGGCAGGAGGGTTCCTGCCTTCCTCATCCCCTGTATTTTCTTTTGGAGAAATAATATGTCTGATATTTATATCATTGATCAAGGTGTACAAAGCGGTCCTTTCAACCAAATGCAGGCAGAAAATGAATTAGCAGGCTACCTTGAGAAAAATCGCCATGCCAACATGAAACAAGCAATGAATGATGTTACATCTGGAAGAGGAAAAGCGACAGGCAGCTACACCTATGATGGCCACACCGTGCTACATGCTTCTTCTGGTAATAGTCAAAAAAGCGTGAGTATCTTTTTCTACCATACCGAAACACATGATTACCTGATCGCAATGGGAGAACATATAACGCCAACAACCTACCGATTAACCGACTTTGGACAAAAATCTGGAGATTTCAAACTCGGTAAAACCATTTCACTTTAAAAAACAAACAAATAAAAAGCATCCACGTTATCTTGGATGCTTTTTATTTATCAATGCTATTCATAATCTTTATTTATACACAGTCTTCTTAATATTAGCCACTTGCCTTACTCCGAGGTTATATATTTTAGCAACTTCCGTACGCGACTTCCCCCTATCTAATAAATTGATTATTTCACGATTACGTAACTGCCTGTCAATATTTTTAGCGTGGGGAACATCGATACTTAAACCACCAAATTCCTGGCATAATCGTGCTACAGAATCCCCATTGATATCTGAGCAAAAACACTTCGGTGATTTAGGAATATATTTACATTGCCCACCAAATAATTTTGAAAAAATATAGGCATCCTCCAACCCCATGATATTAATTAACTCCTGAAATTGATCAGGTAATTTATTTATATCAAGCCCATAGAAAAAATCATTATGTGCCGCACTTTCTTTATAGCTCATAGAACCATTCCTTGTGTTGTTCCTGTAATTTCGATGACATCACATTTACAACGCTCAAACGATAGGGAAACAATTCATGCTATAGATTATTTTCAGATTTAAGACAAGCAACCTATCCATAGACTCCATTAGTAGGGGAAAGGATAAGGCATCATATTTTCGTAGAGGAAAAAGAATACAATAGGCATTGTAAGATAGACACTTTAATTAGCACTGAATTAAATTATTCAATAAATGATTATTTATACATTTATTTGTCATCTATCCAACTACTTTCAAAACGATTCACTCTCTATTTATTGGCGAAAAATCGAGGATTGGATCGGCTCACTACGCCAACGGAGCACGACCATTTGAAAAAATCAGTTAGGCCAGGTCATTACCCTCATAAAAAATGCCGGCCAAATAGTTCACTATTCAGCCAGCATGTTTTCGTCTTCCCGAAAAGCAGTTAAGCCCGCTTCCCTACACCATTACCGCATCGTCACAAACTCTTCCGATGCCGTTGGGTGGATGGCAACGGTGTTGTCAAAATCTTTCTTGGTTGCACCCATTTTGACGGCAACCGCGAAGCCTTGCAGCATTTCATCCATACCAAAGCCGATACCGTGGATACCGACGATTTTTTCTTCTTTGCCCACGCAAACCAGCTTCATGCGGCACGGCTGGCGGTGCTGCGTAACGGCAGTGTACATTGCGGTGAAGGCGGACTTATACACTTTCACCTGCTCGTCGCCGTATTGCTCGCGCGCCTGCGGTTCGGTCAGCCCGACGGTACCAATCGGTGGGTGACTGAAGACGACGGTCGGGATATTGCTGTAATCCAGATGCTCGTCCGGTTTATTGTTAAACAGACGCTCGGACAAACGACGCCCCGCCGCAACAGCAACCGGCGTTAGCTCGACGGCACCGGTATTATCGCCAACAGCGTAAATGCCAGAAACGTTAGTGTTCTGGAATTTATCGACATTGATGTAGCCTTTGTCGTTCAGCGCCACACCGGTGACGCTCAGGTTCAGGTTATCCGTCGCCGGTTCACGACCAATCGCCCAAATCAGGCAATCGACGGTTTGTGACTGACCATTTTCCAGCTCCAGCGTCAGGCTGCCATCAGCATTTTTCACAATCGCTTTCGGGATCGACTCGGTATGCAGCGTCGGTCCTTCGGTGTTCATCACTTCCACCAGCGTATCGACAATCAGCGGATCAAAACTGCGCAGTGGTGCATGTTTACGCACAAACAGATGGGTTTCAGAACCCAATCCATTCAGCACGCCAGCAATCTCCACGGCGATATAGCCTGCACCGACAATAGCGGTGCGCTTCGGCAGTGCATTCAGTTCAAAGAAGCCATCAGAATCGATACCGTACTCCGCACCGGGAATATCAGGGTGAACCGGGCGACCGCCCGTCGCAATCAGGATATGGTCAGCCGTGATTTTCTCGCCGTTCACCTCCACCGTGTGCGCATCGACAAAACGAGCGAAACCGTGGATGACATCGACCTTATTCTTACCCAACACGTTATCGTACGACTGGTGGATACGATCGATGTAGGCACTACGATTCTTGACCAACGTACCCCAGTTAAACTGGTTCACCGTGGTATCGAATCCGTAATCTGGGCCGTACTGATGGATCGCTTCGGCAATCTGCGCCGCATGCCACATCACTTTCTTCGGCACACAGCCGACGTTGACGCAGGTGCCGCCCAGGTATTTTGCTTCGATCAACGCACATTTTTGTCCATACATCGCCGCACGGTTGATAGACGCGATACCGCCGCTGCCGCCGCCAATAGCAAGATAGTCATAGTGTTTGGTCATCAGTGTATCCATGCTTAAGTGAATAAAATTTGCCTAGAGTGTAACGCCAGAGCCACATGTCCAATAAAGGTTATGCCTATGGTTGCAATAGGAAAAACCGACCGCATCGCCCACAGTAATCGCACGCATTATTCCGGTACGATTTGCTCTACAAGAGTATGTCCGGTGCCTTCCGGTACCAGCACGTTATGCAGCCACGGCAGCACGCTTTTCATCTGCGCCGCCAGCTTCCACGGCGGATTAATCACAATCATGCCGGACGCCGTCATGCCATAGCGATCGCTGTCGGGCAGCACTGCTAACTCAATTTGCAGAATGTTGCGTATGCCCGTGGCTTCCAGCTCTTTCAGCATGCGTTTGATATGCTGACGCAACACAACCGGATACCACAGTGCAAATACGCCCGTGCCAAAGCGTTTATGTCCTTCCTTAATGCCTTTGACCACGGCCTGATAGTCCGTCTTCAGTTCATAAGGTGGATCGATCAGCACAAACCCACGACGAGAAAGCGGCGGCAGCTGTGATTTCAACTGCTGATAGCCATCATCACGCGACACTTTGGTTCGTGCATCTTTCTGGAATTCATTACGCAGCAGCGGGAAATCGCTAGGGTGCAGCTCGGTCAAATGAAGTTTGTCCTGCTCACGCAGCAACTGACGCGCTATCAGCGGGGAACCAGGGTAATAGCGCAACTGCCCGTTGTGGTTATAGGTGCGCACCGCCTGCATGTAAGGTTCGAGTTCAGCCGGAATATCGTCACGCTGCCAGATTTTCGCAATACCATCCAGATATTCACCTGTGCGCTCAGCGTGTTCACCGCTGAGCTGGTAGCGGCCAGCACCCGCATGGGTATCCAGATACAGGAAAGGTTTTTCTTTCTCTTTCAGGGCGGTGATGATTAGGCTCTGAACAGTGTGTTTCAGCACGTCGGCGTGATTGCCGGCATGGAAACTGTGGCGGTAACTTAGCATGCTTGCTTTCCGGTGAAGTTTTTATAAATAACGTCGATTAACCGACAGTATAACCGTCTGAGGCGAAAAATATCCCGTCAAACGCTTCATGTCGCGAACACCCCCGCAAACCAGCAATTTTTGTCGTCTTAAATCAGTAAATTGTGAAACATCCCCATTTTCCGTTCGATTAGATGCTATCGATATTCAAGCGGAAGAAGTACGTGCATACGCCAGGGGATTCAGGAATATTTTCCAACAGATCTGGTGAGTGATAAATAAGCGTTATATCATAAAATATATAACGATCATTCACGGAGCATTATCATGGGAAACCATTTTGAGCGAGGCGTCCTCGCGGGGCTGAGATCGGCCAATCCAAAATCCAGCAACGACATTAACCCATACTGCTACGATTATCGACGCGGCTATATCTGTGGTTATGCTCACAATCTGGCGGAAACCAAAGGCGACCGCCAGCAGGCTGCCTTCGAGGCAGGGTTGTTATCGCGCCGCTACGGACTAGAACGGGAGAGAGTCGCAGAGTTCTTTACCGAACAAGGCAATCCCTACGCCATTCGGTTTTTTTATGCTGGCTATGATGCGCACACACCGCGCTAGATGATGCCAGCTAGCGGCGTGCTTCGCGCAAATCGAAGCTAATCGGGATGGTGATGGTGAGTAACATTTCGCTCACCATTTCCCCCGCAGTGCCACGCATTCAATAGGTTGATAATCTAGTCTCAACCAGAGATAGTAGACCTTCAGGCCATTTCTGAATATGGTTACGATAAAAAGCGATATGGCCCGTTGAATGATGAACAATGAACCACGTTTATGTGATGAAGAGGACTATCTGGCGCAACTGCGGCATGAACGCCACCTGTTTCGCTGGTGCTTAATCACGTATGCCGCCATCCCCGCTGACGCAGCCACCGCAAAAGCCGCTGACCTTTATGATTATCAACCTCTGGGTACGCCGAACCGCGGCCTAATCCTGCATGATGACGCCTGGCACTGGGCCATGCTGGATATGTTCGGTGAACAATACTGGCTGAATAAACCGGAGTACCTTACGCCCTCACCGCGCTATATCGAGGAGAGCCATGCTTTCACGCTCAACAACTCCCGTTCTTTTTCATAGCAAAGCATAAATAGGAACAGATCGTGACGATGACGCATATCAGTATCGACGGCTGTCAAATAACAGACTGGCCTTCTTTTTATCAGGTATTTTCCGATGCCTTTGGTTTTCCGGCATTTTTTGGACACAACATGGATGCCTGGATTGATTGCATGACCAACCTTGATGAAGAATTCAGCCAGGTTCAGGTTGAGCCGGGTGAGTTGGTGTGCATTAACGTTGAACAGGCCGCGGTTTTTAAAGCAAAAAGTCCTAAGCAATATCAGGAATTGATTGAATGTACCGCCTTTGTTAACTGGCGCAGGCTGGAAATTGGCGAGCCACCGATACTGATCTTAGCGTTTAATGCCTAGGCTAAACTGCTTGCTGATATCTTCTGGGGCGACGCATTAACCACTGAGATTTCCTTTTGTTATGAGTGCGTAAGCCACCATTGATTTTCGCGGCACTTGACCTCATCTTAGTAATTAATCCGCAATAGATATGCGCTTTGCCGGTCTCTCTTCAACAGACTCCATTTATCGGCAACGAGATCACCCACACTTATCAGGACGGCACCATGACGAATCCATTACTGACCTCATTTACCCTGCCCCCGTTCTCCAGCATTAAAACAGAAGATATTGTCCCAGCAGTGAAAGATGCGCTGGATGAATGCCGTAAGACGGTAGAGCGGGTGGTCGCTCAAGCGGGGCCGTTTACGTGGGATAATCTGTGTCAGACGCTGGCAGACAGCGACGATCGTCTTAGCCGCATCTTTTCCCCCATTAGCCATCTGAATGCGGTAAAAAACAGCCCAGAGCTGCGCGGTGCGTATGAACAATGTCTACCGCTGTTATCCGAGCACAGCACCTGGGTTGGTCAACATGCCGGGCTGTATCAGGCCTATCGCAGCCTGCGTGACGGCGAACACTACACCACGCTGAGCGTGGCGCAGAAGAAATCCGTTGATAACGCGCTGCGTGATTTTGAACTGTCCGGTATTGGCCTGTCGCCGGAAAAACAGAAACGCTACGGCGAAATTTCCGCTCGTCTGTCTGAGCTCGGCTCGCAGTACAGCAACAACGTACTGGATGCCACGATGGGCTGGAGCAAACTGATTACCGACGTCACTGAGCTGGATGGCATGCCGGAAAGCGCACTGGCGGCAGCTAAAGCGCAGGCAGAAGCCAAGGAGCAAGAGGGCTGGCTGCTGACGCTGGATATCCCGAGCTATCTACCCGTGATGACCTACTGCACCAATCAGGCACTACGTGAAGAGATGTACTGCGCCTTTGGCACGCGAGCTTCCGATCAGGGGCCAAACGCTGGCAAATGGGACAACAGCGAAATTATGGCGGAAGCGCTGGCACTGCGTCACGAACTGGCACAACTGCTGGGCTTCGATAGCTACGCGCACAAATCGCTAGCGACCAAAATGGCGGAAAACCCGCAGCAGGTACTCGATTTCCTGACCGATCTGGCGAAGCGCGCCCGTCCACAGGCGGAAGAAGAACTCGCTCAGTTGCGCGCCTTTGCCAAAGAACACTACGGCGTAGATGAGTTGCAGGCCTGGGATATTACCTACTATAGCGAGCAGCAGAAGCAGCATCTGTATTCCATCAGTGATGAGCAGCTTCGCCCATACTTCCCGGAAAACCGCGCGGTAAACGGCCTGTTTGAAGTGGTTAAACGTATCTACGGCATTACAGCGAAAGAGCGTAAAGACGTCGATGTGTGGCACCCGGATGTTCGCTTTTTCGATCTGTTCGATGAAAGCGGTGAACTACGCGGCAGTTTTTATCTCGATTTATACGCCCGTGAACACAAACGCGGCGGAGCCTGGATGGACGACTGCGCGGGTAAACTACGCAAAGGCAACGGCGAGCTGCAAAAACCGGTCGCCTATCTGGTCTGTAACTTCAACCGCCCGGTCAACGGCAAACCTGCGCTGTTCACCCACGATGAAGTCACTACCCTGTTCCACGAATTCGGCCACGGCCTGCACCACATGCTGACCCAGATCGATACCGCCGGTGTCGCTGGCATCAACGGCGTACCATGGGATGCGGTCGAACTGCCGAGCCAGTTCATGGAAAACTGGTGCTGGGAGCCGGAAGCGTTGGCCTTTATCTCCGGCCACCACGAAACCGGTGAACCGCTACCGCAGGAACTGCTGGATAAAATGCTGGCGGCGAAAAACTATCAGGCCGCGCTGTTCATTCTGCGTCAGTTGGAGTTCGGTCTGTTCGATTTCCGCCTGCATGCCGAGTTTGATCCTGCGAAAGGCGCACAGATTCTGCCGACGCTGGCCGAAATCAAAGCGCAGGTGGCCGTGGTGCCGAGCCCAAGCTGGGGCCGCTTCCCGCACGCGTTCAGCCACATTTTCGCGGGCGGCTATGCCGCAGGCTATTACAGCTATCTGTGGGCCGACGTGCTAGCAGCCGATGCCTATTCCCGCTTCGAGCAAGAAGGCATCTTCAACCGAGAAACCGGTCAGTCATTCCTGGATAACATCCTGACCCGCGGCGGTTCCGAAGAGCCAATGGAGCTGTTCAAACGCTTCCGTGGCCGTGAACCGCAGTTGGATGCCATGCTCGCGCATTACGGCATCAAAGGATGAGCATCTGCTTAATCGCAGAAGAAGGCGCCGATAGTGGCGCCTTATCTTCTCTGGCCACACGCTGGGGACTGGTTTCCGATCCCGATGCGGTGATGGCGCTGGTGCTAACCGCAGAACGCCTGGAGCTGCGTAAGCAGGACGAACCGAAGCTTGGCGCTATTTTCGTGGATTTCGTTGGTGGGGCGATGGCACACCGTCGCCGCTTTGGCGGCGGACGCGGTGAGGCCGTCGCTAAAGCCGTCGGTATCAAAAAAGATTACCTGCCGGATGTCGTGGATGCGACGGCCGGGCTGGGGCGCGATGCCTTCGTGCTGGCGGCATTAGGTTGTCGAGTACGCATGGTTGAGCGCAATCCGGTGGTTGCGGCACTGCTGGACGACGGGTTGCAGCGTGGCTATAGAGACGCAGAAATTGGCCCATGGCTACAAGCGCGACTGACGCTGCTGCACGCATCGAGTATGACCGCGCTACGCGATATCACACCGCCGCCGGATGTGGTTTATCTCGATCCGATGTTCCCGCACAAACAAAAGAGCGCGCTAGTGAAGAAAGAGATGCGCGTGTTTCAGTCGCTGGTGGGTGCGGATGACGATGCCGATGCGCTGCTGGAACCCGCCCGCGCGCTGGCGAAAAAACGCGTCGTGGTGAAGCGACCAGACTATGCGCCGCCGCTGGCTGGCGTACCGGCACAGTCTATGCTGGAAACCAAAAGTCACCGCTTCGATTTCTATCTTCCCGCCTGAAAAATCTCATCGCCGTGACGCTACGCGTATCGGCGACTAAAAACTTAGCCTGCTTCGCATTTCCTACGCTGCTTTTGCAAAGTCTGTGGCACTAATGAGAAGCAAATCGCATAATTCCGCGTTATCACCTTTTATGACACTAAGATGACATAATGAAAAAAACGCTTCTGTCACTTCTGCTTTGTTTGAGTACTTCTGCTATGGCCGCTCAAGAGCCCGTCAATATTACAATTCTGGGGACATCCGATCTGCATGGCACCTTTGTTCCCTGGGATTACGCCACCGACACCGCCAACATGGCTGGCAGCCTGAGCCAGATCGCCACGCAGGTGCATAAAGTTCGCGCACAGCAACCGAATGTCATTCTGGTTGATGCGGGCGATACCATTCAGGGTAACTTTGTCGAAACCTTCAAAAATGACAAAACCAGCCCGATGATCCTCGGTTTTAATGCCCTGAATTATGACGTCTGGGTGCCGGGCAACCACGAGTTCGATTTCGGCCTGAACGTGCTTTCCACCTCGCTTGACCAGTTCAAAGGCACCGCGCTGGCAGGCAACATTTTTTGGGAAAGCGGTAAACCTTACCTACCCGCTTATAAAATTGTCGAACGGCAAGGCGTGAAGATTGGCATTATCGGTATGGATACGCCGATGACCGCGGAATTCGCCAAAGGCACTGACCGCGTGAAAGGGCTGAACTTTACCGATCCCGTCGGGGCGGTCAAAACCGTTATCCAGCAAATCCACGGCAACGTAGATGCCATCGTGCTGGTCGCCCATATGGGAATCGATAACGAAAACCAGCGACCGGGCACTGGCGTCGGTGATATTGCCCGCGCGAATCCTGAATTAGCCGCCATCGTCGCAGGCCATATGCACGTAAAAGTGGACAAAGAGGTGATTAATGGCGTGATCGTCACCGAACCGGACAGATATGGCCGTGCGCTGTCGCGCATCGATTTGCAGTTTGAGCAGCAAAACGGCAAGTACGTGCTGATCAACAAAGACAGCTATACCTATTCGATCAAGGACGTAGATTCTGACCGTAAGATGGAAGACATCTACGAGCCTTACCACAATACGCTGCGTGCCAACGCTAATCGCCCGATTGCACAACTTCTTGGGCACGATCTGGTGCCGCAAGATACCGTGAAAGGCATTCCTCAGGTACACGTGCAGGACACGGGCATCAGCGCCCTGTTCCAGGAAGCCAGCCGCCATTACGCCCCTAAAGCGCAGGTCATCGCACTGCAAATTGATAACGATCGTCCCAAACTGAACGTCGGCACCATCGCCGCAAAGGACATCGCCTTTAACTATCAATATGCTGGCGGTGAAATCACGGTTTATCAGCTAACCGGAAAAGAACTGAAGAAATACATGGAATGGTCAGCGGGTTACTTCAACCAGTTGCAGGACGGCGATGTGACTTACAGTTTCAATCCACAGCGCCGCGCGTCCAAGTATTCCACCAATGATTTCTTCGACGGCGTGACGTACACCATCGACCTGACGAAACCCGCTGGGCAGCGCATCACCGACCTGAAAATGAATAACGGCATGCCAGTTACCGACGACATGCCGATTCGTCTGGGTATGAACAGTTACCGCATGGGCCACCTGACGCAGAAAGGCGGCGTGCTGGAAGGCATGCAGTTCCCAGTGCTATCGGATACCAAAGTAGAATATGGCGAAGAGGCCGGCACGATTCGTAACCTGACCATCCGCTATCTGACCGAGGTGAAAAAAGGCCAATACGAGGGTACAGTGCCGCAGCGCTGGAAGTTGGCAGGATTGCAGGGCTATGAGCGCGAACGCAAAATTGTCGAATCACTGCTCAACGGCGGAAAAATCAGCGTACCAACCTCAGACGATAGCCGCTACAGCAATGTGCAATCTATCAACGTGAAGTCGTTGCTGCTGCCAGATGCCGCACAAAGAGAAAAACGCGTGGCGGAATTGACGCAACAGCGCGACAGCACCACCAATGCGTTGACCAAACAGCGGCTGAACGATCAACTGACGATTATCGCAGCGATTAACTAACCGACGCCTTACGGAAACCCAAGATTCCTAACAAAGTGCATCGCGCGATGATAATGGATAGATCGTAAAGACGCTGCAAGTACGTCCCCGTAAGCTCGAGCCGCGCAGATAGGAATCTCATCCCTGAGATTCCCCCTTTCAGGGCCGTCGCAAGCGACGTTCAAAAACGTTCCTAACGTTTTTGTCCATGGCGCGGACGCTTTACTCTTCTATTCCATTATCATTCTACGAAGAGGTTTTCTAACGGTCTTCAAGGCCTGCCGTCGGTAGGCCTTATTATCGCTCGCTGCGGGCTTTCCAACGTTCGCTCGTCAGGTAGCCATTCACGCCAACATCCAGAAAAGGGCGTGGCGGCAGGTAGTTTGCCTGACCGAGCGATTGCATATCACCAATCAACGGATTGTCTTCACCTAACGCCAGATCCGCCAAAATATGCCCGGCAGCAGTTTGCTTCGATAGCCCCGCCCCGTTACAGCCTGCGGACGCGTAAACATTATCGCTTAACTGTCCCCAAATTGGCGCACCGTTGCGCGTGACGCTAATCAGCCCTGACCAGGTATGTGCCATCTTCACATCACTCAACTGCGGGAACATGCGGGCAAAAATAGCACCATGACGACGTGCGTGGCGTCCGGTTTCTACCGCGCTGTTGACGAGTTCCGGCGTAAATTTCACATGTTCTCGAATCAGGAAACGGCGATCGCGCGTATAGCGCAGCGTCGCACTGGCCAACGCATTAACCGGCGTCAATCCCCAATCCGGCATGTCACCAATCCGCGCTATCTGTTCCGCATTCAGCGGCTCTGTCAGTGTCGCAAAGGTCGCCACGGCAAAAACCCGCCCCTTAAACAGCGGCAGGCCGCGCGCCGCGCCGTTAATCGCCATCATCAGCTTCTCTGCCTGAATCTCGCCATAGGGCGTTTCCACGCGAATGCGCGATCCAGTTTCGATATTCAGCGCGGGTGAATGGGCGTAAACCGTCACGTTCTTAGGCAGATTAGCCACCAGCCCGATCACCAGTGCCGCTGGGTTTAACAGAATACAATTGGGGGTATACACAGCACGATGGTAGAAAGACGTGCCGAGGCGGCGGGAAAGTTCATCTTTTTCGACTACCTGATAAGATTCGCCAAGGTCGTCCAATTCACGGACATAGGTATCGATCAGACCATTAAACGTCGAACTGACAGCACAGTGATATTTCCCTGCCACACTCCAGTCACACGCGATAGCGTGGCGATCCACCTTCTCTTTCAGATGCGCGACGCCGGACTGCAACAGACGGCGATAAGCCGCTGCTTTTTCCAGTTCAGCCGTCGAACTGCCGATATTGTGCGGCAAATCGATAACGAAACCGGAGTTACGCCCAGAGGCATTGTCGCCAATCTCGCCCGCATCCAGCAGGATAATGTGTTTATCCGGGCGTTGTTCAGCCAAACGGTGTGCAAAAGCAATCCCCGCATAGCCTGCGCCGATCACCAGCCAGTCCGCCGTTGTTTTCCCCCGCTGCTGCGGGTAAATAGGTTTATCGGCGAGATCTGCCGACCAACCATTACGATTCTGATCGAAAGGAAGATGTTTGATTTTCACAATGGTGTAAGCCTTGAAGAGGACAGGTTGTACCGGAAGGCAGAAACACAATACCGACGATACGCAATACGGATTAAGATAAAGAAAGGCAGGAAGCGGTGTCCAGCAAGAAATGTCGCTAAAACATAGATAAATAAGTGAAAAGTCAAAGCACCTGCGAATACAGGCGCTTTGACTACATTATGCGTTACACCATTACCGTTGAACCATCATCCGTTAAACAACGCCCTGTGCCAGCATCGCGTCGGCTACTTTTACAAAGCCCGCCACGTTGGCTCCGCGTACGTAGTTCGTCTGGCTATCTTCACCACCGTACTGCACGCATGCATTGTGAATATCTAACATGATGTGGTGCAGACGCGCGTCTACCTTCTCGGCTTTCCAGCCTAAACGTGCCGCGTTCTGCGCCATTTCCAGCCCGGATGTTGCCACACCGCCTGCGTTTGCTGCTTTGCCCGGTGCAAACAGCACGCCCGCATCCAGAAACGCATCAGTCGCTGGGATGGTGGTTGGCATATTGGCGCCTTCCGCCACGGCTTTCACACCGTTAGCAATCAGCGTCTGCGCCGCTGGCAGATCTAACTCATTCTGCGTCGCACAAGGCAGCGCGATGTCTACCGGCACTTCCCACGGCGTCTTGCCTGCCAGATAGGTCAGCTTCGCTTCACGTGCGTAATCTTCCACGCGGCCATAGCGTTTGTTCTTAATCTCTTCCAGCAGCGCCAGTTTCTCTGGGGTAAACCCGTTTTCATCCACCACGGTACCGTTGGAATCTGATGCCGTGACCACGCGTGCACCCAGTTCCATCGCTTTTTCAATCGCGTACTGCGCCACATTACCGGAACCGGACACCGCAACTCGCATACCTTCAAAGCCCAAACCATGGCGCTTCAACATTGCTTCCGTGAAGTAAATCAGACCGTAGCCCGTCGCTTCAGGACGAATCAAACTACCGCCGAACGACAACCCTTTGCCGGTGAAGACACACGCGGTGTTGTTGGTCAGTTTCTTCATCATGCCGGTCATGAAGCCAACTTCGCGGCCACCCACGCCGATGTCACCCGCCGGAACGTCCGTATCCGCGCCCAGATGACGATACAGTTCCGTCATCAGTGCCTGACAGAAACGCATGACTTCACCCTGACTTTTCCCTTTCGGATTAAAGTCTGAACCCCCTTTACCACCGCCCATTGGCAGCGTCGTCAGCGCATTCTTGAACGTCTGCTCGAATCCAAGGAATTTCAGAATCGACAGGTTAACGGACGGGTGGAAGCGCATACCACCTTTGTACGGCCCGATCGCAGAGCTGAACTGGACACGCCAGGCGCGGTTTACTTGTACCTGACCTTTGTCATCCGTCCACGCCACGCGAAACTGAATCACACGTTCCGGTTCCACTAATCGTTCCAGCAGGCTGTAATCCGCATAGTGAGGGTTCTGCTCCAGAAAAGGCCACAGCGTGGAAAGGACTTCATTAACGGCCTGTAGAAATTCAGGCTGATGCGGATCGCGTTGTTGAACAGAATCAAGAAAACTTGCCAGAGATACGATTTGTGCCATGAACAGCTCCTGATTGAACGAATAAGCTCCCGTCTGCTTCTTTAATTTTTAGACACGCAGAAGCTTGTGGGATCGGTGAAAATGAGGTTGTGTCCTCTGGACTATAACACTGGCGATGGATATTTAAGCAAGCGTTTTCTTTTCAGATAAACGTTACAATCCAATGAGATAGGAAGGGTTTTTGGGCGGTTTTGAGAAGGAAATTAGACATAAGTTTTTGTTATATAACAAAAGGCACAGCTAAGAAGCCGTGCCTTTCGTCACTGAAAA
This sequence comes from Pectobacterium sp. IFB5596, assembly GCF_021432585.1. Lineage (NCBI taxonomy): Bacteria > Pseudomonadati > Pseudomonadota > Gammaproteobacteria > Enterobacterales > Pectobacteriaceae > Pectobacterium > Pectobacterium sp. IFB5596. Next base: position 99,870 of record NZ_LXFY01000004.1, read on the forward strand.
AAAATGCAAAAAAAGCTAATTTTTATTCGTCTTCTTCATCACGCAACGGCACGATGAGCATATCAACATGGACGGTATTAATCAGCTGACGTGCAGAAGACATCAGTTTGCTCCAGAAGTCCTGATGGTGCCCGCACAGCACAAGGTCAGCGTCGTATTTCTTGATTGCATCCACCAGCACTTGCCCTAAATCACCGCTGCCGCTCAGCGTTTCACTGATGGGGTAGCCGGCATTTTGGGACAGCTCGGTCAACGCATTCTGGGTTTCTTCGGAGATACGCTGTTGCATGTCACCCAGATTGACGTCGATCAGCCCCGTGTAGAGATCGGAGTAATTCACATCAACATGGATTAACGAGACTTTCGCATTGTACGGTCTTGCCATTGATACCGCTTTTTCCACTAACACTTTGCTTTCTGGAGAAAGGTCAACCGCAATAAGGATGTGTTTGTAAGCCATAATGAGACTCCTTCCGTAAAGACTAATTAAGGGTTAGCAGCTATTTCTCCTGCCAATCTGATACTTAACGGCGGATTATAGGATAGCACTCGCCCGCGCTATCGGACTGTTCAGTCGATCACAACCCGTTTTCAAATCTGTTAATTCTATTGATAAGTGTAGTAGAAACCGCTCCTTTTCACAGTTAAATCGCGTAGCTTCTCCTTTCAGAAAACGCATTATCTCGTCGAAAATCATCCTTCATGCCGATTGCGTCTGCCTCTCTGGCACAAACGAACATTCTTCTTCTACACTACAAGTAGGGGGCAGTAAGACTATCCACTGCGCTCTGGGATGGAAAACAAGAATGGGGCTAGCCGTGACGCTGTTGGCTATCCACAATGACAATAAAATCGTGCGCAAGCGCGTGGCATAACTATTCGTCGTTGAAAGACGCTCGTCGTAGAAAAACATCGTAGATAAGCGTCGCAAGTAATCGTAACGCTTGTCATCGGCCACAGGTGGGCAACGGGAATGTGTGGCCATCGTATCTGACGAATAGAACGACCGGGAGGGAAGCATGATTAGTACATTTGCGCTTTTCTGGGCTTTATGTATCGTCTGCATCATTAATATGGCGAGGTACTACTCTTCATTACGCGTGTTACTGCTGATTTTGCGTGACTGTGATCCACTGCTTTACCAATACGTTGATGGAGGAGGTTTTTTCACATCGCACGGGCAGCCAAGCAAACAAATCCGGCTGGTAGGATACATCTACGCACAGCGCTATCTTGATCATCACGACCCTGAGTTTATTCGCCGCTGTGAGCGGGTACGAGGGCAATTTCTGCTCACGACCGCCTTGTGTGGCCTCATCGTCATCAGCCTGATTGCCATGATGATGTGGTATTAACACATTGTACTTATACAATTATTGGTATTAACAGCATGAACGTCGATAAAAAGTAAAAAGGCGATTCCCCACAGAATCGCCTTTTTTATGATTAACTCGTTACCAAAATCAAATCAGCTTCAGAGCCAACCAGTACAGCGCACCAGACATCAGCATTGAGACAGGCAGCGTCAATACCCAAGCCAGCAGAATGCTTCTTATCGTTTTGCCCTGTACGCCCCCACCATCAGCAATCATCGTCCCAGCAACCGCCGAGGATAATACGTGCGTGGTGGAAACCGGCATACCGGTGTAACTGGCAACGCCAATCGACAAGGCCGCCGTCACCTGTGCCGAAACACCCTGTGCGTAGGTCATACCTTTCTTGCCAATCTTCTCGCCGATGGTGACAGCAACGCGTTTCCAGCCCACCATGGTGCCCAGAGACAGCGCCAGTGCGACAGCAACGATAATCCAAAGAGGCGCATACTCAACCGTCTGCAGCATGTCTTTACGCAGGTTGCTCAGGTAGCGTTTATCTTCGCCCGACGTTTCTGGTAGTTTGATCACCCGATCCATCGTATCCGAGATGCACATCAGCAAGCGACGCACTCTGCTTCGATCGTCAGGGTTCAGTTGGTCATAGCTTTTCAGGTTATTCAGCAAGCCCTGTGTGCGCTCAATCGCAATCATTACGCGTGAACTGTCACAGTGGAACTCTTTCTGACCATTGCCGGGAATCGTGCTTTCTGGCGTAGGAATCACTGGCGGAGACAGGTCGATGACGTGCGTCAACGCGTCGCCGTGCTGCTTGTAGTATTCCTGTAAATTAACAACGGCATCACGCGTCCGGCTGATGTCATAACCAGACGCGTTCATGTTGACAATAAACCCGGCAGGCGCAACACCAATCAGCACCAGCATAATCAGGCCGATACCTTTCTGACCGTCGTTTGCACCGTGAGAGAAGCTCACCCCAATCGCCGATAGAATCAGCGCGGTACGCGTCCAGAATGGCGGCTTACGTTTGCCATCCTGCTTTTCGCGATCGACGGGCGTCAGATGCACGCGTTTGCGTTTTTTACTGTTGTTCCAGAACCGACGCAGTACCAGCAGCATCAGACCTGCGACTACCATCCCCACAATTGGCGATAGCAGCAGTGACAGGAAAATGCTGATCATTTTCGGCACGTTCAACGCATCCACGATGGAGGTATCCGTCAGCAGTGCGTTGGTCAAACCAATACCGATGATGGAGCCAATCAACGTGTGAGAGCTGGAGGCAGGAATACCAAAATACCAGGTACCCAGATTCCAGATAATGGCAGCCAGCAGCATGGAAAAGACCATCGCCAGACCATGCGCCGAACTCACATTCAGCAATAAATCCGTGGGGAGAAGGTGAACAATCGCATAGGCCACACTCAGGCCGCCCAGCAGTACACCGAAGAAATTAAAGACACCCGCCATAACAACGGCAAACTCTGCACGCATGGCTCGGGTATAAATAACGGTGGCAACGGCATTCGCAGTATCGTGAAAACCGTTAATGGCTTCGTACATCAATACAAACAACAAAGCCAATATCAACATCAGGCCGGTGTAGTAATCCAGTCCGGCAAATAAATGTAGCATAAACGTTAGGCCATTTAGTGGTCATGAACGCGGCGCATTATCGGCGACAAGCAGGGGTGGGGAAAAGGAAAATATGACATTTTTTTGACTTAAAATGTGACGAGCATCGACAAGAAAACCACTTAATCAATATAAATCAATTAATTATATATTTTTACTAAAACATGCAAATTGTTACGCTGGTATCGAACAAAAACCAACACTACAATTTGCCGCCCCAATGGCCCATTTGCCTGCGGTAATCAATCACTCATCGGAGAAATGCATTGTGGAACAGTTTGACGTTGTCATCATCGGTGCTGGTGCAGCAGGCATGTTTTGTGCCGCACAGGCGGGACAGCGTGGGCTGCGTGTTCTACTGCTCGATAACGGCAAGAAGGCGGGGCGTAAAATATTGATGTCCGGCGGCGGACGCTGCAACTTTACCAATATGTATGCGGAGCCGGCCGCGTATCTGTCCCACAATCCTCACTTCTGTAAATCGGCACTGGCACGTTATACCCAATGGGATTTCATTAGTTTGATCAACAGCCACCGCATCGCTTACCACGAGAAAACACTTGGCCAGCTATTTTGCGATGACTCCGCACAGCAAATTGTGGATATGCTGGTAACAGAATGCGAGCAGGCTAACGTCACCCTTCGTCTGCGCAGTGAAGTCACCTCAGTGGCGAAATCAGACGATCTGTTCACCATCCACCTCAGCAACGGTACATCATTCCAAAGCGTATCACTGGTCGTTGCCTGCGGCGGCTTGTCGATGCCCGGTCTAGGCGCAACGCCGTTCGGTTACCAGCTTGCCGCGCAGTTTGGTCTTAACGTACTCCCAACCCGCGCCGCGCTAGTCCCCTTTACGCTGCACAAACCACTACTCGAACAGTTGCAAACGCTCTCCGGCGTTTCTGTACCTACCGTCATCACCGCAGAAAATGGCGTGACGTTCCGTGAAAACATCCTGTTCACACATCGTGGGCTCTCTGGCCCCGCTATTTTGCAAATTTCCAGCTACTGGCAAGCGGGTGAATTCGTCACCATTAACTTACTACCCGGACACAATCTCGCCCAGCTCATCAATGATGAACGTAGTGCCCATCCAAACCAAAGCCTGAAAAATACGTTGGCACAGTGGCTACCTAAACGACTGGTTGAATGCCTGCAAACACTAGGACAACTGCCAGATGTAACGTTGAAACAGCTCAACAGCGCACAGCAGCTACAAATTGAACAAAGCCTGCAACAGTGGCGCGTACAGCCGAATGGTACGGAAGGCTACCGTACCGCAGAAGTGACCATCGGCGGTGTTGACACCCGCGCGCTGTCTTCCAAAACCATGGAAGCTAATTCAGTGCCAGGGCTGTATTTCATCGGTGAAGTGGTCGACGTAACTGGCTGGCTGGGCGGCTATAATTTCCAATGGGCGTGGAGTTCGGCATGGGCCTGCGCACAAGCGCTGCCTTTTAGCAAATAGGCACTATAATAACCTCTATTCAGCGCTCTCCTTTAGTTAATGGAGAAAGGGACGTCTCTACATAGGCCTCTGCTGCCAGAAAGGAGATGTGAATGAGCCCCAGACGTAGTGAACGTAAAATCAACATGTTGCAGTTACTGACAGCAGGTATGCTGCCACTGCTGCTGGGATTACTGTTCACTTTTGTAGAATCCAGGTTAATGGTAAAACGCGATTTGGAAGCCACAGCGCAAATCGCAATGAATCATGCTGAGAATATTTCCACGCAGGCGTGGAAGATGGTGGATCGCCTCCAGCACTTTCATGGTCAGTCCTGTGATGCCATCAGTGATGCGCTGCAACGTCTTGGCTCGATTTTTCCTTACTTTCGCGCGATCGGCGTCACCCATAATACCGATGTCTACTGCTCTTCAACGTTTGGCAACGCACTGACACCAATAAGTCGCGTCATTCAACAGCCGCTGCCGGATACCTATTCTGAACGCTGGAGCCTGTCAATTGCAGGCTCAGACAACGTGAGAACACGCCCTGCAATCATCTTCGTGCAGATGCCCCTCACGGGTTATGGCGCTTACACCATGGTTGACGCGCAGTACCTGATCGATCTTATGACGGCGATCAGCCAAACCCGCGGCTATCAACTTACACTGAAGATCGGCAACGGCTACCCCATTCAAATTGGCCCGATCATTACGCTCAACTCAGGCTTATTTTCTACCTCAGCTCTTGAAATAAAATCGAGCGCTTTCCCGATAGCCCTCACGGTTACCGCACCAACTTCTCAATCTGTCGCAAACTGGAAGCAGGCGTTCTTCACGTTCTTGCCGCTGGCAATGATTCTCTCCCTGCTCTTCTTCGCGATGATGTGGTACTGGCAAAAACGTAAATTATTATTCCGCGACGAGCTCCGTAAAGGCATCGCCAAAGGCGAATTTTCCGTATATTACCAGCCCATCTATGATGCAGAATCGCAATCCTGCATCGGCGTTGAGACATTACTGCGCTGGCGGCGCAGTAATGGACAGTGGATCAGACCCGATATATTTATCTCTGCCGCCGAAGCAGAAAGCATGATTATCCCCATCACCCGACATTTATTTGATCTGGTCGCAGCCGATATCGCCAGTTGGCAGGTAAAACCCGGATTTCATCTGAGCCTTAACGTGGCAGCCGAGCATCTACATCACCCAAATTTCGTTTCAGACGTACATCGGTTCGCAGAAAAAGTTGCCTCTCATTCATTAAGCATTACGCTGGAACTGACAGAACGTAACCTCATTAGCAACGGCCCTGAAGTCATACAGCGCCTGCATCAACTACGTGAAGATGGCTTTATGATCGCCATCGATGACTTCGGCACCGGCCACTGTTCACTCTCTTATCTGCAAAATTTCCCACTGGATTGCCTGAAAATCGATCAGGGATTCGTCAGTGCCATTTCATCACCGGATGAAGAAGCCCCCATTCTTGATGCCATTATTAATTTGAGTCATCGCATCAAACTTCAATCGATAGCAGAAGGCGTGGAAACCACGCAACAACTCATGTATTTACAACAGCACGGCGTCAAATATATACAGGGATTTCTTTATGCGAAGCCGATGAACAATGAATCGTTGCTAGTATGGCTGCACTATCATAGTAATAAATCGATAGAGAGCTTTATGAATAAAAAAGAAGAGAGGGAAAAGAAGTAATAACCGGCAGAAGCTTGTCCACCGGTTTTCTATATTCAGACAAATTAGAAACGATAGCCGACGCCAATATTAAAGCTATCTACACGCGTTTCGTAGATTTTCGTGCCTTCGTAGCCAATATCAATTGCCCAGTTTGCTACCGGTGTGATTTGGATACCAGCGCCGTAAGCAAAGCGGGTTTCTTTCTCGCTGCCTGAATCAGCAAAAGTGCCGTAATCGTATTTCCAATCCACTTTTCCATGACCAACACCTGCAAGGCCATAAACACTAACGACATCGTTAAAACGATAGGATGGCCCAGCCATCAAGGAATAATATTTAAGTTTAGTCGTATCGTAGGAATTGAAGTCACGATCATAATACTCTTCTTTTGCCCCCAGATAAGTGAAGGAAGCAATAATTCCTAGAGCGGAATCACCCTGATAGTGATATTTTGCCGTAATCCCTTTTGGATCTTTAAAGTCATCAACTTTCGCCTGGGCATAACCCAATGATACCGTTTGTGTCGCCTGAGCAGCAGACATTCCCATGGCACAAGCAATCAGAGTGGAAAGCAGCAGTGTTGTTTTTTTCATGATAGAAACATCTTCCATGTTTGAATAAAAAGACGGCTTCAACAAAGCGAATAGGTAAGTATCGCGAATGTTGACCGCACATAAACTTACATTTAAATACGGCGAGGTAAAGCCTGTATTATTTTCAAACACCTGAGGGAATTCTTGTTTTTAATCATTAAAAAACAAAAAGATACATATTATCCAGGAAGATTAACGCATGCTTTTCCGCTCTATTTTTGGGAACATTCCGAACTAAAAACAAAGGAAATAGAGCAATTCCCAACGCCAAGTAACGTTGATATAAGAATCTTTTTTTACAAAGGAATAAGGTAAAATCAGAGAGTATCGGAAAATAAAAGAAGAGGGGATTATCTATTGAGAAATAAAGTGGTCGGCGAGAGAGGATTCGAACCTCCGACCCACTGGTCCCAAACCAGTTGCGCTACCAAGCTGCGCTACTCGCCGAATGCGGGCGCATATTACTGCTACCTCATTGAAGCGTCAATCCCTTTTTCACAAAAGGATTCCGGCTGCCGTTAAAGTATCCATCCCTTGTATTTACAAGCCTGAAATCGACGTCCTTGTCCGTGATTCATGTCAATCAGCAGGTTTCTGACACCAATTATTCTTAGGATTAATACCGCCGTCAGGCGACGTGTATCCCAAACATCCAAGAATCGTATCAAACAGCTCTTCATGGCGATGTGTTTTGCCAACGCGCTGCTGAGCCTTTAACTGCTCAAATGCATGTAAATTATCGGCGTCAGCCAGAAACTTATCCGATGTCCACACCATCATCGGTGAACGGAACTGCTCAGGTGGTGCCATCTGACGCGGCGTGCCGTGCAAATGGTAGTTATCATCAATAGACTCACCGTGATCGGAGGCATAAAACACGATCGCTTTCTTGTCCCGCACCTGATCGATCACGCTATCAATAAAGCTATCGGTATAGAGCACGCTATTGTCAAAAGCATTAATCAACTGCTCACGCGAACAGGAGGCATCAACGCCCATACATTCTGGCTGATAGCGCGCATAGCTGCGGGGATATCGCATAGAATACAGATAGTGAGAGCCTTTGGTATGCAACACTATCAGGTGCTTACCTTGAGGGTAGCGTGCCAGCGACTCCTTGACCTCATCAACTAGCAACATATCCTGCACCGATTTGCCGTCATTCTGTTTCTCTGACGCGATCATTTCTCGGAAGGAATAGTTGTTCGCCTCAATGCTATTGTAAAACCACACCTCACTTTGCATCGCAAACAGTTCGGAGGTAAAGCCCAGCTCTTTCATTACGGCAAAGACGTTCTGTTCTTTTAGCGTTCGCTGCGGGTTGTCTTCCGTACCGCCTTCTCGCACAAACATACAGCGCATGGAAAGTTTGGTCGAGGTATCACACGATTGGCCACGGAATGCGACCAGATTTTTTTCTTTTGATAACTTCGGCGTCGTATCTCGCTCGTAGCCTAACAGCCCCATATGATCCCAACGGGTTGTTTCACCAATAATGAAAACCACGTAAGTATCATCAATACCTTTCGGCGGGACATAGGTAAAATGCTGAGCGGGGTCAAAAAGATTGGAGGAATCCTGACTCTCGTCATACTTGGTGTATGCAAATAACCCTAATGCGGATAACCAGTTAGAAGGCAAATAAGAATGAGCCACAACGCCGCCATAGCTAGGTAAATCCACATTGGATTCTCGTTCAGACACCGACTGAGCCTTGTCCATATAGCGAAGTGGCATCCACACGAGTGCAACGACAGCGACAAGAACCAAAAGAGGAATCAAACGCTTCCCTGGCGATTTAAGTTGTTCGATCAACGTATCACGCAGTGAGTTCTTCCAGATCAAAAATAATGGCAACGCACTCACCACTAGCATCCATAGGAAAAAACGAAAGCCGATAACTTCTTTAGAAAGATCAATATCCGTGGTCATGACTGCTGCAACAATCCCATAGCCAATCACGACATTGAAAAACGTCATGTAATAACTAGCGGAAACAGAAATCAGCACTAAAAGAGAAGCGATAATCCGATAAAAACGGCGTCCCCCAAGTGAAATAATTCTCATCAGGAAAAAGGTGAATAAGATACTTGCTGTCAATTCGACAAGAGCGGGAATAAGCGTTGGAATCTGGCTGCCAGCAGCGAGTGAAAAATAATCAAATCGGCGGTAATACACTGAGATATTGAGAAAAAGACCAATATAGATTGCCAGGACAAACGATAACTTGGGTTGCGAAAAAGATGCTACAAACTTCATTATGACAAGTGCTCCAACAAACCTTTCTTATTATCTGAAGATATACGACAACATCCCTATGCCTGAGTTCAACGAAAATAATCAGACGCTCAGGCTTTTTTATATCGCAAAACAGCAAATAGGCTTAGACCGTTAATGAGTAAATATTACTTATAATGAAGTGAAGGAAACAGGAAAAAACTGTTCTTTTATGTGAATGAATCCACGAAAAAATAAACTGCGTGACCCAACATGTTCTAAGAAAACACGACCAATTATTGAGGTATACCCTCGCGATGCAATCGGGCAATGAGTTCCACAACGATGGGGTGATTCAGGAACGCCATAATTTCTTCTGCACGCCGTTCTCCAATACCCGAAAACTGTCGCCACTGCTGTATCGTCCGTTGCTGTAACGCCAGCCAATCCACATGATCCAATGCACTCATCGCTGAGCGGGGAACAGGAATACCCAATGCAAGTAGCCAGCGAGATAGCGGCTTCTGTCGTGCCGACTGCAAGCTCGTGTAAATATCCCGCGCCCGCTTATCACCCATACCATTGACGGCATTAAGCTGTGCTTCGGTCAGAGATAACCACGCCAGTACATCCCCCAGTAAATTATGTTGCATCAAGCGCAACCACATCCCGTCACGCATGCCCGCCAGATTTAAACCGTGTTCCCCACTTAGCCAAACTAAGCGCGCCAGAAATTGCTGCTGACACACCGCGCTATAGCGAAAACAGCTAAAATCATGGAAATCATGTTCACTGGGTGGGGTGATAGCTGGCCGCGCAGTCCCACGCCATACCACATTATCCAGACGCGGAATCCCCTGTCCCGCCAGGCTGACACTTACCCGATCGCCAGGCAACACATCCCATTGCTTCCAACGAGACAGCGAGCCCACATTCACCCGATTGACCGATTTATCATCCAATTTCATAGGACTAAGCTTCAACACCACGGCGATCTTACCCGTACGCCCGACAGAAAATGCCACATCGGTGACTTCCGCAACCTGATGAACAGGCGGATATTTCCATGCGATCGCCCAGTCGGCCGACGTGTTACGCCAATAACGGCCTTGCGGTTCTTTAGTCTGGCGGATAACCACGCCATCCGTCACGAAGGGCAAAGGACTGCTATACCAGTAGTGACGCCATTTCTCCGCGTCGGCGAATGACCCAATGGCATGGGTATACTCCGCTACCATAGCAAATCCCATTTCCTGCAATTTTTTCAGACGTTCGGGCATCGTCTTTGGGCCATCCGGCCATTCCCAGACAAACAGGCCAATCTGCGACAACACGGGAGATGGCTGATGACGACGCATTTCACCCGCCACGACTGAGCGTGCATTAACACCACCCTGAGTACGCTGTCGATGATCGGTCATCTTTAGGAAAAGCTCTCCTTGTAATACTAACGAGGAAGGTGCATCGGCTAGTAAATGAGGGATTCCCGGAATCAGACGAACTTTTTCAGTCCAGTCTTCGCCTTGAAGGCCATTACCTCGGCTAACCGCGGACACGAGCTTGCCGTGCTGGTAGACCAGTGTGACGGCCACACCATCAACTTTTGGCTGAACCCATAAATCCTTACGCTGTGCGATCCAGTGCACCAATTGCTCGCGTTCAGACAATTTTTTCAACCCCGTATGTGCAACAGGATGGAGCTGCTTGCCATGATCGGGTAGGCGGACAGGAAACACGTTTTGAGGCTGAAAGCAGCCAACCCACTGGTTTAACTGCTCCCTCAGTTGATCATAAACATCATCTGCTACAGGGCTTTTCCCTTCGGTGTAATACACGTCATCCCACCGTTCTAACTGCTGACGCAATGCAGTAATTTCTTTGTTCGAACGCGTGTTATCCCAATCGGGGCAGATTTCGGCCGCAGCCGAAAAACCACTGATGCCCCCAACAACGCAGATGATCAAAAAAGTGTAAATCCTGAGCCACATAGTCCCTCCAGCCATCCAGTCGCGAATGGGCGCAGTACATAGCAACAAAGGGGAAAAGACGAGGCAAAAAAAGGAGGAATGCCAAGCGCGCCGCAAGATGATTTATCGTTTACAACACCGGTAAAAAAGACAGGAACGCGCGTCGCAATCTCAAAAAGACACGTTGGCAAAAGATTTGCCCAATGGCATAACGGAAAAACAATCCGCGGAGAATTTATCACAGCGCGACTGATGACATATTGGCGTGTATAATGCGGGGATATGCACATGTTCCTGCTGCATATCAACATCCACCATCGTAACGTAAATAAACTTCATTATGGCTCAAGGCACGTTATATATCGTTTCTGCTCCCAGTGGAGCCGGGAAATCCAGCCTGATTCAGGCATTATTAAAAACTCAGCCGCTTTACGACACCCAGGTCTCAATTTCGCATACCACACGAGCGAAACGACCGGGAGAAAACCACGGCGAACACTATTTTTTCGTCGAAGTCGATGAATTCAAGCGTATGATTCAGGATAGTGAGTTTCTGGAACATGCTGAAGTCTTCGGTAATTACTACGGTACATCCCGACCTGCAATTGAACAGGTATTAGCGACAGGTGTTGATGTTTTCCTGGACATCGATTGGCAAGGTGCCAAGCAAATTCGCGCCCAAATGCCGCACGCACGCAGTATTTTCATCCTGCCACCGTCAAAAGAAGAGCTGGCTCGCCGTCTGCGTGGCCGTGGACAAGACAGTGATGAGGTTATTGCCCGCCGTATGTCTCAGGCTGTGGCTGAAATGACGCACTACGGCGAGTATGATTACCTGATTGTGAATGATGATTTCGATCTGGCACTGCTCGATCTGAAAACCATCATTCGCGCCGAACGTCTGCGTTTGAGCAGACAACAGGTTCGGCATGATGCATTAATCACCAAACTATTGGCAGACTGACGCCTCTTTCAGTATGATGCCCAGTCATTTTATTTCCTGTGGAGTAGCACATTATGGCACGCGTAACTGTTCAAGACGCTGTAGAGAAAATTGGTAACCGTTTTGACCTGGTGTTGGTCGCTGCTCGTCGCGCCCGTCAAATCCAGACTGGCGGCAAAGATCCGTTGGTTCCTGAAGAAAACGATAAGTACACCGTGATCGCACTGCGTGAGATCGAAGAAGGTCTGATCAACAACCAAATTCTGGATGTTCGTGACCGTCAGGAACAGCAAGAGCAGGAAGCCGCAGAGATTCAAGCGGTCACCGCAATTGCTGAAGGCCGCCGTTAATCACACCACGAGTCGCCCTTGTACATTTTTGAAAGCCTTAATCTGCTGATTCAACGTTATCTTCCCGAAGATCAGATCAAACGTTTACAGCAGGCTTACTTAGTTGCACGTGATGCTCACGAGGGGCAGACTCGCTCCAGCGGTGAACCCTATATCACACACCCTGTTGCCGTCGCCTGCATTCTGGCGGAGATGCGTCTCGATTACGAAACGCTGATGGCAGCACTGCTGCATGATGTCATAGAGGACACCCCCGCCACCTATCAGGACATGGAACAGCTTTTTGGTAAAAGCGTTGCTGAACTGGTAGAGGGCGTATCCAAGCTGGACAAACTGAAGTTCCGCGATAAGAAAGAAGCGCAGGCTGAAAACTTTCGCAAAATGATCATGGCGATGGTGCAGGACATTCGCGTCATCCTGATCAAACTTGCAGACCGTACCCATAACATGCGCACGCTGGGTTCATTACGCCCAGACAAACGTCGCCGCATTGCCCGTGAAACGCTGGAAATATACAGCCCACTGGCACACCGACTGGGTATTCATCACCTCAAAACCGAGCTGGAAGAACTGGGTTTTGAGGCGCTGTATCCGAACCGCTATCGCGTCATTAAAGAGGTCGTTAAGGCCGCACGCGGTAACCGCAAGGAAATGATTCAGAAAATCCTATCGGAAATCGAGGGTCGTTTGACAGAAGCAGGGATTGCCTGCCGCGTCAGCGGTCGCGAAAAGCACCTGTACTCCATCTACTGCAAAATGCACCTGAAAGAGCAGCGTTTTCACTCCATCATGGATATCTACGCGTTTCGGGTCATCGTCAAAGAATTGGATACTTGCTATCGCGTGCTCGGTCAGGTTCACAGCCTGTATAAACCGCGCCCAGGCCGGGTGAAAGATTATATCGCCATTCCCAAAGCCAACGGCTATCAGTCGCTGCACACGTCTCTGATTGGTCCGCACGGCGTACCGGTCGAAGTACAGATTCGTACCGACGACATGGATCAAATGGCGGAAATGGGGGTTGCCGCGCACTGGGCCTATAAAGAAGGCGAGAGCAGCACTACCGCACAGGTACGCGCTCAACGCTGGATGCAAAGCCTGCTGGAACTCCAACAAAGTGCTGGCAGCTCGTTTGAATTTATCGAAAGCGTTAAGTCCGATCTCTTCCCTGACGAGATGTACGTCTTTACGCCGGAAGGCCGCATTGTGGAACTCCCCGCTGGCGCGACGCCTGTCGATTTCGCCTACGCGGTGCACACTGATATCGGCCACGCCTGCGTCGGTGCACGCGTTGACCGTCAGCCTTACCCGCTGTCACAGTCGCTCACCAGCGGTCAAACCGTTGAAATCATTACCGCACCGGGTGCCAGACCAAATGCCGCATGGCTTAACTTTGTGGTTAGCTCCAGAGCGCGTTCCAAAATCCGCCAGATGCTGAAAAACCTCAAACGTGATGATTCCGTGAGTCTCGGACGTCGTTTACTGAACCACGCATTAGGCAACGGCCGCAAACTCTCCGATATCCCTGAAAAATCGATTCAGCTTGAGCTTGAGCGCATGAAGCTCGCGACGCTGGACGATCTGATGGCGGAAATTGGTATGGGTAATGCCATGAGCGTCGTCGTAGCGAAAAATCTGCTGAATGAGCAATCTGAGCTGGGAACCACCGGGTTGCGCAAATTGCCAATCAAAGGTGCAGATGGCGTCATGATCTCATTTGCCAAATGCTGCCGCCCCATCCCAGGCGATCCAATTATTGCCCATGTTAGCCCCGGTAAAGGGCTAGTGATCCACCATGAATCCTGCCGCAACATTCGCGGCTATCAGAAAGAACCTGAGAAATTCATGGCTGTAGAGTGGGATAAGGTGACAGAACAAGAGTTCATCGCTGAAATCAAAGTGGATATGTTCAACCATCAGGGCGCGCTAGCGAATCTGACGGCAGCGATTAACGCCGCGAACTCCAATATTCAGAGCATCAATACGGAAGAGAGGGACGGCCGCGTATACAGCGCCTTTATCCGCCTCACTACCCTTGATCGCGTTCATTTGGCTAATATTATGCGTAAAATTCGCGTAATGCCGGATGTCATCAAAGTTAACCGTAACCGAAATTAGCTGTCATGACTCCTCAACGTTATGCACGCATAAAAGAAATGCTGAACGGCCGTCAGCCCGATCTGACGATTTGCATGGAGCAGGTGCATAAACCGCATAATATTTCTGCCGTGATCCGCACTGCGGATGCTGTCGGCGTACATCAGGTTCATGCCATTTGGCCCACCAGCCGAATGAAAACGCTGGTTTCCTCCGCTGCGGGCAGTAATAGCTGGGTAGAAGTTAAAACCCATCGCACCATACATGATGCGGTCGGCCATCTGAAGGATGAGGGGATGCAGGTTCTGGCGACCAATTTGTCTGAACACGCGGTCGATTTTCGGGAAATTGATTACACCCTACCGACCTGTATTCTGCTCGGACAAGAAAAAACCGGAATTACTGCCGAAGCGCTCAAACTGGCCGATCGGGATATTATCATTCCGATGACCGGCATGGTGCAGTCGCTGAATGTCTCCGTGGCCTCAGCATTGATCCTGTATGAAGCACAGCGCCAGCGCCAGATCGCTGGCATGTATCAGCGTGAAGACAGCCCGTTGAATGAAGAAGAGCAGCAGCGCCTGCTGTTTGAAGGGGGTTATCCGGTACTGGCGCGCGTCGCAAAACGTAAAGGACTACCTCGCCCTTATATTGACCATCAGGGTCAGATTGTAGCGGATACCCCGTGGTGGGCCGCGATGCAATCGTCGGAGTGCTGATGAAAGGCCGCCTGCTAAACACCCAACCGCTAAGCACACTTGCCGGCGTGGGTGCCAGTCAGGCAGCAAAACTCGCCCGACTCGGGCTAGAAACCGTGCAGGATTTATTGCTGCATTTGCCCCTGCGCTACGAAGACCGCACGCACCTTTACCCGATTGGTGACCTCCTTCCCGGCATGTATGCCACCGTGGAAGGTGAAATCCTACGCAACGACATCACCTTTGGCAGCCGCCGTATGCTGACCTGCCAAATCAGCGACGGCAGCGGCATGCTGACCATGCGTTTCTTTAATTTCAGCGCAGCGATGAAAAACAGCCTCGCGCCGGGGCAACGTGTTACCGCTTATGGCGAAATCAAGCGCGGTAAAATCGGCGCAGAAATCATCCATCCTGAATACCGTGTTCAGGGGGATAATACCCAAGTTGAGCTACAGGAATCGCTGACGCCTGTTTACCCCTCCACAGAGGGCATTCGTCAGGCGACCCTGCGCAAACTCACCGATCAGGCGCTGGAGCTACTCACCGCAAACCACATCGATGAATTGCTGCCTGAATCACTGAGCCGATCGCTCATTAGCCTACCGGACGCGCTGCGCACGTTACATCGTCCCCCACCGGATATGCAGCTCAGCGAGCTTGAGCATGGGAAACACCCAGCGCAGCAGCGGCTGATTATGGAAGAATTGCTGGCGCATAACCTGAGCATGCTCGCCGTACGAGCAGGGGAACAGCGCCATAAAGCTTCGCCGCTACCCGCTAAAGACAGCCTGAAACAGCAACTGCTCTCCGCCCTACCGTTCACCCCTACGCAGGCACAAGATCGTGTCGTGGCGGAGATCGAAACGGATATGGCGAAAGATTTCCCGATGATGCGTCTGGTACAGGGTGACGTGGGCTCAGGGAAAACACTGGTCGCCGCGTTGGCCGCATTACGTGCTATTGCCAATGGCAAGCAGGTCGCGCTAATGGCACCAACAGAGCTATTGGCCGAACAACACGCTCATAACTTCCGTCAGTGGTTTGAACCGCTAGGGCTTGAAGTCGGCTGGCTGGCTGGCAAACAAAAAGGAAAAGCGCGTCAGGCGCAGCAGGACGCCATTGCTAACGGTCAGGTTTCCATGGTTGTCGGGACCCACGCCATTTTCCAGCAACAGGTGAAATTCAACGGGCTGGCCTTGGTCATCATTGACGAACAGCATCGCTTTGGCGTTCATCAACGCCTTGCTCTGTGGGAAAAAGGCGAAGAACAAGGCTTTCATCCTCATCAACTGATTATGACCGCCACCCCTATTCCCCGGACGCTGGCGATGACGGCCTATGCCGATCTGGATACCTCAGTTATTGATGAGCTACCGCCGGGCAGAACCCCTGTCACCACGGTCGCCATACCAGATTCACGCCGCAGCGACATCATCGAACGAGTGAATAGCGCCTGTCAGCAGGAAGGTCGGCAGGCTTATTGGGTCTGTACACTGATTGAAGAATCCGACCTCTTGGAAGCACAGGCAGCGGAAGCCACCAGCGAAGAACTGAAGGCTGCGCTACCGAATCTCAAGGTTGGGTTGGTTCATGGCCGCATGAAAGCGCAGGAAAAGCAGGCGGTGATGCAGGCTTTCAAACAGGGTGAACTGCAACTTCTGGTGGCAACAACCGTCATCGAGGTCGGGGTTGATGTACCCAATGCCAGCCTGATGATCATTGAGAACCCGGAGCGTCTGGGTCTGGCGCAATTGCACCAATTACGTGGTCGCGTTGGGCGCGGTGCGGTGGCATCCCACTGTGTGTTGCTCTACAAAACACCGATGAGCAAAACCGCACAAAAACGACTTCAGGTTCTACGCGATAGCAATGACGGCTTTGTCATCGCCCAGCGCGATCTGGAAATTCGCGGACCAGGGGAATTATTGGGTACGCGGCAAACGGGCAATGCCGAGTTCAAAGTGGCCGATCTTCTGCGCGATCGGGATTTGATCCCACAGGTACACCGCGTTGCCCGCCATCTGCATGAGCACTATCCCGAGCACGCCATTGCGCTCATCGAACGCTGGCTACCCGAGCGGGTACGCTACACAAACGCCTGATGATATCAGCTATATTTTTAGATTTTAAAAATACTATATTTTAACAAAAGTGACGGTTCCAATACGCGATTCTGGGTTTTCCAGTTGAGATATATATTTATTGAAAATAATTCTATTCCTTAGCAAGGAATTAGCTCCATTCAAAATAAACTTCTCTTCTTTAGATAAATTTTTAGATCCATTTATCTCTGTAGATACGTCAAGTTTATTATTTGTAAAATTTTCAATAAAAACATTAAAAACATTTTTCCCCGTTTGTGCGCTGACAAGAGAAACAGGTGAATTATTTTTCTTATTATACTCGTCAGTGGCTGTTTTTAATATTTCATTGAAAACTCCATTTTTTTTATCACGTTGAATTTTCCATGTATTATCAACACCTTGGAGTCGAGAAAAACCATTGATATCATTAGACATACTACCCCCCTATTAATAATGCATACCCTTTCCATCGGTGCTTTAGTTCATAAATTGGCATATTTATCTTTCCAATTTCAGGATCATAAAGCGTCGCATTTTCTTTATTCATTCTATCAAGAACAACAAAGTGTATGTATTCTGGCCCTTCGATAGGAATAATAATCGGTTCAGATATAACAAGTTCGTTGTCAATTTCAAATTTAACACCTTTAGCAGGGTATCCCAATCGCTCTACCTGCTGTTTTAAATCAAGAAGTGAGAATCCACTCTCTATCTTACTTCTCTCTGCTCCACTATCAGATCGAAAAATGATATCGGAGATTATTTCTATTTCTTTAATGTCAATACCAAATTTCATATTCAAAAGAAGAGACAGTGCCGCAGGCCCACATGAAAAATCTGTAGTTTGCCGATTAATCCCATCCATACGCAAATTAACCCACCCTTTAATCGATGTGTTATAGGCATATGAATAGTTCATTATCAACATAATAAAAATGCACAATAAACTTTTCATCAGAAATTCTTAGTCATTGTTATTCCGACAGTAGTACCTGTAGAATCCAAAGGAAAAGTTACTTCTGGCATAATACTCAATTTACTGGATAGTAGATAAGAGAAATAAAATGAAAGTAACTCGGTTTCTGAATCAGTTCCTTTCATGGTAGTACCATAATACTTCATCTTATCGGTCCATGCGTAAGTAAACTTAGAACCAAAAGAAGACATGTTATTCAAAGAGTATCCAGACCCAAGATAAAGAGACACCGTATCGCCTACTTTTATTTTCTCTTTTCCTTTATTCGTTTCAAACGTTTTTTCGTATGAAACGCCACCAAAAAATGTCACAGGATCTACGATACGCACAAAACTAATCGCCGGAGTGACGCTCCAATAACCTTCACTGTTGTTCAACGGTTGTTTCCAGGAGTCCAGTTTTTCAACAAATTCTTTTCTTCCTGTCGGTATTCCTATAGAAAGAGACCCAGTAATTGCCGGAAATTCCATTGACTCTTTAAGAATTCGATATTGTATACCCGTAGATATATCACCAACGTGTCCATTTTCCGCACTACGACTCCAAGCATTACTTGATACATCTTCAATCCGAGTATATGTATAAGGTAGATTAAACCATACACTTAAATTTTCAGTCACACCAAATCGAGGAGACACATAAAGATATAGTTTTTTAACTGAATAACTAGAAACCTGATAAGGACCTTGCAATGGCAGAGATGAGATCGATTTGTATGTCCTATATTTAAATCCAAAATCAACATCCGTCTCACCTGGATTAAGAAGAACAGTATAATCTGACAGGTAACTAATCGGTGCGCTATACTCTTCTTGTTTTTTATCTATTTTTGAAATAACATTTTCTCTATCCCTGACGATATCAAAATCTTTAACATCTTCAAAATTAAAATCGTAACTTACATTATGACGAGTGATTTTTTGTTTGTTATCCGATTTTGTAAGATAGCCAGTGACACGATCACCATTATTTAATGCAACAGTAAACTCATTATCAGTATTAATAAAAACAATGTCTTTTGCAGCTATCCTAATACTAGACTCATAAATGGTTCCAAAAACACAAACACCATTTTTAAAGGAAATAACATGCCCGGAAATGTTATCCCCATTTTTTAACTCGATTGTATCCGCACTAGCTATTGGTCCAATGAAAAATAATGCTGCCGCACCAAAAATTCGCAGAATCATTATCATCACCAACTTGTCACATTAATATTTCTAGTCCATTTAGCCCATCTAAGCGCTGTATTTGACATAGTTCCATCATTGTTTATAACACGATAATATTCTTCAACAATAGGAGCATTAGCATCATTAAACCCTCCATTTTTACTTTTCGAGGCTCGCCATATATCACCTATTACGGTATATTTATTCCCGTTACCAGTATCAGTTATCGTTATCGCACCTTTTTGGAAATACTCACTATTAGGAAAATAAGTTTTGTGATCCTCATCAACACCAAAATCATGTAACATATTTATATAATGGATACCATAAAAAGGTTCTCTTTCAGTAATCGTCAGAAACCCTTCTAAAGGTGCTTTTATCCCAGGATTACCAGCCATATTAAGAGTCGAATATTTAGGGAATTTAATATTTACCCATGGGTTTACATAACCAGATCCTGTTCCTGTCCATGGCTTTTTCGGTGGAAAAAGAGGCGGGTAAATAATACCAGGGATAGGCGCAATTAAACCTTTTCCATGGATATTAGCAAGCTGAGCATCATTTAGTTCAGTGACAACAGCCTGAGCTGCTGTGGAAAAAAATAGCGCCATTAACACTATTTTTACTTTCATATCATCATCCTTGATCATTTTAAATGAAAAATATTTTATTTAGTGCAAAAAGGAGGGGGAAGTCGCTCCCTGCAACTTTAATAAAATGACTATGAATTCATCGAAGCCATTATATATCAAGAAAAATGATTTAATCTAGTTGAAATAAATCATTATTACGGGATTATTTTAATTTAATATAATTAACAAGATAATTATATTAAATTGGTGTTATAACAAGTTCACACAGCATTATTTTTATTAGAATAAAAATGATGGAATCCATTTTTTATAAGATAAAAAACATATTTAATTTAAAATTACCTTATATAAGGTCGCTGTGATTGCCTTTTTCGAGACTATTTTCATCATTAATAATATTCTCACAAAGGGAAAACATCTGTCTGATGGGCTATTTCATAACCTAAAAATCATGTGGACAAACGTTAGCAAACGTTTGCTTTCGACAAAGAGATCATTAAAATGCGCTCTTTGTCGTTTCAGGAACGCCAACTTACATCATGACTACCACCACGGAAACGTCCCAAACCGAAGCCGCTGCCACTCCTCAGCGCAGTGAACTTATCTATCGTCTTGAAGACAGGCCACCGCTGCCGCAAACGCTGTTCGCCGCCAGCCAGCACCTGTTGGCCATGTTTGTTGCTGTGATTACCCCCGCGCTACTGATCTGTCAGGCATTAGGTTTACCCGCTCAGGATACGCAGCGCATCATCAGCATGTCGCTTTTCGCTTCCGGCCTGGCCTCTATTCTCCAAATTAAAACCTGGGGTCCCATTGGTTCTGGTCTTCTATCTATTCAGGGCACCAGCTTTAACTTCGTGACGCCGCTGATTATGGGTGGGCTGGCGCTGAAGAATGGTGGAGCGGATGTTCCCACGATGATGGCTGCGCTGTTCGGTACGCTGATGGTCGCGTCCTTCACCGAAATCATTCTTTCACGCTTTTTGCATTTAACTCGCCGCATCATCACCCCGCTGGTTTCCGGCATTGTGGTGATGATCATTGGTCTGTCGTTGATTCAGGTCGGCCTGACCTCTATCGGCGGTGGTTATGCCGCGATGGGTAATAACACCTTCGGTGCGCCTAAGAACTTATTGCTGGCAGGTGTGGTGCTGCTGGTGATTATTCTGCTGAACCGCCAGCGTAACCCCTACCTGCGCGTCGCCTCGCTGGTGATTGCCATGGCGGTGGGTTATCTGGGTGCCTGGCTAATGGGTATGCTGCCGGAAAACACATCCTCGCAACACGATACAGCCATCATGGTGCCCACACCGCTGTATTACGGTTTAGGCTTTGACTGGAATCTGTTGATTCCGCTGATGCTGGTCTTCATGGTCACATCGTTGGAAACCATCGGTGATATCACCGCGACCTCCGACGTTTCCGAGCAGCCCGTCAAAGGCCCACTGTACATGAAACGCTTGAAAGGCGGCGTGCTGGCAAACGGTCTGAACTCTTGCCTGTCCGCTGTATTCAATACCTTCCCGAACTCTTGCTTCGGCCAGAATAACGGCGTCATCCAGCTTACCGGCGTTGCTAGCCGATATGTCGGTTTCGTGGTTTCACTGATGCTGATCGCGCTAGGGCTGTTCCCTGCGGTCAGCGGATTTGTGCAACATATTCCAGAGCCGGTTCTGGGCGGCGCCACTATCGTGATGTTTGGTACGATCGCCGCCTCTGGTGTGCGCATTGTATCGCGTGAACCGCTGAACCGCCGTGCGATCATGATTATTGCATTGTCACTGGCTGTCGGCCTTGGCGTATCACAGCAGCCGTTGATTCTGCAATTCGCACCGGATTGGATTAAAACATTGCTGTCTTCCGGTATTGCCGCTGGCGGTATTACCGCAATCGTACTGAATATGGTCTTCCCACACGAAGAAAAATAGCGCCAGTACGCAATAATTTCTGTTCAATTCATGTAAAAGCGAGCGGTGATGCAACACCGCTCGCTTTTTACTGTCTGTAACAGCATTACCTATTGAGCCTTCAGGGAAATTGCGGCATAAGAACAGTTCTCCCTGACGATTGGCATGGACTGACACGATGAAATTTATCGGGAAATTATTGCTGACCCTACTGCTGCTGGCCTTTTTAGCGCTAGTGGTCGTATATGTATTACTGCAAACCAGTTGGGCTGCAGGCTGGGTGAGTAATTGGGTAAACCAGAACACCAACTACCAGTTATCTCTGGGCAAAATCAATCATGGCTGGTCAACAGCCGATCATATCCAACTCACCGATGTCAGTTTTGGTCAGAAAAACCAGCCGCCGACCCTCACCGCAAAGCAGGTCTCAGCCGGGTTTAGCGTGCGTCAAATTACCGATCCGCGCCATTTCGCCAGCCTGGAATTGGAAGGCGGTACGCTGAACCTTTCCCCACAGGCCGCCACGCTCCCTATCGAAGCCGATGTGCTACAACTGCGTACCATGGCACTACAGGCAAAGGACGGTGATTGGCGCCTGAATGGTCAGCAGATCAACGGCGGCATAATGCCGTGGCAGCCCGAAGCGGGTTATCTACTGGGCAAACAAGGGCAGTTCCAGCTCAGCGCCCGTTCGCTTGAGCTCAACGATATTCCTGCCAGTCAGGTATTAGTTCAAGGCGAGATCAACCACAACCAGCTGATTTTGAGCAATTTCGGCGCCGATGTTGCCCAGGGGCAGCTAACAGGCAACGCCAGCCGCGCGGAAGACGGCAGTTGGCAGATAGGTAATCTCCGACTCAGCAATGTCCGTTTGCAAACGCAGAGAACGCCGGAAGCCTTCTGGCAGCCCGTAACCGAACTACCTTCGGTTACGGTTAACCGCTTTGACCTGATTGATGCTCGTATTGAAGGGCCGGGCTGGGCGTTTATCGACCTGGATGTTGCCCTACAAAATGTCACGTTTAAGCAGAATGACTGGCAGAGCGAAGGGGGGACGCTGTCGTTCAATGCGACCGATATTGTGAACGGCAACATGCACCTTATCGACCCGATCGTGAATCTGGATTTGTCGCCAGCGGGTGTTAACATCAAGCAGTTCTCCACACGCTGGGAAGGCGGTTTACTGCGGACCAACGGCAACTGGCAGCGGAGCAATCGGCGCTTACAGCTGAATGAATTTGTTGTTGCCGGGATGGAGTACACACTCCCCAGCGACTGGCGTCAACGTTGGCAAGCGACACTGCCATCATGGCTGGCAGAAGTGAATGTGCGAAAATTCACGGCGAATCGTAACCTGCTAATCGATATCAACCCGGATTTTCCTTTCCAGCTAACCGCATTGGATGGTTATGGCAGCGATTTGCTGCTGGCTCGCAATCACCAATGGGGAGTGTGGACAGGATCGTTGACTCTTAATGCCAGTGACGCAACGTTCAATAAAGTTGATGTTCGTCGCCCTTCTCTGGCATTGGTCGCCGATGATAACCAGCTCGCCATTAATGAACTCAGTGCATTTACGCAGAATGGCATGCTGGATGCTAAAGCAACCATCAATCAGCAACCCGCACGCAACTTTTCCCTATCGCTGACAGGGCGCGCCGTACCGCTAGATGTTCTGACACGTTGGGGATGGCCAGAACCCGCAACCGCACCAACAGGCAACACCAATCTGCAATTGCAGTTAAATGGGCGGCTTGCCGCGGATACACCGCTGAAGCCGACGCTAACTGGCACGCTACAAGGTGTGGATAGCAATGATCATCCCATCAGACAGCAAATGCATCAGGGAACGGTGACGGAAACGCCATAAATATTACGTTTTCAAAGACGTTAAAAGCATTTACAGATTAATAACATGCTGAAAAATAGGGTAAACCCCGTAAAAACCACGGGGTTACTCTGACGGGGTACTGCGGGCTAGCGTGAAGCGTGATGTACGGATGGGAAGAACGTCATAAGGCTCAGTAACGGGTTAATCGACTTCCGATCCCCCCTCTTCCAATGGCGCATCCGGCTGAGCAGGCAGCACGATATACACCCCTTCAAATAACGCCCCTTTATTGTCATCACCGAACAGCTCGACGTTTAACTGCACTCGCGCCTTACGCCCTCGGGCCAGACGATCCAGATCGCCACTCAGCGACCCCAAATCGGCAATAGCGCTTGGTCGGCCACTGACTGGCGTACTGTAACGAATATGCGCATCCGCCAGAATGATCGTTCCACCAAGATGCCGTTCACGCAGCAACAGCCAGATCAACCCCCAACCCGTTAGCGTTGCGAGAGAAAACATACTGCCGGCAAAAAGCGTGTGATGCGGATTCTGATTACCCGCTTCAGGCATGGTAGTAATAAATTTCTTCCCGGTGTACTGGCTTATCCGTACCCCCATTTTTTCACTCAGAGGGATATGATCATACCAAGCCTGCTGCAACTGCCCGCACCAGTCAGGGCGGTGCAAGATATCATCCAGCGTTACCACCGGTTTGATCATCAGGAAGTGCCGAACAGGCGTCGTTTGCGGCGCAGTGATTTCCCCCTGATTAACAAAACCTAGTTTGGAAAAGAAGTCCATTGCGTCTTCACGGGCGCTACAGACCACGCGTTTAACGCCTTCCTGACGTGCTACAGACTCCAGAGTAATCGCAAGCAGTGTTCCTAACCCTTTCCCCCGTAGGTCAGGATGAACAGCTAGAAAGCGGATTGCCGCCTCATTATCTGCATTGATAGAAAGACGCCCAATCGCGACCAGCTTCCCCTGCTCATCAACCACCGTTTGGTGATGTGCCAGCGCGTCATAGGCATCACGTTCGGAGCCTAGCGGCTGGTGTAGGGGTTTACGCAGCATTTCCCAGCGAAATTGATAGTACGCATCCAGTTCTTCCGCGCTTTCAGGTACTCTCAGATGATACATAGCCCTTCCTCTATGCCGATGATGCTTTGTTGCACCATGGTTCATAAGATCTCAAACTGATACACGGAACAGCAGCGTTATGTCTGTAACCAGAACGTCACCGGGCCATCATTCACCAATGCCACTTTCATATCCGCCGCGAACTGCCCCGTTTCTGTATGAACGCCTTGCTCACGACACTGCCCAACAAAATACTGATAGAGGCGATCGGCCTCTGAGGGATGTGCACCACGGGAAAATCCAGGTCTCATACCACGCTGCGTATCGGCCACCAGCGTAAACTGGGAAACCACCAGCACATTACCGCCTGCCTGACGCACATTGAGGTTCATTTTCCCGTCATCGTCACCGAATATCCGGTAGCCCAACACGCGCTCGCAAAGTCGTGTAGCTTTTTGTTCGTCATCGCCCTGCTCAACGCCCAGCAAGATCAGCAAACCTTTATCGATTTCCCCAACCACACTGCCTTCTACCGTAACGCTGGCGCTGGAAACCCGCTGAATTAGCGCAATCATAAAACCCAACTACTCCTGATGTTATCATTCCCAAGAGGGGCTATGTCCGCCCCTGCGATACAAATCATGCTTTGGCCGTCGTTGTCTGCATAGCGAAAAAGTCTGGAACCACGTGACGATCGGTCACCAGAATGCTGTGAATGCCCAGACTCTGCGCAGCATCAATATTTGCAGAATTATCGTCAAAAAACACG
Organism: Pectobacterium sp. IFB5596; assembly: GCF_021432585.1. NCBI lineage: Bacteria > Pseudomonadati > Pseudomonadota > Gammaproteobacteria > Enterobacterales > Pectobacteriaceae > Pectobacterium > Pectobacterium sp. IFB5596. Next base: position 125,266 of record NZ_LXFY01000004.1, read on the forward strand.
GCCTGCTCAGGCGTAACACCTTCCTGTGTCAGGACATAGTGATAAATCGCCAATTCAGGTTTGCGTAACCCAATGTCTTGCGACAAATAGAGTCTGTCAGCCGCATCCCCCACTTCTGGAAACAATGCTGGCCAGTGTGAACAATGGAGACGATTGGTATTCGAGAGAATCACCACGCGGTGTCCTTCCTGACGCAAACGCTGCATGATGTCGATAACCTCAGGACGCAGTGCAATAAAAATAGCCTGCCAACCAGCGGTGAATTGCTCGAAGCTCAGGGCGATGCCCATTTCCTGGCACAGCCTGGTGGCAAATTCCTCGTCGCTAATTTCGCCCCGCTCATGCTGTTCAAACGCGTCGCCCATGACAAAGCGCTCTTGCAACGTTGCGAGCGGCGCGCTGCTCAGATTACTCCAGACGCCCAATACTCTTTTGAAATCAATATCAATGACGACATTACCCAAATCAAAGATATACAGCATGGCAGCCACCTTCTGACGCAATCGTAGGATTTTCACTGTAGCGGGAAATGGCGGAGCTGAACAGGGAGGAAATATAAAGGAAAGGTTAAAGTGGAAGAAAGCGCATAAAATTCAGGGCACCCGAAGGTGCCCTGTTACGTGACAATACAAATCGGTCTGAAATTAGACGTCTTTGCTGCCGCGGCTCGCGCGCTTACGATCGTTTTCAGTCAGGTGACGCTTACGAATACGAATAGACTGTGGCGTAACTTCAACCAGTTCGTCATCATCAATGAACTCCAGCGCTTGTTCCAGAGACATTTTGATGGCCGGAACCAGCGTAGTCGCTTCGTCAGTACCCGATGCACGCATGTTGGTCAGTTTCTTACCGGTCAGACAGTTTACCGTCAGGTCGTTAGAACGTGAGTGAATACCGATGATCTGGCCTTCATACACTTCTGCACCGTGTCCGAGGAACAGCTTACCGCGATCTTGCAGGCTAAACAGTGCGAACGCGACCGCTTTACCCTGACCATTAGAGATCAGCACGCCGTTCTGACGTTGGCCGATTTCACCCTGACGCACGTCATCGTAGTGGCTGAACGTGGAGTACAGCAGACCTGTACCAGACGTCATAGTCATGAATTCGGTACGGAAACCGATCAGACCACGAGCAGGGATCAGGTAATCCAGACGGATACGACCCTTGCCATCTGGGATCATGTCTTTCACATCACCTTTACGCTCACCCATGGCTTGCATGACTGAACCCTGGTGCTGTTCTTCGATGTCCAGCGTCACGTTTTCAAACGGCTCTTGGTTACGGCCGTCGATAACGCGGTTGATAACTTTCGGACGTGATACGGCCAGTTCAAAGCCTTCACGACGCATGTTTTCGATCAGAACTGACAGGTGCAGCTCACCACGACCAGAAACGCGGAATGCATCAGCGTCTTCGGTTTCGTCAACGCGCAGAGCAACGTTGTGTACCAGCTCTTTGTTCAGACGCTCCAGAATCTGGCGCGACGTAACATACTTACCTTCTTTACCGCAGAATGGTGAAGTATTGACGTTGAAGAACATGGTAACGGTAGGTTCATCGACGCTCAGTGCTGGCAGCGCTTCGACATTCTGCGGATCGCAGATGGTGTCGGAAATGTTCAGCTCGCCCAGACCGGTGATCGCGATGATATCGCCTGCTTCCGCTTCAGTCGCGTCGATACGCTCCAGACCCAGGTGAGTCAGAACTTTACCGACTTTACCGTTACGGGTTTTGCCTTCGCTATCAACAATAGTAACTTGTTGGTTAGGCTTAACTTTACCGCGCTTGATACGGCCGATACCGATAACGCCAACATAGTTGTTGTAGTCCAGCTGAGATATCTGCATCTGGAACGGCGCATCCATCTCAACCTGAGGCGGAGAAACGTGATCGACAATCGCCTGATACAGCGGAGTCATATCTTCCGCCATGTCGGTATGGTCGAGACCCGCGATACCATTCAGCGCAGAAGCATAAATGATCGGGAAATCCAGCTGCTCGTCAGTCGCATCCAGGTTCACGAACAGGTCGAATACCTGATCGACAACCCAGTCAGGACGCGCGCCAGGACGGTCAACTTTGTTGATAACCACAATAGGTTTCAGACCGTTGGCAAACGCTTTTTTGGTCACGAAACGAGTTTGCGGCATCGGGCCATCCATCGCATCAACAACCAGCAGTACCGAGTCAACCATCGACATAACACGCTCAACCTCGCCGCCGAAGTCGGCGTGTCCCGGGGTATCTACGATATTAATACGGTAGTCTTTCCAATTAATGGCGGTATTTTTTGCGAGGATAGTAATTCCACGCTCTTTCTCCAAATCGTTGGAGTCCATTACACGCTCAGTTGCTTCGACACGTTCACCGAACGTTCCGGATTGTTGCAACAGTTTGTCAACCAGGGTGGTTTTCCCATGGTCAACGTGCGCAATAATGGCGATGTTACGCAAATTTTCGATCACAGCTTTGCCTCAGGCATTTAGAAATAGCGCGCTATTGTACACGTATTAATCGAGGGACTAAACAAGATCACAAGCATCTATGATAAACAACCTAGAGCTGCCTGCTTTGTGATCCCTTTCACGGTGCAAAAGCGCTACAAGCGAACATGAATGCACTAAATAAGTGCAATAATTCACATATGGAGCACCATTTTGGTGCTTTAGACTATAATGGTGCAGTGGGTTTACGTGAGAAAGCCCCAAGGGGCAACACATTGCACGAATTTAAAAAGTTGGCACACTTTTAGCTTTAGTCTACTCACGGCAACAACATCAATCCACAACGATATTCGTTCCACGACGATAAATGACCAATCGGGAGAACCAAGTATGTCCGCAGAACATGTTTTGACGATGCTGAATGAGCACGAAGTGAAGTTTGTTGATTTACGCTTCACGGATACTAAAGGTAAAGAGCAGCACGTCACCATTCCGGCTCATCAAGTCAATGCCGACTTCTTCGAAGAAGGTAAAATGTTTGATGGTTCCTCGATTGGCGGCTGGAAAGGTATTAACGAGTCAGACATGGTTCTGATGCCAGATGCCAGCACCGCGATGATCGATCCGTTCTTCGAAGATTCTACGCTGATCATTCGTTGTGACATCCTCGAGCCAGGCACCATGCAGGGCTACGATCGCGACCCACGTTCTATCGCGAAACGTGCGGAAGATTTCCTGCGTTCTTCTGGCATTGCCGACACCGTACTGTTCGGGCCAGAGCCAGAATTCTTCCTGTTTGATGACATCCGTTTCGGCAGCAGCACGTCCGGCTCCCACGTTGCTATCGACGATATCGAAGCTTACTGGAACTCCGGTAAAGAATACGAAGGCGGTAACAAAGGTCACCGTCCAGGTCTGAAAGGCGGCTACTTCCCAGTTCCACCTGTCGACTCAGCGCAGGACATCCGTTCTGCTATGTGTTTGACCATGGAGCAAATGGGTCTGGTTGTTGAAGCTCACCACCACGAAGTGGCTACCGCTGGTCAGAACGAAGTGGCTACCCGCTTCAACACCATGACCAAAAAAGCTGACGAAATTCAGATCTACAAATATGTCGTGCACAACGTGGCTCACGCCTACGGTAAAACCGCGACCTTCATGCCAAAACCCATGTTCGGTGATAACGGTTCTGGTATGCACTGCCACATGTCTCTGTCTAAAGACGGTACTAACCTGTTCGCTGGCGACAAATACGGCGGCCTGTCTGAACTGGCTCTGTTCTACATCGGCGGTGTTATCAAACACGCTAAAGCTATCAACGCCCTGGCGAACCCAACCACTAACTCCTACAAGCGTCTGGTCCCAGGCTACGAAGCCCCTGTTATGCTGGCTTACTCTGCCCGTAACCGTTCTGCTTCAATCCGTATCCCAGTGGTTGCTAGCCCGAAAGCACGTCGTATCGAAGCGCGCTTCCCTGACCCAGCAGCTAACCCATACCTGTGCTTCGCCGCACTGCTGATGGCCGGCCTTGACGGTATCATCAACAAAATCCACCCTGGCGATGCGATGGACAAAAACCTGTACGACTTGCCACCGGAAGAAGAAGCAGAGATTCCAAAAGTTGCAGGTTCTCTGGACGAGGCCCTGGCTGCACTGAACGAAGACCGCGAGTTCCTGACCCGTGGTGGCGTGTTCACCGACGACGCTATCGAAGCGTATATCGAACTGCGTAAATCTGAGATTGACCGCGTTCGTATGACGCCACACCCAGTTGAGTTCGAACTGTACTACAGCGTCTAATAATCTCTGCCTTGGCGTGGTTGGGTGTGCTGATACCCGACCATCACCGATAACCAACAGAATACTAAGAAGTTTGTTCTTGTTGCCGTGGAAACGCTTCAGCCCATCTTCGGATGGGCTTTTTTCACCACGGGCATTGGCCGTTGTGGCGTAACATCCATCATCCACACTAAATGCACCATGCTGGTGCGGGAGTCTGCGTTATGGCAACAGGCACGCTGCCCGATGCTGGGCAGATCCTAAATTCTCTGATAAATAGCATCTTATTGCTGGATAACGATCTGGCGATTCACTATTCCAACCCGGCAGCACAGCAATTACTGGCACAAAGCTCGCGTAAATTATCTGGCACACCGCTGCCCGATTTGCTGGGATATTTTTCTCTGAATATCGATTTACTGCGTGAAAGTCTGGATTCAGGGCAAGGTTTTACGGATAACGAAGTCACCCTCGTCGTGGATGGCAAAGCGCACATCATGTCGCTCACCGCTCAGCGGGTACAAAACGATTTTATCTTACTGGAAATGGCGCCGATGGATAACCAGCGCCGTCTCAGTCAGGAACAGCTTCAACATGCACAGCAGCAGGCCGCTCGTGACTTGGTCCGAGGTCTGGCACATGAGATAAAAAATCCGCTTGGCGGATTGCGCGGAGCCGCACAGCTGCTTGCCAAGGCATTGCCCGATCCCGCGTTGACGGAATACACCAAGGTCATTATTGAGCAGGCGGATCGCCTGCGTAATCTGGTTGATCGCCTGCTTGGGCCACAACAGCCCGGCCTGCACGTCACCCAAAGCATCCATCAGGTCGCCGAACGTGTTTGCCAGCTTGTCTCACTGGAAAAGCCAGATAACGTGACGCTGGTAAAAGATTACGATCCTAGCCTGCCGGAGTTAACGCACGACCCCGACCAGATTGAACAGGTACTGCTGAATATTACCCGAAATGCGCTACAGGCGCTGGGCGAGGAAGGCGGGACGATTACGATACGCACCCGCACAGCTTTTCAGCTTACTTTGCACGGTGTGCGCTACCGCCTCGCCGCCCGTATTGATGTGGAAGATGACGGCCCCGGCGTACCCGCTCAGCTACAGGACACCCTGTTTTACCCGATGGTAAGCGGGCGCGAAGGGGGAACCGGTTTAGGGCTTTCTATCGCCCGCAGTCTTATCGACCAACACTCCGGTAAAATTGAATTTAACAGTTGGCCAGGACACACCGAATTCTCGGTTTACCTGCCCATTCGCCAGTGAGGTTCACAATGCAACGAGGGATAGTCTGGATTGTCGATGACGATAGCTCCATCCGTTGGGTGCTTGAGCGCGCGCTTGCTGGTGCGGGTTTAACCTGCGCAACGTTTGAGAACGGCAATCAGGTATTGCATGCGCTAGCAACACAAACCCCCGACGTTCTGCTGTCCGACATCCGCATGCCAGGGATGGATGGACTAGCGCTCTTACAGCAAATCAAACAGCGCCACCCGATGCTCCCGGTCATCATTATGACGGCACATTCCGATCTGGATGCTGCCGTCAGCGCTTATCAACAAGGTGCGTTCGACTATTTGCCGAAACCCTTTGATATTGATGAGGCCGTTGCGCTAGTTGAACGTGCAATCAGCCATTATCTGGAGCAACAGCAGCCGGTACGTAGCCAGCCGATCAATGGTCCGACAACGGACATTATCGGTGAAGCGCCTGCGATGCAGGATGTCTTTCGCATTATCGGTCGTCTATCTCGTTCGTCGATCAGTGTGCTGATTAACGGCGAATCGGGAACCGGTAAAGAGCTGGTGGCACACGCCCTGCATCGCCACAGCCCGCGCACCAAAGCTCCTTTTATCGCTCTGAATATGGCCGCTATTCCCAAAGATCTGATCGAATCGGAACTGTTCGGCCATGAAAAAGGCGCGTTTACAGGCGCAAACCAGATCCGTCAGGGTCGTTTTGAGCAGGCCGATGGCGGTACGCTGTTTCTGGATGAAATCGGCGATATGCCGCTAGACGTACAAACACGTCTGCTGCGCGTATTGGCAGATGGACAGTTTTACCGCGTTGGCGGCTATGCAGCGGTGAAAGTGGATGTCCGCATTATTGCGGCAACGCACCAAAATCTTGAACAACGCGTGCAGGAAGGCAAATTCCGTGATGACCTATTTCATCGCCTGAATGTGATCCGCGTTCATCTGCCGCCGCTACGTGAGCGTCGGGAAGATATCCCCCGTCTGGCACGTTATTTCTTGCAGGCCACGGCCAAAGAGCTGGGTGTCGAGCCGAAGAATTTGCATCCAGAAGCGGAAACGGCATTAACCCGTTTACCGTGGCCTGGCAACGTGCGCCAATTGGAGAACACCTGCCGCTGGTTGACGGTCATGGCCGCTGGTCAGGAAGTGTTGATCCAAGATCTGCCGCCTGAACTGTTCGAGACCACCGCGCCCGATTCTACCGTGCATATTCTGCCAGACAGTTGGGCCACGCTATTGGCACAATGGGCCGATCGCGCACTGCGTTCCGGTCATCAAAACCTGCTGGCGGAAGCGCAACCAGAAATGGAAAGAACGCTACTGACAACGGCACTGCGGCATACTCAGGGACATAAACAGGAAGCGGCAAGATTGCTGGGATGGGGTAGAAATACCCTGACGCGTAAATTAAAAGAGCTGGGAATGGAGTAGCGAGATTGTTTTTTTATTGCTCAATTGTTAACAAACAATTTGGTGATAAAAAATACAATCTGGCGCACGAAATTGTCATTAATTTGTCCTTTACTTGCCTTGAGCCAGCAGTATGATCGTGTCGCTGATTCGGGAGGAATACCATGCTGGACTCATTGATTTCTGCGGCGACACTTTCCGTTGCAACACACGGCGCTGAAATTGGTTCTGCGGCAAGCCATTCGCCGCAGGCTGCTATTGCCGCCGTTTTGTGTGCCGCGCTGATTAACTTCTTTAGTTAATCAGCGAAAAGTTAAGAGAACAGCCAGCCGGTCTGAACACCGACTGGCTGTTTTTTTTGGTTAAATCACGCGGGAAAATTGCTGTGTTCTGAGCTTGCTACGTAAATAAACATCAAAACACATGCAGATATTGCGAATCAGCAAACGTCCTTTCGGCGTCACCACCAGTCCGTCCTGCTGACTATCGACCAGCCCATCAGCCACCAGCGGTGCCAATAGCGCTAAATCCTGCTCAAAGTAGGTTTTAAAATCGATCGCGTATTCTGCTTCAATCGGCGCATAGCTGAGTTGGAAATTACAGATAAGCGTCTTAATCACATCGCGGCGAAGACAATCATCACGCGTCAGCTGTAATCCACGCCACAAGCCATGCCCCTGGTCTTTAACCTGTGCATAATACTGCTTCAGCTCTTTCTGGTTCTGAGCATAGCTATCACCGATCATACTAATCGCTGAAACACCCATACCAAGCAGATCGCTATCGCCCTGCGTCGTATATCCCTGGAAATTGCGATGCAATTTCCCTTCTCGCTGTGCGACCGCCAGCTCATCGTCTGGGCGAGCAAAGTGATCCATACCGATAAACTGGTAGCCCGATTGCGTCAGCGACCCAATCGTCTGTTGCAGAATATCCAGCTTTTGCTCCGCGCTCGGTAAATCCGCGTCTTTAATTTTACGCTGTGCCGCGAATAGGCTAGGTAAATGCGCATAGTTAAAAACACTCAGTCGATGCGGACTTAATTCCGCAACGCGCTGTAGCGTAAAGGCGAAGCTTTCCGGCGTTTGCTTCGGCAGGCCGTAAATCAAATCAATATTGGTTGAGGTGAAGCCAAGCGCCTTTGCCCGTTCAATAAGGGCAAAAATAAAGTCTTCATCCTGCTCACGATTGACAAGCTTCTGAACGTCTTTATTAAAATCCTGCACCCCCATGCTAAGGCGGTTAAACCCTTCAGCACGTAGATGGTCGAGAACATCCAGTTCAATTTCCCGCGGATCAACTTCAAGCGACAGCTCAGCCTGCTCGGAAAAAGAGAACAGCTCGCGCAACAACGACATCAGCCGGCTAATTTGTGCTTTATTCAGGTAGGTCGGCGTACCGCCGCCCCAATGCAATTGCGTCACCGTTCGTCCGACGAATAGCGGCGCGCGCTGACGAATCTCCAGCTCCAGCACATCAAGGTATTCATCCGCTTTATGCTGCTGACGCGTAACCAGCTTATTACAGCCGCAGAAATAGCACAGCCGATGGCAAAAAGGGATGTGGATATACAGCGACAGCGGTCGCTGCGGATAACGGGCAATGGCATGCTGAAACGCAGGCTCATCGTAAGCTTCACTGAATTCTAACGCTGTGGGATAAGACGTATAACGCGGCCCAGAATAGTTATATTTTTGAATCAGGGCCAGATCCCAGTCAACGGACGGTATCGACATATTCGCTCACTCCTTCCAGTTTTTACTCGGTGGGTTATCCTTCCCCTCCTTCAGATCACCAAAAAACGGCGTTCAAAAGCGCTCCCGGCATTTCGCTACTCACCTCATCCCTGATGACTCACAGCCCTAAAGGGCTGCGTTCAAAAACGTTTCCTATGTTCTTGTTTTGGGCGTCGAACCTGATTCACGCGCCCGTTAAACAAGGCGCGATGCAACCGATGCTTACGCTTCGACAATAACCATAGTTTACTGAACAGACAGAGCAGATAAAACGCAACTAGCAATATCAGGAACAGAAACAGCCATTTCATTGATTAGAACGCGTCTTTCGGGTTATTACGTTTTAAAAGCTGCAACATGTCTTCCTGTTGCTCTTCTTCATCATCATCACCCAGCTCGATTCCAAGCTCTTCCATCAGGATATCGATACGATCCAGCGTTTCGTCAACCCATGACTGATCTTTAGCGCTCAGCGTTTCACCGCTATCCAGACGATCCAACAGGGCATCCAGACGCGCATCGTTCTCTAACATTTCCAGCTCTTCTTCTGGAGACATTGTCGGCTTGGCAGCAACGGCTTTCTCCACGGGCGCAGAAGGCTTTGACTTAGGCTTCGGTTTAGCGATAGCGCTATCTAACACGCCAAGCTGTACAGGCTTTTTACTACCAATACGCGGATCGGCTACTTTACGTTGCCCGGACTTCTGGTCAGAAGACGCTTTTTCCTGAGTTCGGCTACCCGCAGCATGACCACGATGTTTTTTATCTCTTTTCCGCTCACGCGCTTCACGCTCCAGCTCTTCGCGGGATTTTCTTTTTACTTTGGGCTTTTCTGCCTTATCGGCAGCCCCTTTGACAGGTCGGTTCATAATGTTGTTCTCAGGTACACAGATATAAGGGAAGTGCGGCGGAATCTAGCAGAAAGCCCGATAATAAAAAAGCGCCCACATCAGACGACCGAGCTTTTCTTTTCATATCAGTCTGCTGCACTTTAAGGCAGATAAACCCGCCTTTATTGTCAGTTACAGGTATAATCCCCAACCAGACAGAGATCCAGACAGAGATAACGATCGTGACCCAGCAATATAACTACCACATGACGCGTTTTATCATCAGCGCCCCGGATATTCGCCATCTGGCAACAGATAGCGGTATTGAAGTGGCCTTTGCTGGGCGTTCTAACGCCGGAAAATCCAGCGCGCTGAATACGCTGACCAACCAGAAGAACCTGGCGCGAACCAGTAAAACGCCGGGCCGTACTCAGTTGATTAACCTGTTCCAGGTGGCAGACGATGTACGTTTAGTCGATCTCCCTGGCTATGGTTATGCCGAAGTGCCAGAGCAAATGAAGATCAAATGGCAACGTGCGCTCGGTGAATATCTGCAAAAGCGTAACAGCCTAAAGGGTCTGGTTGTGCTTATGGATATTCGTCATCCTTTGAAAGATCTCGATCAGCAAATGATTCAGTGGGCTGTCGATGTCGAGCTTCCGGTCTTAGTACTACTGACCAAAGCCGATAAGCTGGCTTCAGGTGCACGTAAGACACAGTTGCATATGGTTCGCGAGGCTGTCGTGCCATTTATGGGTGATATTCAGGTTGAGGCATTTTCGTCACTGAAAAAACTCGGCGTCGATAAACTACGGCAGAAATTGGATAACTGGTTCAGCACGCTGCCACACGCTGAAGAAGAACAAGAAGCAGAATAATTCTTTCACGTGGTGCAGAGTATCATTACTCGCATCACGTACCCACTTTCCCGCAATGATCGCCCACCAGAGACGTTCTTTTCACACTCGAAACTGTGCTGACCCGCTGCTGTCTATCAGGCAATTATTGGCGTTTTGAGGGCAAAAATCCTGGATAAAGCCCATAAAAAACGCCCCGCTCAAAACTGAGCGGGGCGGCTAATATTCAGCCAAATCCGATTACGTGAAGTAAAAGGTCTGAAAGATAGAACATCTTACCTCTGTACCCTACGTCTTTAACTCTACCCTATTTTTTCACGGGAACAAAGGCTTTTTTGTTGTTTACTTTCATAGAAAATGGTTATCGATTACACAAAGTTAAACCAGGTCACACAATACTGTTATTTAATTACAGAAATAGCGTAAGAATCGGCCATTAATGTGCTTGATCCCAGTTCATGCCCGTGCCGATGTCTACCTGCAACGGAACATTCAATTGCATACAACCTTCCATTAATACTTTGATTTTACTAATAGATTCCTCAATAACCGAATCGTGGATCTCGAAAACCAGTTCATCGTGAACCTGCATGATCATCTTCACCTTCGGCGCATCTTTCTGTAGCCAGTCGTCAATCGCGATCATGGCTTTCTTAATAATATCCGCAGCGGTCCCCTGCATCGGGGCGTTAATCGCCGCGCGTTCCGCGCCTTTACGCGCCATCGCATTACGAGAATGGATATCTGGCAGGTAGAGACGGCGACCATCCAATGTAGACACATAGCCATGTTCCGCAGCCTGTTGGCGCGTCCGCTCCATGTAATCCTGCACACCAGGATAACGCTCAAAATACAGGTTCATGTATTTCTGCGATTCGCTACGGGGAATGTTCAACTGGCGTGACAAGCCAAATGCGCTCATGCCGTAGATCAGACCGAAGTTGATCGCTTTCGCACTACGACGCTGTTCTGATGTCACCTTATCTAACGCGATGCCAAACACTTCTGACGCCGTTGCACGGTGGATATCCAATCCGTTTGCGAACGCATTCAACAGCCCTTTATCACCCGATAGATGCGCCATAATTCGCAGCTCAATTTGCGAGTAGTCCGCCGCCACAATGCTGTAGCCCTTAGGTGCAATAAATGCCTGACGAATACGACGCCCTTCATCATTACGAACCGGGATATTTTGCAGGTTAGGATCGCTGGAAGACAAACGTCCGGTTGCAGTAACGGCCTGATGATAAGACGTATGCACTCGCTTCGTTGCCGGATTGATCATCAGCGGCAGCTTATCGGTGTAAGTAGATTTCAGCTTGGCTAAGCCACGATACTCTAGGATCAGCTTCGGCAGAGGGTAATCAAGCGCCAGTTCAGCCAGCACTTCTTCATTGGTTGATGGTGCGCCTTTTGGCGTTTTCTTCAGAATCGGCAGCTTTTGCTTTTCATACAGAATGCCCTGTAGCTGCTTGGTCGATGAGAGATTGAACTCTTCACCCGCCAGCTCATACGCTTCTGTTTCCAGCTCCGCCAAACGAGTCGTTAGCTCTTTTGAGTGTTCTGCCAGAATCGCGGGATCGATCAGCACGCCCGTACGCTCGATGCGGGATAAAACTGGCACCAGCGGCATATCAATCGTCTGGAAGACCTGACACAGATCGGCATGTGGCTGGAGTTTCCCCCAGAGCTTCTGGTGCAGATGCAGCGTAACGTCCGCATCCTCGGCCGCATACGGCCCAGCCTGTTCCAGTGCGATCTGATTAAACGTCAGCTGATTTTTTCCTTTACCCGCAATTTCTTCAAAGGTAATAGTCTTGTGGTTCAGATAGCGTTCGGCCAGACTATCCATATCGTGACGACCCGCCACACTATCAAGCACGTAAGATTCCAACATGGTATCAAACGCGATGCCGCGTAAATCGATGTCATACCGTTGCATCACGCCTTTATCAAATTTGAGATTCTGGCCAATCTTAAGCAGCTTCTCATCTTCCAGCAGCGGTTTAAATAATGCCAATACCGTGGTGCGATCCAACTGCTCCGGCGCATCCAAATAATCATGTGCCAACGGTAAATAAGCCGCTTCACCGGGCTTAATCGCAAATGACAAACCAATCAGATTGGCTGTGAGCGTATCCAGCCCGTCGGTTTCTGTATCAAAAGCGAAAACTTCAGCCTGTTTTAAACGCTCAACCCAATCCAGCAGCGTTTTTTCATCAAGAATAGTGACATAGCCATCGGCAGAAAGCGTCGGCGCATTATCTTCTTCAGCAGCCTGCTCAACTACCACGTTACTTATGGCCTGAGCTGGCTGGCTGCTCTTTTTACCCTGCATCCAGGTGCCTGATTCAATATCTGATAACCAGCGTTTAAATTCATAACGGGAAAAGAGGCGATGCAGTTCATCCACATCCAGCTCGTTAACGGTGAGCTGATCGCAGCTAAGTTCCAGCTCAACATCCGTTTTAATGGTGGCAAGCTGATAAGAGAGGTAGGCCACTTCTTTATGCTGTTCCAGCTTCGGCGCCATGGTTTTCGCGCCACGGAAGGAAAGCCCGGCAATTTTATCGAGATTGGCATAGAGCGAATCCAGCCCGCCAAGCCCTTGCAATAGCGCCTGAGCCGTTTTTTCACCCACACCAGGCACACCGGGAATGTTATCCGATGCATCTCCCATCAATGCGAGGAAATCGATAATCAGCTCAGGAGGAATACCGTATTTATCACACACTTCCTGTGGGCCAAGAATGGTGTTGTTCATGGTGTTAATGAGCGTCACGCTCGGCGTTACAAGCTGTGCCATATCTTTATCGCCAGTACTAATCAGCACCGACTTACCCGCTTTTTCCGCCTGCACCGCGAGTGTACCAATGACATCGTCCGCTTCTACACCAGAAACAGCCAAAAGCGGCAACCCCATTGCTTTCACCATATTATGCAGAGGTTCTATCTGTTCGCGTAGATCCTCCGGCATAGGTGGGCGGTGAGCTTTATAGTTTTCGAACAGCTCATCGCGAAACGTTTTCCCTTTCGCATCAAAAACAACGGCAACGTGGCTGGGGCTATATTGCAGCAGCAAACTGCGTAGCATATTCAGTACGCCATACATTGCACCGGTTGCTTCTCCCGCGCTGTTTGTTAACGGTGGGAAAGCGTGATACGCACGATACAAATAGGATGAACCGTCTACCAGTATTAAAGGGTTTTCTGCAATCTGAGCCATAGCCTGCCGTGATCGTTGTTAGTCTGTCATAGCGCTAAGCATGCCATAGGTCAGAGAAAGAGACGATCCTTAACGTAAGATATCGGTTGATTTTGCATGGAGCATCGCAAGATTTTCCTGTGGATAACTTTGTGAATAGTTTTATTTGCGTAATTATTAATTTATCCATTTGTCTAATGGATTTATTTAATCCTTATCAATTTCATAACGTTACAATATAAATTGTTTGTTTTTGATGCATGACAAACCGTCATCTAATTTGTGGATATAAACAAAAAGATAAATAGATATTGTAGGTGGTGAGATATAAAAGATAAGGGAGTGAACAGCTTGAAGTATAACGGGTATAGGCCATGCGGTTAACCCGCATGGCCTATTAAGTGATTACTTTTTAGTAATGAGGAATTTCACCACATCAGCATACTGTTTTACGTAAGCGTCCATTGAGCTAGTATCAAGACCATCGTTCTTGATCATATATTTGCCATTAACGAACATCGCTGGAACACCACGTAATTGTAAATCTGCAGCCGCTTTTTCTTGTTGGGCAACCAGAGATTTCACAACAAAACTGTTCAGGGCACCATCAAATTCTTCCGCACTCACACCAGCTTTTACAAAGACAGCGCGAATATCTTCCGGTTTTTGTACGGTCTGTGTTTTCTGGACGGCATCAAACATCAGCGGGGTAATTTTATCTTCCACACCCAGCGCCATGGCCACAGCCCAAGCCTGCGTCAGGTTTTTACCCAATGGGCCCAAGAAGTCCACATGATAACGCGTCATCTTCACTCCCTCCGGCAGCGCTTTTTTTACTGCATCCGGGACATGGTAAACTTGTTCAAATTGATAGCAGTGCGGACAATAGAATGAGAAGAATTCGAGAACCTGAGGTTCTTGGGTTGCAGGTTTATCTAATTCTACATATTGTTTACCGTCAGAAAATTCTGCAGCAGAAGCACTAAATGCCAGAACGACGCCAATCAGCGCAAGCCATAATCTTTTCATAAATTTAACTCTCTCCATTTAATTTCAGTACATGGGCATCAACTGTAGAGGAGGCTCCTGCAACAGCTGAGTTTGTCCAATAAATATTGCCGTTTGCTTCAACCAAAAATCGGCATCCGTCATCCAAGGGAAATTTTTCGGAAAAGCAGGGTCTTCCCAACGACGCGCAACCCAAGCCAGATAATAAACCTGTCGCATCGCACGAAGAGGCTCAATCAACGCCAGTTCTTTCTCCTGAAAATCCGAAAATTCACTATAAGCCTCTAATAAGATATCCAATTGAATACGTTGTTCACGGCGGTCGCCATGCAACAGCATCCATAAATCCTGTATTGCCGGGCCATTGCGAGCATCGTCCAAATCCACAAAGAGCGGGCCATCACGCCACAAAATATTGCCTGGATGACAATCTCCATGCAGACGCAGTGGACGCCAGTCGCTGTGCCAATAAGTTTCAACTGTATCAATCAGTTGGCGGGTTACCTGTAAAAAATTATGTCGATGTATTTTCGGTATTAGCGGACACGTCTCCAGCAACCGATAAGGTTCATGCAAATATTCATTTACCCCGATCGTCGGTCGCTCGGTGAATAACGATTTCTGCCCCGTCTGGTGAATGCGTCCAAGAAAACGACCGACCCACTCTAACTGATCTTCATTATCCATCTCATACTGCCGCCCCCCCATACTAGGGAATACGGCAAAATGAAATCCGTCATAAACATTCAGCGTCTGTCCATTAAGAAAAACAGGCGCGACGATAGGCACTTCATCTTCTGCCAATTGTTGGGCAAAAATGTGTTCTTCCACAATTTGCGCCGCACTCCACCGTTCCGGCCGATAAAATTTCACCACGAATCGTTTACGATCTTCATCAGCGAATTGATACACCCGGTTTTCATAGCTGTTTAATGCCGTCAGACCGGAGTCAACGCGCAGACCGACATCCAACAAGGCATCCACGATCAAATCTGGGAACAGTGTCTGGAAATTAAATACCGAGCTATTCATCGCGACCACAAATGGCCTGAGGCGGCATAAGATATACGCGTAAAATAGTTAGCATCATGAACGTGTTATTTCTTTTCACTAGTCTTTAATAACCCCACGGGCACGCAGCAAAGCGGTTTTGAAATCTTCCTCGTAGTCTTTCTTTAGACCAGGAATGACTTGTTCTTTATCTGCATCACGCATTTTCAGATGGTAAATAAGGATATCATCAGTTAGTTCGTTTAACTGCCCCTCGAACCCCGCCTCCTGTGCAAGGTTTTGTAAAAATTGCACTAGGTTTAAATCGGGCTCTTTTTGCCAGGCTGGATGCAGCAGCTCTATCAGCTCATTAACACGGTGACATTTCATTTTTTTCTCCTTAAAAACGGTTTGTACTCAATAAATTTCAAGAAGTAGAAAACAGCTTGAGTAATGTTGAATATATAGCGATAAAAATAACAGCCTTGCGCACATGAGGAAAGAACTTGGTCTTCTGTGAAAGTTTTCAGAGAATAATGTATGGTTCCTCCCTCATAAGCTTTCGTACAAAGAAAAGTGGGCATAGATAATTGGGAAGTGAAATGATTACAGGCGTTATTCTCGCGGGCGGACGTGCAACGCGCATGGGCGGGCATGATAAAGGTCTGATAACACTAAACGGTGTAGCACTATATCAACACGCCCTGTCTCGGCTTAAAACACAGGTTGACGAGGTCATTATCAGCGCCAACCGCAATCAGGATGTATATGCACAAAGCGGGTGCCGCATTATTGGTGACGTTGATACAACCTTTCCAGGCCCGCTGGCTGGCATCCTGAGTGGATTACATGCATCTACGTCCGAATGGGTGGTATTCGTCCCTTGTGATGTTCCGGCCTTCCCTATCGACTTGGTACACCGCTTATGGCAAGCACGTGGGGAAGCCAATGCCGCTTATGTCACCGATGGGGAACGTTCGCATCCCACATTACTCTTAATCAATAAAAGCCTCATTGAACCATTGGAAACTTATCTGCATCTAGGAAACCGCAAATTAATGCTATTTATGGAACAGATCCGGGCAAAAACCGTTTCATTTAGCGATCAACCAGGAGCCTTTCGCAATATGAATTCTCCTGAAGATTTATCTAACTGGGAGGATTAGCACAGTGAATTCTAAACGCCTCCCCTTGCTCGCAATCGTTGCTTACAGCGGTACAGGTAAAACAACATTACTCAAACACGTCATCCCTCTACTAACTAACCATGGCGTTCGAGTCGGGTTAATTAAACATACACATCATCGGATGGATATTGATACACCAGGTAAAGATAGCTACGAGCTACGTAAGGCGGGTGCGACACAGACTATGGTCGCTAGCAGCGAAAGGTGGGCGTTGATGACGGAAACGCCTGAGCAGAAAGAACCCAATATTTATGATTTGGCAGGAAAAATGGATGCATCAACTCTTGATCTGGTTCTGGTTGAGGGTTTTAAACACGAAAAGATCGCTAAAATAGCCTTATTTCGTCAATCGTTGGGCAGAGAATTGCATGATTTGATCGATGAATATGTCATCGCGATTGCGGCAGACTCTGAGACAGATACCATACTTCCAATGCTCGATATCAATCAGCCAGAACAGGTAGCTAATTTTATCCACCAATGGCTTCAAAATAGCCGTCGATAACCTGCTTATCGGCGGTCTTCGCCACGGGATACGCGTAAATAAGTACTCTCCGCAACGCGCAC
>NZ_LXFY01000005.1:0-140677 GCF_021432585.1 Pectobacterium sp. IFB5596
TTGCACGCTCTGGTTCTGGGATGTAAGAATCCAGGTGCTCTGCCAGTTCGATGATTTTTGCTTCCCACTCAGCTTCGCCTTCCAGCGCTTTCAGCGCAGAACCACGAACCACTGGGGTGTCGTCGCCTGGGAAGTCGTACTGAGACAGCAGCTCACGCACTTCCATCTCAACCAGTTCCAGCAGCTCTTCGTCATCAACCATGTCACATTTGTTCAGGAACACGATGATGAAAGGAACGCCAACCTGACGACCCAGCAGGATGTGCTCACGGGTCTGAGGCATTGGGCCGTCAGTCGCAGCAACAACCAGGATCGCACCGTCCATCTGGGCAGCACCGGTGATCATGTTTTTCACATAGTCGGCGTGTCCTGGGCAGTCAACGTGCGCGTAGTGGCGAGACGGGGTATCGTATTCAACGTGAGACGTGTTGATGGTGATACCACGTGCTTTTTCTTCTGGTGCGTTATCGATCTGGTCGAATGCACGTGCGTTACCACCGTAGGTTTTAGCCAGAACGGTAGTGATTGCAGCAGTCAGAGTCGTTTTACCATGGTCAACGTGGCCGATAGTACCGACGTTAACGTGGGGTTTTGTACGTTCAAATTTTTCTTTAGACACGGCGATATTCCTTACTCAAATGCTCTCCCCCTATGGAGAGAGCACGGGATTTTGTTTTAACCCTGAGGCTTATTTACCACGGGCTTCAATTACGGCCTGAGCAACGTTGTTAGGCGCATCATCGTACTTCAGGAACTCCATGGAGTAAGAAGCACGGCCTTTGGTCAGAGAACGCAGTTGAGTTGCGTATCCGAACATTTCAGACAGCGGAACTTCAGCATGAATCACAACGCCAGTAACGTTAGATTCCTGACCACGCAGCATACCACGACGACGGCTAAGGTCACCGATGACGTCACCAGTGTTCTCTTCCGGCGTTTCAACTTCAACCTTCATGATCGGCTCAAGCAGAACAGGTTTTGCTTTCTTAAAGCCGTCTTTAAAGGCGATAGAAGCAGCCAGTTTAAACGCCAATTCAGAGGAGTCAACGTCATGGAAAGAACCGAAGTGCAGACGCACACCGAGATCAACCACTGGGTAACCAGCCAGAGGACCTGCTTTCAGCTGTTCCTGAATGCCTTTATCAACAGCAGGGATGTATTCACCAGGAATTACACCACCTTTAATGTCGTTAACGAACTCGTAACCTTTCGGATTTGAGCCCGGCTCCAGTGGGTACATGTCGATAACAACATGACCATACTGACCACGACCACCAGACTGCTTGGCGTGTTTACCTTCGATATCGGTAACTTTCGCACGAATCGCTTCACGGTAAGCAACCTGTGGTTTACCCACGTTCGCTTCAACGTTGAATTCACGTTTCATACGGTCAACGATGATATCGAGGTGCAATTCACCCATACCAGCGATGATAGTCTGGTTAGATTCTTCGTCAGTCCAAACGCGGAAAGACGGGTCTTCTTTAGCCAGACGGCCCAATGCCAGACCCATTTTTTCTTGGTCAGCTTTGGTTTTCGGTTCTACCGCGATGGAGATTACCGGCTCTGGGAATTCCATACGTTCCAAAATGATGACGTTATCTGGATCACACAGCGTGTCACCCGTCGTTACATCTTTCAGACCGATAGCAGCAGCGATATCGCCCGCACGAACTTCTTTGATCTCTTCACGCTTGTTAGCGTGCATCTGAACGATACGACCAAAACGCTCACGTGCTGATTTAACTGGGTTCAGTACGGTGTCACCGGAGTTAACTACACCAGAGTACACACGGAAGAACGTCAGGTTACCAACAAACGGGTCGGTAGCGATTTTGAATGCCAGCGCAGCAAACGGCTCGTCATCACTTGCGTGACGCTCAGCCGGCGTGTCTTTACCGTCATCCAAAAGACCGTTGATCGCAGGTACGTCAACTGGGGATGGCAGGTAGTCAACTACCGCATCCAGCATCGCCTGAACACCTTTGTTCTTAAATGCAGAACCACAGGTTACCAGGATGATTTCGTTGTTCAGAACGCGCTGACGCAGAGCTTTTTTGATCTCTTCTTCAGTCAGTTCTTCACCACCCAGGTATTTCTCCATCAGCTCTTCAGAAGCTTCTGCTGCGGATTCGATCAGGTTTTGGTGCCATTCTTCAGCCAGTTCCTGCATATCAGCTGGGATCTCTTCGTATTCGAAGGTCACGCCCTGATCGGCATCGTTCCAGTTGATGGCTTTCATTTTCACCAGGTCCACAACACCGGTGAAACCTTCTTCAGCACCAATTGCCAACTGCAGCGGAACAGGGTTCGCGCCCAGACGGGATTTGATCTGACCAACAACTTTCAGGAAATTCGCACCCATGCGGTCCATTTTGTTAACGAACGCAATGCGTGGAACTTTATATTTGTTTGCCTGACGCCATACGGTTTCAGACTGCGGCTGAACACCACCAACTGCGCAGTAAACCATTACCGCACCATCCAGTACACGCATGGAACGTTCTACTTCGATAGTGAAGTCAACGTGTCCCGGGGTATCGATGATGTTTACGCGATGCGGTTCATACTGCTTAGCCATACCAGACCAGAATGCAGTAGTCGCTGCGGAGGTGATAGTAATACCACGCTCCTGCTCCTGCTCCATCCAGTCCATGGTAGCTGCGCCGTCATGAACTTCACCGATTTTATGGTTTACACCAGTGTAGAACAGAATACGTTCGGTAGTAGTGGTTTTACCGGCGTCGATGTGCGCACTGATACCGATGTTACGGTAGCGTGCGATGGGTGTTGTACGAGCCATTTGTATCCTCTATTTACTAGGGCGTTCAATTTAGTTAACCCAAGCGGGTTGGCTATTTTTAGCGCCCGCTTGGTTAGCATGACTACAGCGAAGGGATTACCAACGGTAGTGAGCGAACGCCTTGTTAGCTTCGGCCATACGATGAACGTCTTCACGTTTCTTAACAGCAGTACCTTTGTTTTCTGCTGCATCAGAAAGTTCGTTCGCCAGGCGCAGAGCCATAGATTTATCACCGCGTTTACGAGCAGCTTCTACGATCCAACGCATTGCCAACGCATTACGACGAACCGGACGGACTTCTACTGGTACCTGATAAGTAGAACCACCAACGCGGCGCGACTTAACTTCGACAGTCGGGCGAACGTTGTCCAGAGCTACTTCAAAAGCTTCCAGATGATCTTTACCAGAACGCTGAGCCAGGGTCTCCAGCGCGGTATAGACGATTGCTTCAGCAGTAGATTTTTTACCATCTACCATCAGGATATTTACAAATTTGGCCAGCAGTTCTGATCCGAACTTAGGATCCGGCAGAATTTTACGTTGACCAATGACGCGACGACGTGGCATGGAAATACTCCGTTGTTAATTCAGGATTGTCCAAAACTCTACGAGTTTAGTTTGACATTTAAGTTAAAACGTTTGGCCTTACTTAACGGAGAACCATTAAGCCTTTGGCTTCTTCACGCCGTATTTGGAACGGGATTGCTTACGGTCTTTAACACCTGAGCAGTCCAGCGCGCCACGAACGGTGTGGTAACGCACACCTGGCAGGTCTTTAACACGACCGCCACGGATCAGGATCACGGAGTGCTCCTGCAGGTTATGACCTTCACCGCCAATATAGGAGGTAACTTCAAAACCGTTAGTTAAACGAACACGACATACTTTACGCAGTGCGGAGTTCGGTTTTTTAGGGGTGGTAGTATATACACGGGTACATACGCCACGTTTCTGCGGGCATGCTTCCAGCGCCGGAACGTTGCTTTTAGCAGCCTTCAGGGAGCGTGGTTTGCGTACCAGCTGGTTAATCGTTGCCATTCAAAAAGCTCCTGGGTTTTGCTTCGTAAACACGTAATAAATCGCCCCATGTTTGCGCAAGGCAAAGTATGAGGACGCAGAATTTTAGGGCTGGCAGTGGAAGGAGTCAAGAAATATACAAAAATTCGGCGTTACCACGCGAGTTGCTGCGGGTGTTCCACTGTCAGTTGAACAAATTCATTATAGTCAATAAGGACCACGCTGTTTGAAATTTGTTCAGTTATTCCTCTTGCCTCAGCATCAGGCTGAAGTGCATAGAGAAGAACGGCTGAATCAAGAAGACGATGAATAATATCTCCACCAGCTACGGCACCGATAACACCATCTTGCAATAAGAGCAAAGCATCACCCTGCTCCAAGCTGCGCAAAAGTGCGTCAAGGTCAGTGTGATAAGGAGAAGTTGAGAGCGTGTGTAACATAAAATGGAGAAATCCATCGCTAGAATGAAAGAATGGAATGGTAACCGGCCAACTTGCTGCGCCATGCTTTCGGTGCTAACAGTTCCACATCCAAAACCCAGTCTGTATCTATATTCAACCCACGTTGACGTACGGAAGTCTCGCACAGATAGCAGCGTTCGATGTCGTATAACGGCAGCACCCCAAACGTAGCGATGTAATTGCGCATCAGAATCTTTTCCGGCTGTTGATGCGGCAGTAGCTGAAACACGCCATCACCAACAAAAAACACGCCAATCTCTTCTGTCAGTGCCGACATCGCCAACAGCGCATCCAGCCCTTCACGCCCAGATGCACTCCCATGCGGAGAATGCGTAAAAACAAATGCGACTCGCTTCATAACGCTACCTTAAAACTGAATCACCCGATCGCAGGTCAGTACCGACTGCGCCAGTTCACCCAACCCACTGAGAACAAAGCCGGATTGCAGATTCGCTCCCGCAAGGTTGAGCTGGGCAGCTTGCTGCGCATCGGCCACCCCTCGGCGCAGCGCGGCGGCAACGCAAACATTCAGCGCCACCTGATGCGTTTCGCCCAACTGCTGCCAGGCATGTACAAGGTCAAACTCATCATTAGCGGGTGACGTTAGCTGGTTGGCATTTAGCACGCCTTCCCGGTAGAAGAACACACTTTTCAACTTGTGCCCCTCAGCCAACAGCGCCTGCGCAAACTGTAACGCGCTGCTCGCTTGCTGCGTGCCGTAAGCAGGGCCAGTCACCAGCAAGCAGTAACTCAGCATCAACGTTCATGCCCGCTGAAGTCGCCGCTTTTGAATTGACGAATATAAAGATAAACCGTGTGCTTGGAGATATTCAGACGTTCGGCGACCTGGTTGATGGCGTCTTTAATATCAAAGATGCCTTTCTCGTACAGGCTCAGGACGATTTGGCGGTTTTTCGCATTATTGGAGACATTGCGATCCGCATTAACTTCCTCAATGGAAAACTCCAGCGTTTGTGCAACCAGGTCATCAACAGATGATGCGAAGTTAACAGAAGATGCAACGTCATGCGTTTCAGGTGGAATAAAGGTCTGCACAATCTGGGAGAAAGGTACATCCAGATTCATGTTGATACACAGCAGCCCAATCACGCGCTGATCGCGATTACGGATTGCGATCGTCACTGACTTCATCAACACGCCGCTTTTTGCGCGGGTAAAATAGGCTTTCGACACGCTGCTATCTTCACCTGCCATGTCGTGCAACATACGCAATGCAAGATCCGTAATCGGCGAGCCAATCTTTCTGCCGGTATGTTCCCCATTCGCAATACGCACGGCAGAACATTTAAGATCCTCAAGCGAGTGCAACACTATCTCACAGTGCTCACCAATCAACATGGCCAAGCCATCAACCACCGCTTCATACGATTTCAGGATCTCGTAGTCCGTTTGGCTGAACGGCCGTTCATCGAGTAAATCAAGCTCATAAGATTCGCCAGATACAAGCGAATTAGACATGGCAGACACCACCCTCAGCATCATTATCCCCTAAATAATTCGAGCTGCGTGATAAAACGTTAGCGTTTTAAACAACGCCCCGCGTTGGCCCTTTAGGGCAAGGCCCATTTATGAGCCTTGTAACGCGGCAACCGCGCAAATCCCCAGGAGCTTACTCAGGTAAGTGACTGGGTGAGTAAGGGCGGCCAACGCACAAGCAACTTGAAGTATGACGGGTATCTTTATTTTGTATTGACAAGGGACATAGTC
The DNA here is from genome assembly GCF_021432585.1 of Pectobacterium sp. IFB5596. Lineage (NCBI taxonomy): Bacteria > Pseudomonadati > Pseudomonadota > Gammaproteobacteria > Enterobacterales > Pectobacteriaceae > Pectobacterium > Pectobacterium sp. IFB5596. The sequence continues at coordinate 6,010 of NZ_LXFY01000005.1, forward strand.
TAGCAAATGTCCACTCTCGCGTCCCCGAATTTAACGGACTACCTCTTAAGGTTGTATTAATTTAATCCCGCTAGAGTCTGCGTCTTCTTTCCTCTCCATCATGGAAATCACGAGAGACGCATATGAAAAATCCAATACCGATGGGCAGACCACACCTGAACAGCATCATGTTCGTGTTGGTATTTTCTGCCTTTATTACTCTGGTCCAGAACATCGCCTACTACCGTCAGGCGCTACAACTGCTGGATATGACAGACTGGACTAACATCCCTTTTTTTCTCAGCATGCCGGTGGTGATTTTCGCGGTGCTGAATATCATTTTCACGCTGCTGGCCTTCCCTTATCTGCGTAAGGCCGTCATCGTTTTTTTCTTACTGTCCGGTGCCGCCGCACAATATTTTATGCTGAACTACGGCATTATCATTGACCGCACGATGGTCCAGAATATTCTGGAGACGACGGCCAGCGAGTCCTTCTCACTGCTTACGCCACAGCTTGTCGCCTGGGTATTCTTTATTGGCGTCATTCCTGCCGCGCTCGCTATCTGGATAAAAATAAAGCCCGCCAAACCGACAACCCTCTATATCGGCATGCGTTTTCTTAGCGTTATTATTTCGTTATTCGCCATTTTATCTGTCGCGGCATTCTTTTATAAAGATTACGCCTCGTTCATGCGTAATAACAAAGAGTTGGTAAAAGCGATTACGCCCAGCAATATTGTGGCAGCCAGCCTGTCCTACCATAAGCATAGCGCGCTGGCTAATTTACCCCTGGAGCAAATCGGCCTGGACGCTCACAAAGTGTCGTCAGCGTCCCCGACAGCAAAAAAGAACCTGGTTATTCTGGTCGTGGGAGAGACATCCCGGGCGCAAAACTTTTCGCTGGGCGGCTACGGGAAAGAGACGAACCCACTGCTGGCAAAAGACAATGTGGTTTATTTTGAAAACACGTCATCGTGCGGCACATCAACAGGTGTTTCCGTTCCCTGCATGTTTTCCAACATGCCGCGCCAAAGCTTTAACGGTGACGTAGCCAGCCATCAGGAAGGGCTGTTAGATATATTACAACGCGCCAAAGTTAACGTACTCTGGCAAGAAAATGACGGCGGCTGCAAAGATGCCTGTACACGTGTGCCAACGGTTGATGTGACATCGCTGAAACTACCAGGTCTCTGCACCAACGGCGAATGCCAGGATGAAGCGTTATTCCACGGCGTCGAAGACTATATCAATAAGCTCGATAACGACGGGATTATCGTATTACATACCATAGGCAGCCACGGCCCGAGTTATTACCAGCGCTACCCTGACGCCTTTAAGAAATTTACCCCAACCTGTGATACCAATCAGATTCAAACCTGTACGCAAGAAGCACTGACCAACACGTATGACAACACGATTCTGTATGTCGATTTTGTTCTGGATAAAACGATCAACCTACTGAAACAGCATCAGGATAAATTTAATACCTCACTGGTTTACCTGTCTGACCACGGCGAATCGTTAGGCGAGAACGGCATCTACCTGCACAGCATGCCCTACTCTATTGCGCCAAAGCAGCAAACGCATGTGCCGATGTTGATGTGGTTATCCTCGGGTTATCAGCAACAACAGGCGATTCAGGACACCTGTCTGCGCCAGAACGCGAAGCAGCAGGATTACTCGCAAGATAATCTTTTCCATACCATACTGGGGATGTTTAGTATCGCCACAAAAGAATATCAGCCTCAGCTCGATATCCTTCAGCCATGCAGGGACAAGGCAACATGAAATTATTGATTGTTGAAGACGATAAGCTGTTGCAGGAAGGATTATTATTGGCGTTGAGTCATGAAGGTTATGCCTGCGATTGCGCTGGCACAGCCAAAGAAGCGGACGCGCTCATCAGTAGCGCGCACTACAGCCTGGTGATTCTCGATCTTGGCTTACCGGACGACGACGGCCTCGCTCTGCTATCCCGCTGGCGTAAGAATAATTATCAGCATCCCGTGCTCATCTTAACGGCGCGGGATAAGGTCAACGATCGCGTCAGCGGACTGGATGTGGGCGCAGACGATTATCTTGCCAAGCCTTTCGCGTTAACTGAATTACAGGCGCGCGTACGCGCGCTGATTCGCCGCAATCAGGGTTCAAGCAACAGCAAGATACAGGTCGACAACATCACATTGGATTTAAACAATCAGCAAGTGTGGCTGGACGAAAAACCGATAGTGCTGACGCCGAAAGAGTTTGCGATACTTTCCCGCCTGGTGTTGAAAGCCGGTTCTCAGGTGCACCGAGAGCTTCTTCATCAGGACATTTATGCCTGGAACGACGACCCATCCTCCAATTCACTGGAAGTCCATATCCATAATCTGCGTCACAAGATAGGGAAAGAGCGCATCCGAACCCTGCGAGGCTTTGGCTATCTGTTGACCAAAGGGGAACAACCATGAAGGGTGACACCGACGCCGTCACCAGCATGCGTCGCCGTTTGGTGCTGGCACTGGGCGGCATTCTCCTCGTCTGCCAGATGATCAGCGTATTCTGGCTCTGGCACGAGAGTGAAGAACAGATCGGCCTGCTGGTTGATAAATCCCTGAGTGCAACCGCTCAAAATATGCAGATCGATCAAGAAATTAATGAGGCGATCGCTTCTCTCAGCATCCCCAGCCTGGTGATGGTCATCCTGACATTGCTCATGTGCTTTCAGGCGGTCAGTTGGATCACCCGCCCGCTTTCTCGGCTACAGGAAGAATTGCAGGATCGTACTGCTGAAAATCTGGAACCGTTGCCACAGCAGAGTGACATTAAAGAAGTTGCTGCCGTCACACACACCATCAACCAGCTTTTTCAACGTCTGGACGAAACGTTGAAACGCGACAGACAATTTACTGCCGATGTCGCCCATGAGTTACGAACGCCGTTAGCCGGTATTCGGCTGCATCTGGAATTACACCAGCAACAACATCAGATTGATTGCAGCTCACTCATCAAACGTATCGATAAAATGGTCAAAACGGTGGAACAACTCTTACTGCTGGCACGTGTCGGACAGGATTTCTCGGCAGGCCACCACGAGAATGTCGCATTCCTGCAAGATGTCATCTTTCCCATGCAGGATGAACTGGCCGAGATGCTGCAAAAACGTCAACAAAGGCTGAAATGGGTATTACCGCGAGAAGATATCACTCTGCGCGGTGATGCGACGTTACTCCAGTTACTGTTACGGAATTTGGTAGAGAATGCCTATCGCTATAGTCCTGAAGAAAGTCAGATTACAGTGAGCCTTAACACCCAACAACATTTTGAATTACAGATCGAAGATGAAGGGCCGGGTATCGATGAAAGCAAAGTCGGTGAATTGAGTAAGGCGTTTGTACGAATGGACAGCCGCTATGGTGGTATCGGCCTCGGGCTGAGTATCGTGACGCGCATTGCCCAATTGCACGAGGGGAAATTTTTTCTCAGTAATCGACTGCAAGGTCCTGGCGCACTCGCGCGGGTAGTACTAACCACACCTGACGACTACCCCGATTCCGCCTGAAGAACACCAATAGAAGATCCACGTCAAAATAGCACCGCGACGGCACATCCCTGTGCAGAAGCCTTATCCCCTATTGATACACAGGGTAGCGGCGGCACAGTGCGACCACCTGCTCACGAACACGATCGCGTATCGCCGTTAATTCTTCATTTCCGGCACCCAGTCCATCCAGTACATCACATAGCCATCCCGCCAATTCCTCGCATTCTGCCACACCGAAACCACGCGTTGTGACGGCTGGCGTACCAATACGCAGTCCAGAGGTCACAAAAGGTGAACGCGGGTCGTTAGGCACCGAATTCTTATTTGTCGTGATATAAGCCTCGCTCAGTGCAGCGTCAGCATCCTTACCGGTATAAGGCTTAGCGGACAGGTCGATCAGCAGTAAATGGTTGTCGGTGCCGTCGGAGACAATCTTGTAGCCACGCAGTTGGAGGACGCGCGCCATAGCACGGGCGTTGGTCACCACCTGACGCTGATAAACTGTGAATTCAGGGCGCAACGCTTCCTTGAAAGCTATCGCTTTGGCCGCGATAACGTGCATCAGCGGGCCACCCTGAATACCGGGAAACACGGCGGCGTTGAGCTTTTTGTAAAAATCCTCACTCTGCCCCTTGGCCAAAATAATTCCACCGCGCGGGCCGCGCAGGGTCTTATGCGTTGTACTCGTCACAACATGCGCGTGAGGGAGCGGAGTCGGGTACTCACCTGCTGCCACTAAACCAGCAACATGAGCCATATCCACCCAGAAGATAGCACCCACCTTGTCAGCAATAGTGCGCATGCGTGCCCAGTCTTTGTGACGTGAATAGGCGGAGAATCCACCTATTAACATCTTTGGCCGGGTTTCCAAGGCAATACGCTCCATTTCGTCGTAGTCGATAAGCCCTGTTTCAGGGTCAAGGCCATAAGGTACGATCTTGTAGTGGCGACCAGAGAAATTGGAGGGATTACCGTGAGTCAAATGCCCGCCCTGAGCCAGATTCATCCCCATCACGGTGTCGCCGGGGTTAGTCAGTGCGAGAAATACGGCCGCATTAGCCTGAGCACCAGCATGGGGCTGGACGTTAGCGTAATCGCAGTCAAACAGCGCTTTGGCCCGCTCGATAGCCAGACGCTCGGCTACATCGACATACTCGCAGCCGCTGTAATAGCGCTTGCCGGGGTAACCCTCTGCATATTTGTTGGTGAACACAGAGTTCTGGATCGCCATCACCAGCGGGCTGGCATAGTTCTCTGAGGCGATAAGTTCAACGTGAGTTTCCTGACGGTGTTCTTCATGCAGGATGGCATCGGCCAGTTCCGGGTCGAAATCGGTAAGAGTAAAAGAGGTGTCATACATGGGTATCATCCTATGGTTTTTAACAATGTGATGCGGTAATGGAACTATCAGGCCAGTAGTAGCTATCCGGCAGAGGACGCGCGCCAAAGATTGCCTGCCCGACGCGTACCACGGTGGCACCTTCCTCAATCGCTATTTCAAAATCACCGGACATGCCCATGGATAATTCATCCAGCGCAATGCCGACCGGAAGGTTTTGCTGCAACCGATCGCGTAACTGACGCAGCCGTATAAAACACTGGCGCACGCGTTCAGCCTCGCTGGAGAACAGCGCCAGCGTCATGAGTCCACGCACACGTAGCGCAGAGAATGTGGGAAGCGCCTGAATAAAAGCAGGAACGTCTTCAGGAGGCAGGCCGTACTTACTGGCCTCGCCGGAGGTGTTAACCTGCACGAAGACATCCAGTGAGCGTCCTTCAACGTGCAAGCGGCGATCCAACGCTTCAGCCAGTCGCAGGCTATCCAATGCCTGAAATTCGCTAGCGAAGCGTGCCACCAGCTTAGCCTTGTTGGTTTGCAGGTGACCAATAACCGACCACTGTAAGTCGGCTAAGTCCTGCATCGCTTCCCATTTGCGGTACGCCTCCTGCACCTTGTTCTCACCCAATAGCCGACAACCTGCCATATGGGCCATACGCAGGCGATTTTCTGGCTTGGTCTTGCTAACTGGCAGCAGGCGCACGGTGGCAGGATCGCGCCCAACGCGGTGACAGGCCGCCGCGATGCGCATCTGTACTGCCGCCAGATTACGTTGGAAATCCTCAACCGTGGCGGCTTCAGGATAGCGACCATGGCTGTCGTGGCGAGTGGGTGTATCGGAAGATATCGGCATCAGCCTAACTCCTAATGAAGAGGATGAATGGATTGTGAAACGTATTTATAGATTTAAAATAGTCGGATGTTCCCCACCATTTTCTCTATAAGAGGCAGACCAATTGTTCAAACATGCCCAGCTTGAATCGGTCAAAGCCTGGATTGGCGATCCCACGCACGGCGCTTTGCCGCTGCATGCTCGTATCCAGCGGGCGATTCGCCAGCTCATCCTTGATGGTATTCTCGATGTGGGAAAACCCTTACCCGCCTCGCGCGCGCTGGCTACATCACTGGAGGTATCGCGTGATACGGTCGAGTCGGCTTACAGCCAGCTGCATGCAGAGGGGTTCATTGAGCGTCGCGTTGGCAGCGGCAGTTTCGTGTCCGAGCGGGCAAAACGCCTGTCAGGACGGGGCAAAGCCCGGAAAACGGGAGAGAGCAAAACAGAGCTGCGCCTCAGTCAACGCGGTAGCGCCATGTTCCAGAATGGCGGTGTACGAGATTTCATCATACCGCGCGCGTTCGCGCCCGGCGTGCCGGAAACACGCAGCTTTCCCCTCCAGACGTGGGAACGACTAGAGCGGCAGGTGCTAAAAGAATATGGCACTAAAGCGCTGTTACACAGCCCGCCGCAGGGTATGGAAACGTTGAGACGAGCCATCGCAGATTATGTCAATCTCGAACGAGGAGCCCGCGCCACGCCCGATCGCGTGTTAGTGTTGACCAGTTCCCAGCAAGCGCTAACCCTGTGCGCGAATGTGCTGATGGATGTTGGCGATAGGATCTTCCTTGAAGATCCTGTGTACCACGGCGCACGCAAGGCATTCGAGGCCGCCGGGCTCGCGTGCGTGCCGATCCCGTTAGATGTTGATGGGTTGCAGGTCGATCGCCTACTTGAAGCAAGTAGCGAACACAATGCGCCTGCGAAAGCCGTATTCCTGACGCCCTCACACCAGTTTCCAACCGGCGCGACGCTGGCATTGGACCGAAGGCTGGCCGTTATCGAATGGGCCTGGCAGCACCAGAGCTGGATTATTGAAGACGATTACGACAGCGAGTTTCACTACGCGGGTAAACCCACCACCTGTGTGCAGGGACTCGACTCGCACGATCGCACGATCTATATCGGCACCTTCACCAAATCGCTGTTTCCAGGCCTGCGCATCGGCTACATGGTTCTGCCGCCACAGTTGGTCGTACCGATGACCGTGGGCCGCACCTTGATGGATGGACACAGCGCACCGATTCCACAGCTCACGCTGGCACGCTTCATCGAAGGTGGTCACTTCGGTGCTCATGTACGCACGATGCGCGCCATTTACGCGGAACGCCGCGATGTGCTGGCACAACTGGTGCGCCAGCATCTGGCTGATTTCGTGGAGCCACGAGTGCCGACCGGAGGCATGCAGATGCCCTGTATCTTCATCCGAGACATCCCTGAACACGATGCCGTGGAGTCTGCACGTCGGGCCGGTATCGATCTACTGGGGCTGACAGCGCTGCATGCATCGAGCCAGCATAAAGCAGGTTTCCTCATGGGATTTGCGGCTCACGCTCCACATGAACTTGAAATTGCCGTCAAGATGTTGGCAAAAGTGCTACGTGCGCTGTGCCGCCAATAGGTGATAGCGGTGGATAACAGGTATGAGCCGTCACGGTCAGTTGGAAAATAGCAGTCAGACCGAAGATGAGCGTCATTGAGAGACAACAAGCTGAAAAGGGGATTCGATTGCAGGAACGTGATTGTGAAACACAAAAAAAACCGCAGGCCAGGCCTGCGGTCATATCGCCATAATAGCGATGCTTATTTAGCGGTTTTCTCTGCAGCGGCTGGTTTTTCAGCTTTCGCATCATCGGCTGCTTTCAGGTCAGCTTCAGATTTAATGTCCAACAGCTCAACGTCAAACACCAGCGTGGAGTTAGCCGGAATGCCCGGTACGCCGTTTTCGCCATAGGCCAGCGCTGGTGGGATAGCCAGCTTGATTTTGCCGCCTTTCTTAACGTGCTTCAGACCTTCAGTCCAGCCTGGGATCACGCCGTCTAGACGGAAAGAAAGCGGCTCACCGCGTTTGTAGGAGTTGTCGAACTCGCTACCATCAACCAGCGTACCTTTGTAGTTAACCACTACGGTGTCGCTGTCTTTCGGCGCGTTACCGCTGCCTTCTTTCTCAACCTGATACAGAAGGCCAGATTCAGTTTTCTTCACGCCTTTTTCTTTGGCGAAAGTTTCAAGATACTTGGTGCCTTTATCAGCGTTATCTTTCGCATCTTGCTTCATTTTGGCTTCAGCCGCTGCTTTCACTTTGCCTTCAAAGCCTTGCAGCGTTTTCTCGATTTCTTCGTCAGTCAGCTTACTCTTGTCAGCAAAGGCATCTTGCACACCAGCAATCAGCTGTTCTTTATCCAGCTTGATGCCTAATTTCTCTTGCTCTTTCAGAGAGTTATCCATGTAACGCCCTAAAGAAGCACCTAGCGCATAAGCCGCTGCCTGCTCATCGCTTTTGAATTTGGCTGCCGCAGTGGTGTCAGATGCCTGCGCTTTGTCTGCCGCCAGAGCCTGGCCTGCGTTCAGAGCCAGAGCCATCGTTGTTGCTAACAGCGTTACTTTAAACAGTGATTTCATCCATTTCTCCAGCATCTGGAGCGACGTGCTCCAGCCATCATTAAAATAAATTCGCGCCTACTATAACTGTGCGGACGAAGACAACACAACGACACACTCGACAATCCTTTGATAAAAAACGTCAGGAAGCTTTTCCGACATCATTTGTATCGTCCTAAGGCCATCCGGCAACGATATGCCCCATTTCGGATACTGCATTGCGCCCTACTGCGACCGTTTTTACTACCAGAAGTTTCCGCTTTCTGACAAACTCGCAGGTAACAAGAAGTAAGGGGAATACCGATGTCACCATCAGCACTCGAAGAACGGCTTGAACAGTTGGAAAGCCGACAGGCCTTTCAGGAATTAACCATAGAAGAGCTTAACCAAACGGTTATTCAACACGAGCGAGAAATTAGCCGCCTGCGTGAACACGTCCGTCTACTCACCGACAGGCTGCGCAACCAGCAAACGTCGCTCGTCGCTCCTCAGTCGGAAGAAACGCCACCGCCGCATTACTGAACCTGACATACTCAGGTTCACTACCGGCCAGATATAAAAAAACCTCAGGTGATGTTCATCAACCTGAGGTTTTTTTTATGACAGCATTCGGCCGTTGTATGCGCTACGACCGATTAGTGGCAACCGCATCCACCGTGGCCGCCGCAGCCGCCTTTACCGTGTTGGTGATCATGGTCATGATCGTGGTCATGACCGTGACCGCCGCAGCAACCGTCACCATGTTCATGATCGTGTTCACCATGAACGTGGCCGTGCGCCAATTCTTCTTCCGTCGCTTCGCGAATGGCAATCACTTCAACATGGAAGCTCAGGTTTTGGCCTGCCAGCATGTGGTTGCCGTCGACAACAACGTGGTCATCTTCAACTTCGGTGATTTCAACTGGAACTGGACCCTGATCGGTTTCAGCCAGAAAACGCATACCCACTTGCAGCTCGTCAACGCCCATAAAAACATCTTTCGGTACGCGTTGAACCAGATTCTCGTCATAGTTGCCGTAAGCGTCGCTGGAACCAATGTTCACATCAAACGTTTCGCCAGCTTCACGGCCTTCCAACGCGGTTTCCAGACCTGAAATCAGGGAACCGTGACCATGCAGATAGTCCAACGGCGCGCTCACCGGAGACTCATCAACCAACACACCGTCTTCTGTACGTACCTGATAGGCCAGACTGACCACCAGATCTTTTGCTACTTTCATGATATCTCCTACCGTTGGAAATCAAACTGGCGCAAATTGTAGCTGAAAAATGTCCCTATGTACCGTCTGGAATCAAAAAACGTCAACGGTTGATGACAATGCCATCATGACACCCGTCTCTTATTCTGGCCGAAAGATCCCGATAATATCGCTAGCCTGCGGGTCGGGTGTGGTCGCAGGTTCATCTGCCTGACTCTTGCGATATCCGCACTTTACGCACACCACAACCTCGACGTCATCTTCTCGTCCAACTGCCAGCGTGTCCTGAGCCTGACACGCCGGGCACACCGCCCCTGCAATAAAACGTTTACGCATGATAACTCCCATTCATCTCCGTTCCAGAATCTCTATTCTACTAGGCGCTGTCGGCACTTATTCGTCGTCCTCATCCCACACGCTAGGTCGACGACGCTCGCGCAGCATTTCGCGCTGGAAAATATCCTCCAGCTCACGACGCGCCTCTTTTACACGAGAAATCTGCGCAACATCCCCTGTCAGCTGCGGCATCAATTCACGCAGCATGCGCATATCAAGACGCCGGAAATGCTGCTGTGCGCGCATCGCCTGATGGGGATGCATGCCGAGTGTTACCAGCGTTTTCCGCCCCAGTTCCAACGCGCTGGAAAAGGTTTCACGCGAGAAATGCCTTACGCCCGTCTGCAACAGTTCATGGGCTTCAACACGCCCACGCGCCCGCGCCAGAATCTCCAGATTCGGAAAATGCTGTTGGCACAGGTGTACAATTTCCATCGTATCTTCCGGCGTATTACAGGTAATCACAATCGATCGTGCTTTGTCCGCGCCCGCCGAACGCAGCAGTTCCAGCTCCGTGGCATCGCCATAATAAACCTTATAGCCATAACTGCGCATCAGGCTGACGGCGCTGATATCCCGCTCAAGAACCGTAATCCGCATTTTGTTCGCCATTAATAAACGACTGATCACCTGTCCGAAACGTCCGAAACCCACCACAATCACCTGCGGTTCATCATCTTCGACATAGGGTTTCTCATCCGGTACATCCTGCACGTTATAGCGACGCGCCAGAATGCGGTCGATCGCCTGCATCAGCAGCGGTGTCGTCATCATCGATAGCGTCACCGTCACCAGCAACAGCGGCAGTTGCTCACCTTTCAATACGTTGAATGAGGCCGCTGCGGAAAACAGTACGAAAGCAAACTCGCCGCCTTGACTCAGCACGCCGGCAAACTGCAAGCGCTCGGAGCGGCGCATTCGGTTAACCCGCGCGAGGAAATAAAGGACAGCCGCTTTCACCGCCACCAGCACCAACACCGCAACCATAATTTTCACGATGTGGGTGTAGAGAATCCCAAGATTCAGCGCCATTCCTACTGAGATAAAGAACAGGCCTAACAACAAACCTTTGAACGGTTCAATCGCGATTTCCAACTCATGCCGATATTCGCTTTCCGCCAGCAGAATCCCAGCAATAAAGGTGCCTAACGCCATAGAAAGCCCTAATGCTTCCATAAACAGCGCAGAGCCGAGTACCAGCAACAACGCAGCGGCGGTGAACACTTCGCGCACGCCGGATGCCGCAATAAAACGGAACAACGGACGTACCAGATAGCGGCCGCCGATTAACATGCCGAGAAACGCGGCGACCTTCAGGCCAATCCGCTCCCAATCGCCGAAATCACCCTGCACACCAGCCAGAATAGGGATCAGTGCCAGCGCGGGAATCACCGCCAAATCCTGAAACAGTAGGACAGAAAAACCAAGTTGGCCGGACTCGCTGCGATTCATGCCTTTCTCGCGCATCAGTTGCAACGCCATGGCCGTTGACGACATCGCAAGCCCCACGCCACCAATCAACGCGGACTGCCATGAAAAGTCCGTCAGATATAATGCCCCACCGAGAATCAGCGCACTCAGGCCAACCTGAGCCGCCCCAACGCCGAAGATGGAACGACGCAGCGTCCAAAGCTTGGACGGATTCAGCTCCAACCCGATGATGAACATCAGGAAAACGACGCCCAGCTCCGAGAAGTGCAGGATGGCCTCCACATCACGGATAAAGCCAAGCCCCCAAGGGCCAATGGCGATCCCGGCGATCAAATAGCCCAATACGGCGCCAATTCCTAATCGGGCAGCGATCGGTACAGCTACTACCGCCACAAACAAAAACAAGACTCCGGCAGTCAGTAGCGCGGAACTCTCCATACTAGCGTTCCTCTTCAGATAAAGGGGAGGATAGCCATTCGCCGTAGGCTCTGGCGTGGCTCGATAACACGTCGGGCTGTAAACGACGCGCCCAGTAAACAATCATCGGGCTCATCCAATGCATACGACACATGCCGGCTGTCAGCTCAAACGGACGTAACAAATCATCCATGGAGTAACGGTTGTTGCCATCAGCATGGTAAGCATCTTCCGGTTCACCGGTCGTAATCACTGAACGCCAGTATTTCCCCGCCAGCGCATTGCCGCCAATCCCATTGGCAAAACCACGGGATAACACTCTATCGAGCCACTCTTTCAGCAACGCCGGGCAGCTATAGGTATAAAACGGGTGTTGGAAAACAATGATCTGATGCTCACGCAGCAACTGTTGTTCGTGATGGATATCGATAAAAAAATCAGGATAGTGTGCGTAAAGATCGTGCACGGTTACATTCGCCAACTGCTGCGCCGGTTGCAATAAGACCCGGTTCGCGACCGAGTCCTGTGGTTCCGGATGGGCATACAGCAGCAAAATCTTCGGTGGCTGCGACATCATTCCCCTCCAAAGCGTCGTCATGATAATCGTTTTCCGTTACCATGCAGCGCAACGACTAAAAACAGGACACCGCGTGTCCTGATATGTCCATAATTTAACATACTCTGAACATACGGCGCTTTATGATTGTTTTCTCTTCGCTGCAAATTCGACGTGGTGTACGCGTTCTAATCGACAACGCGACAGCAACGGTTAATCCCGGCCAGAAAGTTGGTCTGGTTGGCAAGAACGGCTGTGGTAAATCTACGCTGCTGTCATTACTGAAAGGTGAAATCAGCGCCGACGGTGGTAGCGCGACATTTCCGCAAAACTGGTCATTGGCCTGGGTCAATCAGGAAACACCGGCATTGGACAAGCCCGCGCTGGACTACGTGATTGACGGTGACCGTGAATACCGCCAGTTGGAAGCCGCGTTGCAGACCGCCAACGAAGAGAACGACGGCAACGCGATTGCCACGCTGCACGGCAAGCTGGATGCGATTCAGGCCTGGACGATCCAGGCCAGAGCGTCAAGCCTGCTCAGTGGGTTAGGGTTTTCTCAACCACAGTTGCAACAGCCTGTCAGCGCCTTTTCCGGTGGCTGGCGGATGCGCTTGAATCTGGCGCAGGCGCTGATTTGCCGTTCAGACCTGTTACTGCTCGATGAACCAACCAACCACCTCGATCTGGATGCCGTCATCTGGCTGGAAAAGTGGTTAAAAAACTATGCTGGTACGCTGGTTCTGATCTCGCACGACCGCGATTTCCTCGATCCGGTGGTGACCAAGATTCTGCACATCGAACAGCAGTCGCTTAACGAGTACACCGGTAACTATTCCTCGTTTGAACGCCAACGCGCCACCCGCCTTGCACAGCAGCAATCGCTTTATGAGCACCAGCAGGAGCGCGTCGCGCATCTGCAACACTATATTGACCGGTTCCGTGCGCAAGCGACCAAAGCCAAGCAGGCGCAAAGCCGGATAAAAATGCTGGAACGCATGGAGATGATTGCGCCAGCGCATGTCGATAACCCTTTCCGCTTTAGCTTTCGCGCCCCGGAATCGCTGCCTAATCCACTCATGAAGATGGAAAAGGTCAGCGCAGGCTACAACGACAAGCTGATTCTCGAATCCATCAAACTCAATTTAGTGCCGGGTTCGCGCATCGGGCTCCTCGGCCATAACGGCGCAGGTAAATCTACGCTTATCAAGCTGCTTGCTGGCACGCTTGCCCCGTTGAAAGGAGAAATCGGGCTGGCAAAAGGCGTTAAGCTCGGTTATTTCGCCCAGCATCAGTTGGAGTTCCTGCGTGCAGACGAGTCACCCTTGCAACATTTGGTGCGCCTGGCTGAGCGGGAAACGGAACAGCAGCTACGCGACTACCTCGGTGGCTTCGGTTTTCAGGGCGACAAAGTCACCGAGATCACCGAGCGCTTCTCCGGCGGTGAAAAAGCGCGTCTGGTGCTGGCACTGATCGTCTGGCAGCGTCCAAATCTCCTGTTGCTCGACGAACCGACCAACCACCTCGATCTGGACATGCGTCAGGCGCTAACCGAAGCGTTAATCGATTTTGAAGGCGCGCTGGTTGTCGTCTCGCACGATCGACACCTGATCCGTTCTACCACCGACGATCTCTATCTGGTACACGACCAGAAAGTAGAGCCATTCGACGGCGATTTGGAAGATTACCAACAGTGGCTGGTTGGCCTGCAACGTCAGGAAAATGCGGCCGATGAAACGCCAAAAGAGAATGCAGCCAACAGTGCACAAGGTAGAAAAGATCAGAAACGCCGTGAAGCCGAGTTGAGAACACAAACTCAGCCACTGCGTAAGCAGATCACCAAGCTTGAACAGCAGATGGAGAAGCTGGGGGAAGCGCTCGCAGCACTGGAAGCTCGGCTGGCGGACAGTGCAATCTACGACATCAGCCGCAAGGCCGAGCTCACCGATTGCTTGCAACAACAAACCAAAGTCAAAATCGAGCTGGAAGAAACGGAGCTGTCCTGGCTGGACGCACAGGAACAGTTAGAACAGATGATGCAGAGCGAATAAATCTGATGTCCCTCTCCTGATAAAGTCGTGAGCGATAAACCGCTCACGACTTTATCAAACCAGCATGAATGCCAAATCAACGTTAATGCCAAATCAACAACACGCAGGCAGCGGTTAGCAGCCCCATTGATACGTTGAAGATGATCCACGCTTTCTTACTGCGTAGCAGTCGCCCAATCACCGTACCAAAACCCAGCCAGATGACACCGGAAACCAGATTCACCAGCACAATGCCGATGCTTATCGCGATCACCGAATGGTTATAGCCTTCACCCGCCAGACTAAAGCTGGCCACCGCGCCCAACGCCATGAGCCACGCTTTCGGGTTTAAGAATTGCAACAACCACCCTTGATAAAGCCGGATCGGCTGAGGCGGCGCAACGGATGTCTCCAACCGTTCGTAAGCCGCCGTGGCGATTTTCCACGCCAGCCAAAGCAGATAGGCGCTACCGAGGACTTTCAGAATAAAGTGCAACGAAGGATAAATCAGAATCAAACCGCCGACGCCGAATGCGACCAGCAGCAAAATGCTCTGCATCCCCAACATGATGCCAACCATCAGCCACAGTGAACGCATAAAGCCAAAATTCGCGCCCGAAGTGGTCAACAACATATTATTCGGCCCCGGTGTGATAGCCGCTACCCACAAAAAACCTAACATCGAAAGAAATAAACTCAGTTCCATTATTTGTGGGCGCTCCTGACCCAAATGTCGTACCAACTGGCAGCATTGAAGCTAACAGTGTGATATTGATCGTACAAGAGCCGACAACAAGATTTTCATATCCTTTATGCATGACCATTTTCATCCGCTAAGCGGTGCGCATAATCCGCATCTGCAAACGCTATTACCACGCCTGATTCGCCGTCACGCGCAGTTCTCACCAGTCTGGCAAGCGCTCGAATTACCCGACGGCGATTTCGTCGATCTGGCATGGAGCGAAGCGCCCGAGCAGGCGCGGCACAAACCACGCGTGGTGCTGTTTCACGGATTGGAGGGCAGTTTCCACAGCCCTTACGCTCATGGCCTACTGCATGCCTGCAAACAGCGCGGCTGGCTGGCCGTCATCATGCATTTTCGCGGGTGCAGCGGTAAGCCCAACCGGATGAAACGCATTTATCATTCTGGCGAAACCAGCGATGCCAGCTATTTTCTGCGCTGGATGCAAGAAACGCTGGGCGCGGCGCCTACCGCCGCCATCGGCGTTTCTCTCGGCGGAAACATGCTGGCCTACCTGCTCGGTCAGCAGGGTGAAGGCTGTTCCCTGTCCGCCGCCGTCATCGTTTCCGCGCCATTGATGCTCGAACCTTGCAGCCGTCGGATGGAACAAGGATTCTCCCGCGTCTATCAGCACTACCTGCTGCGCCTGTTGAAACAAAACGCCAGCCGCAAGCTGGCAGCGTACCCGGACACGCTGCCGATCCAGTTGCCGCAGTTGAAGCGAATCCGCCAGTTGCGCGAGTTTGATGACGTCATTACCTCCCGTATCCACGGCTTTCACGATGCCACTGACTACTATCGACGCTGTAGCGCGCTGCCGCTATTACCTCAAATACGCAAACCACTGCTGATCATCCACGCAAAAGACGATCCTTTTATGACGTCAGAGGTCATTCCCGATCTGTCGCAGTTACCGTCTAATATTGAGTATCAACTAACGGAACACGGCGGGCATGTTGGCTTCGTGAGTGGTACGTTATTGAAACCGGAAATGTGGCTGGAACAGCGCATTCCCAACTGGCTTAGCCCATTCTTGGACCACGCCGCCGATCCTTCTTCAGGAACCACTTTTACTCAGGAACCCTAGCGTGATTATTCCCTGGCAACAGCTCGATCCAGAAACGCTGGATAACATCATCGAATCTTTCGTGCTGCGTGAAGGCACCGATTATGGCGAGCAGGAACGTTCGCTGGCGCAGAAAGTAGAAGATATCCGTAGTCAGCTCCAATCTGGCGAGGTCGTTTTGGTGTGGTCTGAGTTGCATGAGACGCTAAATATTATGCCACGCGGGCAGCTCAATGCAGGTGGACATGCTCCTTATTG
This sequence comes from Pectobacterium sp. IFB5596, assembly GCF_021432585.1. Classification (NCBI taxonomy): domain Bacteria; kingdom Pseudomonadati; phylum Pseudomonadota; class Gammaproteobacteria; order Enterobacterales; family Pectobacteriaceae; genus Pectobacterium; species Pectobacterium sp. IFB5596. Next base: position 22,327 of record NZ_LXFY01000005.1, read on the forward strand.
AGCATGGTGAAAGACGTGAAAGAACACGCCAAACATGCTAACAATGGGAACCATTACGTCATTTTTGAGAATGTGCGCAGGCTTTCAGCCTATGCGCGCATCGCGATCACGGAGTCACGCGCCTTATGTCACATCAGCATCCGATTATTGCGGTTACTGGTTCCAGCGGAGCGGGAACCACGACAACCAGCTTGGCCTTTCGTAAGATTTTCCAGCAGTTCGATCTACGTGCAGCCCAGTTAGAAGGCGATAGCTTTCACCGCTATACCCGCCCGGAAATGGACATGGCGATCCGCAAAGCGCGTGATTTAGGGCGCCACATCAGCTATTTCGGCCCAGAAGCGAATGATTTCAGCCTGCTAGAACAATCGTTTATCGAATATGGTCTACATGGTCGCGGCCAGACGCGTAAATACCTCCACACCTACGATGAAGCGATTCCCTATAATCAGGTTCCCGGGACATTCACACCGTGGGAACCCATGCCGGAACCTACCGATATCCTGTTCTACGAAGGGCTGCATGGTGGTGTGGTCACCGAACAAAATGATGTGGCACAGCATGTCGATTTGCTCGTCGGCGTAGTACCGATCGTCAACCTGGAGTGGATTCAAAAGCTGATTCGTGACGTCAATGAACGCGGTCACTCGCGTGAAGCGGTGATGGATTCTGTCGTCCGCTCCATGGAAGACTACATCACCTATATCACGCCGCAGTTTTCTCGTACGCACATCAACTTCCAGCGCGTACCCACCGTGGACACCTCTAACCCGTTTGCCGCCAAGTCAATTCCTTCACTGGACGAAAGCTTCGTCGTCATTCACTTTCAAGGGTTGGATAATATTGATTATCCCTATCTGCTCGCCATGTTGCAGGGGTCATTTATCTCCCACATCAATACGTTAGTCGTTCCCGGCGGGAAAATGGGGCTAGCGATGGAGCTCATCATGGCACCGCTGGTACAGCGGTTAATCGAAGGGAAAACGATAGAATAAGCAGCGAGATACACGGGGCGACCACAGGGATGAGGCCTCCCTCGGGAACCTCCCCCCGTGTTTCCCCTAATATACCCGTCATACTTCAAGTTGCATGTGCGTTGGCCGCGTGCAGTCACCCGAATCACTTACCTGAGTAAGCTCATCGGGATGAAATGAGAGACATCCTGTCTCTCACCGGAGGCCAGCCGTGGCTGGTCAAATTCGTTCCCGACGAATTTGTCCTTCTCTTGCCGCCTTCCTGAAACTCGAATTATTTAGGGTATAACAGGCTTAAGTGACCAGAATAAGTACCCAGAGAAAGGGATTATTCCAGCACTCTAATTTCGTGACTGTGCGTCACCTCAACGGCTTTGCCCAGCATCAATGCCACAGAGCAGTATTTTTCCGCTGACAGGGCAACAGCTCGCTCGACGGCTTTATCGGTCAGCCCTTTTCCCGTCACGGTAAAATGTAGATTGATATGGGTAAATAAGCGCGGCGCTTCAGAGCGGCGCTCCGAGGTTAATTTCACCTCACAATCCGCCACGTCATTGCGACCTTTTTGCAGAATCGACACCACATCAATCGCGCTGCATCCCCCTACGGACATCAACACCATTTCCATCGGACTGGGCGCTTTATCGCCGGAATTACCGTCCATCAATACCTGATGCCCTGATGCGGATTCGCCCAAAAACGTTAAGCCTTCAACCCATTTTACCCGAGCCTGCATGATGCCTCTCCACTAAAAATTTTTTGAAAATTTATACCGTTACTGTACAAAAACCAGCGTTAATCAGAGCTTTGTCATGCTGAAGCGAGACAACACAAGACACATCCTTAAAGCTGTGTTAAAACGAAAATAGAATAGACCTTTTCTGGACAAAGCCAGAAACGAAGAAGATGATGATGACGTAGCCAGACGTTTACGGTGCGGCAAGGCAGCAACCGGAAAATCAAGGGTACAGTGGTTCCAGTATATTCCCTGACGTCATTCTGACTAGACTGAATTTTATTTTTTTAGCAGTTAAACACGCCGTACAGGGAACTCTGACCCCTGTAATTTGCGCAGTGAATTACAACAGAGGATGATAGCGAATGGTTCTCGGCAAACCGCAGACAGACCCAACTCTCGAATGGTTCCTTTCCCATTGTCATATCCACAAGTATCCATCGAAGAGCACGCTGATTCACCAAGGTGAAAAAGCAGAAACGCTTTACTACATCGTGAAAGGCTCTGTCGCAGTGCTAATCAAAGATGAAGAAGGCAAGGAAATGATTCTTTCCTACCTCAATCAGGGCGATTTTATTGGTGAGCTCGGCCTGTTTGAAGAAGGTCAGGAACGCAGCGCCTGGGTTCGGGCAAAAACCGCCTGTGAAGTGGCTGAAATTTCCTATAAAAAATTCCGCCAGCTCATCCAGGTTAACCCGGATATCCTCATGCGCTTGTCTGCGCAAATGGCAAGCAGACTTCAGGTTACCTCTGAGAAAGTCGGCAACCTTGCCTTCCTTGATGTGACCGGCCGTATCGCCCAAACATTACTCAACCTGGCCAAACAACCTGATGCCATGACGCATCCAGATGGCATGCAAATTAAAATTACCCGTCAGGAAATTGGGCAAATCGTTGGCTGCTCGCGTGAAACCGTGGGCCGCATTCTGAAAATGTTAGAAGACCAGAACCTGATCTCTGCGCACGGTAAAACGATTGTCGTTTACGGCACTCGCTAAATCCCTGCCGCTGTACCCTACCAACAAAAAAAGCGTGAAGCCTCTGCTTCACGCTTTTTTTATCGCTGCGCTTTTGAGAACGTCACTCAGTTTCCTACGTTAACAACCTGCGCGACAGCGTTGGCGAACTTCTTCATTCCCTGCACAATATCGTCTTCATCAATGATCAACGACGGTACAAAGCGGATCACGTTCGGCCCTGCCATCAAAACCATCAGTCCCTGCGCCGTTGCAGCAGCCAGGAACTCTCCCGCGCGGCCATGCCACTGCGGTTTCAACTCGGCACCCAACAGCAGCCCCATCCCGCGTATTTGCTCGAATACGCCGTACTGCTGGTTAATTTTCTCCAGTTCACTGACAAAGCGCTCGTGACGAGCCGCTACGCCCGACAGTACTTCCGGCGTGTTGATAATATCCAGCGCTGCTTCCGCCACCGCACAGGCCAGAGGGTTACCGCCATAAGTGGTACCGTGCACCCCAACCGTCATGGCTGATGCGATCTCTTCTGTCGTCAACATCGCGCTAATCGGGAACCCACCGCCCAACGCTTTAGCCGTTGTCAGGATATCCGGCGTAATACCATAGTGCATATAGCTGAATAATTTACCAGTACGCCCCATCCCGCTCTGCACTTCATCAAACACCAGCAACGCTTTATGTTGATCGCACAAGTCACGAACGCCCTGCAAAAATTCAGGCGTAGCGGGGGTAATTCCGCCTTCACCCTGAATCGGTTCCAGCACGACCGCACAGGTGTGATCGTCCATCACCGCTTTAACAGCAGCAAGATCGTTGAACGGAACATGCACAATATCGGCAGGCTTAGGCCCGAAACCATCGGCATATTTAGGTTGTCCACCAACTGAAACGGTGAACAGCGTGCGACCATGGAATGCATTGTAGAAGGCGATGATCTTGGTTTTATACGGACTATGGCGTTTAACCGCATAGTGACGCGCCAGCTTAAATGCGGCTTCGTTAGCCTCTGCACCAGAGTTAACAAAGAACACGCGATCGGCAAAAGTGGCATCGATCAGTTTGCTGGCAAGGCGTAGCGCAGGTTCATTCGTGAAAATATTGCTGGTATGCCACAGTTTTTCGCCCTGCTGCTGTAAGGCGTTAACCAGCGCCGGATGGCAGTGACCGAGCGCCGTGACCGCGATACCACCGGAGAAATCGATATATTCTCGGCCATCCTGATCCCAGACGCGGCTCCCCTTACCTTTCACGGGTACAAACTTCGCGGGTGCATAAACCGGCAAAATAACCTTATCGTGGGTATCCCGTGTCACTGCTTTCTGCTCTGCTGTCATTTGCTGCCTCACTCCGCTGTCCATTACGTCAGAAATGAAAATATAGTCAATAAATATGCATAAAAAATCAATCGCAGGCAATATTAAATCAGCCGATGAAGAAAATAACTTTCTATATGATTAAATTTTAAGGAAATTATCCAAAAGCTGATGCCCTTGCTGGCTGAGAATGCTCTCAGGATGAAACTGCACGCCTTCCAGCGGCAATGAGCGATGACGGACTCCCATAATCTCGTCACGCTTCCCTTCATATTCGCTCCAGGCGGTAACCTCAAAGCAAGCGGGTAGCGAAGCGGGATCAATGATGAGCGAATGATAGCGGGTAACCGTCAAAGGCTGGGCCAACCCGGTGAAAACACCCGTATTGTTGTGCACAATTGCTGAAGTTTTGCCATGCATCACCTGCCGCGCCCGCACCACCCGCGCGCCGAACGCCTGCCCCATCGCCTGATGGCCAAGACACACACCCAAAATAGGCAACTTATCAGCAAAGTGACGAATAGCCGCCAGTGAAATGCCCGCCTCGTCTGGCGTACAAGGGCCAGGAGAAATCACCAACCGCTCGGGCGCAAGCCGTTCAATCTCGCGCAGCGTCAGTTCATCATTACGCTTCACCACGACTTGTGCGCCAAGCTCACAAAAGTATTGATAAAGGTTGTAGGTAAAGGAGTCGTAGTTATCGATAATTAGCAGCATAAATTAGTTAACTTACTGATAAATAATAAACATGTTATTTGATCTTTCTTTTCATACCCGCATTAATACCCGCAATTTTTTTCGATACATGCTTATGGGCTAAAGCGATATACCCTAAATAATTCGAGTTGCGTGAAGGCGGCAACCGAGCGAATCCCCAGGAGCTTACTCAAGTAAGTGACTGGGGTGAGTAAGGGCAGCCAACGCACAAGCAGCTTGAAGAATGACGGGTATAAAGGCCATTGTACCCGTCTCCAGCATGAAAAGGATGACAAGAAATTTACGCTAACAAAATGCTAAAGATATCTATGACCATGCAGTGGAACCCATCACACCTCGCCAGCCCCTTTTTTGGGAGGGGCTGGCGCTCATTTTTCTTATGTGGGTGATTTTTCCATAACTCACCAGATCGGGAATAGAAAACCCTCCCCACCTTTCCCCCACTTAGTCAGGGATCACTGCTTCCCCCACCTGACTTTCATGCCTATATTAAAAATGTTTATTTATTATTGAGTTAAGTTATTCCCCCACTTCGCGCCTATATATGCGTGGGAAGTGGGGGAAAATGCCGGATAGAGGGATTCATTATTCTTTCGCCCCCACTTTCCCCCGTTTAATCCCCCACTTTATTCCGTTGTGATAACGGCGTGATACTTTCCCCATCAAAGACGATCAGACCGTCCTTTTCCAACTTATCCAGCCAGCGGGTAAACTTCTTGGATACGTCAAATCCCATCGCCCGCATGTCATCCCGAATCAACGAACGGGTGCAACTATCACCACTGGACGTTCGCGAACGAATTGCCTGCCATAAGGCGACATGGTTTTCCGTTAGCCGTGGGATACCGGCTAAATCGGGAGCGCTGGCAGCCTCATCCTCTCTGACTTCACGGCCTTCATCGTTCAACACCAGCGAGGTGATCTGGTCGCCATCATCATCCACGTACAGATCGACGGCATTCAGGTCATAGGCACGACGCGGTGGTTCTTCCGCATCCTTCATCTTGGTGCAACTGAGGATTAATGCCCCGCCGTCACCTTCACGCCTGACGTTAAATTCCACGTCCAGCGCGGCACGAAAGGCGCTGGAGCCACGCGCCCCTTTGTCCTGATCTTTACCGGAATGATGGATAATCAGCACCGTGGCCTGTGTTGCCGCTTTAATCGCGTCACATCCCTGAATGAATGCGCCCATGTCTTTAGCCGCGTTCTCATCCGAACCGCCAAAACAGCGGGCGAGCGTATCCAGAATAATCAGACGAACCGGCATACCGGAGGCGACTTTCACATCGCGGGCGGCGTGTATCACCTGCTGCACGCTCTCCGGGCTGGCCGGAAAAATCGGGCAATCGACGCGATAAAGCGAATCAATCGGGCTACCGCCGTTAAGCGTCTGCTCCCATGCCCGGATACGGCGGGGAACGCCAATCCCACCTTCACCAACAACATAAATCACCGCGCCCTGTGTCACCGGCTTGCCTGCCCACGGTTTGCCAGTGGCGATATGGCATCCCCACGATACCGCCAGAAACGATTTATACGCGCCGCTGGCACCGTAAGCGCTGGCAACGGATGAACTCGGCAGATAGCCTTTAATCAGGTAATCCTGTCGCGTATCAAAACCGTCAGAGCCTTTGCGCAGGGGTAATGCGGTGTTGAATGCCGGTGTAGCGGAATCAGTGCGAACTAAAGGCGTATACATCGTGTCGGGCTGATAGCGTTGTTTGTTGAACGCGGATTTGGTGGCCTCAAGCCCATATTGCTGACGGTAATCATCCCAGTCACAGAGCGTTGTCGTGGGCGGTAACGACAACCAGCCGTCCACCGCGAGCGCGGCTTTTTCAGCCTGTTCTTTACCGATATTGGTTGAACCGTCGGCATGCAGGTCATGGTCGCCCGCCAGAATAATAGTGGCATCGGGATACCAGCCACGCAGGGCTTGGGCGACGTTCATCAGGTTATTGGCCGATACCGCCGCGACCACCGCTGCCGTGGTGATCTGGCTGATGGTCAGGCCGGTGGCGTATCCTTCAGTGATCACGATGGTGTCCGGCTCTTTCGGGTAATGCACCGCAATGAAAGCGCCTTTCAACTGTGAGCCCGGCAGCAGGCGTTTTTCTCCGTCGTCGTTGATCAACTGTGCGCCGATCAGTTCACCGGAAACGCGATGCAATTTCAGCAGCAGGCTTCCCTCATCAAACAGCACGCCGCCGATACGCATTTTTTGCTGTGCGGTCAGGCGGGCATGGACGATAGAAAACCCTTTGGCTTTCAGGTAGGCGCTTTCGCCATTCCTTGAATGGGTCAGCATCTGCTTGATTTTATCGGCCAGCGGCGGGCGCTCAGCGGCTTTTTCCCTGGCTGGCGCTGTTGAGGTGGGGAGTGTCAGCGCGGCCACCTGTTTTGCGGCATCTGACAGGTCACAGTTTTTCACCCGTGCGACCAGATCAAGGCCATCACCATGACCACATTGATTGCAAAACCACGTTCCCCGTCCTTCTTTGTCGTCAAAGCGGAAGCGATCTTTGCCGCCGCAGGCAGGACAAGCGCCGTGTTTACCACCGGAAGGCACTGGAATAGCCAGTGCAGACAGAATGGCACGCCAGCGGTGGCGCGACTGTGCAGCAATGTCTGAAACGAATTTACTCATCGTCAGCCACCTCCGCTTGCAGTGCGTCATTCAACTGGTTCAGACGTTCCCAAAGGATAAAGATCAGCAGCTCTTTCGCGAGCGCGTTGTCCAGTTCAATGATGGCGTAGGCCAGCGCCCGACAGTGATCGACGAGTTCTTCTAACGTCAGGGGCGTGGGGTCATACATGATGTACCCCCGCAGAAAAAAAGAAAGATTGCGGGTAGAGAAAGGGAAGGATCGTAGCCATAAGGCAGCCTCCGTGGTAAGCAGGGTATCACTACCACCTGAGACGCCAACCTCTATGGTGGTAGCCCAGACGGGGTTGGCGTAACCGGTTACCACGTAGCCCGGCGCTCCTTGCGGAGCCCCCGCCTGAGCCACCATTGACAGGTATGCGCAGGCATCGCCTAATAAAAGACACGTAATAAATCCGTGTCTTTTAGGCAACGTGGTAAGTGTCGGAACGCCAATTCCGGCTGCGGATTTTGCCGCAGCATCAGCAGTATATCGTAAATTGCCCGCCAGAAAAAAATAACAATGCATCATGGTTTAGCCTCTCCGCGCTGGCTGATACGTGCCGCGATCCAGTCATTCACCTCACTTTCCACCCACGCTACTGAGCGGGCACCGATTTTGACCGTCTGAGGGAATTCCCCCTGCTTCATCAGCAGGTAAATCCATGATTTCCTGAGGCCGGTTTTTTTCATCACACCCGATAAGCGAATCAACGTGTTATCCGTCATGTTCAATCCTCCTTCCGGGTGTAAACCCGCTCGACATAGCGCCCCCGACCATCACCGTGACCGAGATCCATAGAGGTTAATGCTCTGGCTTCATTGCGGGAAAAGCCCTGTGACAGGTAATAACGCATGGCATCCTGCGCCCATGCGTAGCGCAGGCTGTGTGGGGAGTAGTGGCCGGTCAGCCCTAAGCGGGTGGTCTGCGTGCGCCAGAAGTTCATAGCGGTTTTCAGGTCGGGTTTATCGATCAACCTGCCGTTACGCGCCTTGGCCACCTTTAGCGCCTCGTTTACTGCCCGTTGAATCGCCTCGCGATCGATAATCCGGGTTTCGCGTGGCCTGCCGCCTTTGGTGCCAAAGACCACGGTCAGCGTTTGTTGGTGACGCTCAAGCTGCTTTTCCCACGTCTTCAACGAACTGGCACATTGCACCGCTTCCTGGGAACGCAGCCCCAGCAATCGGGCAAGCTGAAGTGCGCAGGCCAGCCCTTTATCGCGTTGTTGCGCCGCGAGCAGAACAGCCTGATAGCGCTCATCCGGGATAGCGAATTTTGTCCCGGCACGGCTTGCGCCACTCAGCCCCAACGCGTTGTTGGTCAGGAGATCAGAAACGGCGAGCTTTTCCCGTCCTCCCTGCTTAAACACCGTGCGCAGCGCCGCCATTTCGTTGTGCAGGGTACGAAGGGCAATCTGCTGTGACAGCCGTTCGGCGATATAACTTTCGATATGTCTGGCTTTGAGATACTTCACGTCACGCACCTGAATATTCAGCGCCAGCAGGTGACGGCACAGCCTGTCCATGATGCGGATACGATCATGAACCGTCTTGTAGCTCCCGCCAGCCTGTTTCGCCAGCGTGGTCATTTCACGACTTAATTTACTCATGCAACTTACCTCTCATAATTCAACTGGATGCTTTTCTCTGGCGCATGGGAAAGGGCAGAAACAATCGCAATTGACCTGCCTTGAACGATACCTGTGCGCCAGAGCGGACAGCAGTTGAGGTCTTGGGAGGTGTCGGCTAGGCACTCGGTGCGGCCGCCTGCGGTTGCAGGATTTCCTCTCAGGCGGTTAGGCCTGCCTCGGTATCGGTTCAATCTCCTGTAAAAAAGCGGTCAGTCCGGCACAAACGGATGTGTCAGATTCATGACGCGGTAGTTGAGGTGCATGTCTCAGGGGCTGATGGGGTCTTCGGCTGCGGCGTCACTTTCATCCGTTGACACGGAAAAAGTGACGCCGGTGCAGACGTTGCAGGCAGGCGCTTAGCAGATGCCTGACGGCATAGCAGCGCGCAGCCAGCACGTTCACACGCGCAGACGCAAATCATTAAGACGAGTAAAATCGAAGTTACGCGATAACGCGAACTTACGAGGGTAAGCGCTGTTTAAGCCGCTTATGAAGTGAAATCACCACAACGATAAACGTTGCAGCTAAGGCCAGTCTCCTACGGCTTGGAAGCCGCTCTCTGGCTGGGTATAGTAAGCCCACGGCAACGTTGGGCTTGAAGTAAAGTTCAACGGAACCTTCATCGTCACGCTCGTAGCGGCGTTCAAACTACCTGACGACATCTGCTTTCAAAGGATGGCAGATTTACCGCGCTTCTTAATCACGCTCCCTTCCTTTCAGGCAATGGAAAAGTAAAAGTATCGTGTGGTCGCCCGAAGGCGTCAGTCTCAGACCACGCTCTATTCCTTATGACTTTGGCAGTGTGACCACCCGAAGGCGTTTCTCACAGGTCACTCGTATCATCCCGATACTGAAAACATTGGTGGCTGTCATCGACAGCAGGTTTTCATGGTCAAAAATACGACAAAGTGTTGCAGACTTCAAGTGCTTTGACTCTGCCAGAAAAGCGAGTAATCTAGCACTTAGTGCTATAATTAAGGTTACAGGATGTCGGCCTGATGCGTGTATTCAAAACTAAATGGTTCACTAAGGCGGCTAAATCCCACGCCATCAAAGATAGCGAGTTGTGTGAAGCTATCGAGGCGGTGATGCAAGGGAAAGCTGATGATCTCGGCGGCGGCGTTTATAAGAAGCGGCTGAACCAGAATCGTGATCGCGCCATCATACTGGCGAAAGGTGGACAGCACTGGTTTTACACGTTCCTGTTTGCCAAGCAGGATATGGCGAATATTGATAATCGCGAACTGGCCGGATTCCGCGATTTGGCGAAGCACTACGCAACCCTTGCCGATGAAAAAATTACGGCACTGATTAAGAGTAAAGAACTGGTGGAGATTTGCCATGACCGCAAAAAGTAAATTCAAGAGTCCTGCATTTGAGGCTATCCATAGCGCGGCTTCTGGATTATTCAGCGTCGATGCTATCCCACAGGAAACGATGCGCAACTTTAACAAAGCGTGCCTCAACAGCGTGGACGATCTTCAGCCTATTGAGATCAAAGCATTGCGTGAAAAGCTGAACGTTAGCCAGCCTGTTTTCGCCAGCTACCTGAACACCAGTGTTTCAACGGTGCAGAAATGGGAAAGCGGTGTTAAACGCCCTAGCGGGTTGTCGCTGAAACTGCTTACCGTGGTGCAGAAGCATGGGTTGAAGGTGTTGGTTTGATTGCGTTGTCCTGACCTATTTTTGATATGATAATTTGACCGATAGGGTTTACATTAATTTGGCATGCTATTAAGCCAATAAAGTTCATAATGAAATAATATACTGCTGATATAAACTACTTAGGACATCACTTTTAACTGTTTAAAAAATTTGGAATTTAGATGAATCGACGTTAAGTTGGTATGGATAATAATCTTGAAAGAAGGCTAAAAAACGTTCGTTTTTTGGCTATAATATATTTTTATTGCACGTTAATATATTAACTTAAGGAAATATTTTGGAAAATCAATCGGTTCACGCAGAAGATGTTATGGATATGCTGGCTGTCATTGATGATGGTTTTCTTTTTGAAAATTTTTCTCAAGAATTTTTATCTGCTCGTTTAGGTTATAAATTTTTGAGTAGTGGTGGAATAAAGGATAGGGGAATTGATGGTCTTGAATATGCATCAGAAGATGCGAACAGGCCAACCTCTATATTTCAGATAACTATCGATAAAAAATCAGAACAGAAGTTGATAGATACTTTAGATAAATTAAGAGATAACTCTATAAATTATTCTAGACTCACTTATGTTACTAGTGTAGAGGTAAAAAACAAAGATAAGTTAATCGATATGAGTAATGATGACTATGGTATAAATCTAAGGATTTTCGATGCAAAATGGATTGCAGATAACTGCAACGATTCTCCTGCAACCCAGAGCGTAATTATAAATTTTATTTCTCGTCACCTTAGAGAAATGCAGAAACCTGGCAAGGAATTTGTTGTAAATGATTTTGTGAAAGATCCTAGACTATATGTATTTTTAATGCAACAAATAGGAAGGAGTAGTCATGAAGGAAACCTCAACGATAAGCTTATAGATAGTTTAATTCTGTATTCGCTTAGAGACACAGATCCAGATAAATATATATTAATGACATCAGATCAAATTGAAAGTGCAGTTCGAGAAATGTTTGATTTTGAAGTCGAAAGACTGCGTTCTAAGATAAATAAACGGTTAAAATCCTTATCTAAAAAACCAAACAAAAAGATAAATCACCACACTCGTGATAATGATGATAGTTACTGTTTGCCATATGAGACAAGATTGAAAATTATAGCAGATAACTCTAAGGATAAGATTTTATACAATAGTTTTATGGATGAAGCTGAATCCGTGCTAAGAACAAAACTTAAAGATGAAGAAGTCCAGATAAAAAAACTTCCGGAAATTTTGAAAAAAATAGTTGAACTTATATATTATCAGCAAGGATTGGAATTTTCTGATTTTTTATTAAATGGAGGTGGTTCTGATCTATTCGAATCAAATTTATCAGATACAGTAGATCTGGTTTTAGACGCATCAAATATTATAGATAAAAATAGAAATAGAGTTAAGAGTGCCTTAATTATGGCAATTAGAGATATTGTTTACTCTGGTTCTCCACAAGCAAAGGAATATCTTAAGTCATTATCAAAAACATATTTAATGCTATTTTTAATGAAGTGTGATCCACATATTATTAGTTACTTTCAACAAATGGCTGGGAAGATGAGGATTTTTGTATGCACATCAATACTCGTTCCAGCATTTTCGGAGGTTTACTTAGAGGATCAAAACAAGCGTTATTGGAGTTTGCTAAAGTCTGCTAAATCTAGAGGTGTCCGTTTGCTTGTTAACGATACCATACTTGATGAGCTCTTATATCATATCAAAAACTCCTACAGAGTCTTTCAAGATAACTATAAAGATAACATCGACCAATTTATTAGTGGGTCAGAGGAGTTTGTCGATCAAATTTTGATTAGATCGTTCCTGTATGCTAAAAATGAAAATAAGGTAAATTCGTATGAGTTATATTTAGATAACTTTGTCTCTATTAATTCACCTTTAGCAAAACAAGAATTAATTGATTTTTTGAATGAAGAGTTCGGCATTGATTATGTGTCATCATCAACAAATGAGATGAAAGTCAATATCGATAATAACGATTTAATTACATTGGTAAATGAGTTATCTTCGGTAAAAGGATCTGCGGCTAAAGCTCGGGCAGACGCAAATTTGATTTTAACAATTTATGCTCTTAGAGACATGCATGGTGAGACTAAATCCTCATTAGAAGGATACAAAACTTGGTGGCTATCATCAGATACAGCGACACATAGAACTGTTAGTAGATTATTTAAGCAAAAATATCCTGTTAGTTGCTATATGAGACCCGATTTTCTTTATAATTATATAAGCTTTACACCTCCTAAAAATAAAATTAACGCTCTCTATGAGAATACTTTTCCGAACCTGTTAGGTGTGCAAATATCTAACCATGTATCTAGCGATATTGGCAGGCAGGTCAGGCAACTAATTATTGGTCACGGAGAAAAATCGTCAGGAAGAGTGAAAGCAAAAATTCGGCAGCTTAGTGATGAATTAAAAACCAATACTGGTTTAGATTATGAGGATAAGCTCATTTCATTTTTCAATGAAAGGCTATAGTCATCAATCATTGGCTACGATAGAATTGGCTGCGTCCGATAATCTCCTTAGCTTTTAGCTAGTCATATAACTAAATGCCAACTTTGTCTTTCGCTCTTATCGATCTGTCAAATTTAGCGGATAAGGAGGGATTTACCCCCTTCTTATCTGAGTGTTTTCTCTCCTTGTATTTACTTCGAAAGAATGTTGTCTAAAATCCATTAGGGTCAATTTAGTGGTCGTAATGGTAGTGTTTTTATTTAAAATTACACAAATACAATAATTTTCGAGTCCGGTATTCACCATTATATGAAAATCAAATCACCGCATGGTGGATTTTTTATGTCCACGATCGCCCAGTAATGCCAGTATCCACTGTAATATAAATATATTAATTTCATTTCCCTCCCTGCAATTTTGTCTGTTTTATCCACTGTGGCCTTTTTTCGTCCATTGGCATCTAGATAATTTGGGGAGAAATTCACTTCGATTATGCGTTGGCCCCCAATTATGGCACTGACTAAGGTTGTTGCCCGAACTGTTAAGCCTCACGAGAAAGGACACGCACGACCTCTATCTTTTGGGGAATCCTCACAGCTCTAAGCGCTGGTATCTCAAGTACCGCCTTCAAGGTAAGGAAAACCGGATTTAAATACAAAGCACATAAATAATAACCAATAAAATTACATACAATGCAAATTACCAACAAAATCCGCCCACATCTGCATCATCTTCCGTCGTTCATCCAGATACTCCGCACGGTTGTAACTTGCCCGAACTTTGTTACGCTCAGTATGAGCAAGCTGACGTTCGATCACATCAGGTCGGTAGCCCATTTCATTTAAAATAGTTGATGCGGTAGCGCGAAAGCCGTGCGCAGAAAAACCGATGCCGTCCTTGCCATTAAACCCCATACGCTCAAGCGCACGGTTAAGAGTGGTCGCCGTCATGCAATCATGTGGGTTCCGATAATTTGGAAACAGCCACCCGCGTCCACCAGTGTATGTCTGTAGTTCTCGTAACAGAACTATCGCCTGCGTTGATAACGGGACGATATGCTCTTCTCGCATCTTCATTCTTCCGGCAGGGATTCGCCACTCGGCACCATCCAGATCAAATTCATTCCATTCCGCTTTGCGAAGCTCCACGGTTCTGACAAACGTCAGTAACATCAATTCTAAGGCAATCACCGTGGTTCGATAGCCACCATAACGATTCAGTGTCTGCATGAAATCCGCAATTTCAGTGCGAGACAGAGGTTTATGGTGCTCAACTTTAGGGCGGCGTACCGCACCTTTGAGCGCAGCCGCCGGATCGCTATCTGCTCGAAGCGTTGCAACGGCGTAACGAAATATCGCAGATGACCATTGCCTGACCAGCAAAGCAACCGTCTCCGCCCCTCGACCTTCAATACGTTTAATGATCTCAAGCAGGTGAGCCGCTTTAACACTTTTGATCGGCAACTTACCAATGGCGGGGAATACATCGGCAGCAAAGAAGCGTTCTACCTGCCGTAAGTAGTAGGGTGTCCAGTCTGGCGACTTTTTATCGATCCATTCACGCGCAACAGCTTCGAACGTATTCGCGTTAGCACTGTGGCTCGCCATACGTTCTAACTGGCGTTGATGTGCTGGGTGGATTGCCTGTTTGACCAAAGCTCTCGCTTTATCGTGCTCTGCGCGGGCTTCAGCAAGACTCAGTGTTGGATACTCCCCCAGAGCAAATACGTTTTCTTTTCCTGCAATACGGTATCGGTAGCGCCACAGTTTTGAACCTGATGGACGAACCTCCAGATACAGGCCCCCGCCATCAGCCAGCTTGATTGCTTTACTGGTCGGTTTGGTACTACGAATTTTTGCATCAGTCAGCGGCATAGGATTGCGGGTATCAGATAAACGATACCCGCAAAGATACCCGCTATTTCCGTGGATAACAATGGACGACTCCACCCACCAATGCACGGTAATTAACTGTAATTTAATAGAATTAAACCATAAGATAGAGCGTAACAAACGCTAATGGACGTCGATGACAGTTATCGATAATTAGCAGCATATTGACTTAATGTTATGATAAATATTAGTTATTTAAATTAGCCCTACTCTTGATATCCACAATAATACCCGAAAATTATGCCAATGAATTTTTCATAGACGCATGCAACACTGATTATTGTATCTGCGTATAGCTAGAAGTATGGCGAGAGGTCGATCTTAGTTGTATCCAGAGGCATGTTAGAGGGCAGGAAGCAGAGATTCCGAGTTAAATGTGCAGAATCCCTACTTTAGCTAGATATTGATTAGATTAACGAGCGCGAGCTATTAACGATAGCTAAGCATCATCCAAGATAAAAGTTATAGGTACCCGATAAAAACCATCAACAAAATCAGGTCGTAGCTCAGCAACTGAGGTATCTGGCTTTGCCCCATATAGCTCGATTGCTTTATCTGTCAGGGTAGTCGTTGTTACCGCTTCTTTCGCATTCGACTGGAATACACCGATCGATGATAAATAATCCAAGGGGAAATTAAACCGATAGACACCAAATTTATTTCCCTCCCTAATGATAATATCCATAGGATTCATCACCTTCTTTCCTTTTAAAGACAATTTAGGGATGTAGGTAATAAACTCGATAGGTGCTTCATCTCTAATTTCGGCCCACGTTAAGTTGCAGTTCTCAGTCGCAGAAGCAAGCTTTCCTTTAGATTTGAAAGCATCAGAAAGGCATAAACCCACTTTGCTCCCGGTTAAAGGTTCCATCGTAGACTTACGGATAACGTTGATAATAACTTTTACAGCACTCTGTTGTGTTGATTTAACAGAATTGCATTGACCTTTTTTAAATACAAACTTATCCAAGCGTTCATTAATATCATTTACGTCATTAATTAACACTGCATTTATTACTGTAAGTCGCTCGCCAGTTTCACTATTTACTCTATATGCCAAGCTACAAAGGCTGAATGCAACACCGGATAAAATAAAATTCCTTCTGCTAACCATTATTCAACCCTCTTATTCAACCAAGTCAGCTTCAGCATGAGACATTATTGTCATATCTGATGTAGGATATGTTGTACAAGATAATATAAATGTTCCTCTCTGGGTTCCATCAAGGAAAGATTGATCGCTATCATCATAACTTCCAAAGATCACCCTACATGCACATGTAGAACACGCTCCAGCCCGGCAACTGTAGGGAAGATCTATTCCAGCTTCTTCAGCAGCATCAAGTATATATTTATCATCAGGACACATTATTTCTTGGGTGCCGCCGCTGCAACTCAAAATCCGTATCTTGTATGAAGCCATAACTCATACCATCCTTTTAAATTTACTAATTGAATTTTTTCAATAAACACATTAAAAAAATCATGAAAATGAATATAAAAAATTAACAAGATTATTTTTTAAAAGACACTGACAAAAAAACTAATTTTAAAATTAGAAATCACACATCGCAACGCCACCTTTACATTGTGCAAGACAACTATGGAAGTTCGTACTTCCATAATCACCAGGCATATCTAATAGGTATGAACATTCGGCTATACATCTATCGGTCAGGGATAGTGAATATTTTTCGTCGATAATCATTTCATTCGATTTTTTACTTTTAACAATACACATTTTTTGATTTTGTGTTTGTATAAAACTGACTTTCCCATTAATAAGGTCAATAGGAAGGGGTTTATCATCTGAACTGATCGCTTTACCTGAAAATAAAACAAACGACAAAATCAATGGGGATAATACCAACAAGGGAGGGGATTTTAACATAACTCAATCCTTTAAAAGTATGCTAATTAATGTTTCTAACACTTGGTTTTTTATCTTCCAATAACCAAAATAATTTAGGCAACAAATACATGCATTTATCGCAAAAACCTAATCAATACTAAAATAATTAGTAAAGAAATCAAGATTTTTTTCTTTTATCTATCACGTGCCATTTAAAAAATGGCACGAAACAATAACAAAAAAAGGAAAGGAAATAACAAAAAAATCACACATCCGCATCTTTATTTAAATAAACTGTAAAGCCATCTGGTTTTAAATCTGGATGATCAATTGAAATATCATTTATAACCTTACCCGTTAACGTATAAATTAAGTGCCCGGCAACATGCCGACACTTTTCATACTCCTCCTGAGGCAAAGAGCTTTTCAGCACAACTAACTCTGCTTTGATTTGCTCGATAAGAACAATTGATTTTTCAATTAAACTTTCTGCGATCTTTTTATCTGAGATGAACATTTTACGATCCTAGTAGCGTGTCTGAAAATGGCTTTCATGCATGCTAATAATGCTACCTTTCGTAAAATTCAGGGTCAATAAAAAAATAATTTGTCAACAAAAAATGTGTACGAAAAATATTTACACAGATAAACGCTAACAGCCTGTCAGCCACTTCCTTATGTTTAGTTTTTTTATCGCTTCACAGCAGAAGCTGAAATATTCAGAGGGACAGCGTCTCTACAAACAGAGGAAAACCAACCAAGTGTGTCTGCACTGAGCCAAAGTATAAAAGTAGCACGATCATAATTATAAAGATAACAAATGATTTATTTCTGTAATAAATATCTTCATTAATAGGTAATATTTATTATTAACCCCTACAGAAAACGATTTCTTTGAAACTATTGTTAACAAAATAAATAATAACCAAAAAACCCTCATGAATTAATTACGTTTTTTAAGCTGGCAAGTTACCCCACGAAATTTATCTTTCTAATCAATATTTACTTTTAACTTTTGACGGCGATCACAATTGCTATCAAGTGAATAAAATCTAGATATGAAACAGGTAAAAATAAAGAAAAAAATTAAAATAAAAACACAACCAATTGATTTAAATGAATTTAAATAGAAATCAGTTTCTATCTAAAAGCATTAAAAGCAAATCAAGTCAACGTTCCCCTGTTATTTAATTAATATATTTAACGCCCCATCTTGTATTGTTTATTTTTTCTGTTAACACTTAGCTCGGCTTTATAGACAAACCTTAATTTCATTTTTGTTGAAACAGCCTTTTTTATTACACAGGGTGTGTAGTGATAAATACCCAGAAAAATTCTATGTCAAGGAGAGTACACAATGAAATACCTACTGCCTTCTGCAGCCGCTGGGCTGTTGCTGCTTGCAGCCCAACCAACAATGGCAGCAAATACGGGAGGTTATGCCACCACTGACGGCGGCGACGTTTCCGGTGCTGTGAAAAAAACCGCACGCTCTCTGCAAGAGATCGTCGATATCATTGAGGCAGCGAAAAAAGATTCAAACGGTAAAGCAGTCAAGGGGGGAGCCTACCCGCTCGTGATTACCTATAACGGTAATGAAGATGCACTGATCAAAGCCGCTGAAGCCAATATCTGTGGCCAATGGAGCAAAGATCCGCGCGGTGTAGAAATCAAAGAGTTCACCAAAGGGATCACCATCCTCGGTACCAATGGGTCTTCTGCCAACTTCGGCATCTGGGTGGTTAACTCTTCCAATGTTGTCGTACGTAATATGCGCTTCGGTTATATGCCTGGTGGCGCAAAAGATGGCGACGCTATCCGTATTGATAACTCACCGAACGTTTGGATCGATCACAACGAGATCTTTGCGAAGAACTTTGAATGTGCCGGTACACCAGATAACGACACCACTTTTGAATCGGCTGTCGATATCAAGAAAGCATCAACCAACGTCACGGTGTCGTACAACTATATCCATGGCGTGAAAAAGGTGGGTTTGAGCGGTTCAAGCAACACGGATACAGGTCGTAATCTGACTTACCATCACAATATTTACAGCGATGTTAACTCACGTCTGCCGCTGCAACGTGGTGGTCAGGTACATGCTTATAATAACCTGTATGACGGTATCAAAAGTTCAGGCTTTAACGTCCGTCAGAAAGGGATTGCACTGATCGAAAGCAACTGGTTCGAAAATGCACTCAACCCAGTAACTGCACGTAATGACGATTCCAACTTCGGTACTTGGGAGTTGCGTAACAACAACATTACCAGCCCGTCTGATTTTGCTAAATACAAAATTACCTGGGGCAAACCATCCACACCGCACATCAATGCGGATGACTGGAAAAGCACTGGCAAATTCCCTGCCGTCCCGTATAGCTATTCCCCTGTTTCCGCACAGTGCGTGAAGGATAAACTGGCGAACTATGCTGGCGTAGGTAAAAACCAGGCCGTACTGACAGCAGCCAACTGTAAATAAACGCGTTAAGCCCGGCGTATTCACTCTGCGCCGGGTTCTTCATGAGCGAGCGCAACGTGCTCGCTCATTTTTCACAACACATAGTAGTTAATAATAATTATTTCTTAGCAAATTAAAATTCAATATAAAATCCATTCATGACAAAAACAAAACTGAATATCCCTGTGATATTATATTCTGACTTAAGATAAATTATTACGTTAATCTCAGCGATCGTCACAAGAAAAGTCGCGGCTTAAATCACATAGATAAAGAAACCAAGACACATTATCCATCCATTAAAAAAATAACTCACTGATTTCAAATTATTTTAATGGAGTGTTGTTTCCTATAAATCAAAAACCATTCAATCATCAATATTACAAAATGTTTCCTCCGTAATACATTTAACATTTCACCCTTGAAGTGTTGTTATTTTTTGACCACACTCCCCCTAGTTTTTCATCAAAATTGATATTCCTTTTTGTTGAAAAATATGTACCTGCTACATCGGGCATATGGAGCAATAAATGCCCATGAAAATTCTATTCTAAGGAGACAGTTATAATGAAATACCTATTGCCTACGGCCGCCGCCGGATTGTTATTACTTGCTGCTCAGCCAGCGATGGCCGCCAATACGGGTGGCTATGCCACCACCGATGGTGGAGATGTTTCCGGCGCCGTGAAAAAAACTGCACGTTCTCTGCAAGAGATTGTAGATATTATTGAAGCCGCGAAAGTGGATTCAAAAGGCAAGAAAGTTAAAGGCGGAGCTTACCCGCTCATTATCACTTATAACGGTAATGAAGATTCATTAATCAAAGCGGCTGAAAAGAATATTTGCGGCCAGTGGAGTAAGGACGCACGCGGCGTACAAGTCAAAGAGTTTACCAAAGGGATCACCATCCAGGGCACCAATGGCTCATCTGCCAACTTCGGTATCTGGATTATTAATTCATCCAACGTTGTCGTACGTAATATGCGCTTTGGCTATATGCCAGGCGGCGCGCAAGACGGCGATGCCATTCGTATTGATAACTCGCCAAACGTCTGGATTGACCATAATGAGATCTTTGCCAAAAACTTTGAGTGTAAAGGCACACCAGATAATGACACCACTTTTGAGTCGGCCGTCGATATCAAGAAAGGGTCAACTAACGTCACGGTGTCATACAACTACATCCATGGCATTAAAAAAGTGGGTCTGAGCGGTGCAAGCAATTCGGATACGGGTCGTAACCTGACTTATCATCACAATATCTATCGCGATGTTAACTCACGTCTGCCGCTACAGCGTGGTGGCCTGGTTCATGCTTACAACAACCTGTATGACGGCATCACTGGCTCTGGCTTTAACGTTCGCCAGAAAGGGATCGCGCTGATCGAAAGTAACTGGTTCGAAAATGCACTGAACCCGGTGACGGCACGTAACGACAGCTCCAACTTTGGTACTTGGGAGTTGCGTAACAACAACATCACCAAACCAGCAGACTTCTCCAAGTACAACATTACCTGGGGTCGCCCTTCCACGCCTCACGTTAATGCTGATGATTGGAAAAGTACCGGCAAATTCCCTTCCATTTCTTACAAATACACGCCAGTTTCGGCGCAGTGTGTGAAGGATAAACTGGCAAACTATGCTGGCGTAGGTAAAAACCTGGCAGTACTGACAGCAGCTAACTGTAAATAAACGCTATACCCTTGGGCGAGCTCTTAGAGCTCGCTTATTTTTTATGGAAATCCATGCAGGAACAGAGGTTAACCTCCCAAATAGACAATCAACATATTAACTACCATGCTAATTATTTTAAATTAAAGTCAGCTGAATGATTAACTAACAAAAACCATATTTAAATTAAGGATTAATCGACAAATAAAATAATGACGTACCAACATGAGATAAATTAATAATTTGATCGCCATCAA
The DNA here is from genome assembly GCF_021432585.1 of Pectobacterium sp. IFB5596. Classification (NCBI taxonomy): domain Bacteria; kingdom Pseudomonadati; phylum Pseudomonadota; class Gammaproteobacteria; order Enterobacterales; family Pectobacteriaceae; genus Pectobacterium; species Pectobacterium sp. IFB5596. The sequence continues at coordinate 43,578 of NZ_LXFY01000005.1, forward strand.
TTATTTTTTAACACTCCCCTTTTAATGAGAGAATTTTACTTATTTCTTGATGGTGCTCACAGTTATCACGCCTTTCAAATCATCCCTATCAAAAAACAACAAACCAAAAAATAATTTTATTTTTAATAAAAAACAAAGATGTATTGATTTTAGAAAAAATGAAAAAAATATTACCATTTAAAATAGGGACTTATTAATCATCGATATTTACCCATGTTATTCGTCTGATGTATTTAATATCTAAATATTGAATTATTTTATTTTTATGATAACACTTAAACGGGATTTCAATAAACCTTGATTTCACTTTTATTGAAACAACCTAATAATATAATCTGGGCTATGTGGATCATAAATGCCCAAAAAAAATTCAATTCCAAGGAGAGTACCTGAATGAAATACCTACTGCCTTCTACAGCCGCTGGGCTGTTATTACTTGCAGCCCAGCCAACAATGGCGGCAAATACGGGGGGTTATGCTACCACTGACGGTGGTAACGTGGCTGGTGCCGTGAACAAAACTGCGCGTTCCATGCAGGATATCATTGATATTATCGAAGCGGCGAAGCTGGATTCCAAGGGTAAGAAAGTCAAAGGTGGGGCTTACCCGCTCGTCATTACCTATAACGGTAATGAAGATGCGCTGATCAAAGCTGCTGAGAACGATATTTGCGCTCAGTGGAAGAAAGACGCGCGCGGCGTGGAAATCAAAGAGTTTACCAAAGGCATTACCATCATCGGCACCAACGGTTCTTCCGCTAACTTCGGGATCTGGCTGACGAAATCATCCGATGTTGTCATCCGTAACATGCGTTTTGGTTACATGCCAGGTGGCGCGCAGGACGGTGATGCGATTCGCATCGATAACACGCCAAACGTTTGGATTGACCACAACGAAATCTTCGCGAAAAACTTTGAATGTGCAGGTACAAAAGACGGTGATACCACATTTGAATCGGCGATTGATATCAAGAAAGCGTCTACCAACGTGACCATTTCGTACAACTACATTCACGGCATCAAAAAAGTGGGGCTGAGCGGCTTCAGCAGCAGCGATACGGGCCGCGACCTGACTTACCATCACAATATTTACGACGATGTTAACGCTCGCCTCCCACTGCAACGTGGTGGTCAGGTTCACGCTTATAATAACCTCTATACTGGTATCACCAGCTCCGGCCTGAACGTGCGCCAGAAAGGGATTGCGTTGATCGAACGCAACTGGTTCGAAAATGCGAAAAACCCTGTGACTTCACGCTACGACGGTTCCAACTTCGGTACCTGGGAATTGCGTAACAATAACGTCATGAGCCCAGCCGACTTCGCGAAATACAACATCACTTGGGACAAAGACACAAAACCCTACGTGAATGCTGAAGACTGGAAAAGCACTGGCACATTCGCTTCTGTTCCTTACAGCTACTCCCCGGTTTCAGCGCAGTGCGTGAAGGACAAGCTGGCAAATTATGCTGGCGTGAACAAAAACCTTGCCGTACTGACAGCAGCAAATTGCAACTAGTCGAGAAGAGTAAATAAGCTGGCTTCAGGCTCCTACCCTCATTGTCCTGTGCTAACAGGAGCCGGCAAGCAAGCTTAATGCCCGTCGATCTATCGTTCGGGCCGTACTTGAGCGAGCCCTAAAGGCTCGCTCATTTTTGTCGTTAATATTCAAGGAAATGAAATGAAACGTTCTCTTCTGTTCGCCGCACTGTTCAGCACCAGTACAGTATTCAGTGTTGGCATACCGATGGCTAGCGCCGCCACACCAGCAGCACCAGAGTTGAAAGGATTCGGAACGGATACCGTGGCAGGCAGTGGTGGACGCGTTATTCGCGTTACAACGCTGGCTTCTTCCGGAACCGGCTCACTCAGGGAAGCACTAGCCGCCAAAGGGCCGCGCATTATCGTTTTCGAGGTTGGCGGTATTATCGACTTGAACAAAAGCGACCTTCGGCTAACCGAACCGTTTGTCACCATTGCGGGTCAAACGGCCCCTTCCCCCGGTATCACGATTATTCGTGGCGGAATGGGAATTAGCACCCATGATGTGCTCATGCAGCATATTCGTTTTCGCATCGGCGATGCCGGTACGGGTAAGAAAAGCGGCTTTGAGCGTGATGTTTCAATCAACGGCGCAAATGCTTACAACGTTGTCATCGATCACTCAAGTTTCGCGTGGGGTACAGACGAAAATCTGTCTATTTCCGGCCCACGCTACGACGGACCACAGGGCACCGCGCACCGTATCACGCTCTCGAATAATATCGTTGCTGAAGGCCTATACGACTCAGCCCACACCAAAGGCATTCACTCGATGGGCACGCTGGTTCACGATAACGTGACTGATGTGTCAATCATTGGCAACCTGTATGCGCACAACAACGAGCGCAACGCCTGGTTCAAGGCGGGTTCAACGGGCGTCATGGTCAATAATCTGATCTACAACCCCGGCATTTGGGGCGTGCGCGTTGGCGGAGTCAAAGGAGAATGGGAAGGGAAAACTATGCCCGCCAGCCCACGCGTTTCCGTTGCGGGTAACGTGATGCACTATGGCGCAAATACCAAAGCAGGTTTAGGCCTGGTAGGAAGCAACAGCTCTGGCGATGTCTGGATGTCAGATAACCTCGCGTATGATGCCAAGGGAAAAACCGCGCCACAAACGTCAGGCAGCGGAATTAATTTACTCAAAATCTCCCCTATTTGGCCTGCGGGCTTAACGGCATCACCGGCCAGCGCCGTCACCAATCAGGTACTGCAACGCGCAGGCGCACGCCCTAAAGATCGTGATGCTGTTGATAAACGTATCGTGGAGAATTTCAAACAGCGGACAGGTGGCTTCGTGAACAGTCAGGAAGAGGTTGGCGGCTATCCCGTGGCAACCACGACCTACCGTCAGTTGAACGTGCCGAGCACTGGCGTGGATGCCTGGCTACAGCAGATGGCAAAAGCGCTGGAATAATGCGCGAACTGAAGCGTTAAGATCGCAAAAGGCCACTGACGTGGCCTTTTGTATTCTCGGTTCTTTGCTTATCTATCTTGCCAATCAGGGCAGCACTTTCGCGGACTGAATCACGATAGGTGCAGTCGGCACATTCTGGTAAGGTCCAACGTTTTTCGTTGGTACCTGAGAAATCTTATCCACGACGTCCATACCCTTCACCACTTTACCAAATACGGCATAGCCAAAATCACGCTGGCCATGATCGAGGAAAGCGTTGTCCGCTACGTTGATAAAAAACTGGCTGGTCGCGCTATCTTTGTCAGCGGTTCGCGCCATCGCGATAGTGCCACGCTGGTTACGCAGGCCGTTGTCAGCTTCATTCTTGATCGGCGCATTTGGCGCTTTCTGGTTCATTTCGCCAGAAAAACCGCCGCCCTGCACCATAAAACCGGGGATCACACGATGAAATGTCGTCCCGTTATAAAAGCCATTGTTAACGTACTCGACGAAATTTTTTACCGAAACCGGCGCTTTTTGATTATCTAAAGACAGTTCGATATTGCCTGCGGACGTCGTCAACAGCACATGAGTGGTGCCAGAGGCCGCAAAGGCTGGAGAAAATGCCGTCAGTGAAATAAGGGCTGCTGCCGCAACCAGAGTACGTTTGAACATGAGAATTCCTTTTTGAAGAGGCCGACTACAGAAAGCGTAATGATTGTAAGTATCCGCACTCTTCAGCGCTACCCATTTACCTTTTTTTACGTATAAAAGTCTGTTCGTAACCAACTGTGAACGAAAACCTGCTTACAAGACAAAAAAAGGGCCGATGACTCGGCCCTCATGATGATGATGATCGTCGCACTGCACGCCTAGCCCATACGTTCCGAACGCACCGCCAGATCGCGGCTGTACTGACGGCTGGCGTCAACCAGCATCGAAGTATAAGCATCCTTCGGCACATCGCTGGTCAGATCGTCGGTCTCCAGCGTTTCCAGTATCTTGCCGTATTGCATCACCGCCACTTTATGACACAAGTGAGAAATCACGCCTAAATCGTGCGTCACCATCAGGTAAGTCAGCTTTTCCTGCTGGTGCAACTCCGTCAGCAGATTGAGGATCTCCGCCTGCACCGACACGTCCAGCGCCGAGGTTGGTTCATCGAGCAGCAGCACTCTCGGTTCCAGAATCAGCGCACGGGCAATCGCCACGCGCTGGCGCTGCCCGCCCGACAGCTGATGCGGATAGCGGCGACGAAAGTTCGTTCCCAGCCCGACCTTCTCCAGCAAGGTATCGATGCGATCGTCACGATCGTCAAAACGGTGGATCGACAGCGGCTCTTCCAGAATCGCCTCTACCGTATGACGGGGGTGCAGCGATCCGTACGGGTCCTGAAACACCATCTGCACGCGGCGACAGCGCGCCCGATCGATCCGATGTGCCAGCTTCTTCCCGTCAATGTGCAGCGTGCCTTCCCAATGATTAAACAATCCGGCCAGACACTTCAACACGGTGGTTTTTCCTGACCCCGATTCCCCCACCAGACCAAAGATATCGCCATCGTTGACCGTGAGGTTCACATCGTACAACACCTGATTCGCCGTGCTGCCCTGACCGAAAGAGAGATTCAGGTTATTCACTTCGATCATCGGCTGACGCTGATGTATTGCTTCAGTTGCCATGATTATCCCCTTTATCCGTTGATCCAGGCAGGATCGCGATTCATCACCGGCAAACGTGGGCGTCGGTGGTCGATATCCGGCAGCGAATTCAGCAACCCGCGCGTATACGGGTGCTGTGCGTTATCCAGATCGGCGGCAGCAATCGACTCCACAACGCGCCCGGCATACATCACCAGCACCCGATCGCAGAAGCTGCGCACCAGATTGATGTCGTGGCTGATGAAAATCAGCCCCAGACCACGCTCACTCACCAGATCGTCCAACATCGCTAACACCTGCAAACGCACGGAGACATCCAGCGCTGAGGTCGGCTCATCGGCAATCACGATTTCGGGTTCGGTAATTAGCATCATCGCAATCATGATGCGCTGCCCTTGCCCGCCTGAGATCTCATGGGGATACAGATTATAGACACGCTCTGGCTGACGAATACGCACCACGTCCAGCATTGCCATCACCTTTTCCTTCGCCTCGCGGTGCGACACCTTATGGTGCGCCAGATAGGCTTCGGCAATCTGATCGCCGACGCAAACCACTGGGTTCAGCGAGTATTTGGGGTCCTGCATAATCATGGATATGCGCTTGCCGCGAATCTGACGCATCCGCGCCTCATCCGCTTTCAGCAAATCGGTATCACCGAAGCGCAGTTTATCTGCCGTAATTCGCGCGCTGTGCGGGTGCAGTTGCAACAGCGCACGGCCAACTGTCGATTTACCGGAGCCGGATTCGCCAACAATCGCCAGCTTTTCACAGCCAAGCTGGAAGGAAACGCCGCGCACGGCATCAGTCACAACACCACGGTTCACGAAGCCTACCCGCAGATTTTCCACTTCCATCAGGGGCGAGCTTCCCGGCACTCGTTGAGAAGACTTATTCAGTTCTGGGATCGAGGATGTCACGTAGGCCGTCTCCAAGGAAGTTGAACGCCAGGCTGTTAATTAAAATCGCCAGCCCCGGAATAGTTACTAACCACCAGCACTCCATCATGTAACGACGACCCGCAGAGATCATCGCGCCCCATTCAGGATCGGGCGGCTGTGCCCCCAACCCCAGAAAGCCCAGACCCGCCGCCGTCAGAATGATGCCCGCCATATTCATAGTGATACGAATAATCACCGATGGCAGGCACAGCGGTACAATGTGATGCAGCAGGATGCGGATAGACGATGCCCCTTGAAGCTTCACAGCAGAAACGAAGTCCGCGTGACGCAGCGACAGCGTTTCCGCCCTTGCCAGACGAGCAATCGGCGGCCAGGCCGTCAGCGTAATCGCGATCACTACATGTTCCAGACCAGGGCCGAGCGCCGCCACGAACGCCAGCGCCAATACCAGACTGGGGAACGAGATAAAGATATCGGTGATGCGCATCAGGATAGTGTCAACGATGCCACCGTAATACCCTGCCACCACGCCCAACGCCAGCCCGATCGGCCCAACGGTGACCGACACCAGCGCAACGATATACAACGTGATGCGTGAACCATAGACCAGACGACTAAACACATCGCGCCCAAACTCATCGGTACCAAAGTAATGCGCCGCGCTCGGTGCCTGTAGCGCGTTGGCCAAATCCTGTACCAGCGGGTCGTGCGTGGCGATCCACGGCGCGAAGATGGCGACCAGCATCAACATCAGCACAATCGCAGAACCAATCGCGGTAAGTGGATTGCGCATCATCGTCAAGAGAAACCCGCCGATTCGCGCTCCGCGTAGCCGCAAGCGGCTCACGCGTTTTTCGGGCGGTGTCCGCAGTACCGACTCACGAGTGACTGACGGCTCAGAGGAAATATTCATGCGTTCGTCCTCGGATCAAAGATTTGATACAACATGTCCGACAGCAGGTTAAGCGTCACGAAGATTAACCCCACCAGCAGCACACACCCCATCACCGCGTTCATATCCCCCAGCAGTAGACTACCGGTCAGATAGGAACCAAATCCTGGCCATGAGAAGACCGTTTCGATCAACACCGCCCCTTCCAGCAGCGAGCCATACGCCAGCGCTACCACCGTCAGAAGCTGAACCAGAATATTGCGAAACGCATGCGCCCAGACAACACGGAACTCAGACAGCCCTTTCACTCGCGCAGTAATGATGTATTCCTGCGAAAGCTGCGCCAGCATGAAGCTGCGCGTCATACGGCTGATATAGGCCAGCGAATGGAAACCGAGAATCGTCGCGGGCAATACCAGATGGTTCAACGCGCTGCGGAACACATCCCACTCGCCTGCCAGTAGTGAATCCACCAACAGCAGACCGGTACGGTTTTCCACCAGACCATCGTAGGCCATATCAACCCGTCCTGCGCCACCGACCCAATTCAGCCAGGCATAGAACACCAGCAGCCCCATCATCCCGACCCAAAATATCGGCGTCGAATAACCGGCCAGACTGATAAAACGCACCACATAATCCGCCCACTTACCGCGTCGCGCCGCAGCCAGCACGCCTAGCGGAACACCCAAACCCGCACCCACGATAATCGCCATGGTGGCAAGCTCGATGGTGGCAGGGAAAACCCGGATAATGTCATCCATGACCGGTCGTCCGGTCAGGAGTGCATTGCCCAAATCCCCATGCATCAGTGAATTGAAGTAAATAAAGAACTGGACATATAGCGGCTTATCCAACCCCAGTTGTTGGTAAACCTGTTGATAGGTACTTTGGTCAGCATCCTGCCCGACAATAGCCAGGACTGGATCGATTGGCATCACGCGGCCGATCACGAAGGTCAGGATTAATAACCCGAACAGCGTGACGACGACCTGAAACAGACGTTTTGCCAAACGACGCAGTACTCCACCCGGCTTGATCCAATCAGAGAAAACCATGTTCTTTCTCCTGATATCCCGGTTAGCGGCGACAGCAAATCACCACTCACGCGGTCATCTCTTTTTAGCGTATCTGATCGGGATGATTAGCTGGGAACGTGTAGCTAATCATCCGATTTAACGTGTGGACACTAGCGCTGCTTATAGACCTCGCGCAGATGCGTCGTAGAAGACGGATGCGGCACATAGCCTTTCACGTCTTTACGCAACACCACAGAATCGATCATCTGCGACACCGGAATAATGGCCGGGAACAGTTCTTCATAGCGATTCTGTACGTTGATATACATCTGCTTCTGTTTCTGAGGATCTTTCTCCAACAGTGCCTGATCGATCATGTCGTTCAAGGGTTTGTCGTAGAAAGACGTGCGCCAGCCCTGGAAGTTGGTCAGTTTGGCTTCGTCGCTGTTATCCGGGTTATAGACAACAGAACGCAGGCTGGAGTGAGGGTGCGGATCGACGCCACCACCGCCGCGGCCGACCAGCATATCGAAGTTACGATCGCGCATCGCGCCGTAAACCTGATTGCCAGTACCGGAGATGATTTTGGCTTTGATACCCGCCTGTGCCAGCGTGGACTGTACCGACGTCGCCAGATTCAGGAACGGCTGATCGGAAAGAACACGTAGCGTGGTTTCAAACCCATTCGGGTAGCCAGCTTCAGCCAGCAGCGCTTTGGCGCGTGGCACGTCCAGCTTATAGCCAGGGTCCGGCAACGTCGCATCCATCCCTTTTTGGATAGGGCGCTGATGATAGAAGCCGTAGCCAGGCATCACTGTCTTATTGACGCCATCGTAATCAATCAGGTAGCGAACCGCTTCGCGCACTTTCGGCTTAGCGAAGTATTCGTTTTTCAGGCTCATTGCAACGTAGTACAGCGTGCCTTTTTTCACCTCATCAACCACAACGTCTTTATCTTGTTTCAACGCATTGATATCCGGCACCGACATCCCAGAGGCCACGTCAATGTCGCCTTTTTCAATCATCAGACGCAGCGCCTGTGATTCAGTCATGTGGCGGAAAATCACGCGCCGCATTTTCGCGTCGCCCTGCCAGTTGTTCTCAACCTTACTGATGCGCAGCACGTCTTTCGCCTGCCACACATCCAGCTTGAACGGACCAGAACCGGCTTCGTTCGTGGTCAGCCAGCCGTTACCCCAGTCACCGTTTTTCTCGTGCTTCATGACCGTTTTACTGTCCAGCACCGAGCCGCTACCTAACGTTGCCAGCGAATAGATCACCAGCTTGGGGTCGTTCGGCTTAGGCAGCTCAATTTCAACGGTATGATCGTCTTTGGCACGGATCATTTTCTCCACGTTTTCCGCGGTGAAGCCGTAGGATTTCCACGTCGTGGCCTGGGCCATGTTGAGGCTAAGCAGACGCTTCATCGACCAGGCGAAATCTTGTGCCGTCACGGGGTTACCGGAATGGAATTTGGCGTTATCGACCAGATTGAAGGTGATGACGTTGCCCGCATCATTGACGCTCCAGCTTTTCGCCAGAGAAGGCAGGATGTTACTCAGGTTGGCCGGATCGAGCACCACCAGCGAGTCATAGAGGTTGACGATAATGCCCACCACTTCGTTACCCGTCATGGCGGCCGGATCGAGTGAGAGCATGTTGTTCATGTTCATCCCCACGATCAGCTGATCGTCAGGGGTTTTTGCCGATAGAATGGCCGGTGTAGCGGCCATGCAGAGTGAACCTAACAGCAGGGTACGGAGTATTGCTCGTGCTTTCATCATTATTCTCCAGGTGTGGGAGCATGGAAGACGACAACTTTTTATTTTTTAGGTAAGGCTATCTTTCAGATCGAACAAACAACTATTCATACAGAAAAACTATTCTTTGCTTAGGGTATGCTCCTCAATCCAGTCAAAATTAATATCTTCTCCCAGCCCTGGACGTTGCGGCAGATGCACAAAGCCCTCGTCATCCATCGGGTCGACAATCGAATTCAGGTAAGCAGCAGGTTCGTCGTAATCGAGGAAAGGATGCAGCAGCCCGCGTTCATACCAACGGCAGTTTTTGATCGCACCTACAACGTTAAGGTTTGGCGCTCCGTTACCGTGAATTTCGCAGTCCATACCGAAAGATTCAGCCAGGCTGGCAACCTTCAGACACGGCCAGAGACCGCCGACGCCTTGCACGCCCGCGCGCAAAATGTCGCATGCGCCTTCTTTAACCCAGTCAGCACGGCTGAAATATTTACCTGACAGGCTTTCCGGCCCGATGACATCGATATCCAGGCTCTTGGTCAGCCAGCTGTAGGACGCCATGCTCTGTTCTTCCATTGGCTCTTCAAACCAGGTGAAATCGAGCTTTTGCAGTTCACGGCCGATGTATAGTGCATCGCTGCGGCTGTACCAGTGGTAGCCATCCAGCATCAGGCAGACATCCGGTCCGACCGCTTCACGCACTGCCGCACAGGCTTTCACATCAATTTTCGGGCTAGGCGCGAACGAGACAGGCGGCATCCAGGTATGCAACTTGATGGCCTTATAGCCGCGCTGCACCAGCTTTTCGGCGAACTGGCCGTATTCCTCTGGCGTAGATAAACCGCCTTCCAGCTCATCACCACACATGGTGCTGCCGTAAGCAGGGACTTTTTCACGATAGCCGCCGAGCAGCTTATGCACAGGCATGTTCAGCACGCGACCTTGCAGATCCCACAGTGCGGATTCCACAATCGACAGCGCGCGGTCAGTCAGTTGGTTGGCGCTGCCGCGTTGCCAGTGCACCAGATCCTGCCAGAGGCGTTCACGATCGAACGGATTCTGCCCAATCAGCACTTTACGGAAGAACGCATTAACGATATGGGGACGAATCACTTCCGGCGGAGCGAAAGCGTAACCTTTTTGGCCGTCATCTGCCGTGATGGTCAACAGCGCCATCTTGGCCTGATTCTCGGCTCCCGGGTGTGAATGGCCCGCACTATCGGAAACCCGACGTGTGGGATAAGTGAAGACGGTGACATCAATTGATTCTATTTTCACGTTGTTACCTGCTTTGATGTTTAACACAACTCATGTATACGATTGCGAATGTGAGCCACATAAATAGTAAAGAATCACTTCACTGCCTGTGCTGGGACTAGTAGATAAAAAACGCATAACGCTTTCTGGTACGACCTTATAAGTCGATCGGCGTCACAAAAAGAAATTACGTGTTAATTAAAAAAAAATAGCGTTTTATTTTTAATTATTAAGGTTGTTACGCCGTTAGTCATTAGGCAATTTCTTTCATATGAAGAAATTATGTCGCGGATAATTGTGCATTTGCACATAAAGCTGTGAGCACTATCACCAGAAAATTTCATATCCTTACTAAATGAATGGATAATCCCTTAGTTTTATTTTTACGCCTTCAGGAACGTGAATGATTGATGAGGGGTACGATTACCCTGATAGCGGATTGGCCGCTAATCAGTCGGCTTCTGACCAAAAGCGTGCTATAGATCTCATTTTTGCCAATCCCGAAAACTCCAATGAAAACCAACACTTAATAAAAATTAAGTAAAATCATCAAGATACCCACAAAGAAGTATATAAAAGACAACTTGATGTACATCAATAAGCGGCCTTTGTAGCGCGATAAGGTAACCTCAGAAGAAGCAATTTTGAGGCAAAAATGAACAAAGTCAGACTCGCTGTTATCGGTAACGGGATGGTTGGCCACCGTTTTATCGAAGAGTTGCTGGATAAGGCCCCAACGTCCACCTACGAGATTACCGTTTTTTGTGAAGAACCCCGCGTTGCCTACGATCGTGTCCACCTCTCTTCTTACTTCGCTCACCATACGGTAGAAGAACTTTCTTTAGTACGCGAAGGTTATTACGAAAAGAATGGCGTTAACGTCCTGCTCGGTGAACGCGCCATCACCATCAACCGCAGTGAAAAAGCCATTCACTCCAATTCCGGCCGTACCGTGTATTACGATAAGCTCATCATGGCAACCGGCTCCTACCCCTGGATTCCTTCAATCAAAGGATCAAACGGGCAAGACTGTTTCGTCTACCGCACCATTGAAGATCTGAACGCCATCGAAAACTGCGCACGCCGTAGCAAGCGCGGCGCGGTGATCGGCGGGGGGCTATTAGGTCTAGAAGCGGCTGGCGCGCTGAAACACCTTGGCGTGGAAACACACGTCATTGAGTTCGCCCCCGTGCTCATGGCCGAACAGTTAGATGCACAGGGCGGCACCCTGCTGCAACGCAAGATTGAAAACATGGGTGTGCGTGTGCATACCAGCAAGAATACGCAGGCGATCCAACATTCTGGTCTGGAAAGCCGCAAGACGATGGTGTTTGCCGACGGCAGCACGCTGGAAGTCGACTTCATCGTGTTCTCTACCGGTATCCGCGCACAAGACAAATTGGCACGTCAGTGTGCGCTGGAAATTGGCCCACGCGGCGGTATCGCGATTAACGACTGGTGTCAAACTTCCGACCCTGACGTCTACGCCATCGGCGAATGTGCCGCCTGGCAAGGCAGGCCATTTGGTCTGGTTGCGCCCGGCTACAAAATGGCACAGGTTACCGTCGACCACCTGTTAGGGCATGAAAACCGATTCCAGGGCGCCGATATGAGCGCCAAGCTCAAGTTGATGGGCGTCGATGTCGGCGGGATTGGCGACGCACACGGCCATACGCCAGGCTCTCGCAGCTACATGTGGCTGGATGAAAATAAAGAAACCTACAAACGACTGATCGTCAGCGCCGACAATAAAACGCTGCTCGGTGCTGTGCTGGTCGGCGACACGCGGGATTACGGTAACCTGCTGCAATTCATGCTGAACAAAATCCCGCTGCCGGATTCTCCTGAAGCGCTGATTCTTCCTGCGTCCGCTGGCAGTGCGAAACCGACGCTGGGTGTCGATGCACTGCCAGAAAGTGCGCAAATCTGCTCCTGCTTCGACGTGTCCAAAGGCGACATCATCAAAGCGATTAACGGCGGCTGCCATACCGTCGCGGCGCTTAAGGAAACCACCAAAGCCGGTACGGGCTGCGGCGGCTGTATCCCGCTGCTTACGCAGGTGTTGAACGCGGAACTCAGCAAACAGGGGATCGAAGTCAATAATCATCTGTGTGAACACTTCGCCTATTCGCGTCAGGAGCTGTACCACCTGATCCAAATCGAAAAAATCAAAACGTTCGATCAACTGCTGGAGAAACACGGTTCAGGCTACGGCTGTGAGGTCTGTAAACCGACCGTCGCGTCCCTGCTGGCTTCCTGCTGGAACGAGTACGTGCTCAAACCGCAGCACACGCCGTTGCAGGATTCTAACGACAACTTCCTCGGCAATATCCAGAAAGACGGCACCTACTCCGTGATCCCACGCTCCGCAGGCGGGGAAATCACGCCGGATGGCCTGATCGCCATTGGTCGCATCGCGAAGCAATACAACCTGTACACCAAAATGACGGGTTCTCAGCGCATGGCGCTATTCGGCGTACAGAAAGACGACCTGCCTGACGTATGGGCTCAGCTCATCGAAGCCGGGTTTGAAACCGGCCACGCTTACGCCAAGGCATTACGGATGGCAAAAACCTGCGTCGGCAGCACCTGGTGCCGTTTTGGCGTCGGCGACAGCGTAGGGTTCGGCGTTGAGCTGGAAAACCGCTACAAAGGTATTCGCACCCCGCACAAAATGAAATTTGGCGTTTCCGGCTGTACGCGGGAATGTGCGGAAGCACAGGGTAAAGACGTGGGGATCATCGCTACCGAAAAAGGCTGGAACCTCTATGTATGCGGCAACGGCGGGATGAAACCGCGCCACGCTGACCTGCTGGAAGCCGATCTGGATCGCGAGACCTTAGTCCGCTATTTGGATCGCTTCATGATGTTCTACATCCGCACGGCCGATAAGCTCCAGCGTACGTCCGTCTGGCTGGATAACCTCGAAGGCGGTATCGACTACCTGCGCAATGTAATTGTGAAAGACAAACTGGGCATTAACGACCAACTTGAATCCGATATCGCACGCCTGCGGGAAGGCTACGTCTGCGAATGGCAGGCAACGCTGGAAGATGCGGAAGCACAGAAACGCTTTGCTCACTTTATTAACAGCCCGGTACGTGACCCGAACGTGCAAATGGTGAGTGAACGTCAACAACACCGTCCGGCACGCCCTGCCGAGCGTATTCCGGTGAAACAGATTGAACTAGCGGAGGAAAACGCATGAGCCAGTGGACGACCGTATGTAAGTTAGACGACATCCTGCCCGGCACTGGCGTGTGTGCACTCGTCGAGCAGCAACAGATTGCCGTGTTCCGCCCACGTAACGATGAGCAGGTTTACGCCATCAGCAATATCGATCCGTTCGCACAGGCGAGTGTATTAAGTCGCGGGATAGTGGGAGAGCATCAGGACGATCTTTGGGTCGCAAGCCCATTGAAAAAACAGCATTTCCGCCTTTATGATGGATTCTGTCTGGAGGATGGAGCCTATTCTGTTGCAGCTTATGATGCTCAGGTAACAAACGGTAATGTGCAAATATCCATCGCAGACCGTGACATCGCGGTTGATAATAGCCAACCATTACCCTAATAACCTGAGCTTTCAAGAGGCGTTACATGGATTACCTGCCAATATTCTGTCAGTTGCACGATAAACCTTGTCTATTGGTAGGAGGGGGGGAAATAGCCGAGCGTAAAGCCCGGCTATTGCTGGATGCTGGCGCAGTGATTACCGTCAATGCGCTCGATTTTAACGATCAATTTCGGGCGTGGGAGCAGGATGCTCAATTAACGCTGGTACACGGCACCTTCGATCCGACGTTACTGGACGCGGTGTGGCTGGTGATTGCCGCTACCGACGATCAGGACGTCAATAACCATGTCTATGCCAGCGCCAGCGAGCGCCGGATTTTCTGTAACGTGGTGGATTCACCAGAACGTGCCAGCTTCATTATGCCGTCGATCATTGACCGTTCACCGCTGATGGTCGCGGTGTCTTCTGGCGGCGCGGCGCCGGTATTGGCTCGGCTACTGCGGGAAAAACTGGAAAGTATTCTGCCGCAAAATCTCGGTAAGCTGGCGACATACGCAGGTGAATTGCGTAGTCGGGTCAAAAGCCGATTCCGCAATATGAGCGCACGCCGCCGCTTCTGGGAAAAGCTCTTTGTACACGATCGGCTGGCGCAAGCGCTGGCAAATGAAAATAGCCAGAGCGTTCAACAACTGACGGAACTGCTTTTCTCCGCGCCGCTCGATGACCGAGGTGAAGTAACATTGGTTGGCGCGGGACCGGGTGATGCCGGGTTACTAACGTTGAAAGGTCTACAGCATCTACAGCAGGCTGACATCGTCGTTTACGATCGTCTGGTCTCGAAAGAGATTCTCAATCTGTCACGCCGCGACGCCGAGCGAATTTTCGTCGGCAAAGCCTCTGGCTACCACAGCGTCCCTCAGGATCAAATCAATCAGTTGTTGGAAGAAAAGGCACGCGCCGGTCATCGGGTCGTCAGGCTGAAAGGCGGCGATCCCTTTATCTTCGGCCGTGGAGCCGAAGAGCTGGAGCACCTGCAACAGGCGGGCGTACCGTTCTCTGTCGTTCCCGGTATTACTGCTGCGTCAGGCTGCTCAGCCTACAGCGGTATCCCTCTCACCCATCGCGATCACTCGCAGGGCGTCAGATTGATTACCGGACACGTCAAGCACGACACCGATCTGGACTGGTCCAGTCTCGCAGCGGAAAAACAAACGCTGGTGTTTTACATGGGGCTTCAGCAGGCTGAGCACATTCAAAGTAAGCTCATCGAACAGCGGTTATCGGAAACCGTGCCTGTCGCCATTATCGAAAACGGCACCTCAACCAAACAGCGCGTTCTGAGTGGGCAGCTCTCCCAATTGAGCGAGTTAGCCCAACAAGCCAGCAGCCCGAGTTTGATCATCATCGGTAACGTTGTCGGGCTACGGGAAAAATTGAGCTGGTTTTCAGACCGGACAGCATAATCCTCTTCTCATTTACCGACTCACCCGCTATCCGTCCTGCCGGATAGCGGTTATTGCAACATCATAATGCAACGCCCCACCAAATAGCATAATAATGCACTATTTTGAACATACTCCCTTACAAAATGTCACTTTAATGCTTTACCACAGGCCACATCTGTCTTATTTTGACTAAAACAAAACTCATTAATAAGCAGGCTATGTGAATAAATAATCAATTATCATTTGCGTGGAAACGTGGCCCAAGTATTGCTTAGCTTTCTAATAGATTCGCGGCACGACTTCTGAATCGTTCTTATCGAGCCGATTTCATCGTCAAACCATCGTGTTTCATCGAATTCGTACTCCATAGAAGGAGTACATCATCGAGTTAATACCATTACGCATTACTGCTCTTGTTCCTGAACAGAGTGTGTAGCCCTCTCACCACAAACACAGTTCTGTGTAACGGAGCACTCTTTTACTACCAACAAAACGTGCTAAGAACACTATTTGCTAAGAATGAAATTTGCCAAAAACAGGCAGTTTGGAGTCACTTGTGGAAGACATTACTTTCTGGCAACTCATCAGTTTTGGTGAACACGGCTGGGGAAAATTATTACTGATTGGGGCAGGAATGACGCTCGCACTGGCGATCTGCGGCTTCCTGCTGGGGGCGGTGATCGGTACGATCGGCGCCTGGTCCAAAATTTGCGGCAATCGCCCCGTGCGCTATCTGGCCGATGGCTACACGACGCTTATCCGTGGCGTCCCCGATCTACTCATCATCTACCTGCTGTATTTCGGCGGCAGCTCTGCGCTAACCCTGCTCGCCAAACTGTTTGGCAGCAATGAGTTCTTCGGTTTTCCTGGCTTCCTCGCTGGCGTCTTCGCCGTCGGCATTTCCTCTGGTGCGCAGCAAACGGAAGTCTACCGCGGTGCCTTCTACGCCGTGTCCAAAGGGGAAATTGAGGCCGCCAAAGCCTGTGGTATGCCAACGCTATTACGCCTGCGCCGCATCATCATACCGCTCCTGCTGCGCCACGCGATCCCCCCACTCGGCAACGTGTGGCAGTTGGTGCTGAAAACCTCTGCGCTGGTTTCCGTTACCGGCGTCGCAGAGCTGATGACGCAGTCGCAAACTGGCGCCGGTTCTACCGGTAAACCGTTTGATTTCTTCATGGCAGCCGCGCTGCTGTACCTGCTTATCTCAATCTGTTCCGGCTGGATTATGCGCCGTGCTGAATCTCATTATTCCCGGGGTGTGAAACGCTGATGGATTTTCCTTTTCTGTACGACACGTTTCTGGAGATTATTCCCGGTATTCCGTTGACCCTACAGCTGGCGGTCAGCTCGGTTTTTCTGGGCTTCTTTCTGGCGCTGGGCTTAGCACTGATGCAGTTATCATCCTTTGCCGTGCTGCGCTCCATTGCACGAACCTATGTGCTGTTTTTCCGCGGCACACCGCTGCTGGTTCAGCTGTTCCTGATTTACTACGGGCTGGGGCAATTCCCCTGGGTGAGAGAAAGCATGCTTTGGCCGTTCCTGCGGGAGCCACACTGGTGCGCACTGCTGTCGCTCAGCCTGTGTACCGGAGCCTATGCCAGTGAAATTATCCGTGGTGGATTGCAGTCCGTTCCCACAGGCCAGATCGAATCGGCACGCGCCTGCGGCATGCCGTCGTTCATGATTTTCAAGCGTATCGTTTTCCCGCTGGCAATCCGTCAGGCACTGCCGGCTTACGGCAATGAGCTGATTTCGATGGTCAAATCGACCTCATTGGCTTCCATCATCACACTAATGGAAATCACCGGTATCGCCGCACGCCTTATTGCGGAAACCTACCGAGCGCTCGAAGTCTTCTTGGTCGCCGGCGCTATTTATCTGTTTATTAACCTTATTCTGACACGTTTACTGATGTGGACAGAATTTACGCTTACCCCTCATCTCCGTGCGCCGGGCGCGCAACCGGCAGCGAAAAAAATTAAGAAATTGGGAGATCTGCAATGACGACACCCGCCATTAGCCTGCGCAACATTCATAAAAGCTTCGGTTCTCTGGACGTCCTGAAAGGGATTTCGATTGAAGCCAATCAGGGAGAAGTCATCTCCATTCTGGGATCGTCCGGTTCAGGTAAATCGACACTGCTGCGCTGTAGCAACCTGCTTGAGCTTCCCGATCAGGGTGAGATTATCGTCGGCGGAGAAGCGATTGAAATGAAGCCGAACCGCAAAGGGCAGAACCGCCCGTCGAACCTCAAGCAGATCGACAGAATTCGTACTCAGTTGGGCATGGTATTCCAGAATTTTAACCTCTGGTCACACAAGACCGTGTTGGAAAACATCATCGAAGCGCCCGTACACGTCTTAAAGCGTCCACAGGCAGAGTGCGTGGAACACGCCGAGCAATTATTAGAGAAAGTCGGTCTGGCGGATAAGCGTCACTACTATCCTGCACATTTGTCCGGTGGACAGCAGCAGCGTGCGGCGATTGCCCGTGCGCTCGCGATGGAACCAAAAGTGATGCTATTCGATGAGCCAACCTCCGCACTCGATCCCGAGCTGGTTGGCGAAGTGCTGCGCGTCATGCGCACGCTGGCGGACGAAGGGATGACCATGCTGGTCGTGACTCACGAAATGGATTTTGCCCGC
This sequence comes from Pectobacterium sp. IFB5596, assembly GCF_021432585.1. Lineage (NCBI taxonomy): Bacteria > Pseudomonadati > Pseudomonadota > Gammaproteobacteria > Enterobacterales > Pectobacteriaceae > Pectobacterium > Pectobacterium sp. IFB5596. The sequence goes on from NZ_LXFY01000005.1 coordinate 61,612, forward strand.
GAAGTTTCTAACCGTATCGTCTTCCTCCATCAGGGGGAAATTGAAGAACAGGGAACGCCGGAGCAGGTTTTCACCGCCAGCCAGTCGGCTCGCTTCCGGCAATTTATTGCCAGTTGGTAAACACAGCCCCGCAGATTTCGTGTTCAGACATCTACCTCTGCCACGAAATTCAGAGGGAATAAACAAAACATACCCTAAATAATTCGAGTTTCAGGAAGGCGGCAAGAGAAGGACAAATTCGTCGGGAACGAATTTGACCAGCCAACGGCTGGCCTCCGGTGAGAGACAGGATGTCTCTCATTTCATCCCGATGAGCTTACTCAGGTAAGTGATTCGGGTGACTGACAAATCTGCCTGAGGCAGATTTGAACGCTGCTTGCAGCGGCCCCAACGGGGCGAGGCACACGTAAGTGTGTCGAGTAGCGCGGCCAACGCACATGCAACTTGAAGTATGACGGGTATATAACGATATAAAACGCCGGGAGAACACCAATGATCAAATCAAAACTCACTCTACTCGCCTGCTCGCTGTGTATGGCAGGCACGTTGGCTGCTTCATTCACCGCCTCCGCAGAAGAGAAAAAATGGACAACCGTCCGCATCGCGACCGAAGGCGCTTACCACCCGTATAACTTCACCAAGCCAGACGGGACGCTGGATGGCATGGAGATCGAACTGTATAAAGTACTGTGCAACAACATGCAGGTAAAATGCGAGATCATGGTTCAGCCCTTCGCCAGCGCCATTCCTGCGCTAAACGCGGGGAAATATGACGCGATCATTGCAGGTATGTCTGCTACGGCGAAACGCCGTGAAGTGATCGATTTCAGCCAGCCGTACACGCAGTCAGGGCAAACTTTCGCCGTACTGAAATCCAGCTCACTCGCCAAAGATTTCCCAGATGCAGGCGTGCGTTTCTCCATTGAACCTGCCGATGAAGCTACAGCATTGGCAGAAGTCGAGAAACTGAAACCGCTGCTGGAAGGCAAAACTATTGGCGTGCAATCTGCTTCTATCGCCAGCGCCTTTTTAGATAAATATATGAAAGGCTTTATGAAAGTACGCGAGTATAAAACCACGCAGGAACACGATCTGGATCTGAAAGCTGGCCGTGTCGATCTGGTCATTGCTTCCGCACCTTATCTGAAAAGCACGACGGACAAACCAGGCAATGAGAACATCGTGATGCCAGGGCCACAGTTCATCGGCGGCATTCTGGGTAGCGGCTCCTCTGTTGGCCTGCGCAAAAGCGATCCTGAGCTGAAAGCCATGTTCGACAAAGCGATCGATCAGGCCAAGCAAGATGGCACCATCAGAAAACTGAGTGAAAAATGGTTCGGTATGGACACCACGCCACTCTAAGTATGACCCTCTAGTTGAATCGCGTGTCATAGCAAACGGGTTGTGACACGCTCCTCGCAAATGCATCAGAGCAATCAAACGAGCACACCACGCATGAATGCAACACACAATGAAGGAACGCTTCCTGCCGTCAATCATCAGACCGTGGAAGCGATCTGCGGCCTGATTGCGGCCAAGCGGCAGCAATTCTGTACGCTGAGTGACGGCATCTGGGATACGCCAGAACTAAACTATGAAGAGCATCGTTCAGCCGCACAGCATGAAGCCGTCCTGAAGGCAGAAGGCTTCCGTCTGACGAAAGGCATTGCCAACATGCCGACTGCGCTACTGGGAGAATTCGGCGAAGGTCTGCCGATTATCGCCATCCTGGGTGAATACGATGCGCTGCCGGGCCTAAGCCAGCAGGCGAATGTCGCTGAGCCAAAGCCGTTGGAAAACGGTGGCAACGGCCACGGCTGCGGGCATAACCTGCTCGGCACCGCGGCGCTACAGGCTGCGACGGCAGTGAAGGATTATCTGCAAAAACACGCACTGGCCGGAACCATACGCTTTTACGGCTGCCCTGCGGAAGAAGGCGGATCGTCCAAAGGTTTTATGGTCAAGGAAGGCGTGTTTGATGACGTCGATATTGCCCTCTGCTGGCACCCTGCGACCTTCACTGGCGTCAACAGCCCGGTCTCGCTGGCCTGTAACGAGCTGAATTTTTACTTCAAAGGCCGCGCCGCTCATGCTGCCAGCAGCCCACACTTGGGGCGCAGCGCGCTGGATGCCGTTGAATTAATGAATGTTGGCGTGAACTATATGCGCGAGCATATGCCGTCCTCCGCGCGCGTTCACTACGCGATTACCGACAGCGGCGGTCAGGCACCAAACGTCGTACAGGCTAACGCGACCGTGCGTTACCTCGTACGAGCACGTCAGTTGCCAGAACTGCATCAGTTGGTCAAACGCGTGAAGAAAATTGCCGAAGGCGCGGCGCTAATGACAGAAACCGAAGTCCGCAGCGAGGTGATTAGCGGTGATGCCAACCTGCTGGCAAATCCGCCGCTGGAAGCACGTATGCACGAACATCTGCTGGCACTCGGTCCAATACCGTTTGATGACGAAGATCGTAAGGTCGCGGCAATGTTCCAGACGGCGTTGAGCGCCGAAGACATCGCCGAATCCTACGCACGTTTCGGCGTCAAACCTCAGCCGGGTTTAACGCTACATGATGGGATTTATCCGCTGTATAGCCCGAATGACGCCTTCATCGGTTCCACCGATGTGGGAACAGTGAGTTGGGTTGTGCCGACCGTGCAGATTCGCAGCGCCACCTACGCCATTGGTACACCGGCGCATTCGTGGCAGTTGGTTGCACAGGGGAAAACTGGCGCAGCGCATAAAGGCATGGAATATGCGGCAAAGGCGATGGCATCACTGGCTATCGATCTGCTGGTCACGCCTGAACTGATTGCACAGGCAAAAGCCGACCACCAGGAAAGATTGCAGCACACACCGTTTGAGAACCCGATTCCAGACGACGTGTTTGCGCCTATCCCGTAGGAATAAATAAGACGTATCAGGAAACCGTCAGGAGAGAACCTCCTGACGGTGATTAAGACTTACGGGCGGGACACAAAACCGACAGCGTCGTAGACTTTCTTCAGCGTTTCCTGTGCACGAGCGCTGGCTTTTTCAGCGCCTTCACGCATCACCTGTTGCAGGAAAGCCTCATCGTTGCGGAAACGGTGATAACGTTCTTGCAGTTCTGACAGCATACCAGACACGGCCTCCGCCACCGCGCCTTTCAGATGACCATACATCTGGCCATCAAATTCCTGCTCCAGCTCTGGGATGCTTTTTCCCGTCACGCCAGACAGAATATCTAACAGGTTCGATACCCCGGCTTTATTCTTCACATCATAGCGAATGACTGGCGGCTCATCGGAATCTGTCATCGCACGTTTGATCTTCTTCACCACCGCTTTCGGATCTTCCAGCAACCCGATAACGTTGTTACGGTTATCGTCGGACTTGGACATCTTCTTGGTAGGTTCCAACAGAGACATCACGCGTGCGCCCGATTTCGGAATAAATGGCTCCGGCACTTTAAAAATGTCGCCATACAGGCTATTGAAGCGCTGACCAACATCGCGGCTCAGTTCCAGATGCTGCTTCTGATCTTCACCTACCGGTACCTGATTCGTTTGATACAGCAGAATATCCGCGGCCATCAGCACCGGATAATCAAACAGGCCAGCGTTGATATTCTCTTCATAACGCGCGGATTTATCCTTGAACTGCGTCATGCGGCTCAGCTCGCCGAAATAGGCGTAACAGTTCAGTATCCAGCTCAGTTGGCTATGTTCAGGAACATGAGACTGAACAAAAATGGTGCTCTTTTTCGGGTCGATGCCACAAGCCAAATACAGCGCCAGCGTGTCCAACGTCGCTTTTCTCAGCGCCTGCGGGTCCTGACGTACCGTGATGGCATGCAAATCCACAATGCAGTAGATGCAGTCATAATCGTCCTGCATGTTGACCCACTGACGTAACGCCCCCATGTAGTTACCAATGGTCAATTCACCAGACGGTTGCGCACCGCTAAATACAATGGGCTTGCTCATACTAAGGGTTCCTGATTGTGTGAAGAAGACTGCCCGATCAGAGGCAAAATATCGGCGAAGCGATCCAGAACGATATCCGGCTGACTCAGCTCGATCGCTTCACCATAGTTATAACCATACGTCATACCGACACTGCGGCAACCCGCCGCCTGCGCGGCCTGAATATCATTGCGGGAATCACCGATGAACAACAGTTCGCTAGCGCGTAATCCCAGTTTACCCAGCACCAGATAGAGCGGCGCGGGGTGCGGTTTTTTTACGATGACATCATCGCCACCGATGATCAGTGAAAAATAGTCACCGATCCCTAATCCTGACAACAGTGGCGCAACAAACGGCGTGGGCTTATTGGTCACCACCGCCATCGGAACCCCTTGCTGTGCCAACTGCGCCAGCGTCTCTTTTACCTGTGGGAACAGCGTGCTGCCGCTATCCACCGTCTGCGCATAATAGACATCGAACCGCTCACGCGTTTCCTGCAAGCGCGCGCCCGTCGGCTCAACACCCGCCCAACGTAGCGCACGTTCAACCATAACGTCAGCGCCGTTGCCGATCCAGGTTGCAACACGGGCTTCACCCGCAGCAGGCAATGACTGTGCCACTAATGCCCGATCGATAGCCGCCGCCAGACCCGGTGCGCTGTGAATCAGCGTACCGTCCAAATCAAAAGCCAACCCGCGAATCGCCGTTAATTCAGTCATGTTTCGTCCTTGAAATTTCATTACGCATTTGATCAATCACGGTACGGTAATCCGGATGACCAAAAATAGCCGATCCCGCTACAAACATATCCGCGCCAGCTTCCGCAATCGCGCCGATATTCTCCACTTTTACCCCGCCATCAACTTCCAGTCGAATGTCGTAACCGCTGTCGTCGATCAAGCGACGAACCTGACGAAGCTTATCCAACGTACCAGGAATAAAAGATTGGCCGCCGAATCCAGGGTTAACCGACATCAGCAGAATAATATCCAATTTGTCCATGACATAATCGAGATAACTTAGCGGGGTTGCAGGGTTAAACACCAGCCCGGCTTTACAGCCGTGATCCTTGATCAGTTGGAGTGAACGATCGAGATGATCGGTAGCTTCAGGATGAAAAGTAATGAAACTGGCTCCCGCATTGGCAAAATCGGGAATGATACGATCGACCGGTTTCACCATCAGGTGAACGTCAATCGGCGCGGTAATGCCGTAATCGCGCAGGGATTTCAGTACCAGCGGGCCAATCGTCAAATTTGGCACATAGTGGTTATCCATGACATCAAAATGGACCACATCAGCCCCGGCAGCTAACACATTAGCGGTATCTTCACCAAGACGGGCAAAATCAGCCGACAAAATAGACGGCGCGATTAAAAACGGTTTCATTCATTTCTCCAAACGGTAAAGTCTGAATGCCTGCGGGTAACCTCACTCTCGGCTAATGACGCCTCTCAGACGGCATTAACCAATTCACCGCGCTCTGTTTGCCCAAGCGGTATTACCGATATAGGGCTAATAACTCGTTTACTTTACTACGCCCTAAAATATTACGGCTAATTGTTCTGCGCGCTTTAACAACATAAAGCACGGCTTCCTGATACCACTCGCGAGTCAGCAAGGTGTCATGATTGGAAATCAGCACGGGAATCTGGCTTTCTACTGACAAACGCCGAGCCAATTGCGCCAAACTTTGCTGATCGGCACGACTGAAATTATTAGTGTGGTAAGCCGTAAAATTCGCGGTAGCAGACAGCGGTGCATAGGGCGGATCGCAATAAATAACCGATCCCTTCTCTGCTTTTTCCAGCGTGTCCTGATAATGCTCACAAACGAAGGTGGCATTTTGCGATTTCAGGGCAAACCAGCGAATCTCTTCTTCAGGAAAATAGGGCTTCTTATAACGCCCAAAAGGAACATTGAATTCACCGCGCATATTGTAACGGCACAGGCCGTTATAGCAGTGGCGATTCAAATAGAGAAATAACAGGGCACGCCGATAAGCATCACTGCAAAGGTTAAATTCGTCACGCAGCAGATAAAACGCCTCAGACGTGTTCACTTCATCCGTAAACAGTTTACGGGCGTCGAGAACAAACTCCTCGGCATTCGCTTTGACGATATTGTACAGGTTGATCAGATCGCTATTAATATCAGCCAGTATATAGCGCTCATATTCCGTATTCAGAAACACGGAACCCGCGCCAACAAAAGGCTCAATAAGACAGTCTCCTGCGGGTAAATAGCGACGAATTTCTTCTACCAGCGGATATTTACCACCAGCCCATTTTAAAAAAGCGCGGTTCTTCTTCATGCCGTCGTTAGTTACTCATACGTTTCAGAGCCGCGGATTGTACTCTGTGTCAGACAGCACATCAGGGCTAAAATTGGTGTTACTTATTCAAGTCCTGCTTCACCTGACGGATCGGCTTAACCCATGGTTTTTTCGCTTGTACTTCTGCGGGTAGCGCGGCAATCGCCTGTTTCGCCTCCGCAGAAGAGGCATAGACTCCGGTCACTAACACATACCAGGATTTTCCGTCTCGTTTCGTTTCATACACCCATGACTGGGCGAGATTGTGTTGTTTCGCGTAGGCTTTCAGCGTGTCCGAGCGTGAAGCGCTGCTCAATTGCAAAGTAAAGTGGCTGGCTGGCGCATTCTGTACGGAAACGTTTTGCCCGACAGTCGTCGGAGCCGCTTTTGCATTAGTAGCAGGTTTACTCGCTACTGGCGTTTTTGGCGCACTGTTCACGGCAGGCTTAGCATTGCTAGCATGTGTAGACGTCGTGCTGTGCGTATTTTTAGCTGAGGACGCCGCTGGCGTTTTCCCCGTTGGGGCTACCGTTGCAGGCGCCGTCGGCAGCGTCGAATGTCCTGATGCACCCTGAGAGAATTCGCTCACGCGCCCTTGCTGTTGCGACAATGCATCGGTGATATTTCCGGGCAATTCAATACGCTGCTGTCCAGCCACTGGTGGTTGAACTTTCGCATCTGTCGGCGTACCAGCAATCGGTGGGGCACTTAATGTTTGGGGTGACATCGGCGCTTGGGAAGATACCTGCGCGGATGTTTGCCCATGACCAACATCACCGGGAACCGCCGTAGGGTTCTCACCCTGTGAAGAAAGTTGCGAGTTCTGTGTCATCGATGACGATGAAGAGAGATCGATATTCCGCTCTCCCCCCGCTTGGTTTTGTGTCTGTGGCGTTTGTGGCTGGGAAGGAGCCTGCAATGCAGAGCCGATACCCACAATCAATAGCACCAGCACGACAATCCCGATACCAATCATCAGGTGCTGTCTGGAAAGCGCGACTTTAGGTACCGCGAAATTGCTGCTTTTTTGCTGACGAGTAGGTCGACGGTCACTGGTATCAGGCTTCAGCTCATCTTCCGGCTTGAACTCATCCATTTAACATCTCCCCACTAAAAAACTCGAATCCGCCATACGATCGTCAAGGCGAATCATTGAATCGTAACGCATTGTATTTTATTAACCATAACCCATCAGGGCGTGTCTGTCGTTAATACTTATCTTTCATAACTGCCAGTCTTTCATAACTGGCTAGCATTAGGCGTCAGGCTTGGCAATCCGCGATTGAGGCCAACACCATGTCATGCGCAACGCCACCACGGACTTCTGATTGGCCAATCGCTGTTGGCAACACCAGGCGTAGCTCACCTGCCAGCACTTTCTTGTCACGCATCATGTGAGGAAGATAGGCTTCAGGCGTCATTTGCGTCGGACCGTTCACTGGAAGGCCAGCACGAACCAACAGAGACTTGATGCGCTCGACGTCCGCAGAGGAGAACTGCCCGAGGCGACGTGCAGTATGCGCAGCCATCACCATGCCTGCCGCAACCGCTTCGCCATGAAGCCAATTACCGTAGCCCATTTCAGCTTCAATAGCATGCCCGTAAGTATGGCCCAAATTGAGCAATGCGCGCATGCCACTTTCACGTTCATCAGCGGCGACCACTGCCGCTTTGATTTCACAGCAGCGTCGAATGCAATAAGCCAGCGCGTCATGCTGTAGCGCACGCACTGCCTCAATATTTTCTTCAAGCCAAAGGAAGAAATCGCGATCCAGAATAATGCCGTACTTAATGACCTCCGCCAGCCCGGATGACAACTCCCGCGCGGGTAAGGATTTCAGGCAGTCCAGATCGATCACAACCGATACGGGCTGATAAAACGCCCCGATCATGTTTTTACCCAATGGGTGATTGACGGCGGTTTTACCACCGACGGAAGAATCTACCTGTGATAACAGCGTTGTCGGCACCTGAATGAACCGGACGCCGCGCTGATAACTGGCTGCGGCAAAACCGGCTAAATCGCCGATGACACCGCCCCCCAAAGCGACAATCGTCGTATCTCGACCATGTGGCTTTGCCAGTAGCGCGGTAAAAACCTGATCCAGTACAGCCAACGATTTGTACTGCTCGCCATCAGGTAAGATCACCTGATCGACATGCACGCCATTGTTTTCCAGCACACCACGAACGCGGTCAAGATACAGAGGGGCCAACGTCTGGTTAGTCACCAGCATGGCCTGTTCCCCCGCTTTCAACGGCATAAAAGATGCCGAATCATCAAATAATCCGGCGGCTATCGTAATGGGATAACTACGTTCCCCTAGTGTTACGGTAATTCTTTCCATGCTCGTTAAACAACCCGTTCAGGGTCCGCTCAATGCGGATAAGGTATGCTCTTAGTTGCTTTCCAGCATATTGATAATCTGGTTAGCAACAACCTTGGCACTTTGCTCGTCAGTCCGAATGGTAACATCGGCGATTTCTTCATAAAGCGGGTTCCGCTCTTTCGCCAATGCTTCCAATACTTCACGTGGAGGGGTTTCAACCTGAAGTAACGGACGTTTCTTATCACGCTGCGTACGGGCCAGTTGCTTCTCGATTGTCGTTTCCAAATAAACGACAACGCCGCGCGCAGAAAGACGATTACGCGTCTCACGTGATTTGACTGAGCCACCGCCTGTCGCCAGTACGATGCCTTGTTTTTCCGTCAATTCATTAATGACTTTCTCTTCACGATCGCGGAAGCCTTCTTCGCCTTCCACATCGAATACCCAGCCCACATCAGCCCCAGTGCGTCGCTCAATTTCTTGATCGGAGTCGAAAAACTCCATATTGAGTTGCTGAGCTAACTGACGGCCAATAGTGCTTTTGCCGGCACCCATAGGCCCAACCAGAAAGATATTGCGTTTCTCTGCCATGTTTTTTGGTATTACTAAGACAATTCGTTAATGATAACCCGCCCCGCCAATCAACCCAGCGGCGGGACCTAAACTGAAACCTCATGAGCGATAGTGCGAGAATCAGACAAAAAATTATCTCAAGACTCAGGGTAGTTTGGCAACCGAATAAAATGTCACACCGACCACAGAGGGCCAATGCAGTATGTTTTATCGACATTTTCGGTGGAACAACACTTCAGTGCTCAATTCGCTAACCCTTGTAAGCTAAATCCGCCGCAGCGTCAAACTCATAAGCATTGAACGTGACAAAAATATTGCTCCTTATCCGAAAAAAATCACCGAATAACATCAGAGCGAGCCTGGGTTTGCTCACGATGAGGCGGGTATCAGCGTCGGCGTGATGAAAATAACCAATTCTCGTCGCGTATGCTGCTGAGTATGGTTTCTGAACAGATGACCAAATACAGGAACCTCGCCTAATAGTGGCACCTGTCTGTCACTGTTCTTTTTTTGCTGCTGGAAAATGCCACCTAATACGATGGTTTCTCCGTCGGTGACGGTCACCTGCGTTTGGATTTCTTGTTTATCGATCGCTAACGCTTCACCATTATCGCCCTGCTTAATCGTCTGTCCCGGCATGTTTTGACTAATTTTCAGGTTCAGCGTAATCCGTCCGGCACGCAGAATGTCGGGCGTCACTTCCATACCGAGTACCGCTTCTTTGAACTCGATAGACGTCGATCCGCTAGCACCGCTGGAGACCTGATACGGAATTTCCGTTCCCTGTTTAATACTGGCGGTCTGCTGGTGTGCTGTGAACAGGCGGGGACTAGCGATAATTTCGACCTGGCTTTCCTGCTCCAGCGCCATTAACTCCAGATCCAACAGACGACCATTCAGTCGCGCCAAATGGAACCCCGCATTGACCGCTGGCGTATCTACTGGCAAGCCAACATTAAAATTGTTCAACCTGAGTGCCTTGTTCGTTGCATCACCTTCCCCCAACCCCCAGTTAACGCCCAACGCTTGCAAGTGTTCACTGCTAATGGTGACAATGTGCGCCGCCAGTTGCACCTGCGCTAACGGCAAATCGAGCTCTTTTACCCACGGTTCGAGCTGTGCCAGCGCGTCTTCCGTATCGCGAATCAATAAGGTATTCGTTCGTTTATCCATGGTTACGCTACCACGTGTAGAAATCAGGGCTCCACGCTGGGCCTGAACGCTGGCTGCGACCTCATCCACATCGGCATACTGCAAGGCGATAGAAAGATTATGTAGCGGCAGTTTCTGCGCCAACTCCGCCATGCGTTCATCCTTTTCCTTCTGCTGGGACGCAAGATGCTCGGTGGGGAAAACCAGTAGCACGTTACCGTTGCGCTCTACGCTGAGTTTCCCCATACGCAAAACAATCTCCAGCGCTTGCTGCCAGGGTACTTCTGCCAACCTCAGGCTAAGGTTTCCCGTCACCCCCGGCGCAATCACCACATTGAGCTGCTGGTGATCGGCTAGCGCCTGCAACACCCGGGATATTGGCGAATCCTCAAAAGCCATCGATACCGAAGGTTCGGCACTGACCTGATACGGCATTACGAGGAGCAGTAACCAACTCAACGTCGCCACGCGACATAACATTCTGATGTTCATAACCGTCCTTGTTATCGAGATAAGCGGTTGTTAAAAAACACGAGCCGATAGGCAAGCTTCACCTATTCCTTTGACTTATTAATAAATGGCGAAGCCAGCAACAGGCTCTCCTGCTGACCGTCACAACCTGCCCCCCTCACTGTCGGAACCAGTTTGGCTCCTGATTTATCCAGTTGGCTGACCGACCAATTTCCCGGAGGAATGACCTCGCCATGTGTTAGCCGAACCCACCCTACTTCTGGCTGGTCTAGCCAGCCAATCCAGCGGTCACCAGAACCAACCACGCCCTTTAGCCGCCACGCAGGCGAGGTCGCTGAAGGCAGGCAACGTGCAGCGATCGACGGATGAAAAGGGTCGATACGTGCTGCGTTTTTTTCTGCCTGCACGCTATGCAGCACGAATAACAGCATCCATGCGATACGACCTATTATCTGACTCATGGCACCACCTCTGGTTCGATCAGTGATAATTCAACCCGTAGCCGTGGCGCTTCAGAGGATAGATTGGTTAACCCGGCATCTGGCTTTACCGTCAACTGCGCAATTCGCAATACATAAGGCAGCGCCGTCAACTCACGAAGCACCTGCAATACCCCCGTGTAATCCGCACTAAATACCAGTTGCCAGCGTTCCTGATGAGGAGCTTCTACACCACGGGAAGCGGGTTGCCAAGACAGCAGCGAAGCCCCCGCTTGCGACAGAGGCTCGACGAGAAGTTGTGCCAACACATCGGGCTGAAAGGGAGCGGATCGCGTGGTTTTTCCCGCTAGCTGCGTGTGCAAAACTGACAATAACGGCATCGCGTCTAGTTTTTGTTGCGTCTCCTGTATATTCAGCCGCACCTGAACGATTTGCGCCTCCGTGCCAATAACGGTTATCCGTACGTCACCGATGAAGAACCAGCCTGATAGCAGCCCAACTGCGGCAACAAACGCCCATTGAAGGGCAAGTTGCTGCCAGAGCGGTTTATTAATTAGTCCTGGTCGGTTCAACACAGCATTAAGCATGATTTTTTGATTAATCATGGTCATCCCCCAACAGGGAATCCGTTGCGCCGCGCCAGTCAACCCGCAAGGAAAAACGTAGCCCGTCCCCCATGTCGCGCTCTCGGGACGTACGCAGCAGTTGTATGCGTTCGACTGAAACATGGCGCAATAACGCGTGCTGTAGCGTAATGATGTCGTGATAGTTTTCGCTCACACCTGTCAGTAGCAAATGCGACCCACGGTCAGCGATTTCCGTCAGCCACAGACGCGCGGGCATCATGCCAGCAAGCTGCTCTAACAAATGAAGGTTGCGACGATTGTCATGCAGGATTACTGCCTCTGTGCGTTCTTGCGCCTGAAAGCGACGCAGCGTTTCCCGCGCGAGGTGAGTTTGCTGATACAACGTGGACAACTGCTGCTGCTGCATCAGAACCGTATCGAGCCCATCCTGCGCACGTTGTTGACGATGCTGGAAAAGCAGATAACTTGCCGCAATAAGGCATAGCATCAACCCCGTCTGTAGCCATAATAGCCCTAACCAGCGGCGTGCCCGCTGACGCATCTGAGTCGTACGCCAGGGTAAAAGATTAATCAGCAGCATGGTCAGACATCCTCAGGACGCAATGCCAAGCCACTCGCGACCGCAAAAGCCGAGGGGAAACTCGGCAACGGTGGCTGTAGGTGGCTAAACACCGTTAACGGCGACCACGGCAGTAATACGTCGGTACTCTGTCTGGGTAAATCGGACGAGACGCTGGAATAATAGGCTACGCTATCGACATCATGCTGATAGCGAGTGCTTACAACCGATACGATATCGGCTTCGTCATTCAGCTCATCAAGGTGTATCACGCCCGAGTAAAACGCGTGGTTCAACGGGGATACCCACAGCCAACCATCCAACAGGCGATGCAGGAACAGACGGTTAGCTTCAAGTCCAGCCAACTGTGCCATCGTTCGAAGCGCACACGTTGAAACATCAAGGACATGAGGATGCAGCCCCGCGCTCTTCAGACATGTCAGCCATTTGTCGATTTCCTGTCGGCGTGCGGCCGTCACCAGCAGTGAACCCTGCTCCTGCGGATCTTCCCGATAGTCTATCGCCAGCGATTCGCGGCTAATCGGCAGCTTGCGATCCGCCATAGTTTCAATATAAAGGCTACGTTCTGGCTCCTGTAAACGCGGGTCAGGCAGCGGTAAACGCTGCTGCAAAATCGACTGAGCAGGAAACCCCACCCGCAATGAAATAGGTTCAGGCAGTAAACGACGCCATGTTTGTAAGGTCTCACAAAGCACCTCAGTATGGTGTAGACTACCCGAGCGCAACGTATCGTCTGGTAGTGGATATTGCCACCAGTGACGAAGCTGCCAACCGTAGCGGCGACGCTGAACTGCCAGAGCGCGCATGAAGCCGTTCTGTATATCTAACCCAACCCGCCAGATGTGATAAGCCATGTTTAACCCGATTTCCTTATCCAATAAACGTATCCACAGTGCTGGGTTATCTTTATACTAGCGCCCGATTGTTTATAAACTGTCCAAACGCTACTGAATGGAAAATCCCAGGTGAAGTTCGTAAAGTATCTATTCATCCTTGCAGTCTCTTGCATTCTGCTGGGAGCTGCCTCGATATATGGTTTGTACCGCTATATCGAACCCCAACTGCCCGATGTCGCCACGCTGAAAGACGTTCGGCTACAAACGCCAATGCAGGTCTACAGCGCCGATGGCGAACTGATCGCTCAATTTGGTGAGAAACGGCGTATCCCGCTCAAGCTGGACCAGATTCCTCCTGAGCTGGTACATGCTTTTATCGCGACCGAAGACAGTCGCTTCTATGATCACCACGGTGTCGATCCCGTCGGGATTATCCGCGCCGCATCTATCGCGCTCACCTCTGGCCACGCCTCTCAAGGGGCGAGTACCATTACGCAACAGCTCGCCAGGAACTTCTTCCTGAGCCCGGAACGCACCCTGACTCGTAAGATAAAGGAAGTGTTTCTGGCTATTCGTATTGAGCAATTGCTGACTAAGGATGAAATCCTTGAGCTCTACCTGAACAAGATTTACCTCGGCTATCGCGCCTATGGTGTTGGTGCGGCGGCACAGGTTTACTTCGGTCGCCCTGTTGACCAGTTGACGCTGAGCGAAATGGCGATGATCGCCGGCTTGCCGAAGGCCCCATCGACGTTCAACCCGCTCTATTCCTATGACCGCGCCGTTGCCCGCCGCAACGTGGTACTGGCGCGCATGAAGGATGAAAACTACATCACGCCGTCGCAATACGATGCGGCACGCAACGAAAAGTTGGTCGCGAATTATCACGCGCCTGAAATTTCGTTCTCCGCACCGTATGTCGCGGAAATGGCACGGCAGGAGATGGTCAAACGCTATGGTGAAGATGCGTATAACGACGGTTATAAGGTCTACACGACGGTCACCAAGAAATTGCAAACTGCCGCGCAGGATGCATTGCGTAATAACATTCTCGCCTATGACATGCGCCACGGTTATCGCGGCCCAAGTAAAGTGTTGTGGAAAGTGGGTGAAGGCGTTTGGGATCAGGCGAAGATGATTACGGCATTGAAAGCGTTGCCGGTCTACGGCCCGCTCTATCCGGCCATCGTCACCAGCACGACGTCAGATAATGCGATTGCGATCCTGTCTGACGGCAGCAATATTGCCTTACCGATGGCGGGCATGCGCTGGGCGCGCGCCTATCGTTCTGATACGCAACAAGGGCCAACGCCGAAACGCGTCACGGATGTAGTGCAGGCAGGCCAACAGATTTGGGTGCGTAAAGTGAACGATGACTGGTGGCTGGCACAGGTGCCGGACGTCAACTCTGCTATCGTCTCGCTCAACCCGAAAAATGGCGCGATAGAAGCGCTGGTTGGCGGTTTTGACTTTAACCAAAGCAAATTCAACCGTGCGACACAGGCACTGCGTCAGATTGGTTCCAACATCAAACCATTCCTGTACACCGCAGCGATGGACAAAGGCTTAACGCTGGCAACGATTCTGAACGACGTACCGATCACCCGTTGGGATGCGGGCGCAGGATCTGACTGGCGGCCGAAAAACTCCCCGGCAACTTATGACGGCCCAATCCGTTTGCGTCAGGGACTCGGTCAATCCAAAAACGTGGTCATGGTACGCGCCATGCGTGCGATGGGCGTCGACTATGCCGCGGATTACCTGCAACGCTTCGGCTTCCCGGCACAGAATATCGTTCATACCGAATCGCTGGCGCTGGGTGCGGCCTCGTTTACGCCGCTACAGGTTGTACGTGGTTATGCCGTCATGGCAAACGGTGGCTATCTGGTCGATCCCTATCTGATTAGTAAGATAGAGAGCGAGGCGGGTGGTACGGTGTTTACCGCGACGCCTAAAGTGGTCTGTGATACCTGTAACCTACCGCTGGTTTACGGTGAAACGCCACGTTCTCCGGTATTAGCGACCACTAACGTTGAAGATGTCGCCACGTCAAACGAAGCACCACCGCTAGGCCTGCCGCAGCCAGAACTGGAGCCTGTTACGCCAGAGGCCGCACAGCAAAGCGCAGCGCAACCTTATGCACCGCACGTGATCAACACGCCGCTGTCTTTCCTGATTAAAGACGCGCTGAACAGTAACGTCTTTGGTGAACCAGGTTGGATGGGAACGGGCTGGCGTGCAGGTCGTGATTTGAAACGTCGTGATATCGGCGGTAAAACCGGTACCACGAACAGTTCCAAAGATGCCTGGTTCTCCGGCTATGGCCCGAATCTGGTGACCTCAGTCTGGATAGGTTTCGACGATCACCGCCGCGATCTCGGAGCAAGCAGCGCATCCGGCGTCATCAAAGACCAGATTTCCGGTTATGAAGGCGGTGCGAAATCAGCGCAGCCTGCATGGGATGATTTCATGAAAGCCGCGCTGGATGGCGTACCTGAGCAACCGCTGACGCCGCCGCCTGGCATCGTCAGCGTGGTCATTGACCGCAGCAGCGGTAAGCTGTCTAACGGGGGTGGGAACAGCCGTTCCGAATACTTCATTGACGGTACACAGCCGAAAGAATATGAAGTGCATGAAGTCGGCACCACGCTGATGGATAACGGGCAAAGCGAAGAATTGTTCTAGCCAACGTTCGATAGCGTTACACTTACAAAGAAGGCACCAGAAAGGGTGCCTTCTTTTTTTGGCGATGATAAGTCAGGAAATTAGCGGGGCGTACGGCGCAACCAGTCGTGAGCCAGAAATAGCGCACTAACATTACGTGCTTCGCGGAAATCGGGCTCTTGCAGCAGCGACATCATGTTGTCCATCGGCCAGCGGACTTGCGGCAGAGGCTCCGGCTCATCGCCTTCCAAACTCTGCGGGTACAGCCCGCGCGCTACCACGATATTCATCTGACTGGAAAAATAGGAGGGTGCCATGGTTAACGTCGCTAGCAGCTCCATCTTTTCCGCACCGAAACCGACTTCCTCCATCAGTTCACGATTAGCCGCTTCAAAAACCGTTTCACCGGGATCGATCAGTCCCTTAGGGAAGCCCAGCTCGTACTCCTCAATGCCGACGGCGTATTCGCGGATCAACAACAGTTCATCATCAATGATCGGGACAACCATTACCGCCTGCCGACCGCTTGATCGCATCCGTTCATAAACCCGGCGTACCCCGTTGCTAAATTCAAGATCGACGGATTCCACATTGAACAAGCGCGAACGCGCTACCGTTTCCACCTTGAGGATTTTAGGTTTTTTCAGGTTATGACTCATTGATGCCCCCAGAGAGTTACGACCAGAACGGCGCCTTCGCCCAACGCACATGAGGGACTGCGTTTATCGCAACCTGAACACGACATGCTGTTGAATAAGAAGAGATCGTAAATATTCTTTTTTGATTCTGTTCACATTGTGCGTTAACAGTCACCTTCGCTGCAACTATCGTGACGATGAATTTACGTGTGAGCAACATGCAGGACACATCCTGTATGAGAAACGACCGCCAAAAGTCAATAACTTAAAAAAAATAGGATTATCCTCATTCAATAGGCATTTTTTGCTTGTTACTATCATCACCTTATGCGATTAATTCTATTCACAATTACGTTATTAATCTAAGAAAACAATGCCATACGGGTTATCATCGATTGTATAATTTTGTTAAACTCCGACAGGAACAAGGAGCATCGCGTTTTGGAATGGAGATGACATGAGCACAATATTTACCCTATTGGCGATATTGCTTGCCTGTCTGATCGTTATCGGAGGTCTTGTCGGCTACCGTATGCGACGCCGTTTTCTGTCCGCTCCGCCCTTACCTGTTGCGCAATCGCTTCCCCGTCGGTTAACTGAAGATGAACGGATCGCTATTGAGCGTTATCTGGCTCAGGAAAATAGTCAACAAACCACACCGCTTGATACCCCCAATGCGCAGCCAAAACTGCCACGATCTCTGCAAAGTAATCGGGTGTACCCTATCACCCATACCATTACACGCTACGGCCTGAGCACCGATGCTCAGAATAAATGGCGCTACTATATTGATACCCAAGAGATTCATCTGCCGCCCAGTTGGGAGCAGTTCATTACCGAAAACAATACCGTTGAACTGATTAAGACACGCTCGATCCCGCTGGTCATCTCCCTAAACGGTCATTCGCTAACAGAATGCCTCGACGATCGTCCATTAGCCCCGTTACCGGCTGAAGTTCCCGTGCCAAATGCCTCTATCCGCCAGGAGGGCAGTGAACATGCGGAGCTGGTCACCATCCGCAAAGAAACACGTGAAGAACACGTCATACACCACTCCAGAGGGCTGAAAGAAACGGCCGTGCTCTGTCTGTCTTTTTTTCTCCTGTTCATCAGCCTGAATAGCCCTATCGCCCTACTCCCCTGGCTGATTGGCATTGCGACATTGCTGGCAAGCTGGAGCTTATGGCAGCTTTTTCGGTCACCGTCCTCTCAGGAATTGCGGGACGTGCATTGCCTTCACGGCACGCCACAAGGCCTGGGTCTGTTTGGCGAATCTAATCAGGGACCACTCGGCAATATCTCACTCGGTAACATCGATCTGATCTACCCTCCTCACTGGCAGCCTTATATCACACAGGATCTGGGGCGGAAAACGGACGTAGATATCTATCTCAACCGACAAGTCATCCGTCAAGGCGAGCACCTTTCGCTGCACGATGAAGTGAAATATTTCCCGCTACAGCGCTGGGGCAGGAATCTGCTGCTAGCTGCGGGTTCACTGCTCAGCCTGATGTTGCTCGTCACCAACGTGCAGCTCGAACTACCGTTAAAACTCAGTCTGGCCTGGCTTCAAGGCGCACAGCGCATTGAGGTAACGCAAGTCAGCGATCTGGAAAAAGCGCAGCTCCGCATTGGCGATACGCTGGCGGTTCGCGGTAACGGTATGTGTTATGTACCCGCAGGCATTCACCCCGTCTCTGCACCATCACCCTATGCTTTCAGCCCTTTCGACTGTTCCGCTATTTACTGGAACAAAGCTGCGCCGCTACCGCTGCCGGAGTCCGAGACCATTGAAAAAACGTCCGCCTTGCTTAAATCCGTCAACAGCCAGCTCCATCCGCAAGCGGATAAAGACGGTCAGGCCAATTCTCAATTAGCGTCCACGATCCAGAAATCAGGGCTGATTCTGATGAAGAACTTCGCTGATGTCGTCCTAAGAACGCAGGATTTATGTAAACAGGAAAATGACTGTTCCCGCTTGAAAAATGCACTGGTGAATTTAAGCGACGTTAAAAACTGGAATACGTTGGTAAAAGATGCCGATTCCGGCAAGTTGAAAGGCATGAATGTGGTGTTGCCCGCTGTCAGTGCAGAAACACTGGAATCATTGGTCAACAGTTCCACCGATCAATTCTTCTATCAGGAAATCAATAATGCAGCAGAGTCGCTGAACAGCCCACCGCCCGGTGGATTCCTGATCCGTAGCGATGAAGGCCGGCAGTTCGTTAACCACCCGCTCCCTCCGATGCCGCTCAATGAATATCGTCCATCGGATCAGTGGCAGGAACTCCAGCGGCTTTCGGCGATGCTGCTGCATACGCCGTTTAATGCCACCGGCGTCATCACGCAGCTCAATACTGATGCCAACGGGACACAGCACATTAGCCTGCACAGTGAACCCGACGTCATTACCGTCTGGCGCTATCTCGGCAGTTGCCTGCTGCTGCTGCTCTTTTCCACGATGTTCATCATTAATGCGATTCTGACCGGCATTAAAATGCGTAAAAGCCAGAAGCGTGTCACCGATATCCAGCGCTATTACGCCTCACGCTTCAATATGATGGCGAATTCATCCTCGGATAATCACCCTCGGCTTCCACACTAACGGCATCGTGCCCTCCTTGTGATTATGCTAACCTAACGGACTAGGTTTCCCCTCACTCTTGTCACAATTGCATTGCGCGTCTCCTGTTTCATCACCCCAATGGTACGACGCGACATCTGGAGTCGTTATGAACCCCCACGTTAACTGGCATAACATCGACACCGTGATACTGGATATGGATGGCACGCTGCTCGATCTGGCGTTTGACAGCTATTTCTGGCTTCAACTGGTGCCGCAATCGCTCAGTGAAAAACGTCAGATCAGCCTTGAACAGGCGCATCAGCTTATCGAACAGGAGTACCGGGCCGTTCAACACACGCTGAATTGGTATTGCTTCGATTACTGGTCAGAACGTCTCGATCTGGATATCTACCAAATGACGACAGATATCGGCATGCGAGCCCGATTGCGCGACGACACCACGCCGTTTTTAGCGGCGCTGCGCGAGTGCGGCAAAGAGACGATTCTGCTGACCAACGCTCATCCGCACAGTCTGGCGGTAAAAATCGAGCATACTGGGCTGGATCGGCACCTTGATTTATTGCTTTCCACCCATACTTATGGGTATCCGAAAGAGAATCAGCGCTTGTGGCAGGCCGTACAGCAGCAAACCGGTTTCAATCCTGCCAGAACTCTGTTCGTGGATGACAGCGAACCGATTCTGGATGCCGCGAAAACCTTCGGCATCCATTATTGTCTGGGCGTACGTAATCCAGATTCTGGTCAGCAGGAGAAGGCATTCCTGCAACATCCGTCAATGAACGACTATCTTGCGCTGCTACCAGCCCTGCGTCACTCCGTTAACGCAGGGTAATCAGGAGGGTTTATGGTGAAAGCTACCGAGCATGCCGACAACGCCGTTCGTCTGGACAAATGGCTCTGGGCCGCCCGTTTCTATAAAACACGGGCAATAGCCCGCGAGATGATCGACGGCGGCAAAGTGCACTATAACGGTCAACGCGGTAAGCCGAGCAAGCAGGTCGAGCTGAATGCCGAGATTAAACTGCGTCAGGGCAATGATGAACGCACCGTGATCGTTTCAGCCGTCAGCGGCCAGCGCAGAAGTGCGACAGAGGCGCAGTCGCTGTATCAGGAAACGGCAGCAAGCATTGAGAAACGAGAAAAGGTAGCGCAGGCGCGGAAAATGAATGCGCTGACGATGCCACATCCCGATCGCCGCCCTGATAAAAAAGAGCGACGCGATCTGATTAAATTTAAATACAGCGATCAGGAATAACGCTCCGCTCTTCATTTTTTGGTCATCAAACTGCTGACAATAGAGAGAAGACCCAGCGATTGCCGTACCACTCATCGCGCACTACTCATCTCCGTACAACGACGAGAAAACATCATGGCTCACGACCAACTACATCGCTATCTGTTTGAAAATCATGCCGTCCGTGGCGAATTAGTGACCGTTAACGAAACGTATCAACGTATTTTGACTAACCACGACTACCCGTCCGCGGTGCAAACACTGCTGGGTGAAATGCTGGTTGCCACCAGTCTGCTGACGGCAACACTGAAATTCAGCGGTGATATTACCGTTCAGCTTCAGGGCGATGGCCCGCTGAAACTGGCGGTGATTAACGGTAACCACCAACAGCAGATGCGCGGCGTTGCCCGTCTGCAAGGGGATATCGCACCGGGGAGCTCGCTGAAAGAGATGGTTGGCAATGGCTATCTGGTCATTACGATTACACCAACCGACGGAGAGCGTTATCAAGGCGTTGTTGGTTTAGAAGGTGAAACCGTTGCCGAATGTCTGGAAAGCTATTTCCAGCAGTCCGAACAGTTGCCAACACGGCTGTTTATCCGTACCGGACAGCACGAGGGCAATCAGGCCGCCGCAGGCATGTTGCTACAGGTACTGCCTGCGCAGGACGCCGATCGCAATGATTTTGATCATCTGGCACAGCTCACCACAACGGTCAAAGCCGAAGAACTGTTTACCCTGCCTGCCAACGAGGTGCTGTACCGCCTTTACCATCAGGAAGAGGTTACCGTGTATGAACCGCAGGATGTCGAATTCCGCTGTCACTGCTCGCGCGATCGTTGCGCAGATGCATTAATGACGCTGTCCGATCAGGAAGTGAATGAGATGATCGAACAGGACGGTGAAATCGATATGAACTGTGATTATTGCGGTACACACTACCTGTTTAATTCTCTGGATATCCGCGCGATCCGGCAGGATTCATCAGGAAATCTGTTGCATTAATCTTTTTAACGGGTACAAAAGTACCCGTTTTATTTTGCTTATTTTCCCGCCTGCAAACCGCTATGGTTATTTTTCAAACACCCTAAATAAGCAAAGTTATTAATGAATTTATTTAATTTTATGATTGCTATCGCGGTTAAAATAAGCTCACTCCCTACAATGTTTAGTAGTACGACTATAACTTGAGGAGTAGCAACATGCAGATCAACGGTATTACCCCGCAAGCTCTGGCTGCTTATGGAATCCATGATGTCCGCGATATTGTCTACAATCCCAGCTATGAACTCCTTTTTAAAGAAGAACGCTCTCCAACCCTACAAGGCTATGAACGCGGCATCGAAACCCAACTCGGTGCGGTAGCCGTCGATACTGGCATCTTTACCGGCCGTTCCCCGAAAGACAAATACATCGTGCGCGATGACGTGACCCGCGACACCGTGTGGTGGTCCGATCAAGGCAAAGGCAAGAACGATAACCACCCGTTGAGCCAGGAAACCTGGACTCATCTGAAACAGCTGGTCACCACGCAACTGTCCGGCAAGCGGTTGTTCATCATTGATGCTTTCTGCGGCGCCAATCCAGACAGTCGCCTCAGTGTGCGTTTCGTAACCGAAGTGGCCTGGCAGGCACATTTCGTCAAAAACATGTTTATCCGTCCGAGCGATGAAGAATTAGCAGGTTTTGAACCAGACTTCATCGTGATGAACGGCGCAAAATGCTCCAACCCAAATTGGCAGGAACAGGGGCTGAACTCTGAGAACTTCGTCGCGTTCAACCTGACGGAGCGCATCCAGCTGATTGGCGGCACCTGGTACGGTGGCGAAATGAAGAAAGGGATGTTCTCCATCATGAACTACCTACTGCCGCTGAAAGGCATCGCTTCCATGCACTGCTCGGCGAACGTCGGTGAAAAAGGCGATGTCGCGGTCTTCTTCGGCCTGTCCGGTACGGGAAAAACCACGTTGTCCACCGACCCGAAACGCCAGTTGATTGGTGATGACGAGCACGGCTGGGACGACGACGGCGTCTTTAACTTTGAAGGCGGCTGCTACGCCAAAACCATTAAGCTGTCCAAAGAAGCGGAGCCGGATATCTACGGTGCCATCAAACGCGATGCGCTGCTGGAAAACGTTACGGTGCTGGCAGACGGCACCGTGGACTTCAACGACGGTTCCAAAACCGAGAACACCCGCGTCTCTTACCCGATCTACCACATTCAGAATATCGTTAAACCGGTCTCGAAAGCGGGTCACGCGACCAAAGTGATCTTCCTGACGGCGGACGCCTTCGGCGTGCTGCCACCGGTTTCTCGCCTGACGTCCGATCAAACGCAGTATCATTTCCTGTCTGGCTTTACGGCTAAACTGGCGGGAACCGAGCGCGGCGTGACGGAACCGACACCAACCTTCTCTGCCTGCTTTGGCGCAGCCTTCCTGATGCTGCACCCAACGCAGTACGCGGAAGTGCTGGTGAAACGGATGAAGGCGGCAGGGGCGCAGGCCTATCTGGTGAACACCGGCTGGAACGGCAGCGGCAAGCGTATCTCAATCAAGGATACGCGCGGGATTATTGACGCCATTCTGAACGGCAGTATTGATGATGCTGAAATGCAGACGCTGCCAGTGTTCGACTTGGCGATTCCGACCTCGCTGCCCGGCGTCAATCCTGACATTCTCGACCCGCGTGATACTTACGCGAGCGTCGAACAATGGCAGGAAAAAGCGGACGATCTGGCACAGCGCTTTATCACCAACTTCGATAAATACACCGATGCGCCAGCAGGTGCCGCGCTGGTGAAAGCAGGGCCGAAGCGGTAAGCGTTAGCAAGAAACACACAGAGAAAAGGCGCGGAATCCGCGCCTTTTGCTATTGTAGAACTTAAAAAGAGGCTTATGACTAACGCTGGTAGCCTAAGCCTCATTTTAGGAGAAACACGGGGATGAGGTTCCCGCAGGGACACCTCGCCCCGTGGTAGCTCCGTGTATCTCGGTTCTTAAACGATCGGCATTAGGCTTATGACTCTTTTGCGGCACCGTTATCCACTACAGAGGCTTCCGATAACAACGGCAGATACGCGCGGACGCAGAGTCCGCCGCGTTCGCTCGTGCCGACATCCAGCACGCCATTGTGCGCATCGATAATACGTTGCACGATCGCCAAGCCCAACCCTGTTCCACTGGTAGTTCGTGCGCTGTCACCGCGAACAAATGGTTGGAACAAGTGCTGTAATTGATCGGCCGCGATGCCTTCCCCATCATCTTCTACCTGAAACCACACGCGCTGTAGTTCACGTCCGGTACTGACTTTGATCCAACCGTTACCATAACGCGCCGCATTCACCACTAGATTCAGCGCCGCACGTTTTATCGAAAGCGAGCTAATGCGTACCAACAGTTCACCGGTAACAAACTCACTGTCAATCTGGCGTTCATAGCCGCTCTCCGATGCTACCACCTCGCCCATAATCGCGTTCAGGTCGGCCACTTCCGTCTGCATTTCCTGACCAGTGCGCAGGTAGTCGAGGAACTGCTCAATAATCGCGTTACACTCCTCAATGTCCTTATTGATCGACTCCGCCAGATAGTCATCTTCCTTGCCCATCATTTCGGTCGCCAGACGAATGCGCGTCAGCGGCGTACGCAGGTCATGACTGACGCCCGCCATCAGCAGCGTGCGATCGTCGGCCAGCAGTTTCACGCCGGAGGCCATCTGGTTAAAAGCGCGCGTCACGGAACGCACTTCAGAAGCGCCGTACTCACGTAGCGGCGGTGGAATAATGCCTTTACCGACCTGCAAAGCCGCATGTTCCAGCTCAACCAGAGGCCGGTTTTGCACCCGAATAAAGAGCCATGCGCCACCAATCACCAGCAGCATAATCGCCAGCGTATAGCGGAAAAGCGGCGAGAAATCGCCCTGATGAATTTCAGTGAGAGGAACACGCACCCAGATATCGGGTGACAGCCAGGTTTTCAGCCACACCACTGGCGTATTTTTGCTGACCTCGACCCGTACATCTGTCGGACCGCCCAACTGTTGCGCCATCTGATCGCTCAGAAACTTATAGTGCTGAGCCCAACGCAGGCCGCTTTCCTCCGCCGCCGCATTGGTGTACAGCGATATACCCAATTCGCGATAAATCTCACGTCGGAACGCAGGCGGCACCTCAAGCGTGGAGCCATCTTCCAGTTGCAGACTGTCCGTCATCAGCATTCTTACTTCGTATGCCAGCACTTTATTGAACTGCTGCAAACTCGGCAAAATGGCAAAGTTGAGCACCACCAGATAGGTGGTGACCAAACTGACAAACAACAACGTGACAATCAGTAGCAACGTCCGTGCAAATGAGCTGCGCGGAGAAAAGCGCCATTGCATCATGCCTTACTGCCGTCCGGGACGAATACGTAGCCAAGACCCCACACGGTCTGGATATAACGCGGGTGCGCCGGATCTTCTTCCACCATGCGGCGCAGGCGAGAAATTTGTACGTCGATGGAACGCTCCATCGCACTGTATTCACGGCCACGTGCCAGATTCATCAGCTTATCGCGAGACAGCGGCTCACGCGGGTGGCTTACCAGCGCTTTAAGCACGGCAAATTCACCGCTGGTTAACGGCATCGGTTCGTCATCACGGAACATTTCGCGCGTGCCCAGATTCAGCTTGAATTTGCCAAACGCGATAATCGCTTCTTCCTGCGACGGCGCGCCCGGCAGTTCATTTGCCTGACGGCGCAGCACCGCACGGATGCGAGCCAGCAGTTCACGCGGGTTAAAAGGTTTAGGAATATAATCGTCCGCGCCGATTTCTAGCCCGACGATACGGTCCACTTCTTCCCCCTTCGCCGTCACCATAATGATCGGCATCGGGTTGCTCTGGCTGCGTAAACGACGGCAGATGGACAACCCATCTTCGCCCGGCAGCATCAGATCCAGCACCATGAGGTGGAAGGATTCTCGAGTCAGTAAACGGTCCATCTGTTCAGCATTGGCTACGCTACGTACCTGAAAACCCTGTTCGGTCAAATAACGTTCTAACAGCGCACGCAACCGCATGTCGTCATCTACAACCAGAATTTTATAGTTTTCTTGCATTCTCTTTCTCCAAAGGCGTAATAGCGCCGACGCTGCTATTGTTCAGAAACACACGAATTACTGACAGTCGTTTCTGGTATACATTCTAGGCAAAATTGTTACAAAGCATATTAAAATTCGTGTAATCAATCATTTCCTGTGCTGTCAGTCATGAAATCATCGGCGATTTACGCAGGTTGTGGTTAGCGAAGATTGTCGTTTACGAAGATTATAGTAACGCCGTAGCCAATAAAAAGGCACTGTGGCGGCAAAAGCTGGAGAAAAGAAAGGCGAGAAGGCGTTACCGCCCGGATTCAGGGCGGCGGCGTAGCGGTTAACACCTAACCGTGATTAGCGCATCAGCTCATCCAGTACAACACGCACTGACGGCAGCGCTGGCTGGAAAAGGTGACGCGTGGTTTTATAAGGAAATAGGCTCTTTTCCGTCACAACCGTCTGCATAATCAGATTTTTGCAAAAAGGCTGGCCGGTTTTCCAATGGTAAACAGCCACGCGAGGATCGTCATAATCGAGCAGCGCACAGGGGATATGCTTTAACCCCAATTCGGTGGCCGCACGCAGCCGATGATTGCCGTCCATGATAATCCCCGTCTCTTTCTCTATCGGCACAGGCGTCGTCCAGCAACCACAGCGGCAAATATCCTCCATCAGACATTCCACGTTCGACATATCGACATTTTCCGAGGGCAACAAGAACTGCACGGGCGTAAGGGCAATGTGGT
Source organism: Pectobacterium sp. IFB5596 (assembly GCF_021432585.1). Taxonomy (NCBI): domain Bacteria; kingdom Pseudomonadati; phylum Pseudomonadota; class Gammaproteobacteria; order Enterobacterales; family Pectobacteriaceae; genus Pectobacterium; species Pectobacterium sp. IFB5596. The sequence continues at coordinate 87,789 of NZ_LXFY01000005.1, forward strand.
AGGTCATACTGTCAAACATTCTCCACCTCCTAACATAACGGTTACGCGCAGCGCCGACGTAACGCCGGAGCTGACTCTCATTTACGGCGTAAGACTGACGAAGTAGCCCGGCTGGTAGTCAACCGGTAAAAACTGCTCATGAAGCTGGCGGAAGGTGTCGTCTGCATTGAGATCGCGGAATAAATCTGGGTGAAACCACTCTGCCAGTTGCTGAATCGCAATGAAATCATAGGGGCCGTTGTAAAACTGGTGCCAGATGGCATGGAATGCGCGCTTCTGTTTAGCAATGCTGTTGGTATAGGCCGGACGCCCCATGAACCATTCAAGCCGCTTGCGCCCTTCCGTCATATCCTGTCCCGGCCCTAACCCAATCCAGCGCCCGCCAGGAACGAAGGCTTCAAAGTTGCCGCTGGTGATCACCACGACTTCCGGGTTTTCCACAATCACCTGTTCAGAATGCATCTGCATGAAGGTATTCGGCGCATTTTTCGCTGCCACATTGTCGCCGCCCGCCAACTGCACAAATTTACCAAAATTATCCCGACCAAACGTCAGGCAGCACTCATCGGTGTACCCCCCCAGTCGCTCAATAAACACGCGCGGGGAACGCGGTTTTTTCGCCGCTAGCACATCGGAAACGCGTTTTAGCTGCGCCTCACGGAATGCGAGAAACGCGTCGGCACGCGCTTCCTGATGGAACAGCTTGCCGAACAGGCGCAAGGTCGGCGCCGTGTTTTCCAGCGGGTGATAGCGGAAGTCGACATACACAATAGGAATGCCAACGCTGTCCAATATCCGATCGTAGCCCGCATCGACAATCGCCCGCTGCGCCTCAATGTTCATAATGATCACGTCTGGCTTGAGCGATACCGCCTGTTCCACATCAAACGTGCCCTTTTCCGTGCCGTCAAACGTCGGTATTTTTGCCAGTTGAGGGAAGCGGTCACGATACTGGTGCCACGTTGCCGGATCGGACTGAATCAGATCGCGCCGCCAGGCGACAATTCTTTTTGCCGGATCTTCCCTGTCGAGCATCGCGACCAGATAAAGCTGACGCCCCTCGCCCAACATCACGCGCTGCACCGGTGTGTTGACTCTCACCTCACGCCCCAACACATCTTTGATGACAGTTGAGGTTTGCGCAGTTTGCTCAGCCAGCCCCACCAGCGGCGACAGACCGACCATCAACAGCGCACTCAGCAATAACCGACGGCAATGTTGCCGCATCCAACAATTACACATTTTCGATATTTCCCTTCGTCGAGAGAGAGTCATGTTTTTCCACCTGTATCCGCAGGCGTCGTAGTAGCATCAGCGAGACGAGAAAAGTCACCAGATACGCGGCACCAACGCAGAAGAACAGCGAACGTAATCCGGGGGAATAGAGAACCAATCCGCCCAAAGCAATGCCCAGAATCGAGGCAAACTGGCTGACGCTTTGCGCCACGCCGAGTATGTAACCCTGCTGCCCGGCACCAGCCGCGCGGGAAATCAGCGCCATCAGAACGGGCGTCGTTGCCCCCAACAGCACGCCCCACAGGAAATAAAGCGGGATGAAAATCGCAATATTCAGGATCGTAGCGGCCGTCAATGTCACGATAGCGCAGGCCAGCATGACCACGCACAGACGGCTCAGCGTCTGCGACAGCGAGAGATTTTCAAAATAGCGCGCCCACAGCGACGCGGAGACAATCACGCCGGTCGCCTGCAAGCCATAACACAGCCCGATAACCCACTTATCCACCTGAAAGAAGCCGTCCATGTAGAGGGAAAACGGCGTTTGCGGAATCATGCGGCTAGCCAGCAGCAGGCCAGAAATCAGCAGCAGACCGGGGATCGGCGACAGCGCCCAGAGCCGCCTGCGGGAAATGGTTTTCGCCTGCACGTCCGCAGACGGTGTCGTTGGCACCGCCGGGACGACATGCGGCAGGAACAGCGCCACAGTGATGCCACACAGCGCGCAGAGGATCGCGGCACTCAGGTTGATCCAGAAGAAGTTCAGATAATCGAGAATCAGCCCACCGACAATCGCTCCCACTAGCGATCCCACGTTGGTGGAGACCTGAAGCCAGGCAAACAGCCGCGTGCGCTGTAACGGACTGACCACCGCAACGCCGTACGCCTGCGCGGGTGCAATATAGCCCGCACAGGCACCCTGAATAAAACGCAGCGCGACGATCGTCCAGATATCATTGGCCCACGCCAGCCCAAGTTGGGTCAACGCCAGCCCGAACAGCGCGCGGATCATCATGGCTTTATTGCCCAGCCGATCGCCCATCCGTCCCCAGAAAGCGCTGGTCAGCATAATGCCCAGCATCGGCCCGACGTATACGGCAATCCCCGCGAGACTCAGTTCCGCACCCGATGACATACTTTCCAGATGCAGCGGCCAAAACGGCCCGCTCATCTCCATCGCCCCCATCGCCACTAGCTGTACGACAAACATAAAGTGGATGATGAACGCGACCTGTCCGCTCAAGCGCATGCGCCAGCTCCTTCTGCTTTCACAGCGTCACCCCGTCTCATTTCAGCCACTGTAGCGGGAAATAGTCGGGACGATCCTGCGTCGATGTTCCCATGTAATCGCTGCACCACCGGTAGACTTCCTCAATGTACGGGGCGCTAACCGCCAAGTTCTCTGCAAGGGTCACCAACAGACTCAGGCCGTAGGCGATATCCTCCTGAAACACCCGATGCTGCGTATCAAACACGTACCCAGCAGCATCATGTTTTCGCAACGGCAGACCGATGCCGTGATAAGCCTGATTGGTGCGCAGTACGGAAAGCATCGTGTGCGCATCGGCAATCTGCTCGCCATAAGCATCGATAATCTCCTGCTTGAGCGGCAGTACCGAACCCAACTGCACGCTAAGCCGCGCCTCCAGCGCCGCACACAGCCGCTGGTTCTCCTCGTCCATACGTTCCAGATAATAGGCTCCGAGTTCCGGGCAATCATTCCACCAGCACAGCGGCTGCGGGAAAGGCCGGGCATGCCACTGTCCGTAGGGGCCGATAAGACCATAAATCACCGCACTGTGCATAATTGGGTTACCCGGCGTCAGCGTGATCTCCAAATAATCCGGCAAGAGCACAACGGGCGCAGCATAGAGCCGTTGCAGCAGCGCCATCAGCGCCTGCTGGCTCGCAGCGGTTTCACGCCGATGGGTGGCAACATACAGCGTGGATTTTTCACCCCCCATCTTGATCGACTGACCCGGCAGCAAATCAAACGCAATGTGCGCCACATCCTTCATTCCCCAAATCACTGCATTTGGGCAAGCGGCCAGCTCGCGTTCGGCCAGCCAGTCAAAACCACAAAAAACCGGGAATTGCGCCAACGTAAACCGGTTTGTTGGCAGGTAAATGGGGAACGATCCGCGCCAGAATATCAGCGCGGAAGTTAGCGGGAACGGTGATGATAACCACATCGGCATCACGGCAGGCTTCCGCCGGATCGCAGGTCACGCAGTCTGGCGTAGCCGTCAGTACCTCGCCATCCGGCAGCAGCGCGTGTAGCCGTTTACCGTGCTGTTGGTAGGCTGCCAGCAGACGGGGATGGCTGCCCAACAGCGTCACCTCGACGTCCGGTAACTGCTTAAACAGCACCGTGGCGAGATGGCCGGTCTTGCCAGCCCCGCAAATCACCACGTTAAGCGGCTGTGCACTTAGCGATTCGCTCATCCTTGGCTCCTTAACTTGCCTGCTCCAGAGAAATCGCGTTGCCCAGCCAGCGATCCAGATCGTGCCACACGCTGTTATCCGTCAGATTACGTGCCGCCAGCCACTCTTCGTTAAACACCGTATGCAGGTATTTTTCACCGCCGTCGGCGATCGCCAACACAACGTTGCCACCGATACGATCCTGATAGATCAGTTCCAACGCTTTATAGATCACCCCGCCGGTCGAGCCGCCAACCAGCAGACCGTAGTGGCGTGCGATATAGCGTGCTGTTTCAAATGCTTGCGAATCCGAAACCTGCTCACCGCAATCGATACAGCTGTAATCCAGCACCAGTCCCACCGTATCCCCCGCTGGCGTACCAGTGCCGGACTGATAGTAGGGTTTGCCGGGGTGGCCGAAGACGATGGAACCCACCGGTTCAACGGCAATGGTCATAATATCCGGGTTGTGCACCTTCAGGCCGTGAGAAATACCGGTCATCGATCCCCCCGTGCCCACGCAACCGACAAACGCGTCGATCTTGCCAATCTGACTGAACAGCTCGCGGACAAGATCGGCATAGCCGCCCGCATTCGCCGCATTGTCCGACTGATTCATAAACACCGCACCGGGAATGTCCTGTGCCAGCTGCGCCGCCATACGCTGACGTTCCACTACCGCCACCTCATCTTCGCCATAATCACCGGAGACATAGCGAATTTCCGCCCCCAGCGCGCGCATGATGGCAATTTTGTCCGGTGCCGCATGATGATCGACCACGGCAATAAAGCGCAGACCGTATTCGATCGACGCCAATGCCAGTCCGATACCGGTATTACCCGATGACGACTCGACAATGGTGCCACCGGGGCGGATTTTCCCTGACTTCAGTCCGGCAACAATCATATTTCTCGCCATGCGATCCTTCATGCTGCCACCGGGGTTGTTCTTCTCCACTTTTAAAAACAAACGCGTGTCCCCATAGGGAACGGGAATGTGTATAACGGGCGTATTACCAATCAAATCAGTTACTTTACTCAGGATCATGGTTCTGCTCCATTCAGTTATCACTGGAAAAAATCAGCTCACCTTTCTTACCTTTGAAAGCGCACAGGCGCGCAGGCAGCGGATGCCGATGAAACGCGTTCTCCAGCAGGTCCATTTGGTATCCCGCCGTATTCGCGTAAATCAGTAAATCGCCTGGCTGCGGCACGGTTCGAAAATGAATCAATCGGTTCGTAATGACATCGTCGTCCAGACAGCTGTGTCCGGCGATCCAGGATTTGCCCGGCACCAGAGGCGTGTCTTTTTTGACGGAAAAAACATGCAGAGGATCAATCAAAAACTCAGAGTTAAACCAGGTTTCACACGCGCTAAAGCTGCTGCCTTCCACAAACACGACGTGGTTGCCATCCGGCTGGCGGCGCGTGCGCGTGACGCGAAACACGGTAATCGCACTTTGGTCAGCCAGGCTGCGTCCCGGCTCAATCGCCAGAATCAGGCCGTGCTGCTTGAGCACGTCCGCTACGCGGTTCTGTCCGATTGAGCCGGGCAGGAATGCTTCAAGATAGTCGGCTGCCGAACGCTCGCCGCCGTACGGGTAAAACGAGGTCGGCACCTGACCGTGGCGGTAATCCGCCGCATTCTGCTGCGCTAAATAATCCTGATAGCGTGAAGCCGAAAGATATTGAATCGGCAATCCGCCGCCGATATCAATAATGACCGGCTGCAACCCCCGGGACTGCGCCCGCTCCAGTAATGGCAATAGCTCGGCGAATGCCGCCACGCGGGTATCGGGCTCATAGCCGCCGAGATGGAAATGGAAGCCTTCTAAACGCAGCGCATCCTGCCTGACGCTCAACGCCTCCAGACAACGTTCGACCTCATCGGCCAACATGCCAAAACGGCTAGCCTGTGCGAACGATGGGCGATAGCGCAGTAGTACGCGCACCGGCTTCGTCACGCGCAGCAAATCCGCCAGCGCGAGCACCTCGTCGAACTCTTCCGGTGAATCCAGCACGATAAGCGCACGGTGATGAACCAGCGCCGTCAGGAACTCACGCGTTTTTGCCGGGCCGGTGGCACACAGTCGTGCGCCATCGCCGCCTGCCCGCAGCGCATCGTTCAGTTCCTGTAGGCTGGAAACATCCACGCCAACACCCGCATTAACCGCCGCCTGTACCAGCCCCGGCGATTTGTTCACCTTCGCGCCGTAGTACAGGCGGCAGTCCACGTCGTGACGCTGCAACACGGTTCGCAATGCCGCGATATTGTTAGCCACGGTGTGCGGCCAGACAATATTCAGCGGAGACCCATACTGTTCAACCAGCCATGACAACCTCTGGGTCGAGTCGAAAAGGAACTGCTCAATCTCACTATCCAGATAAGGCGTCAGTCTTTCAGGCCAGTGTGCCTGCATAACAGAGTGGGAAGACGCTGCGGCAAAGCTAAACAGGTTGCTCATTGCTATCTCCTAACGTTCGGTTCCTGAAAACGCATGCCCTTAGAAATCAACCGCCACGGACAGCATCAGCGTCCGCGGCGTTCCTTGCGATACCGTGCTGAACGACGTCACGCCAGACCAGTAGTTGTGGTCAAAAGCGTTAAGGACATCTGCTCGGAACGTGGTCGGTGCGTTATAGATGCGCGTCTTGTAACGGGCGCCGAAATCAACGGTGGTCCAGGAAGGAATAGACTGGGTATTGATGGTGTTGACGTTCTGCTTCCCGTTATGGGTGACGTTGGCGTTCAATGTCAGATCGCGCAGGAACGGCAGGTCATATTCCACGCCGGCGTTCGCCTGAAAACGCGACGTACCCGGTGCACGCTTGCCCTGCGCACCCGGCGTCACGCTTTTGGTCAGTTCAGCATCCAGCAGCATCACGCCGCCCGTCAGACGTAGATCCTCCAGCGGTGAACCGACCACATCCAGTTCGATACCCCGATTGCGCTGCTCGTTAGCCTCAATAAACTCACTGCCCGGTCCGTTAGCTAACGCGCCGCTCGGTTTGGTGATCTGGAAAACGCTCAGCGTGGAGATCGTCCCCAGCGCGTCTACTTTCACCCCAGCTTCGTACTGTTTGCTCTTATACGGCGACAGCACCTGACCTGGATTACTTGCATTTGCTGGCGCAATATCCCCTTTGCTCAGCCCCTCAATGTAGTTGGCATAGAGCGAGACGTGCTGCCAAGGCTTCACTACCACACCCACCATCGGCGTGATCGCATTTTTGTCGTAGGACGATGAAGGTGCGCTATTGCCGGGAACAAAGTTATCCGACTTGATCTGCTGATAGCGCAGCCCACCCGTGACTTGCAGCGCATCGTTCCAGAAGCCGAGCGTATCCGCCAATGCGATACCTGACAGCGCGGTGGAAGAGCGTTTATACACACTTGGCGGCGCAGCGACATTCTGTACGGGTGAAGAAACCGGATTATAAATATTCGAGTTAATCGCTGTTCCGTTGCCAATACCGGTCGCCTGACGATCGCGATAGTAGCTGGTCTGTGCCGACAGTTTGTGCGTCACCGAGCCCGTTTCCACATCTGCCCGAACGCCAGTCGCCAGCGTGTAGCGGCTGGTAGTAAAGCGATAATTCCCTACAGCAGAACTCACATCGCCGTTATTATTCGTGACCTGCGGCACCTGCTCCGAGAGTCGGCTCACGTGTGCGCTGGAACCACCTAAATCGGTAAACCAAGTGACGTTATCCGCCAAATCGTATTCGGTATGCAGCAGCACCGACTGGTCTTTGGAATGCCAGAACCCCCACGGCTGGGAAATATTGGTATTACCATCCGGCGCGTCAGGCACGGTCACACCCGCTGCAAACGAATAGGGCCTGGACGGTGCACGGGTTTTCAGGTGCTGCGTGATGAGATCCAACGTGGCGCGGAAGCGTTCCGATGAGAAATCCAGCCCGAGCGCGCCGACCTGCGTGCGCTTGTCGCTGCCGTCCCACACGGTGTCGCCGTAACCGTAATTGCCGTTAAAACGCACGCCGAGCAGGTTGTTGTTGTCCAGCGCATAAACGCGGGAGATATCCGCATGCTGCGTGAGTTGAGAATCAGACTGCCAGCTAGTGGTGAGGCGGGTCAGATTGCCGACGGTAGTCGGGCGTTTGGTGACGGCGTTAATCACGCCGCCCACGCTGCTGTTAGGTGACAGCCCGTACAGCAGCGCCGACGGCCCTTTCAGCACTTCCACCCGCTCGATGTAGTCGGTCATCAGTTGGTAGTTGGGCGCGACGCCGTAGACACCATTCATGGCGATATCGCTCAGATTACCTTCGTTGAGCGGGAAACCGCGGATGTAATAAGAATCCAGCAGACCGCCCTGCGAACTACTGACTCGCACCGAGGCGTCATGCGCGACTACCTGCCCCAGCGTCTGCGCCTGCTTGTTTTCAATAAACGATGAGGTCATGTTGCTGACATTAAATGGCGTATCCATCACGTCCTTTTTGCCCAGCAGCCCGGTGCTGGACGCACGCGCCGACATGCCGCCCGCCACCAGCCCCTGCGCAGCCTCAGCGTCTTTGGCTTCGACCACGATAGTGGAATCATCGCGCTCGCCCGTTGCCGACTGCACGGGTATCGCGATGCCGCTTAGCACAGCCGTTACGGCGATGGCCAACGCGGAGGGAATAGGAAAACGAGTCTTCCCGGTAGGTGGAGTGAAGTTCTTCCTAGCGTTCATCAACAAAGTTATCCATCTCAAAATGAGGAGTGAAAAAGATGCTCCCGTTTTTCAGCCTGTGGGGCAGGAGCATCGCCATACATCACGATCCGATGCGGGTTTCTTCCCCTTCCGTGAGGAAGGGATTGCTCAGACCATGCTGAATTCGGTAGTCGCGGTATTCCTGAATGTGCATGCGCAGCAGCGAACGCGTATACCAGGGCTGGGTCAAAAACATGTCGCGTTCGGTCTGCCACAGATCGCCATCAACGCGCGACTTCACCGCGTCAAACGCCGCGGCAGTTTCTTCCTTCATCACCTGCCACAGCCGGGCATCGGCAAAGCCGTATTCCGCGCTGAGCGCCAGCGCCAGTTCGTGCAGGTGGCTGACAAAGCAGGCATCAACGACAAACATCCGCACGGGTTCGATATCGTCTTCAAACACCGTGGGCAGAATGCCGGGCCAGACGTAGGGTTGCAGATGATGGCCGCGCTGACGCAGCAGCGGTGCGTAGGTGCGCCCGTCGCCGAAATCACGGATTAATAGCCCTTGCGCGACACCTTCAGATGAAAAGAGGATCTGGCTGTTCTGCTGATGCGCTTCCAGCCCGATGCCGTACAGCAGATAGATAGCGATAACAGGACGAGTAACGGCGCGCACGTATTGGCGGAACCAGGCCTCTGCGCCGAGCCCGGAAAGCGTAACCAGCTCGGTGAACAGCGGCTGGTCGCGGTGAGGCAGCGCCGTAAACAGTGTGGCGACGGTCACGGGCAGCGCGCCGTCAGCGCGTTCATAGGCGTGCGCATCGCGGAAAACGACAGAGAGGTGTTTGCCCGGCGCGTCATCCTGATGAACCGCGTGCTTGTAGTGGAAAGCGGCTTCTTCGCGGAAAAATTCCAATCGCTGTTCGAATCCCCCTTCCTGCACCAGAATCGCCTCGATAATGGCGCTGATGCGCGGCCCCATGTGGATCGATTTCGCCTGTAGGCTACGCATTTCGCTGGTCATCCAGATGGCGACAGGCAGTTTGATGAAGGGGGAAGAAGGCGGTTCAACAGGCAAAACCGTACGAAACGACATGCCCGGAAGCGTGATGAGATCGGGGCCGTCGGTAAGCAGAATCCCTTCGGCGATCTCGTCCGCGTAGTGGGATTTCACCCAGTTTTCCAAATGCCAACTGTGGATGGGCAGCGGGAGCCATTGCGCCTCATCCAGCCCCTGTTGATTCAGGCGCTGCTTCCAGTCCTGCCAGAGCGCCGGGAACGCTTGAGCAAACCACTGATGAAAATCATCGACATGTGGCATACATTCCACATACGCCATATCACGGCGTAGTGCGGTAATACGCAATGGTACACGGGCATTGAATTCGGGTGACAGCAGTTGGACGTCTTCGTCACTCAGGCCCGGACGAGATTTCCAGGTCGGGTAGTAGGGATGCCCTTCCAGCGATCCCCACTGATCGAGAAACATGGCGGCATCGCGAATACTTCGCTGCCGACGCAGCCATTGCGTGAAATATTCTTGCCCATCCTGTCGCATGGCCTCAGCCACCTCAGCACGCCATTGACACCGATAGCGCCGGGCATTCGTATCATTACGGATGCTGTTAGCCACATCTCTTTTCAAGCCATTAATGCCGCTTTCTTCAGGATGGAAATCAAAACTATCGCGGAGTACATCAATCAACCGCTCGTGACCGTTGACGGGAAAAGATGTCCCATCTGAATGAATGAGAGAAATATTTCCATTATTAATATAGGTATTTGCCGGGGCTAGATAAATATCATCAAATTTCACCTCCCCTTTTCCATCTCGTAAAACAAGCGTTGCTGACCTGGAATTAACCCCATTTAAAATAAGGTCATTTCTATTCAGAATTCCTTCAGCAAAAAAGCAACGAATCAATCGCCTCAACGCATTTTTATTTGAATAATCAGAGAGAAAATCACCTGGAATCTGATGTATATCCTTGTGCTTAACTGCGTCTACCTTGATATTCATAACCACTCCTCATACCGATAAAACAAGTAATAATTAATTGCAGTAACGTATAAAAAGGTGTCATTAGGACTCGGGTTAACACATCCCGAAACATAATAAAAATGTCGTGATAGATAGATTGAAAAATAATGAACGGAAAGCTAGCATACCATTAACGTCAATGTAAATAGGTATCATTCTTATTCGCAATTAATTAGTTACATTTTAATAAAATTATCTTAAATCAATTAATTAACAGAAGGAGAGCAGCATGGAATACGCTAAGACCTATCTCTTCGTACCCGGTAATGCACCCCGTCGCTTTCAGCATGCTGTTAACTGCGGTGCCGATGCCGTGATATTTGATTTAGAAGATGCTGTTCATCCTGATGAAAAGAACCAAGCCCGAGAAAATATTATTCAGTGGTATGAAAAAGATACTGCCGTCTCTGATGTAAATTGCAAAAAATATATACGTTTAAATAAATTTGGCTCAATAGCGTTTAGTGAAGACATCAAGTTCCTGAATAAGCTCAATAACAAAGAGGGATTAAGACGTAACGAAAAATTAAGAAATAAAGTAGTCAATTGGGAAATTGTCTTACCTAAAATAGAGTCCGCAGAAATGCTGAATGACGCGAGGGAAATGATAAATCGCAATAAAAATAAACTAGAAAATGTGAATATTATTGCGATTATTGAAACAGCACGGGGGTTGCATAACGTAGAGGAAATTTGCGCCGCAGGCATAGAAAGGGTCGCATTCGGTTCACTGGATTTTTCACTCGATATCCATTGCGATCAATCCCTATATGCTTTGCTGTATGCCAGAAGCCGTATTGTATTAGCTTCCAGATTGGCCGACTTGCCGCCGCCAATAGATTGCGTCAATCCCGACTTCACGCATCACGAGCGGGTGTTAACTGACGCATTGCACGCACGCTCGCTCGGGTTCTCAGCCAAACTGTGTATCCATCCCTCGCAGATCGATGCCGTTCAGCAGGCTTTCGCGACAGATCGCAGCAAAATAGACTGGGCAAAACAGGTGTTGAAAGCGGCCGAACATAGCTACGCTTTTCAGATAAACGGCGAGATGGTTGACTTACCCGTCATTGAGCAGGCCAGGCAACTATTGCGATCGCAAAATGCAGATGACTAAACCAGCTTCAGGCGACGTCGCACTTTTCAGGTCAGCGATAAATCCGCCCGGCGTAAGCTGGGCTACGCTTATGACTTAACGTAATCAATCGAATTAACGAACCATTCGCGCGGCCCCTCTGGCGTATTCACGGTGAACTCCTCATCAACCGCTTTTTTCAGCATCGCACGCGCCATCGGGGAGTCAATCGAGATATAGTCTTTATTATCACCGTAGATCTCGTCCGGGCCGACAATCCGCAAGCGCTTCACATCACCCTGCTCATTTTCGATCTCGACCCAGGCACCAAAAAATACACTGCCGTCCTGCTGCGGTGAGTAATCGACAATTTTCAATTCCGTCAGACATTTTCTCAGGTAGCGCACACGGCGATCGATCTGGCGTAACAAACGCTTATTGTAGGTATAGTCCGCATTTTCTGAGCGATCCCCCAAGCTTGCTGCCCAGGAAACGATTTTGGTAATTTCCGGACGCTTTACATTCCAGAGATGTTCATGCTCAGCCCGCAGTTTGTCATATCCCTCGCGGGTAATCAGATTGGTTTTCAAGTCAGTAACCCCGCTAGCGCTTTAGTGCGTACAACGTCCGGCGTACCTTCAAAAATAAAAGGGTTGAGAAACATACGGCCCCAAAACAGCTTGCGGTCCACTTCACTTAATACGACTTCATCACAGATGTCTTCCCAGCATGCACGCACCGTTTCTATCTGATGCATGATGATCTCAATAGCTTCAGCTTCACCCAGAAGAAATTTAGGAGCGGCCTCCAGACAGAGGGAGAGATTACTCATCCTGTTTTCGCCAGTGATCAACATTGCCTGCGTCGCCTCATTACCCGCCCGATTCTGCGGACAGATATCATAGGCTGGTGTCAGCTTTAGAGCGCGACCATCCCAGAATGCCGCGTGATTTCGGGCATGATCGTCGGTGTTTCCGCAAATGATATTAAAGGTTAGACGGCCAAACAGCTCGCGCAGCGTCGCTTTCGGTTCGTCGAAGCGTTGCCGAATGATATCCGAGAATTCTTCGTAGCTCGCATATCTCGCCATCATTTCATCAAGGCCGAAAAGCGTCAGTGCAGAGACCATCAGCCTACGTTTCCAGCCATCTTCTACTTTCGTACGGTCAAAACGTTCTATCAGAATCACGTCCTTCCCCGCCGTCTGCCGAAAGTGCACCGGAGCCACATTTAAACCAACACTCGCAGCCAGTCGCATCGCAATGTATTCGGCCTTAACGACGTTGTAGGTATCCGTTGAGGATGAAAATTTTGCGATAAACTTATGGTTCTCATCTTCAATCATCGCTTTCGGCCGAGCGCCACCTAACGAACTCCCATGGAAAAGTGCTTGATCAAGCTCAGGCGTCAGCAAAGCCCCCTTTTCCACCATGGTTGCAGCCAGCATCAACTCTTCAAGAGAAGCATTTTGGGCTGAACGCGGGACATACTCTGTTGGCGATGCTTGAAAATCAAGCCCGCCAATTCTGTCTGAGCCTGACTCAAGCAGGTATGTCAGTTCATCCAGCATACCGCTATCCGCTCCCCTGCCTCTGGCCCCCATGAGTCGATTAAGGATAACCCGTCGCCCCCACGCGTCAGGTGCGGCATCGCGTAATGCACTCGCCTGCCATAGGCCCGCTGCTGGCGGGATAGCACCACGCATTAACGGCAGTTCAGGTTCATAGATAGGGATCGCGTCTTTTCGCTCCAGATAGTGACGACCATAATTGAAAATAAGTCGGTCGCCGTCCCGGCTCAATAAACCAGCCACAACGGGCTTCGTCGCATCAGGCAACCAGATCCACACGTAGGCTTTGCCGACAGCGTTATCAGAAGTCATCATTCACGATCTTTTTGGAATTATGTACAGCACGCGGTAGAAGAGAGAGTGTTTTCTCCGTGTTTGCAATATGAAGAGCCATTGCGGATTGATCTGCGGTAAAAAGAGGCACACCAACAAGGGTCGCCAACTCAAAAACCGCACCAATTGAGCATCCCATATCTCCTTCCTCCGCGCGATAGACCAAACCTCGTGATACGCCCGCTCGTTCAGCTAATTCTTCTACCGTCATATTACGTTCAATCCTCGCGCTGCGAAGCATCAACCCCAGTAAACGAGCGGCATCACGGCTGTAGCGAGAGTATGTTCGAGCAGAAGGTTTCGCCATCGCTATATTCCTGTTCCATTAATGGGGCATAACATATACCTAACACCTATTTATAGAACATGATGCGTCTATAATGAAGGAAACACAAGACTACTGTTCTATTAATAGGTCATATTTTTAAACTATGCCTTATTAATGAAACACACCTCCCCCTGCATTGAATAACAGCGGCAAAAACCTGTCCTAGCGCGCTTTTTCCACAGCTAATCGGCAGGCTGGGTTGGTAATAGCACGCAAAAATCACGCGTTCATTACACAGATTTACAATTTTGGCTAATAATCTATCAACAGACATAAATATGTCATTTCTATCCCGTACTTTTAGCCACGGAGAGCTACGGAGAACGATTTATGTTTAGCTTAGACGCCATTCTGCAAGATCTTGCCCCGCATCGCCATACGCCACCCTGGCAGAAAACGGTTTTGCGTTCTCTGCTATTTGAAAATGAAATGCAGCAATTTGCCCGGCGTTACCCGCATTTGAAAGGATTGGATCTGGTCGAACAGATTCTTGACTACTTCAATTTCAATTGTGAAATGGTCGAAGGGGATTTAGAAAATATCCCCAGTCAGGGGCCGGTGGTGCTGGTTGCCAACCACCCGATTGGTTCGCTGGACGGTCTGGCGCTACTGCGCACCGTCGCCAGCGTCAGGCCCGATGTTCGCATCGTCGCCAGCCAGCTCCTCTCTTATGTCGCCCCACTTAAAAATCTGTTTTTTTCCGTCGATAACTTCAATAACCGCACCAAACGCCAGCAAATCAGCGCCATCCAGCAGCATCTGGAAAGTGACGGCGCGATCATCGTGTTCCCGGCAGGTGAGGTTTCACGCGCCAGCCTGAAAGGGATTCGTGACGGCCACTGGCATAATGGCTTTATCCGCATGGCGAGCAAAGCCCGTGCGCCCGTGGTTCCGATTCATATCGGAGGACGTAACAGTGCGCTGTTCTATCTCTCTTCCATGGTTTATCGCCCGCTGTCCACCCTCCTGCTGGTCAGAGAAATGTTCGGCCAACGCGGACAAACACTCAAGCTGCGTATCGGTGCCAGAATTCCCTATACGTCCTGGAGCCAGGGCGAATGGAACGCCAACGATCTGGCAGCCCGCTTCCGGCGACACGTTTATCGATTGGGACAAGGAAAACCCGGCTGCTTTGCAGGTGAGAAGCCCATCGCGCTGGCCGAAGATCGTGTGCTGCTGAAACGTGCGCTGTCAGCGTGTGAAACGCTGGGCACCACGCCGGATGGCAAAGTGGTCTATCTGTATCGGCGCGGTGAAGAGGATTACGTACCGCTGTTGCGTGAACTCGGACGCCTGCGTGAAATCGCTTTCCGCGCCGTGGGCGAAGGCTCAGGCCAGCGCCGCGATCTGGACAGCTATGACGATGACTATATGCACCTGATCCTATGGGACGATCGCGAGCTAGAGATTGTCGGTGCTTATCGCTTTGTCTCAACGGCAAACCTGATCGCTGAAAAAGGGAAAAGCGGCCTCTATAGCCACAGCCTGTTCCAGTACGGCGACGAAATGGACCCAATACTGGCGTCAGGCATTGAACTGGGGCGCAGTTTTATTCAACCCAAATATTGGGGTAAACGCGGACTGGATTATCTCTGGCTGGGTATTGGTGCTTATCTGGCACGCTATCCAGAACACCGCTATCTATTTGGTCCGGTGTCACTTTCTGGCACGTTGCCGCCTCATGCACGCGATTTGCTGGTTGCGTTCTACCGCCTGCACTTCACGCCTGACCAGCCGCTGGCAACCTCGCGCCGACCTTATCCGGCATCGCTGCCTGACGTGCTGAAGCAGTTTGAAGGAACAGACTATCAGCAGGATCTCACACGGTTGAAAAGCATGCTCAGCAATATGGGGTGCGCCATTCCAACGCTCTACAAGCAGTATTCGGAGCTGTGTGAACCGGGAGGCGTGCGGTTTATCGACTTTGGCATCGATCCCGACTTCAATAACTGCATTGACGGCCTGGTGCTTGTCGACCTGCAACAGCTGAAAACATCACGCTATCAGCGCTATATCGCCCCTTTTATCAGCGATAAAGCCTCTTGATTAACCGGTGCGTTCGCCTCTGAAGGGCTAACGCACCACTTCTCCGTTCCTCCCGCATTCCCCACTCGGCAACATCAAAATAACCCGTATTTTGTCTCTCAGATCACACATTTCATACGAAATCCCTCTCGCCGTAATTTACGTGATCAACCGAACGCTTTTACTGCCGATATTAAAGATATTCTTATCTATAGGTTTTTAAATACGGGAGTCGACGATGTATCCCGAAAATGAAAAACATGGCAATAAAACCCTGTCATTACTTGCATCAATTACGATAGCAAGCCCCCTCCTTTGTGCCTTCGTAGCATGTCAAAAAATTAAGGATGTTTATGAATATGCTGAACAGAATCAAACTCGGTAACATGCTGGGTATGGGATTTACTCTGGTTATCATCATCAGTTTGCTGGTCGCATTCTTCGGACGACTCCAGCTGGTTGGGCTGGGTAACGACATCAACCGGCTTTCCGGCACCACGTTAGCCAACATGCTACTCATTCAAGAGGTTAAAGCCGGTTTTGATGCCAATGCCCGTCTTATCCGCAATATTGCACTGAGCACCGCCCCCGAGAAAATTCGGCAGGAAAAACAGTTTGTTGACGAACAAATCGCCCGCAACACCGCCAATCTGAAAAAACTCGGCCAACAGTTAGATACCGAAGGCACCAGCGCACTGTTGAAACAGTTTCAGGACACGCGTCCACCGTACCTTGCCGCTTTTTTAAAAGCCATGGAGCTGGTGCAATCCACCGACCCACAACAGCGCCAGCGGGGTAGCACCATTATTCTTAACGAGATGCAAACCGCGCAAAATGCGCTATTCAAAGTGCTGGATGCGATGACAGCCTCACAACAGCAGGATACCAATGAGATTGTCAGCCGTGCGCAGAATGATGCGCAATCCGGCAGCGTTATCATGCTGATTCTCTCCCTTGCTGCCACCGCGATGGCCGCTGTCGTGGCATGGCTGATTACCCGTACATTGAAAAAACAGCTGGGCGGCGAGCCGCTGTACGCAACCCACGTTGCCCGGCATGTAGCCGAGGGCGATCTGGCCGTCGACATCGATATAAAACCGGGTGACCACAGCAGCCTGTTAGCCACCATGCATCATATGAGTAATAGCTTGGGAAATATCGTCGAACAGGTACGACAAAGCAGTGAAGCGATTGCTTCTGGCTCAAGCCAGATCGCTGCTGGCAGTGAAAACCTCAGCCAACGTACAGAAGAGCAGGCTGCCAGTTTGCAGCAAACCGCCGCCTCGATGGAGCAAATGAGCCAGGCGATTCGTCAGAATGCGGATACCGTGCGTAACGCCACCCGCCTCGCCAGCCAAACCAGCGAAACGGCGACGAAGGGTGGTGAGGCCATTAGCGATATCGTTGTGACGATGAAAGAGATCTCCGCCAGTTCGCATAAAATTCGCGATATTATCAGCGTGATTGACGGTATCGCCTTCCAGACCAATATTCTGGCGTTGAATGCGGCCGTTGAAGCCGCCCGCGCTGGCGAACAGGGCCGCGGCTTTGCCGTCGTCGCCGGAGAAGTCCGTTCGCTGGCACAGCGCTCCGCCTCTGCCGCTAAGGAGATTGCGGTACTGATCAATACCAGCGTCGAAAAAGTCGAAGCAGGCAACCGTCTGGTCGAAGAAACGGGTAGCACCATTGATGAGCTGGTCAATCAGGCACGCAATGCCGCAACGTTAATCAGCGAGATTGGGACAACCACGCAAGAGCAGGAATCCGGCATTGCGCAAATTCATGATGCGGTTAACCAACTCGATCAGGTCACACAGCAGAACGCAACGCTGGTGGAAGAGTCTGCCAATGCAGCAACCAGCCTGCGCGAACAGTCTGCCCATCTGGTGACTCTCATGAACCATTTCCACCTGCGAGGCATGTCAGCAGCCCGTCCAACACCGGTGGCAAAGACAGCACAACCGGCTCGCTTAGCGCTAGCCCCAGTCGGTAACACGCAGGATAACTGGGAAAAATTCTAGCGTCTTTCTCCTGCCCCCAGATGCCACAACATCGGCATCTGGGGGCAATCGTACTAGCCCTTCCTTTGAGAAGCATTATTTCTTCTGAGAAACGCTATTTCTTCTGAGAAACACTATTTTTTCTGAGAAACATAGTCCCGGCGCGGCTGCCCAGTGTAAATTTGCCGCGGGCGATAAATGCTGATGTCCTTCTGTTTGTGCATTTCATCCCAATGCGCAATCCAACCGATCGTCCTGCCAACGGTAGAAATGACCGTAAACATTGATGGCGGCAAACCCATCGCTTTCAAAATGACCGACGTATAGAAATCGACGCTTGGATAGAGCTTATTCTCTAGAAAATAGGCATCGGTCATAGCGATATGTTCCAGCTCCATCGCCACCTGTAACAGGCTGTCTTCCGTACCTAACTCACCTAATACTTCGTAGCAGGTTTTACGCAGAATCGCCGCACGCGGATCGAAATGCTGGTAGACCGAGTTACCGAACCCCATCAGGCGGAATGAATCACAGCGGTCTTTCGCTCGCCGTACAAATTCAGGCACGCGATCGACCGTTTTAATCTCTTCCAGCATGCGCATACAGGCTTCATTCGCCCCGCCGTGCAGCGGACCCCACATCGATGCCAGCCCGGCGGCAATGCAGGCAAACGGATTCGCACCGGAAGAGCCAGACGCTCTAACCGCCATCGTAGACGGGCATTGACCGTGGTCAGCATGCAGAATCAGGATGCGGTTCATCGCCCGTTCCAACACCGGATTGACTTCATATTTTTCCGCCGGCACTGAAAACAACATGTGCAGGAAGTTGCCGGTATAGGAGAGGGAATTTCGCGGATAAACAGAAGGCTGCTCGATGGAGTATTTGTAGCACATCGCCGCCAGTGTCGGCATTTTTGACAGCAGTCGCACTGCCGCTAGCTCGCGGTGCTCCTCGTTATGAATATCGAGTACATCGTGATAGAACGCGGCCAACGCCCCTACCACCGCACACATCAGCGCCATCGGATGAGAGTCACGGCGAAAACCGCTGAACATCCGGGTAATTTGCTCATGAACCAGCGTATGCCGGGTAATGTTGTTGGCAAATTCCGCATAGGCCTCCGCAGAAGGCGCGTCGCCATGCAGCAGGATGTAACAGACTTCCGTAAAATCGCACTGCTCGGCAAGCTGTTCGACAGGGAAGCCCCGATGTAGCAATACGCTATTCATTGCATCAATATAGGTAATCGCCGACTTGCATCCTGCCGTATTGGCAAAGCCAGGATCATAACTGCATAGCCCGTGTTCACCGAGAGGGCGAATGTCCACCGCCTCTTTCCCCAGTACGCCGGAACGCATTTCCAGCGCAATACTCGCCTGCCCTTCTGCCGTCAACGTGGACGTTCTGACTGTCATGAACCTTTCTCCTGCCCGAATAATGATGTTGTTCCTTCAGCTCTCACGGGCTTTGGATAGGTCATCCCGTGCTACACGCCCTGATCAAAACAACACTCAATTTACAAAGAAACAAGCCAACGTATTTCATACGCTAAAATCGTGAGTGGGTTGCAAGAATCTGACGGAATATTGATTTAGGTAAAGATTGTTGCGCTGAACAGCGCGAGATCGCCCACGCTTTCCAGATGGCAGCGGCTGGCATTTTGCACGCTCAATCCGTATAACTGTCCTCACTTGTTTATTCCACTCATTTGATGACGACTGATATCAGACCCATGAATGATTCATTAAGCCACATTATCGCCAACGAATTGCAGGCGCGCACGGAGCAGGTAGACGCCGCAGTCCGCCTGCTGGACGAAGGAAATACCGTCCCTTTTATCGCCCGTTACCGTAAAGAAGTGACCGGCGGACTGGATGACACTCAACTGCGCCAGCTCGAAACACGCCTCGGTTACCTGCGTGAACTGGAAGACCGGCGCCAGACTATTCTGAAATCCATCGATGAGCAGGGAAAGTTAACCGCGCAGCTCGCCACCGCCATTAACGGCACGCTGAGTAAAACCGAGCTGGAAGATCTCTACCTGCCGTATAAACCTAAGCGCCGCACCCGTGGACAAATCGCGATTGAAGCCGGTCTGGAACCGTTGGCCGATAGCCTATGGCAAGACCCAAGCCAGGAGCCGGAGCTGACGGCACAGGCTTATGTCGATGCCGAGAAAGGCGTAGCGGACGTGAAAGCCGCATTGGACGGCGCGCGTTACATCCTGATGGAGCGCTTTGCCGAAGACGCGACGCTACTGGCGAAAGTGCGTCACTATCTGTGGAAAAACGCCCATCTGGTTTCCCGCGTCGTGGAAGGGAAAGAGGAAGACGGCGCGAAGTTCCGCGACTATTTCGATCATCACGAACCGATCGCTCAGGTGCCTTCACACCGCGCACTGGCGATGTTCCGTGGCCGTAACGAAGGCGTGCTGCAACTGGCGCTGAACGCCGATCCGCAGCACGAAGAAGCGCCGCGTGAGAGCTACTGCGAACAGATTATTATCGACCACCTGAACCTGCGGCTAGGCAATGCAGCGGCAGACAGCTGGCGTCGCGCCGTCATTAGCTGGACGTGGCGCATCAAAGTGCTGCTACATCTTGAGACCGAGCTCATGGGCAGCGTGCGTGAGAAAGCGGAAGACGAAGCCATCAACGTCTTCGCCCGCAACATGCACGACCTGCTGATGGCCGCTCCGGCGGGTATGCGTGCCACGATGGGTCTCGATCCCGGCTTGCGTACTGGCGTAAAAGTCGCGGTGGTGGATGCCACTGGCAAGCTGGTCGCGACCGATACGATTTATCCGCACACCGGTCAGGCGGCTAAAGCGGCTCCAATAATCGCCGCGCTGTGCCGTAAACATCAGGTTGAGCTGGTAGCGATTGGCAACGGCACCGCCTCGCGTGAAACCGAGCGTTTCTTCCTCGATACGCAGAAACAGTTCCCAGAGATCAACGCGCAGAAAGTGATCGTCAGTGAAGCCGGTGCGTCGGTGTACTCCGCGTCCGAGCTGGCCGCGCTGGAATTCCCCGATCTGGATGTGTCGCTGCGCGGTGCCGTGTCTATCGCTCGTCGTTTGCAGGACCCGCTGGCAGAACTGGTGAAGATCGACCCGAAATCCATCGGTGTAGGCCAGTATCAGCATGACGTAAGCCAGAGCCAACTCGCGAAAAAACTGGATGCGGTGGTCGAAGACTGCGTAAACGCCGTCGGCGTTGATCTCAATACCGCCTCCGTTGCACTGCTGACACGTGTCGCAGGGCTGACACGTATGATGGCGCAAAATATTGTGACCTGGCGTGATGAGAATGGCCGATTCCACAACCGCGAGCAGTTGCTGAAAGTCAGCCGTCTGGGGCCAAAAGCCTTTGAGCAATGCGCGGGCTTCCTGCGTATCAATCACGGCAATAACCCACTGGATGCCTCCACCGTTCACCCGGAAGCCTATCCTGTCGTAGAACGCATTCTGGCCGCAACCGAGCAGGTGTTGCAGGCGCTAATGGGGAATCCAAACGCGCTACGTAACCTGAAACCGTCGGATTTCACCGATGAACGTTTCGGCGTGCCGACGGTGACTGACATCATTAAAGAGCTGGAAAAACCAGGTCGCGATCCGCGCCCTGAGTTTAAAACCGCCAGCTTCGCCGACGGTGTAGAAACCTTAAACGATCTGCTACCGGGCATGATTCTGGAAGGCGCAGTCACCAACGTCACCAACTTTGGCGCGTTTGTGGATATCGGCGTCCATCAGGACGGCTTGGTACATATTTCATCGCTGGCCGACCATTTCGTCGACGATCCACACAAAGTGGTGAAAGCAGGCGATATCGTGAAAGTGAAAGTGATGGAGGTGGATCTGCAACGTAAGCGCATCGCACTGACGATGCGGCTTGATGAGCAGCCGGGTGAGACGTCATCGCGCCGTGGCGGTGGCAATGCCCGCACTGATAACACGACCTCACCGCGTCAGCCAGCAGGTAAATCACGCCCCCGTCCAGCAAGTGCACCTGCTACAGGTAATAGCGCGATGGGTGATGCACTGGCCGCCGCCTTTAAAAAGCGTTAATCCCCGTTCTTCTACTATTTAAAAATCCCTGACCTTGTGAAAATAGGGTCAGGGATTTTTCTCTTTCCCGCCAAAATACCGCTATTTTGTTTCCCTAATAAAACTACGTTTCATTTATATTGAAATATTCAACCTATTTGAGATTAATTTGTGATCTGTATCTAGGTAAATAAATTACCGTTGCGTTATTATTGTTCTATATAGGAAACCAAAGTTTTATATATAGAACAACTATGAATATATTCCAACAGCTCGAACACAGTAAAGCGCCAGCAGCCGTCCGTTTAGTGATGGTTCTTGACTACATCGCCAAACGCGACGAAGCCAGCTTCACTGAGATTTGTACGGATTTGTCTATCCCCAAAAGCAGCGTACATCATCTACTGGAAGTGCTGGTGGTCACACAGCTATTACGTCAGCGCGCCGACGGACGTTATGTTCTGGGGTTGAGACTATTTGAGCTGGGTGGTCTGGTAATAAAGAATATTGACCTGCGTAAAGATACAATTAACTTTATGCATGAGCTGGTCAAAGAGACGGAATTGACCTGCCATCTTGGTATTCTGGACGGCGACAATGGTTTCTTCCTGAGTAAAGTGGAATCACCCAAGGCTATTGTAAAAACATCTTGGGAAGGTAAGAAAATTATTTTTAACCGCATGTCTCTGGGAAAAGTACTCGTGGCCTGGCTACCACAGGAAAGAATTGAATCACTAATTGCCAATTGCACCTTTGAATATTTAACGCCCCGGACGATCACCAATAAATCTGATTTCCTACAGCACCTGAAAATCGTCAAAGAACAGGGCTGGGCCATAGATGACGGTGAAGATATAGAAGAAATTTGCTGTATGGCCGCGCCGATTTTTAATCAGGATGGCGAAGTCATTGCGGCTATTGGCGTTAACGGCATGCAATCGCAATATGCGAATGGAAAAAAAGAGAAGCATCTGGCAAGCCTGATTAAAACCAGCAAAGCAATTACCGCTCATATTAACAGCCGGAATATTGATATCAGATAATTTATTTCTCAAAAACAGCCATATACCCTAAATAATTCGAGTTTCAGGAAGGCGGCAAGAGAAGGAATCCCGATGAGCTTACTCAGGTAAGTGATTCGGGTGACTGAACGCGGCCAACGCACATGCAACTTTAAGTATGACGGGTATAATTAATTTTAATGAGTGACGTATTGAACGTCATTCAGTAATCGTCATGACATAAAAACCCGCAAGCGTGAATTACGCATTACGGGAAGGCAACCTATACCCTAAATAATAGCCAAGAGCATCAATATCAAAATAACGAAGAGTATTCATTATCAATTTTATAATAAGGACAACCATCTTCACTAATTAATGAAATCGGGTAATAACCCCTTGGGTTTTATTTCACCCTATTTATGATTTTATACCAATACTCCATCTGCTTTCACTGAAAGCGGGCTGAATATCTTTTTATTTTTAAATGAGGTCTTTTATGAAAATCAAACAAGCCATTGATAAAATCCCAGGGGGATTAATGCTGGTGCCGCTCTTTTTGGGCGCACTCTGTAATACCTTTACGCCCGGTGCGGGGAAATATTTAGGGTCTTTCAGTAACGGCCTGATTACCGGCACGATCCCGATTCTGGCAGTCTGGTTTTTCTGCATGGGCGCGTCCATTGAACTTAAAGCGACGGGAACGATGTTGAAAAAGTCAGGCGTTCTGGTGATAACCAAACTCGCCACCGCCTGGGTTGTCGCGATGATCGCAGGCACGTTCCTGCCGGGGGACGGCATCCAAAATGGCTTGCTGGCCGGGATCTCCGTGTTGGCACTGGTCGCGGCAATGGACATGACAAACGGTGGTTTGTATGCCGCATTGATGAACCAATATGGTTCGAAAGAAGAAGCGGGCGCGTTTGTGCTGATGTCTCTGGAATCCGGCCCGTTAATGACTATGGTTATTCTGGGTGCCAGCGGTATCGCGACCTTTGAACCTCAGCTATTTGTCGGTGCCGTCCTGCCTTTCCTGATTGGCTTTACGCTGGGTAACCTGGACCCGGACTTGAGAAAACTATTCGGCAATTCAGTACAAACTCTGATTCCTTTCTTCGCCTTTGCGTTGGGTAACACCATTAATTTAGCGGTAATCCTCCAAACGGGCTTCGCAGGGATCTTCCTCGGCGTATTGGTAATTATCGTTACCGGCATTCCATTGATTATCGCCGATAAATTTATCGGCGGCGGTAATGGAACCGCTGGCGTGGCCGCATCCAGCAGCGCAGGTGCCGCCGTCGCCACTCCCCTTCTGATCGCGAATATGGCACCAGAGTTCGCGCCGGTCGCGCAACAGGCAACAGCGTTAGTCGCCACCAGCGTCATCGTGACGTCAGTATTGGTGCCCATCATTACGGCATTATGGGCAAAACGCTTTTCACCTAAACACGCATAAGAAGGTAGCAAAATGGACGTAAGACAAAGTGTACACAGTGAGCATGCGAAAACGCTTGATACCACCGAGCTGAGAAAGAAATTTCTCATTGAGAAGATATTTACGCCAAACCACTACACCATGACTTACAGCCACATCGACCGTATTGTTGTGGGCGGGATCATGCCAGTGGATGGCGAGATAACGTTTGATGACGGCATCGGCAAACAATTTGGCGTGAACTATTTTCTTGAGCGGCGCGAACTAGGGCTGATCAATATCGGCGGCCCGGCAAAAATCGTTATCGACGGTACAAGCTATCAGGTTGGCAATGAGGAAGCGCTCTATGTCGGCAAGGGAGCCAAGGCCTTAGCCTTTAGTAGCCTCGACAAGACTAAACCGGCAAAACTGTATTATAACAGCGCCCCCGCGCATGCCATTTTTCCGACACGCATCATTACACAGGATGACGCGATCAAAGCGCCGCTGGGAGACGTCACGACCTGCAACAAACGGACGATTTGCAAATATCTGGTGCCGGAAGTGGTAGAAACCTGTCAACTGAGCATGGGATTAACGCGTCTGGCAGAAGGCAGCAACTGGAATTCAATGCCAACGCATACCCATGAACGCAGAATGGAGGTTTACTTCTATTTTGATATGGCGGAAGACACCATTATTTTCCATATGATGGGTGAACCGCATGAAACGCGTCATCTGGTGATGCATAACGAACAGGCGGTGATCTCCCCCAGTTGGTCGATTCACACCGGTGTCGGCACCAAAAACTACGCCTTTATCTGGGGCATGATCGGCGAAAATCTGACGTTTGACGATATGGATCATATCGCGATGTTGGATTTACGCTAATCCCTTCCGGCGTGATGCCACAAGAGTAAAAAAACAGGGTGAACCACGTTCACCCTGTTTTTTAGCATCAATAATCCAGTTCTACTGGCACAGGGTAATCCTGCAATTTCGCCGCTCCGCCTAACGCTTCACGAAGGGTGGCCGAATAGCGCGTGGTTCCTACGCCACCAACAAGATTATCCAGCTCGCTAAAGGCAAAACGTAGCGCCCGGTTATGCGCCCAGTTCTCCAGTGGCGTTAAACGATAAGTGAAATACACCACCGCCAGTTCCTGAGTCACGCGATCGACTTTCTCAATGCGCTCCACCTGCATCCTGCCGTAACACAAGTCACCGTACTGACGCCAGTTTTTATCCCCTATGGGCGATAAACGGTATACCGTGCTGGTTCCTTCCGGCGTGGCATAGGCCAGACCCGCATCGACCAACGCGTGCAAACGCCCAATGTTCCAAGGTGCGTCACCTTTAGGGCTATGCACCGGCCACTGTTTCTCGCCCAGACACAAAGGCGATCCTGCATCAAAAAAATCCTGTACCTGCTGCTGATAATCCCGCTCGCTAAGCTGTGCCAACGCCCCGAAAGGCAAAAGTAGTCCTGCTGCGATTAACATCGGCGTTTTCATTTTGCTAGCATTGCCTCATCGACTTCCTTGTAGGCCTCATCGACGGATTGGTAGGCATTTTGCGTTACCACACGCTTGCGTTCTGACCATTCATACAACGGTACACCCGGATCGTCCTGCGACGAGTTGAAACCGTAAATCGTCAAAATCACTTTTGCAGGATCAAAGGCGTTTTCCCCTTCCTTCCTCGCCGATACCAGAAAGTAGCGACCTCCAGACAGGAACAGTTGGTTATCCTGTACCAGAAAATCAGCAGCGGCGGACAGCCGATAATCAAACCAGGTAAATGTATTACTGTTGGCAACTGGCATAATACTGTGTCCGCCATCCGGCCGTTGTATAAAGAAAGTCAGCCCGAGATGAGGATGCGAGGTATTGTTGTCAAACTGCGCCACGACAACATAGTCTTGCCCACCGTCCTGATTCAGATCCAATCGGTTGATGCCGTCTTTCAGCACCACGGGAGACAGTGCAGCGGCAGCGCTGCTGATGGCGCAGATCACCAACCCACCAACGAATTTATTTATCACCACGCGTCCTTACCAATCGAAAACCGATATCCGGCATGAAAAAACCGGGCGTATGCAGATCGCAGCTTGCCAGGCTATGCACCTGTTCCAGATAACTTCCGCCGCAAAAGTAGAACATCGTTTTGCCGCCTTCTACCGCATAGGGCTCATTCAACCACTCAGAGACATTGCCACTCATGTCGTAAAGACCCAGTGAATTGGGGCGCTTCGATGCCACTGGCACCGTTCCAAACAACGGCTTTTCCGAAGGAAAATGCGCCACGCGCTCCGGCTGTTCGCTGCCTGCATAGCGAGCGCCGTAAGTGGCATCCGCAAGTCCCTTCTTACCGCCTCTGGCCGCTATTTGCCATTCCGCCAACGTCGGCAAGCGGTAACCTGATGCCTGCGGATTCTCACGCATCAACTTGTCGTTATCGTCTTCTGGAGCACGCTTCAGCGTCTTACCGTCAATAGTGAGGTAACGAGGTTGCAGTTGCTGCCGCTCGCTGAGTGCATTGGCAAAAATCACCGCATCCCACCATGAAACATTGGTCACGGGGTGTTGCCCACCATCCTGCTCAGGTGGCAAACAATCTTCAAACGTCGCGCCATTGCAGCCGCCACTCAGCTGATAACCGTGTGCGTCCGCCCAATCTTGCAGTGCATGGTACTGCTGATAGGTGATTTCTGTTTGCGTCATGGAAAAAGAGGTGATCGACGTGTTGGCATGGGCCGCATAGTCTTCTGGGCCAAAGACAGAACCCACATAAAAATTGCCGCCGTCGACGTTAATTTCCGCCATCCCGTTCACCTTAGCTTCCATGACGGGTAGCGCTGCGGCATGCGATAGCACTAAGCACAGCCCTGAAAAGATAAAACCGTTCTTTAACATAACAATCCGTGTTGACCGTACTGAGGAGGGAACATCATTTATTTATTCGCCGCCGAAGTATATGCCTCTGCCTACGGTTTGAGCTAGCCGTAGAATAGACTTTTCATCGTCTTAGCGGTTCAAGCGAGGGGGCTGTAGAGGGGAGAAAAAACAGCATCGGGTGCCAAAACAACGCGCCCGATGCCAACACAGCTTAGCTTAGCGAATGAGTCAACGCACTTATTCCCCTCGCAGCGCCGTTGCGGGAGACTGCCGGTAAGACAGCATCGCTGGGATCGTGAGGACGACAGCGGCAACCAGCAACAGGAGCAGGACGAAGTGGATATCTTCCCATTCCAACGTCACTGGCAGCACGAAGCCGCTTTTTTCGCTCATGACTACCGCAATCGCACGTGCCGCAAGGTAGCCAAGACCGACACCCAGCAACACGCCGACGCCCACCAGCGACATCAATCCGCTCCAAATCAGCGTAAAAATGCCGTAGCGCGGCGCGCCAAACGCCCGGAGTGCACCGATCTGTTTCTGCCGCTGACGCAGGTGGATAACTGCCACCATCGCCACAGCCACGCCGACTAATCCCTGTGTCCCCAGCGAGATATAGGTCAGCAGTTCGCGTATATCACCCAGCATCGAGTACAACTTCACCAGCACTTCACCGGGGAACACCGCCAGCGTCGTGTTGCTGCGATACAGCGAACGCAGTTGATAAGCCCCTGCAATTGTTTTTGGTTTCACAACAATCGCAGGCAGCCCCGCCTGATGTTTGTGCTCGTGCGCCTCTTCTTCGCCGTGCTCGTCAGCATGTGCTGCCGTAGCAGGGTTCGCGGCCTCAGCAGGGTGGTCACGGCTTCCCGAACCTTCCGCAGAATGAGCTTCATCGTGATGTTCATCAGCATGCGGCTCATCTTCCGTGTGCGCAGCGTCATCATGCCCATGTTCACCTTCATGTTCATGTTCATGCTCATGTGCGCCATGGTCGTGGCCATCGTGGTGTGCATCATCCGCATCATGCGGTGGATGGATTCCATGTACCCGCCATACCGCGTTCACCGGAACCAGAATCGCTTTATCCCACGCGCTGCCGTCAGCAGGCAACACACCGACAACGGTGTAGGTGACGTCATCGTGCGCGTGCGCGCCTTCTGTTCCCACCTGACCATGAATCGGGCTGAACGTACTCCCCACCGTCAGCCCGGTTTGCGCGCCGACCACAGCTTCAAAACCATCGTTGAAGAGACGTCCGGCGGTGAGCTGTCGCTTGCCGTTATCCGTCACCAGCGGCGGCGTGGTGCCGATAATCGGCATCCCTTGATAAAAATCACCAAACGCGACCGGAGCCGCCCACGCCACCAGCGGATTCTTCTCCAGATCGGTCAGCACCTGCGCGGGAATCAACGTCAGCGCAGACGGTTGCAAAAATACGGATGACAGCACGAGCTGTGTTTCACTTCCCGGCGCACCAATCACCAAATCAAAACGATCGGCAGCCTTGGCGCTGCCCATACGTAATGCTCTTTCCTGCAAACTCACCGAAATACTTAATGCTGTCGCCACCGCGATCAGCAACACCACGACCAGCACACCCGGCCATAGCCGACGCCAGTCGACCCAGATAAGACGCCATGGAATCATGCACGATCCTCCTGATAGGGCTTGTCCGCCACAAGGCGTCCTTTTTCCAGTTGAATACAGCGCGACATCTGGGAAGCCAGACGCGCATCGTGCGTAATGGCGATAAGCGTTGCGCGACTTTCGCGCGCCAGCGTCACCAGCAAGTCAGCAATCTGCTCACCGCTCTGTGCATCCAAACTGGCCGTTGGCTCATCGGCAACGATGATGTCTGGGTTGCTGAGCAAGGCTCTTGCTACCGCCACCCGCTGCTTCTCGCCGCGTGATAACACCTCAACCGGGCGTTTTCCCGTATCCAGTCCGACCTGTGCCAGCAAATCTGCCGCCCGTTGCCTGAGCGACGTGGGTATCCGCCAGTGATGAAACTGCGCGGGCAGTAAGACGTTCTCTATCGCATTCAGGCCGGGAAAAAGGTGGAAATCCTGCATCACCAGTCCGATATGCTTTGCCCGCCAACGGTCACGTTCCGCTTCATTCAACTGCCAAATGTCCTGCTTTTCCCACTGCACCTGACCCGTTCCACTGTGATCCATGCCAGTGATGGCATTCACCAACGTGGTTTTACCGGAGCCAGAAGGCCCCATCACCGCCACCCGTTCGCCAGAACGAATCGACAGTGCGGGAATATCCAGCACGGCCTCAGACGTATCGGGGAAGGTCACACTCAGGTGTTGAATCAATAACTCAGCCATCAGCGCTCCTAAAGGGTATCGAACGTCGCTTCACGCAGTCGCAGCAGGCTGACAAAACCCGTTTCGGGATCGGTCCACGATCCGTGCTCCAACACGCCTTCTACTTCAATCATGGTGTTGTTCTGTACGAAGGTCTGACGTTTGGCGAGATAGACCACAACGATATCTTCGGGCCAGTCCGCATCAGACGAACAGAAGGGGCACAGCGCCATCGGCATTTTAGTTAAAACAAAGAATTGTGACTCCGCCTTGAGCGGCGGTGCCATGAAGCCGTGCATCTTTACCCGTTTGCCGGAAAGTGCTTTGACGTCATTGGAGAATTCAAGACCCAGCACGCCGTAAGAGGCATACAGCTTATCGAAGGAGAGTTCAGACTGCGCGGCGTTCACGGGTGCGATGCCACCAAGGAGCAGCAACACCAACACCGCACGCAGCCAAGAGAATAAAAGCGGGGTTGCCCCCGCTTTGCTGCATTTCGCATTATTCATAGCGTCGTAAGATTACTTTTTGTCTTGCGGTTTTACCGCCAGTGCATCAACAATCACGCGGAACAGATCGGTGTTTTCCATGTAGCCACGGATACGTTCTGCACCTGGGCCACTCGCCTGAATCACCATATCGTCAACAGCATGAACACCTGTGTCGGAAGAGCGTGGCAGAATCCCTTCACGGAATACCGCACCCGGCACTTTCTCGTAGGCTTTGTTGGCAACGTACTCATCTTTTTCGTTCTTGATAGCAGGCACGAACTGGCCATCCAGCTTCGGACGGAATGTTTCGTAATAGTCAGGGTAGTTGTTGAAGAATACCGCCAGACGTTTGGAAACGTTCAGATCATCCGGGTAGCCGTCTTTGTTGGCGTCTTTATAGTTCGGATAGCCAGCGTCTTCATACACGCCGACTTTCTCACGCATCTCGGTGCCTGGTTTGCTGTCATCGACCGTACCGATAATAGACAGACCGTGAGTATGGTCACCCGTTACAATGATCATCGTGTCTGGGTTCTTCTCCACGAACTTCTTGGCGATCGCGACAGACTGATCCAGCATGATGGTGTTCGTAAACGCACGTTCCCAATCCAATGGGTGAGAGGCTTTGTCGATCAGCGCGGATTCCACCATCAGGAAGAAGCCATCTTGGTTTTTGGACAGCACATCCAGCGCCGCCTGCGTCATTTCAGTCAGGTCAGGCTGATTAGGGAATTTCTTGGCTACGTCATTTTTCAGGAAACGACGATCCATCACGCCGTCCATATTACCGGTGTGGAACAGCCCCAGCAGCTTGGTAGCCTGTGACGCGTTTTTCTTCAGAGAATCCGCATCGGTAACCAGTGAGTAACCCGCCTGCTGGAATTTCTCAACGTAGTTGGTTTCGTCTTTACGCTTTGATCCCGGCGTGCTTTTCGGCAGGAAGTAGGCTGAACCGCCGCCCAACATGACTGTCGGCTGCACGTTGTAGAACATCTCGACGATTTCAGCTTTATCCGCACGGCGGCGAGTGTGGGAAACCACCGCGGCTGGCGTCGCATCCTGAAGTTCAGCATCACTGACGACGCCAACAGACATTTTGGTAGAACGAGTCAGCAGTTCACCCAGCGTTTCCTGCTTTGGGTGATCCAGTGAATTTTTGCTACGGCTGACGTACACACCCAGCGCATTCACACCGGATTTGTGGCCGGTCATGTAAGCACTCATGGTGTTGGCGCTGTCGGCCGCGATGGAGTCAGTACTGGAAGTACCGCCAAACGCCATATATTGCAGATCATCAATCGCCAGACGACCGTCTGCTTTCCCTTCCGTCACGCCTTTCGACAGGATGCGTGCGCCGGTGCGGTGTGCGACGGACAGGCCATCGCCGATGAACAGAATCACGTTTTTGGCTTTACGCGTACCGGACGCGGAATAAACGTCCCAGCTCACCTGTGTTTTTTTGCCTTTTGCTTCCGCTTCTACCACATACTTGCCTGCTTCTGGCAGGTTCACGTCTCGCAGCCAGATCGTAGAGGCGTTGCCGCCGTCTTCACGCTCAACAAACGAGGCCGTTTTGCCCAGCACCTGCTGGTAATCTTTGCCGTTGATCAGAATGCGAATATCTTCCGGCTTGAGTACTTCATCAAACTCGACTTTAAAATCGAATTTTCCGCCTGCCAGCATCGTGGCGCGGTCAATGGGATAAATGGCCTGAGCCTGCACCATTCCTGGCAGCGCAGCAGAAATCAGTAAAGGCAGTAACCAGCGAGCTTTCATTGTTATGTCCTTGGTTGCGTAGTTTAGCAGGACATAACGTAGTTACCTTTTTTTACAGTTTGATGAATTTCACCATAAATTATTGCATCTACATCTATTTTCAATAACAAATGCAATCTGGCTGTTACGTCTCAAATGCATTCTCCTGACGCCATTTTCCGGGTGTCAGCCCCAGATGCAGCCTGAAAATACGGTTCAGATGGCTGGGATCGGAAAAACCGGTATCTGTCGCAATTTGGGACAAGGTACGAGAAGTACGTAACATCAACCAGCACGCCTGAGCGATCTTCATGTCCATGTATGCCTGCTGGATGGTGCGGCCAATACTCTTTTGCAACGACCTATCCAACTGTCTACGCGACAGGCCGCTGCGCTGGGCAATCTCCTCAGAACTAAGCCGGCTTGCCAGACTCTGGCGCATGATAATCAGCGCCCGCCGTACCGACATCGGCATGGCTTCAAGCTCAGAGCTGTTCCATGTCAGGTTAGACGGTGGCACAAATCCGCCGACCAACATATCTGACAACCCCTTGATAGCCCTTTCCCTGCCCAGTTTTTTTTCCAGAAGAAAGGCCGCCAGCTCGATAGTGGCACTGCCTCCGGGGCAGGAATAGAGGTTCCCTTCTTCCATGACGTTCTTGTCTGTAACAGGAGTAATCGATGGAAACCGCGTTTTAAATTCATCAAAATGACGCCAGTGGACAAGAATACGTTTGCCGGAAAAACCCGTCTCCGCGAGGAGAAAGGCGGCGTTATCGACACTCACGAGGGGGATTTTGCTGCGTCGAAGGTGCCGCAGCAGCGGGAGGTAAGAAGCGGTATCCGATAATATTTTTGCTGGCGTATTCCCACCAAAGATGACGAAATAATCGCAGTTTCCAGCATGGATTTGCCGCGTTGAAACCGCCTGATCCGGTATGAGTACAGCACCACAGCTGGCTGTCACAGGGTGGCTATCCAGCGCAGTCAGCGTCCAGGAACAGGTCAACTGACGGCTATAGTCCTCTTCATCGCTGGAGAACCGCAGCTTGTCAAGAAACCCGCCGACCGACAAAAGAGAAAACCCCGGCATCAGCAGCAGAACAAATTTTACCTGGGGATTGACCATTTTACACCTGCTCAAAAAACGGATCGCGATAGCGCAATCCAGACAGAGATAACCCTATTTTACGCCTCAACAGGGAAAGCGTCTTTCTCAGAACCAGACCCGCCGTTTACTGCATAAACAGCACCAGCCCGCCAACCGTCATAAAGATGGCACCGCAGACCATGCTGAAGGCTTTTCCATGTACCGCGAGATAAGATCGGAACCGTCCCGCTGTCAGAGTGATAGCCAGTTCAACCAGAAATTCCACAGCAGCAAAGGTGGCGACCATCACGACAAATTGCAGCAAGGTGTCCTTTGTCGGATCGATAAATTGAGAGAGAAACGCTCCGAAAAATAAGAAGACTTTCGGATTCGCTCCCGCCGACGCGGCCCCCTGAGTAAAAAGAGATAACCGATTTATCGATGCCGCCAATGGCGCAGATTCACCGATATTCAGCGTCCTTAACCGCCATTGCCTGAAGCCCAGCCAGATAAGATACATGCCGCCAGCAAATTTTATGTAAGTCAGGAAAGAAGGATACATGTTAAGCAACACATCAATGCCAAACAGAGACGCCGTCATCAGCAGTGCGAAGGCCAGTATTCCGCCCAAAATGGTATATAGGGTGATAGCAGGCCCGAACCGGATACTGTGCGTGATGACCAGTAACGCATTCGGTCCAGGGGTCAACGCAAGGCCGCAACAGGCAAGCGCAAAGTAAAACCATACATGCATATCCATAACATCTCCTCTTTTACAGAGGTATTAGAGCGAACTGTTCAGCGTGAAGAAATGAACAGTTCGGACTAAATAGTGTTATTTATGGACACCCAGTCAGCCGCCATTCGGCTAAGTTCATCAAGCCTTCGGCAATGCTACCTGCTCTCTATTCCGAGATCTTATCTCTCAACGGGAAGCGACGGCGCACGACAACAAAGAACAAGGGCACGAAGAAGATGGCGAGGAAGGTGGCCGCCAGCATACCGCCGATCACGCCCGTTCCCACCGCATGCTGGCTGGCCGAGCCCGCACCGCTGCTGGTCGCCATCGGTAATACGCCGAAGATAAACGCCAGCGATGTCATCAAGATGGGTCGCAGACGCTGGCGGGAGGCTTCCAGCGTGGCCTCAACCAGATCCTTCCCTTTCTGGTTCATCTCGTTGGCGAATTCCACAATCAGGATGGCGTTCTTCGCCGATAGCCCGACCACCGTCAGTAGCCCAACCTGAAAATAGACATCGTTTTCCAGACCGCGCGCCCAGGTCGCCACCAGCGCTCCAAGTACGCCCATCGGCACCACCAGCATGACGGAAAACGGCACTGTCCAGCTTTCATACAGCGCCGCCAGGCACAAGAACACCACCAGCAGCGAAACGGCATACAGCGCCGGTGCCTGCGCCCCGCTCAATCGTTCCTGTAAGGACATCCCCGTCCACTCCAATCCAAAACCTTCCGGTAGCTTCGCCACCAGTGATTCCATGATCGTCATCGCCGTACCGGTACTGACACCCGGCGTCGCCTCACCGACAATTTCCAGCGACGAGTAGCCGTTGTAACGCTCAAGGCGCGGCGAACCGGTTTCCCAGACGGTTTGTGCAAACGCGCTGAACGGCACCATCCCACCGCTGTTGTTGCGAACATACCATTTGCTGATGTCATCCGGCAGCATACGGAACGTCGCCGCCGCCTGAACGTAGACTTTCTTCACCCGACCACGGTCAAGGAAGTCATTCACATAGGTCGACCCCCAGCCCGTTTTCAGCGTGCTGTTAATGTCATCCACCGACACCCCCAGCGCCTGTGCTTTGCGCTGATCGATATGAATCCGCAGTTGCGAGCTGTCATCCAGCCCGTTGTGCCGCACGCGCGTCAGTTCGCGGTTGCCGTCAGCCATGTTCAGCAGTTGATCCCGCGCCGCCATCAGCGCATCGTGCCCTAATCCACCACGATCCTGTAACCGCATGGCGAAGCCCGCAGCGCTACCCAATCCGTTAATCGACGGCGGGCTGCTGGCGAATACTCGCGCTTCCTTGATAGTGCGAAATGCTTTGGTCGCGCGTTCGATCACCGCAAACGAGCTGCTCTCTGGCGCGGTGCGTTCATCCCAGTCTTTAAGACGCACAAACAGCCGCGCCACATTCTGCCCGTTACCGCCAGGCCCCGAGCCAATGGTGGAAAACACGGACGTCACCGTGTCCTTTTCCTGAGTGAGATAATACTGCTCGATCTTGTTGACCACCTGTAAGGTCTGCTGTTGCGTCGAACCCGGTGGAAGCTGCACTTGTGTCGTGAACACGCCCCGATCTTCCTGCGGCAGAAACGAGGTTGGCAGCCGGAAAAACAGGAAGGCCATAATCCCGATAATGCCCATATAGAGCAGCAGCCAGCGCCCGCTACTGACCAATATTTTGCCGACGCCGCGCTCATACTTCAGCGACGTGCGGGTAAAGCTGCGGTTGAACCAGCCGAAAAATCCTTTGTGACCGTGGTGTTGGCCTTTGGCAAGCGGCTTGAGCAGCGTCGCACACAGCGCAGGCGTCAGAATCATCGCCACCAGCACCGACAGAATCATTGACGTCACAATCGTGACGGAGAACTGACGATAAATCGCCCCCGTGGTGCCGCCAAAGAAAGCCATCGGCACAAATACGGCGGACAGCACCAGCGCAATCCCGACCAGCGCCCCTTGCACCTGCCCCATCGATTTTCGCGTCGCGTCGCGTGGCGAGAGCCCCTCTTCGCTCATCACCCGCTCCACGTTTTCCACCACCACGATGGCATCGTCCACCAGCAGGCCAATCGCCAGCACCATCGCGAACATCGTCAGTGTATTCAGGCTAAAGCCGAAGGCATACAGCACGGCAAACGTACCGAGCAACACCACAGGCACGGCAATCGTGGGAATCAGCGTGGCGCGGAAATTCTGTAAGAACAGGTACATCACCAAAAACACCAGCAGCACCGCTTCAAACAGGGTTTTCACCACATCGGTGATAGAGGCTTTAACAAAGGGGGATGTCTCGAAGGCGATTTTGGCTTCCAGCCCGTGTGGGAAGTATTGCGATAGCTCCTCGATACGTTCTCTGACGCGTTTATCGGTTTCCAGCTCATTCGCGCCCGACGCCAGTTTTACGCCCAGCCCGGAGGCGGCCTGACCGTTAAAACGGCTGAGAAAATCGTAACGTTCAGAACCCAACTCCACTTCCGCGACATTAGCCAGCGTCACGGCAGAACCGTCTTGATTGACCCGCAGCGTAATATCGCGAAACTGCTGCGGTGTCTGTAACAGGGATTGCGCGTTAATCGTCGCGTTCAGCGCCTGATTATCTACCGACGGTACACCGCCGACTTGCCCTACCGAAACCTGACTGTTCTGCGATTCGATGGCCCGCACCACGTCGCTGGTCGTCAGCGCATAATCCATCAGTTTGGCCGGATCTAGCCAGATGCGCATCGCATACTGTGACCCATAGGAATCAACCTCGCCCACCCCGCTGATGCGGCTGATCGGCTCCTGAATATTCGTCGCGACATAATCGGCGATATCCTGTTTGTCCATGCTGCCATCGGTAGAGACAAACGCGACCATCAGGATATTGGTATCACCCGTTTTACTTACGGTAACCCCCTGCTGCTGTACATCCTGAGGCAGCTTGCGGGTAGCGGACTGCAACTGATTTTGCACCTGCTGACGAGCTTCATCAGGGTCAGTGCCTGCTTCAAAGGTCAGCATAATTCGGGACTGCCCGGTATTGCTGCTGTCCGAGGACATGTACATCAGGTTATCCAGCCCGGTCATGCTTTGCTCGATAACCTGCGTGACGGTATTTTCCAACGTCTGTGCTGATGCACCGGGGTAGTTAGCCGTGATCCTTACGCTGGGCGGAGCCAGATCGGGATACTGTTCTAGCGGTAATGACTTAATCGCCAACATACCGCACAGGCTGAGAAGGATAGCCAGCACCCACGCAA
Organism: Pectobacterium sp. IFB5596; assembly: GCF_021432585.1. NCBI lineage: Bacteria > Pseudomonadati > Pseudomonadota > Gammaproteobacteria > Enterobacterales > Pectobacteriaceae > Pectobacterium > Pectobacterium sp. IFB5596. Next base: position 124,489 of record NZ_LXFY01000005.1, read on the forward strand.
AAATAGGACGGTCGACAAAAAAATTCGCCATCGCTTCTACACTCCTCAGCCATATTTTGATGTGGCTGCTTCATGAGCAGCCTACTTATAATCGAACAGAATCGAGTTCATTCAACCCAGAGAAAACCCTGCATACAAGGTCATGCTGATCGCTTCAGCATGGATTTACTCGCCCAGTTCCTGTGCTCGCCCTGACGGGCTGCCACAAGTGGCATTTAAAATGCGTTTGCATTTTATAAGGGGAAACACGGGGATGAGGTTCCCGTAGGGATGCCTCACACCGTGGTCGCCCCGGTATCTCGAGCTTGAAACGACCGACATTATGCATACAGCGTGCCGAATAACCTTAACTGCCAGCATCGGTTAAATCGTGGAGAAATTGAGGAGAAAATGTAAATTATCGTCGGCTACGCCTGAGCGAACGCGATTATCTGCTCGGAGAAGGCATCCGGATGCGAAATAAACGGCGCATGTGCGGCCTTTGGCATCACCACCGACGTCGAGTTCGGCCACGGGTCATCCAGCAATCCAGCGACCTTGCGCGGCACCAGCCCATCTAACGCACCGTAGAGCCGTAGGAATGGCACGGTCAAGTCGGCTAACGGCTGGCGTAAATCGGCTTCACGTAGAATCGCCAGCCCACCGTTTAACACCTCGACTGACGGCATCGGCTGTTCCAACACCACGCTTTTTAACAGCCTTGCATCCTGCCGTGCGCTCTCCGTTCCCAGCGTTTGCAGCGCCAGAAATCGCTCAACCGTACGCTGAAAATCTTCACTGAGCTGCTGCTGAAACCCCTGCAATACTTCCGGTTTGATGCCCGGCCAGCCCTCTTGTGCACTGAAACAGGGCGACGACGCCACGGTAATCAGCTTGTCCACCCGCGCAGGGGCACTTAGCGCAATTTGGCTGGCAACCAACCCACCCAGCGACCACCCCAGCCAGACGGCGCGATCTGGAGCCTGCGCCAACACGCAGTCCGCCATGTCATTCAGGGACATCGGCCCGAATCCCTGGCTTCTGCCATAACCCGGCAGATCGACCAGATGCAGGCGAAAATGCGGGGCGAGTCGCGCAACCATGCTCTGCCATACCTGCGCATTCAATCCCCACCCGTGCAGCAACACAAGATCCGTATTTCCTGCACCTTCAGTCTGCCAATACAACGCTGCCATCCGTTATCTTCCTTTTTCAGGAACCCCCTTCACGTTTGCATGGGGTCAATATATTTCAGGGAAAACGATCGTTAAGGAAAACAATGTTAACCATCTCCGCACGCTGCTGGCTATGCTTATTGCCGCTTCATCACGGCCAGCAGGGAATTTGCTCGTACTGCCAGCGCCATTTGCCGCGTTTACCTGCCTGCTGCCCGCGTTGTGGTTTACCCTCCAGCGACACAACGCGTCAGTGCGGGCGCTGCCTGCAAAATCCACCGCCCTGGCAATCGATGACCTTTATCAGCGACTACGCGCCGCCGTTTAACGCGCTACTTAAGCATTTCAAGTTTACGGGTAAAACCGAGCTGGCAGCAGTACTTGCGCGACAGCTGTTATTACGCTGGCAGATGGCATACCGCGAGCGAAAGTTCACCGGGCAGGTTCCGCTGTTCCGCCCCGACCGCCTATTCACCGTTCCCCTGCATCGGAACCGCCAGTGGCGTCGTGGCTTTAACCAGACCGAGTTGCTCGCTCACCCTCTCGCCCGCTGGCTGAACTGCGCTTACGATCCACGCGAGTTGCTGCGCACCCGCCGCACGCCGTTGCAGCAAACGCTCAACGCCAGCGCACGGCGCAGAAACCTGAGGGGCGCATTTTCCTGTGATGTCTCGCTGTCCGGGCAACAGGTGGTTTTATTGGACGATGTGGTCACGACGGGCAGTACCGCCGCTGAAATTAGCAGGCTATTGTTAGCTCAGGGCGCAGCAGGCGTTCAGGTCTGGTGTTTGTGCCGAACCTTGTAGTCAGGGGGAGGATGGGCGTATTATAACCGATAAGTGCAGTCAACTATCGAGCTTACTATTATGATCCGTATTACCGATGCTGCTCAGGAGCATTTCCTGAAACTGTTGGCAAAACAGGAAGAAGGCACACAGATTCGCGTATTTGTTATTAATCCAGGTACGCCAAACGCCGAGTGCGGTGTTTCTTACTGCCCGCCGGATGCCGTAGAAGCCAGCGATACCGTACTGAAGTTTGAAAAGATCTCCGCTTATGTGGACGAACTGAGCGCTCCTTATCTGGAAGACGCTGAAATCGACTTCGTGACCGATCAATTAGGTTCTCAGCTCACGCTGAAAGCACCAAACGCGAAAATGCGTAAAGTAGACGACAACGCCCCGCTGATGGAACGCGTTGAATATGTGCTGCAATCGCAGATCAACCCACAGTTGGCTGGCCACGGCGGCCGCGTGACGCTGATGGAAATTACCGATGACGGCCTGGCGATCCTGCAATTTGGCGGCGGCTGTAACGGCTGTTCTATGGTTGACGTCACGCTGAAAGAAGGGATTGAGAAAGAGCTGCTACAAACCTTCCCTGAGCTGAAAGGCGTGAGAGACCTCACCGAACACCAGCGCGGCGAGCACTCCTACTATTAATCCTCTCTCCTGTTGATTTGTCTTTGCTTTTCCTCCCCGACTCAGGGGAGGAAAAGTGTTCGTTTTATTGTTAGGCTTTTTGCGTTTTCATCGGCGCACCGCGGCGCAAATCCACATCCCGAACCAGTCGTTCAAGGCAGCGGTCAGCGAAGATCGATTCCAGCGGACGCGTCAGCTTGCGTCTCCAGTTAGGGTATTCGCGGTTGGTGCCCGGTACATTCACCGGCGTGGCCATATCCAGCCAGTCTTCTAGTTGAAACCCAACCAGTGCGCTGGCGCTATCGGCAACATAGCGATGAACACCACGGCTCAGCGGCGCACCCATTGTCGTCAGCGCAGAGTTGCGGCCAACGCGCTGCGGCAACAGCCCGTAATGGTGTAATGCGTTAAGTAGCCCCTGTTTCGCTTTTTCGCGCTGCTGCATCTGCTCTTGTAACAACGCTTCCACAGGGTACAGCCCTAACTCGCGCCCAAGCGATAAATCCACGGTTTGCCAGTAACCGCGTAGCGTCGGAAGGTCGTGAGTGGTAATGGTTGCCATCGCCTGGCGCGGGTAATCCTCTGGAGGACGAAAGTGGTTCTCTCCGTCCTTTTCAAAAAACAGTACCTTGTAAGAATAGATACCGTAGTCGTGCAGTTTGCTGACAATTTCCGGCGGCACCGTGCCTAAATCCTCACCGATAATCAGGCAGCGATGACGCTGACTTTCCAGTGCCAGTACCGCCAGCAGATCGTCGACCGGGTAATGCACGTAGGCTCCGTTGCCCGCCGACTCCGCCTTCGGTATCCACCACAGGCGCAAGAGCGCCATCACATGATCGATACGCAACGCGCCGCAGTGCGCCATGTTGCTACGTAGTACATCGATAAACGGTTGATAGCCCCGAAGCTGCATCATGGTGGGGTTCATCGGCGCAAGCTGCCAATTTTGTCCCTGTGGCCCAAGCGGATCGGGCGGTGCGCCGATTGAGGCATCAAGGCAATAGAGCTGTCGTTCATCCCAGGTTTCTGCACCGCCCTGTGCGACGCCGACGGCCAAATCGCGATACAGCCCTAACGGTAGGCCAAGCTGTTTGCTGTGCGCGTAGCAGTCTGCTAACTGCTCATGCGCTACCCATTGCAGCCAGCTATAGAACGTAATCTCATCGCTGTTTTCACGACGAAATGCTTTTACCGTTTCACTGTGTACATCATGATAGCTGGCAGGCCATTGATGCCAGTCCGCATAATTCTCGCCCTGTTTTTTCAGGTGAACCTGCAACGCATCAAACGTCGCCTGAAGTTGCAGACTTTGGCCACCGCTGACAACAAACTGACGAAACGCACTAATGCGCGGGTCCAGCGCACTACGAGTCGTAAAATAACGGTACGCCAGCCGTAGGGCCGTCAGCTTAAGCTGCGTCACCGGTTCATAATCAACCCAGCGCCCCGCCCGCAGCGCTGCGATGGCGCTTTGTGTCTCCTCTCGGTGCCACCACGCCTGCGCTTCCCCGCTCTGCTGAAAATCATCAATCCGATTTACATCGATGTAAATAATGTTCAGCCAGTGGCGAGACGACGGGCTGTAAGGGCTCGCCGCCTCTGCCAACGCCGGGTATAGCGAATGCAGTGGGTTCAGCCCCACAAAGGCTCCGCCACGTCGGGCAATCTGTTCTACCAGTTGGCGCAGATCGCCAAAATCCCCTATGCCCCAGTTGTTGTGCGAACGCAAGGTGTAAAGCTGCACGGTCACACCCCACCAGCGTTTTCCCTGTTGTAAAGCTTCGGGTTCATAACAGCGATGCGGTGCAACAATAATCCGACAACTCCAGCGCTGGTCAGCCTGCGTCAGCGTCAGGTAGTGGTAACCCAGCGGCAGCACGCCCGGCAGAGCTAACGTTGAACCACCGGTTATCTGCCCTTGAATTTGACCGCCGTTTTCATACATCAGCGTCCAGAAGAATTCACCGTGACCAGCAAGCTCGATGACCGAATCTCGGCCTTGCAAAAAGACACGGACAGGCGGCAGGGGCGCATTGCCGCTATCAGAAACGTCCATCATCGCCTGAATCTGGTTTCTGACTGCGGCAGCAACAATGTGCTCTTTGCCATAAGCATCGGTATAGCTTTCCGCGATGCCGGTCTGCTGGCTTGCCAGTTTATCCACCTTGAACATCCTCTCCTTTTCCTAATGATGCGCTTGCCAAATACGCGTCTGGTAATCATGAATCGCCCTGTCCGAACTGAACATCCCCATTCTGGCGGTATTCAGCACACAGCGACGCGTCCATTCATCCGGCTCACGATAAAGCGCATCAACACGCTGCTGCACCTCACAATACGGTGCAAAATCGGCCATTAACATATAGGGATCGCCCAGCTTCAGCAGGCTATCCAACAGTGGGGCAAACGCGTTTTTATCCCCCCGGCTGAATGCACCACTCGCTAGCTCATTCAGTATTTCGCGTAGCAGAGGCGTCACAGCAAGATAGTCTGACGGTTCGTAGCCCTGAGCCTGTAACGCTTTGACCTGCTCTACGGTATGGCCGAAAATGAACAGATTGTCCTCACCGACCTGCTGCGCCATTTCTACATTTGCCCCATCCAACGTGCCAACGGTCAACGCGCCATTCAGCGCGAGTTTCATATTGCCCGTGCCAGAAGCTTCCTTACCTGCCGTCGAAATCTGCTCAGAGACATCAGCAGCAGGAATCATCCGTTCAGCCAGAGAGACACGATAGTCCGCCGGGAAGATCACCTTTAGGCGATCGTTAACGCGGCGATCCTGATTAATGACCGCAGCGACCCGATTAATGGCATAAATGATATTTTTTGCTAAGACATAACCCGGTGCCGCTTTGGCACCGAACAGAAAGACGTGCGGCACTATATCCAGATGCGGATTGTCACGCAATTGACGATATAGCGCGAGAATATGAAGTAGGTTCAAATGCTGACGTTTGTATTCATGCAATCGCTTAATTTGCACATCAAACAGCGCCAGAGGATCGATCACAATGTCATACTGTTGGCGGAGATAGCTCGCCAGTTGCGTTTTATTATCGGCCTTGATTTGTCGATAACGCTCACGAAAACCGGCATCGTCAGCATAGGGCTCCAGCCCTTGCAGCGCGGGTAAATCATTTACCCATGGCGTATGTAGCGTGTCATCAATCAACGCAGACAGCGCCGGATTACACTGCTTTAGCCAACGACGTGGCGTAATGCCGTTGGTGACATTGTGGAATTTGGTCGGCCATAGCAGGTGGTATTCGGGGAACAGGTCTTTCACCACCAGTTCCGAGTGCAGCGCCGCCACGCCATTGACCGCAAAGCAGCTCACCACGCACAGGTTTGCCATGCGAATCTGACGCTGGTGGCGAATGGCAAGCTTCGCCCATATCTGCCGATCGCCGGGCCATTGTTGCTCGACCTGCACCTTAAACTGCGCATCAATTTGCCGGACAATCGACAGGTGGCGAGGCAGCAAGCGGCCAAACAGCCGTTCATCCCAGCGCTCAAGCGCTTCCGGCATCAGCGTATGATTGGTGTAGGCAAAGGTGCGTCCGGTTATCGACCAGGCGTCGTCCCAGGCTAGCTGATGTTCATCCAGCAGCAGGCGCATTAACTCAGGGATCGCCAGCGTCGGATGGGTATCATTAAGCTGGATGACTTCATAATCTGGCAGCGCAGACAGCGCACGCCCCGCGCTAAGATGGCGACGCAGGATGTCAGCCACCGAGCAGGCACAGTGGAAATATTGCTGCATCAAGCGCAAACGCTTGCCTGCGGCATGATTATCATTGGGGTACAGCACGCTGGTCAGACTGGCCGCGGAAATACCCGCCTGCGCCGCGCGCAAATAGTGGCCTTCATTGAATAAGGTTAAATCAAACGGATCGCGATGCGTCGCACGCCACAAACGTAACGGCTGCGCGGCACCATTTTGATAGCCAATCACCGGCAGGTCACAGGCTTCGCCTCTGAAAACCATATCCGGTAGCCAGCGCAGGCTACCATCCGTCAGGGGTTGCAGACGTCCGCCGAACCCAACCTCTACCGCCAGCTCAGCACGCGGTAAAAGCCATGGATAGGTGTCACGCTGCCAGTCATCAGCCGTTTCCCGTTGCTGCTCTTGCGCGAAATGCTGACGAAACAGGCCGTACTGGTAATTGAGGCCGTAACCCGTTGCAGGCTGCCCCACCGTCGCCATCGAGTCCAGAAAGCAGGATGCCAGTCGGCCTAATCCGCCGTTGCCTAAACCCGGATCGGTTTCCTGCTCCAGCACATCACTCAGGTTCAGCCCCTGCTCTGCCAGTACGTCGGCGACGGCATCATACCATCCCAGATTCAGCAGGTTGTTGCCCGTCAAACGACCGGGCAGAAACTCCATCGACAGGTAATTCACATGGCGCTGAGGCGAATGGTCAGGGGAAGAGGTTGGCGACGCGGGATGCATCAGCAGTTGTTCCGCTAGCGCGAGACTGACGGTACGCCAGCACTGCACCGGCGTCATCGCTTTCAGGGAAGCGACGCCACCGAGCCGCTGTTGACGAAGCAGCGCAGCGGCAAACTGTGCTGCATCAAAGGCGATAGCAGAGTGATTGGAAGAAGCAGGCTGAGTCAAAAAATCTGACTTTTTTACCGCTCCTGAACGCGTTAAAGAACCTGACTTTTCTGAAGAACCCGGCTTTTTTGCAGAATCTGACATCGTGCCTCCTCCTTTGTCCATCATGGAAAAGGCACATCGGGTTCAACACAACTCCAACTGTACCTTATGCTGTTCAATAATTTTCAGTACGCTGGGTGGTGGTGACTGATCGGTAAAAAGATAGTCGATCAAATCCATGTTGCCCAAGTTCACCATCGCATTACGGCCAAACTTGGAATGATCCGTCACCAGCATCACGCAGCGAGAATTTTCAATAATCGCCCGTTTTGTGCGCACTTCATGATAATCAAACTCCAGTAATGACCCATCCATGTCAATACCGCTGATGCCCAAAATGCCAAAATCCAGACGGAACTGAGAGATAAAATCGAGCGTCGCCTCCCCCATAATACCGCCATCACGGGTGCGTACTTCGCCACCGGCCAAAATCAGGCGAAAATCCTCTTTTGCGGTCAGTAGCGTTGCTACATTCAGGTTATTGGTGACCACGCGCAGATCCTTATGCTGCATCAGCGCATAGGCCACCGCTTCGGGCGTGGTGCCGATATCAATAAACAAGGTCGCCCCGTCTGGAATCTGGCTCGCCACCCGACGGGCAATACGTGCCTTTTCATCCGACCACATCATTTTACGATCGTGATAAGCCGTGTTAACCGAACTGGATGGCAATGCCGCACCGCCGTGGTGGCGATGGATTTTATTTTGCTCGGCCAGATCGTTCAAATCGCGACGAATAGTTTGCGGGCTCACCGCAAAATGATCCACCAGCTCTTCAGTACTGACATACCCCTGCCGACGCACCAGTTCAATAATGGCGTCATGCCGTTGTGTCTGCTTCACATTTATCCCCTAAGACGCCCCGATTTACCGGGGGTTTGTTTTATTATACGTGTCCCAAAAGGCCATCAATAGCCCGACAATCAGCCCTGCCACATGCGCGGCATTCGCTATCGACATACCTAAAATATCGAAATATCCGGCGACCAACCACAGTAAAGCGAAGGCCATCAGGCTGCGCGGCATGGCCAAATAACCGTCAGGTTCTCTTTCCCCTCGTAGCCAGACGTAGCCCATCAGCGCATAAACGACGCCAGACAGGCCACCAAAAGAGGTGCCGCTAAACCAGGACTGCGCCCAGCCGCTGACCAATGCGGAAACCAGCGTGATGACCAGCAATTTTCCGGTACCCAACACTTTCTCAACTGGCCCACCCAGATACCACCACCACATCAGATTGAACAAAATATGCAGCAGGGAAAAGTGCAACAAAGCATGACTGAACCAGCGCCATAGCTGTGCCTGTTGCCCTTCAGCCGGAAAGGCTAGCCAGGCCATCACGCTCTCATAGCCCGAAATCTGCATCAGGATAAACACCGCAATCGTCACCACCATCACGGATAGCGTCAGCGGCCCAGCCTTTTGTTTCAAGGTTTGCAGGAAAGAATAGCGTTGGTATTGAATACCGGTGTCCATCGATCCCGTTTGCCAGCTGGCTGCCAAATAGCGTGGGTTTGTCGGATCGCGCAGAAAAATCTCCAGCGCCTCCTGAACGTTTCTCAGCTGTGTTTCATCGTCTAGCCACAGCTCAGCTTCATGCCCCTGAGGCCGCATCTCCAGATGGATCTGCTGCGTACGCATGTAATCGACAAATGCCTGAGCCAGACGCGGGTTGGAGAGAGCAATAACGCGGATTGGCATGGGTGTGTATCCGTAGCGAATAGATTTACCTAAAAATATCATATTGCTTCGCGGGCAGGGGCGGAAAAAGTAAAAACGGCCTTCTTAACCGATAACATTCTACCAACTTCCGTTTACTTCCGTTTCACCGATCATCCTATGACAGTAGTCACTTTTTAGCCGCAGACTCTCCTTTAGGCTCATAACCAACAACTGAGGTAAGCATGTTTCTAGAAGAAAGACGTAATCAGATTCTGGCCTATCTGGCCAAACATGAACGCGCCAGCGTCGATTATCTGGCAACGGCCTTTGCCGTTAGCAAAGAGACTATCCGCAGTGATTTGAATCAACTGGCACGGTTGAACCTGATTCAACGCTGCTACGGTGGAGCCATGATCGTACGACGTCTCTTACAGTCCGAATTAATCGCCCCGTCTGGTGAGAATTTCGAAGTGCTGCTGAAGCGGTTAGAAAAACAGAACAGACATCAAACCAGCAAACAGAAAGGAAATTCGATGAACGGCAAGGTGTGTATTTTAGGATCGTTCAATGTTGATATCGTCGCCAAGGTGATGCGTTTTCCCAAGGGCGGCGAATCCATCATGGCGCAGGGCAGCGCGATCGGCCCTGGGGGCAAAGGCGCTAACCAGGCAATGGCTGCCAGTCGGGCAGGTGCACAGGTTTATTTCATCGCTAAAGTGGGTACCGACCAATTTAGCCAGTTTGCCTACGATCATTTTACGGCATCAGACATTCACTCGTTCAAGTTGTACCAGTCAGATAGTGAACCTACGGGTAACGCGATCATTTACGTCTCGCAGCAAAACGGCGAAAACATGATCGCCATCCACCCCGGTGCTAACCAAACCATTACCGATGACGAAGTGGCCGCCATTGCGTCAGAGCTCACCACCTCAGACGTGCTGCTGGTACAGTTAGAGAATAACTTTTCTGCAACGCTGAACGCGATCAAGCTGGCCCATACGCTGGGCAAGAAAGTGATTCTTAACCCCGCCCCCTACTCCAGCGAGATTCTGCCCTATCTGGATTATCTCGATGTCATCACGCCTAACGAGACGGAAGCCTCGCTTTTATCCGGCATTGATATTCACGATGTTGACGATGCCAAAGAAGCGGCGCTGAAAATCGCTGCCATGGGAGCCAAACGCGTGATTATCACCATGGGTTCCCGCGGTGCGCTGTTATTGGACGGCAAGCAGTTCCAGCATATTCCTGCCTTTCCGGCACTGGGTGTCGATACGACCGGCGCAGGGGATGCATTCAACGGCGCGTTTGCCGCCGCGCTCGCTAACGGGCAGAACCTGGTGCAGGCCGCCACGTACGCCTCCGCCTTTGCCTCCCTCGCCGTTGAGCGTGAAGGGGCCTCTAACATGCCTGAGCATCAACAAGTTATTGCACGTTTATCGCAACGCTAACGCGGAAAATCGCCCGCAACCGCTGTTTTTTGGAGAATAAAGAAATGAAAACAATTGATGGTATCGTCCCTGTCATGCTGACCCCGTTCACCGAACAGAACGACGTCGATTATCCCGGTCTGGCGAAGCTCATTGACTGGTACATAGACAAAAACGTCGATGCGCTGTTCGCCGTGTGTCAGTCTAGCGAAATGCAGTTTCTCTCGTTAGAAGAACGCGTGGCCGTGGCACGCTTTGTGGTGGAACACGTGCAAGGCCGTATACCCGTGATTGCCTCCGGCCATATCAGCGACGATCTCAACGCACAGGTTGAAGAACTTTCTGCGATGGCGGAAACCGGCATCGACGCACTGGTACTGGTCACTAATCACCTCGATCCACAGAAAGCGGGCAGCGATACCTTCTTTGCCAATCTGAATCATCTGTTGGACGCCCTGCCGAAGACACTGCCACTCGGCCTCTATGAATGCCCAGCCCCTTATCGTCGGCTATTGAGTGATGAAGAGCTGACCTATTGCGCCAATACAGGCCGTTTTGTGGTGCTAAAAGACGTCAGCTGTGACCTGGCTACCGTCACCCGCCGTGTGGAGTTGGTGCAGGGAACGCCGCTCAATATCATTAACGCCAATGCCGCTATCGCATTCCCCGCGATGAAAGCGGGTTCACGCGGCTTTAGCGGCGTGTTCACCAATTTCCATCCTGAACTTTATGTATGGTTATATCACCATCATCAAGAGAACCCTGCGTTGGCAGACGAACTGGCCGACTTCCTGTCACTGGCCGCCGTAACTGAAACCTTGGGCTACCCGAAAAATGCCAAGGTTTACCATCAGCGCCTCGGCACCTTTACCAGCATTCAGTGCCGCGTCAATAAAGATGACGTACTGGAGAAACATTGGGGATTAACCGTCATCCTCGATCAAATTCGGCACGGAACGGAACACTACCAGAAAAAAATCACACGATAAAAATAAGCGTCTATGGGTAACGGGAATAAATAAACCTTCTTGTTACCCTATATAAAAAACCGCATTCACAGGGGAATATTTTATTATGATTATTTGCGATCAGCGCGATTGGGCGCAGGAAAAGCATGCCCTGCACCCTATTATCCAAAAAGGGATTGATTATATTAATCAAACTGATTTCGCCAGATTAACACCAGGGAAATACGATATTATTCCAGGCAAGATGTTTTGCCTGCTGCAAGAAACCGCTACGGTGCCTGCTGCACAAATGCGGGCAGAGTCGCACTTTAATTTTGTTGATATTCAATACCTCATTTCTGGAGAAGAGAGTATTGGTGTGGCGCGTGGCGCCAAAGAGCATACGGTTATCGAAAATAAAGCGGAACAAAACGATATCGTATTTTATACCGACACGCGAAACGAATCCTTTATTCATCTGCTACCCGGAATGTTTGCCGTATTCTTTCCCGAAGATTTACATCGCCCTTGTTGTCAAACGCACGGTGAATCTTTTATCCGCAAAGCGGTAATCAAGATTCACCTCAGCCTGTTTACGGAAAATAAATAAAATGAAACAGACAACTGCCTCATCTACACCTGCTGCTGTAACGCAACCTTCGCAGAAAATATCTCGTCTGCGTTGGAATATTATCTTCATATTACTGATTGCTGCCGTGGTGAATTATCTTGACCGCGCTAATCTCAGTATCGCCAACACCACCATTTCAAAAGAGTTTGGCTTCAGTTCCACACAGATGGGACTCCTGCTCTCCGCATTCTTATGGCCGTATGCCATCGCGAACCTGCCTGCTGGCTGGCTGGTCGATAAGTTCGGTCCGAAAAAAATGTTCTCCTGGGCTCTCGGTCTCTGGTCTGGGTTCACCATTCTGGCAGGCTTCGTCAATGGCTACGCCATGTTCTATGGCCTGCGTATGTTACTCGGGGTGTCTGAATCACCGTTCTTCACCTCCGGAATTAAAATCACCCACCGTTGGTTCCCAAGTAATGAACGCGGCCTACCTACCGCTATCATCAATACAGGTTCGCAAATCGCCAACGCCATTGCGCCACCGATTTTGACCATTCTGCTGTTAACCATGGGTTGGCGTGGCATGTTTATCGCCATTGGGCTGGCGGGTATTCCGCTCCTGCTGGTCTGGATGAAGCTCTACCGTAACCCAACGCCACAGGAAGAAGTTGAAATCCATGGTCCTGTTGCCGCCCCGGAAACGCAAAAGCCAGACGCGCCAAAAGCAAGCTGGGGCTCTCTGTTTAAACACAAGACGACCTGGTTCATGATTCTGGGCAATTTCTCCATCATGTTTACCATTTGGGTCTATCTAACCTGGCTACCCAGCTATCTGGAGCGTTCTCTTGGATTCAGCTTGATGAAAACAGGTTGGGTCGCCTCTATTCCGTTCATGGCTGGTATTTTGGGCGTGCTGTGCGGAGGGATAATTTCAGACCGTCTGATTCGTCGCGGCACCAATACCATTACCGCACGCAAAATTCCTATTGTATGCGGGGCAGCTCTCGCGGCGTGTTGCGTCGCTCCTGTGCCGTTCGTCAGTGACACAACATTATGTATCGCGCTGCTTTCTCTGGGATATTTCTTTTCTCAGATGCCTTCTGGCGTGATCTGGACGCTGGCGACCGATATCGCCCCGAAAGCACAGGTTGCCTCCCTGGGTGCCATCCAGAACTTCGGTGGTTTTCTCGGCGCGGCCAGTGCTCCCATCGTCACGGGTATCATTCTTGATATGACAGGCGCTTTCACCAACGTGTTTATCTTCGGTGCCAGTTTACTTATGCTAGGTGCTATCAGCTACGGCGTATTTGTCAAAAAGCCGTTGCCGGCTGAGCAATAATGGTTCGCCTGCTGCGCCGTCAAACGCAGCAGGTTTCCACTTTCACACTGGTGGTAACACATCCTGCGGGTAACGGTGTTGCCAGGCTTCAAAACCACCATCAATGCTGTACACCGAATCAAATCCCAGGCTAATCAGGTACTGCGCGGCATTGCGGCTGCTAATGCCGTGGTAGCAAATCACCATAACTGGCGCATCGAAGTCAGCACCGCGCACAAAATCAGACAGGCTCTCATTCGTCAGGTGCATCGCGCCGGGAACATGAGCAGTGACAAAGCTCTGTGGATCGCGAATATCAACGACAACGCCCCCTTCCTGCCAGCGGGAATGGGCTTGCTCAATACTAATAGCTTCAAATTGTTCCATCGAAAGTGACAACCTTGTTAATAATAGACAGGATGTTAGTAACAACTGGCGTCATTGTAACCTGCCTTTGGCAGCATAAAACCTATATGATTATAAGGTTATTAAGAAAAACAGCGCTTCGCATAATACGGATCACTTAAGCCCATGATTAGGGGAAACGCAGGGGATGGTTCCCGCAGGGACGCCTCACCCCCGTGGCCGCCCCATATCTCTCGATGCTTAAACGATCGGCATTAGGGCTTCGCATGGCGATAAAAAACGGTAATCCTATGACACAAACCTACTGGAACCGCATGGTACCTGAACTTACCGTGACGGACTTTTCCACCTCTCTGCATTTCTACGTGAACATACTCGGTTTCGCCATAACGATCCGCCGTGAGAATCCAGAATTTGCCTATCTCAGTCTCGGCGAAGCACAGCTAATGCTGGAAGCATTTCACGATGGAGGATGGAACACGGAGGCGCTAATCAGGCCTTTGGGACGGGGTATCAATCTTCAAATTGAGGTGGATGACGTCATGCCGCTACTGGACAACCTGGCACATCATCGCATCCCGCTTTACCGACCGCTGAGAGATAACTATTACACAATAGACGCCAGCGAGAACGCGACAAAAGCCTGCCAGCGAGAGTTTTTGGTGCAGGACCCCGATGGTTATCTCTTACGCTTCAGCCAATATATCGAGCAACCGTAACGCCTACAGGGGCAATATCGTCAAGAAAAGCCCCAAAAACCCGCTAATACCCCTTATTTTAATGTGACAATTATCATCATATTGTTAGCTCCATCACGCATAAATGTTTTTATTTGGTTAACCATTGGCTGATTTGTTTGTTTTCGATTATTATAATGCTCGAAAACGAACATTTTGATTTATTCGAGGGTGGAGGAAGAAACGTGGAAACCAAAGATCTCATCGTTATCGGCGGCGGAATTAACGGTGCAGGCATCGCCGCAGATGCGGCTGGGCGGGGTTTATCAGTCCTGTTGTTGGAAGCACAGGATCTCGCCTGTGCCACGTCCTCCGCCAGCTCCAAGCTGATTCACGGTGGCCTGCGTTACCTTGAGCACTATGAGTTTCGTTTGGTCAGCGAAGCGCTGTCTGAGCGTGAAACACTGCTGAAAATGGCCCCGCACATTATTTTCCCGATGCGCTTTCGTTTGCCCCATCAGCCGCACCTGCGTCCAGCCTGGATGATTCGTATCGGCCTGTTCATGTATGACAACATTGGCAAACGCGTTAGCCTGCCTGCCAGTAAGGGACTGAAATTCGGTGCAGATTCGGTTCTTAAACCTGAACTGAAGCAAGGCTTTGAATATTCGGACTGCTGGGTGGACGATGCGCGTCTGGTGGTGTTAAACGCGCAGGAAGTGACAAAACGCGGCGGAGAAGTCCGTACCCGTACCAAAGTGACCCGCGCTCGCCGTGAACAAGGCGTGTGGATTGTCGATGCCGTTGATTCACTGACCGGCGAAACCTTCACCTGGCGCGCCAAAGGCCTGGTGAATGCAACCGGCCCGTGGGTGAAAGAATTCTTCGATGATGGCCTGCAACTGAAATCGCCTTACGGCATCCGTTTGATCAAAGGCAGCCACATCGTGGTGCCAAAAGTCCATAACCAGCAGCAGGCGTATATCCTGCAAAACAAAGATCACCGTATTGTGTTCGTGATCCCGTGGCAGGACGATTATTCGATCATCGGCACCACTGACGTGGAATACAAAGGTAATCCGCACGATGTGAAGATCGATGACAACGAAGTCGGCTATCTGCTGGATGTGTATAACGACCATTTCAAACAGCAGCTCACACGTGACGATATCGTCTGGACTTATTCCGGCGTGCGTCCGCTGTGCGATGACGAATCCGATTCTCCACAGGCGATTACGCGTGATTACACGCTGTCAGTCGATGATGATAACGGTCAGGCTCCTCTGCTTTCCGTGTTTGGCGGCAAGCTGACGACGTACCGTAAGCTGGCAGAGCACGCGCTGGACAAGTTGCACAAATATTACCCGCAGGCAGGCAAAGCCTGGACGAAAGGTGCAGTACTGCCGGGCGGTGATATTGCTGGCACGCGTGATGACTACGCCGCCGCGCTGCGTCGCCGCTTCAACCTGCCTGAATCACTGACGCGCCGTTACAGCCGTACCTATGGTTCAAACAGCGAACTGATTCTGGCAAACGTGAAAAGCCTCAGCGATCTGGGTGAAGATTTCGGTCATGACCTGTATGAGGTGGAACTGCGCTATCTGGTTGAGAAAGAGTGGGCCGTCACGCTGGACGACGTCATCTGGCGTCGCACCAAACTGGGCATGCGCTTTGATGACGCGCAGAAACAGCGCATCAGCGACTGGTTAGCCAGCTACCGCCAACAGCAAATGGCAAAAGCGGGTTAAAAAAATGGACGAGCATCTCGTCCATATTGTTTCACCTGATGCTGGCGTAAGAATCATGCTGAGGGGTGGGTTAACGCCGAGTGAGCGACAGGACGTCGCGAAAGCCAGTGCCGCGTCGGGAACGCGTCACTGGCGGCTCGGTTCGCGTTAATCCAAGCCCGAAGGTACCGCACAGCGGCATGATTTAGCCAATAAGCCTGGGTACACAGGGCAAGCGGCGATT
>NZ_LXFY01000006.1:0-137958 GCF_021432585.1 Pectobacterium sp. IFB5596
ACGCGAAGCTATCCCCGGTGTCCGCTACTCAGGGCGTGGCGCGAAAATGCGCACGCCGCATATCGTTCCCCTCTCTCGTCAGTCCATCGCTGTTCTGAAGCAGATACGGGAAATCTCCGGGCATCAGGAACTCATATTTCCCGGTAATCATAATCCGTATAAACCCATGTGCGAAAACACGGTCAACAAGGCTTTACGCCTGATGGGTTATGACACAAAAGATGAAATCTGCGGCCACGGGTTCCGGGCAATGGCCTGTAGCGCGCTGATGGAATCTGGACTGTGGGCGCAGGATGCCGTTGAGCGTCAAATGAGCCATCAGGAACGCAATAGTGTACGAGCGGCTTACATCCATAAAGCAGAATATCTCGATGCCCGAAAAGCGATGATGCAATGGTGGTCGGATTATTTGGATACCAACCGAGGGTGATGCATCCAATTGGTTGATTGTGATATATAATGTTCGCTTTTAAGGTTTTCTTATGGCCAGCGTTAATGTTCATTGTCCTCGTTGTCAGTCTGCTCTGGTTTATCGCCACGGCTAAAGGCCGTGACCGATTCCGATGCAGTGACTGCCACCGCGTGTTTCTACTTACTTATACCTACGAAGCACGTAAGCCCGGTGTCAAAGAACAAATCACCGCAATGGCTTTCAACGGCACAGGGATCCGCAATACCGCAAGGTCGTTGAAAATTGGCATAAACACCGTCATTCGAACGTTAAAAAACTCGCGCCAAAACGAATAACGTCCTCTCCGGTAGCTCATGCTGATGTGGCACTTATCTGCGAACTCGATGAACAATGGAGTTTTGTTGGCAGTAAAACCTACCAGCACTGGCTCTAGTACGCGTATAACACCAAGACTGGCGGTGTACTGGCGCCCACGTGATGAAACCTGCCGTGAGTTATTGGCGCTCCTTACTCCGTTTACTATCGGAATGGTAACCAGTGATGAGTGGGCAGCTATGCCAGAGAAGTGCCGAAGGATAAGCATCTGACAGGAAAAATTTTTACCCAGCGTATAGAGCGTAACAACCTGACACTAAGGACTCGCATTAAACGTCTGGCACGGAAAACACTCTGTTTCTCACGCTCGATTGAATTGCATGAAAAAGTCATCGGGACGTTCATTGAAAAACATATGTTCTACTAATTGGATGCATCACCCTTTCGCTTCCGTTTTCCGTTAATCCCTGTGTGATTTTATTGCCTGCGGCATGTCTGCTGGGATTGACGATTTCAATTACTGTAGGGGCGCTTAAGAAGTATATGTAACTGGTAAGCTCACCAATTGATTAAATATTAACCATTGATAGAAATCACCCATATATTATAAATAAAAAATAATTTTTCATGTAACACGATCGCAAAAAAAACCTTATTGAAATAAATTATCAAATTACATACAGCACTTTAATTAATGAGTTTTTAGTATCTATGAATCATTAATTCTTTCAGGGATTGTTAATTACTGATAATATCTATTTGTTAGTATAAAACAATATTTCACTTACTGAGGAACCTTATGGAAGGCTTGAGTAATATTTATACAAAGAACCTAATTTTCACTGTTTGTGTTTTCATTATGAGTATTGCCCTACCATACTCCCATCAATTTAATACCATTAAGCCATTATTGCTTATAATAATATTAGTTTTATATGCATATATGGGAAAGCTATTAGTTGATATTATAAAAAAATTAGGGAAAAAACAAACATCAGTAAAAGAACTGAAGTTCCTTTTTATTACACTTGCAGTTTTATGTGCGGGAGTCTACTTTTTTATAGCCATGGTAGATCAAAAAGAAATGTTGATGTCAGGGCTGAGAGTAATAAAACCTCATTCATATTACAACATGTATTCAATCAGCGGGTTTTATGATTATTTTTTTGATGTTTTTTCTACATACTTGAACAGTATTTATTATTCTATTATGGTAATGGCCACATTAGGTGACTCAAAAATAGCAGCAGAATCAGGAGTTTCCAGGCTAATTATTGCATTTGAAGTTGGGACCACTTTAACAATAACTATATTTAAGATAGGTGAATATTACAGCGAACACTCATCTCAGGAAGCAAAAGCATCAGAAGAAAGAATTATTAATCATATTAAAAATATTGATAAAGCATCCTCAAAAACAAAAAATGCCAAGGGAATTTTTGAGAGGTTAAAAAATCTGCTGGGGAGATGAAATTTCGTTACTTATAGCCATCCCTTGAGAGATTGTTAGTATGTAAGTAATAGTTTCTTAGGGGATATAAGCGTATACCCCCCGATTTAACCAATTAGTTTTCTGAAAAAACTCTCATGCAGCACACTCAGACCACGATGTGATAAAACATCCCACCATCAACGATACGACTCAGTCCGGATTTTTACCCGCGTCAGAATTTCCGCTTTATCTTCTGGCGGTAGTTCCTGAAACGCCAGAATCAATTCAGCCAATTCATCATCTTCGGTGTAAAAATAAGCTAACGGCACGTCCAGCGTATCCGCCAGCTGCTGAATCGTCTTTATATTGGCCTCATGCTCGCCCTTTTAATACCGATTGATGCGCGCGCTGGCAACGAACTCGTCAATCCCGGCAGCGATACCCAGCCCTTTCTGGGACAGCCCGTGAAGCTGCCGGGCATCCTTTAAACGTTTACTGAAAATATCACTGTGTGGTCGATGAGTGCTCATAACTACGATAATCGTAATTTGAGAGAGTACTGATACTGTAGTCCCTCCGGTTTTTAGTACCACCGCCAATGAGGGTCTCCAGCGAGTTTTTGCCTCGCATAGATAACGGGCGGCATATCACCCAGTGAGCTATGCGGGCGTTCTTCGTTATATTCTAGGCGCCAGTCTTCAGTGAGTTCGCGCACTTCAGACAATGTTCTGAACAGATACATATCGAGTATTTCTGTTCGCAGCGTTTTGTTAAATCGCTCGATAAACCCGTTCTGCATCGGCCTTCCGGGCTGAATAAAATCGAATATCACGCCGTGGCGTTCGGCCCATTCGGCTAAGGTGGCGGCGGTGAGCTCAGGCCCATTGTCACTTCGTATAAAAGCCGGGTAGCCTCGTTCTGCGCTTAATCGTTCCAGAATGCGCACAACACGATGAGCCGGTATATTCAAATCAACGTCGATGGCCAGCGCTTCCCGATTAAAGTCATCAACGACGTTAAATAACCTGAATCGCCGACCGTCGATCAAGGCATCACTCATAAAATCAACTGACCAACAGTGGTTCATTTTATGCGGAATAACCAACGGCTGTGGATGCCTGTTTGGTAAGCGTTTTTTCCCTTTGCGTCGAAGATTGAGTTTTAACAGACGATAGATCCGGTAAACCCGTTTTGCATTCCACGGTAATCCTGCCTGGCGTAACTTATTGAACATCAGTCCAAAGCCATAGGCCGGATACTGATGCGCCAATTTTTGTAGTGCCTCGGCCACCGGCAGATCCCGTGTCGTGTTCGGGCGGTAATGCAACAGACTTCGACTAATACCGATAATGCGACACCCGCGTCGCTCACTGGCCTGATGTTCCGTCATGACATAACGCACCAGCTCACGCTTTTCAGGCACCGCTAAAGTTTTTTTGCTACAACATCCTTAAGAATTTCATGATCTAAGCTGAGGGATGCGTACATCTGCTTTAATCGGCGATTCTCTTCTTCCAGCTCTTTCATTCGCTTAATATCGGAGGACACCATGCCGCAGTATTTGGCTTTCCAGTTAATGGGATGGACTACCTCCCCCCTCTGCGGTTAACTGTACGAAATACGTTCAGCAGGAGAATCACCATGAATGTCGTATTTCTGGGCATTGATCTGGCTAAAAATATCTTTCAGCTCTGCGGATTAAATCAGGCCGGTAAGCCGGTTTATACAAAACGCACTGGACGAAAAGAATTACTCCAGACTATGGCGAATATTCCGGCATGTCTGATTGGTGTCGAGGCATCCACTGGGGCATTTTACTGGCAGCGTGAATTTGAAAAACTGGGACATAAAGTAAAAGTTATTAGCCCTCAGTATGTAAAACCGTTTGTCCGTGGCCAAAAAATGACGGCAATGATGCGCAGGCGATAGCTGTGGCTCTGATGCAACCTACGATGCAGTTTGTTCCACCGAAAAGCCCTGAACAGCAGGATATTCAGGCTCTGCACCGCGCAAGACAGCGTATTGTCAATCATCGTACTGCGACAGTCTGCCAAATCCGAGGACTGCTGCTTGACCGGGGAATAACCATCGGTGCAGCAGTTTCAAGAGTTCGTCGTGCAGTTCCGCTTATCCTTGAAGATGCTGAAAATGGTCTCAGCGCCAGAATGCGGAGGACAATTGCAGAACTCTATGATCTCTTTAACGATCTTGGTCGTCGTATAAACTTTTTTGATAAAGAAATTGATGTTGTTTTCAGGCAATCAGAAACCTGTCAACGCATTGCCAAAGTTAAAGGCATTGGTCCTAAAACAGCCACGGCTGTTGGTCTCACAGATTGATAATTCTATCCCATGCTAAAATGAAAATAGAACGTCAAGGAAAGCCCACAAAAAACCATGAAAATAACAAAGAAAAGAAACGTTCTGTTGATATAATGGATCAATATATTGGTGCAAAGAAAGTAGTTATTTCTGACGGATTACCCTCTTTAGGAAAACGATAATAACATTCCTTCCACAATAATTCCTCCTATGAGATTTTTAATTTTTCGGAGCTTGTATGTCACCGTTATGCTATTTTCGACCTAGATTATGTAGATGTATGGTTCAGCCTTGAAAACTATAGTCCTAAGCGCCACCAGAAACTAAAATAGACCAAATAAAATCACCCTAACTATGAAATTACACAGGCTTCGTAATTTGGAGGTGATGTTATTTAGAATGTAGTATAACAACGGTAAACATACGATGAAACACCATTTAAATTTTTCCGATAAAATACCGTACTCTGATGTCAACCATGTGAACTATCACCCAAATGATGGCCACATACGAGAGAGAAAAATACAAAATTTAATTTGATCTAAGAAAATTAAATTCATATCTATGAATCACAACCATCATATATACAACCTAAATAATTTTTTGAATACCAGTTTCCCACTGGCAGTAATAGTTACTTCTCTGAACCCCGGTATTCTGGTTAACCACCCTTTTTTCTCACAATGCGCAAAAAAGGCAGCACCAGCCTCACCACCAAGATGAAATCGCCGTTCACTCCAGTCAAGGCAGCCACAGCACGTTTTACGTCGTGTTTTTGGCTTGGACATAATACCTAATTCTCGGAACTGTTCTTGTCCTGATGGCGTCATTGACGCACCATCTGGCGTAACCCAACCTTCAGCAACCATAAAATCATAGATATGAACCGCGATCTCACCGGCTAAATGGTCATAACATGTCCGGGAAACCCGTAATGAGGAAGGTGTGCTGATTTTAGCTGCTGATGTTGAGCGCCATGATACGCCCATCAGATTTTCAATCAGCCCGGCTATGTCTGTTCCAGCCAGACGGTAATAACGATGACGCCCCTGCGAAAGGCAGGTAATCAGCCCCTCACTAACCAGCCGGGATAAATGCGCACTGGCAGTTGATGCCGCGATATCAGCGACCGCACTTAACTCTGTCGCTGTCCATGCACGTCCATCCATCAAAGCGCAGAGCATTTTTATGCGGGACGGATCAGACATGGCAGCAGCTAAGGCCGCCATTGAATGTTCCAGAGCATCACCGCTATCTGTTGAATTAGCGTGTTTTAACATGTTACTCAGGCACGACAGCCCATTTCTCCGTTGCTTTACTGGCAAGCCTATCATTATCGGTCACAAGGATCAGCTGGTTTGCATGGTCGCTATATTGGCACAGAATATTAATTCCCTTCTCAGCCAGTGTTGACGCAATTTCTCCCAACTCGCCGGGACGTTCTTGCTTAAGTTTTCGGATCAATGGCCTGCATACGCTTTCAACCTGAAATCCTGCGTTTTCCAGCACGGCTTTGGCAGCATCCCCCTTCTCAACAAGAAAATGCGCATGTGCTTTGTCTGCGACGGTAAATACGCCCCCCCCCTCAAGCCCAATATCGTTTTGACCTAATACCGTCCCCAGTGCCGCCAGTTCGCCCGGCGCATTATTTAAAACAACATGGATGTCATACATCGGCCTGACCTCGGGTTTCTGATGAATAGTCTCTGAGCACATGGGCAATACGGATGCGATAAAAAGAGAAAATAGATTGACGTCCTTCTGCCTGAGCTGCTTTATGCAAAACGTTTTGTTTCCATAGCAATACGGCCTCTTCATCCCGCCACCAAGACAATGACAGTATCTTTCCCGCTGCTGTCAGACTCTGGAAACGCTCGATAGAAATAAAACCATCAATATCGGCTAATAGCGGTTTCAATTCAGCAGCAAGCTGGAGATAACGCTCTTGCTGTGTGGGAATAACATCTGCTTCAAAAAGCACTGCGATCACATTCCTACCCTCTATGTATTAGACACGGGTATGACTGTACCGTTTTCATTGCTGAACACTTCGATGGAGGGCGAAATATGGATGTCGTCGATAGCACCTATGGTGATGTCAGTGGCAAAACTCTTCTGTTGATAATCTATCTTTTTCAAACCTATTTTTTTAGTTTTGAAATTAACTTATCCCACAAAGAATTTTTTTTAGTATCAGGCGATAGGTTCACCCATGATGGGTTTATAAGGTCACTTGGTAACAAATATTTATGACCATCCTCATCGACAACAACTGCCCCTAGCTTGCTAGCGATCTGCAACATCTTGCAATAAAGGGCCTCGTCGGGATGCTTGGTTGAAATTCCGCCATCATTCCACTCAAGCCAAGGTTCATCATGTTCACTCTGGCCGCTCCATACAGCATAAAAATCCCCATTCTTTTTATCTATCGATAGTTCCCCATCATCATTAACAAGCTGAAGCCATTCTTCACTACTTATTGGATTACTTGCGCTATCAAACCAATTTTCTGTTCTTACTATATGAAGTTCCCAACCCATAATGGCCTCCATTACTTGATGAAGCATACATTATTATGACTGACTACTATCAGTCAATCAGCTCCTCTGGTAAAATACTGTCACGCCCATTTGCTCACGTATTTTTTGCATCCTATTTACCCTTAATTTACGCGCCTTTTTCTCACCAATCTCCTGATAGTATTCTTCACGATGCTCTGCTACCACTTTGCGGAACTTCTTCAAAAGCTGTTCCAGCGTTTTTAGATCAGTTGTAGCCGCTTCAACTTGGATTTTTCTATACATATATATTACGTGGAATTCATCAATCATATTATATTCCTTATTTTTATCGGTCATGTTATTTCCCTCTTTCGAGGGAATACTCATTACGTCTGAATATCAAACAACTGTCATTTTTAACTTCCAATAAACAGGGTCTTGGTTTTCATCCTGATTTAGGATAACGAATCAAACCCATTTTTCTCTCGAATTCAAACAGGAAACCTTTGAGCCAAAATGCTGAAGCTGGACATCGATTATTCCGAATGGTTGAATCTTGTTTGCCTTAACCTATTTGCAAATAAACCACGGAGAGCCAAGTGGCACACTATTGGTGGAAAGATTTACTTGATCGAAATAATGTCTGGCAGGGGCTGGAGCTGATCGTTCAAGGTCAAGCACCGTCAAAACAAAGTAGTATAGAAATGCTCAGTGGTCACCACGGGCGTATGTCGCTACAGCTTCGGGGCGAGGCGCTTTTCTGGGCTTCAATGCTGAAAGATCACTCTGGCGTTTGGCTGGTGTTTAATGCCGATCACCCTGACCAACAGGATTTATTATCTCCTGTGACCTCAAATGAGGTGGAGTCAGTAAAAAAACGGGGCGAGCAGGCATGGGTAAGCGAGTGGTGTCGCTATTTCGCTCGGCAGTTAACGCGGACGTCTGAGCCGCTACTTCCTGAGCGCCGCTGGCTATTAAGGCCCATGGCATCCCTCGGTCGTAGCGCCCCCTATACCATTCAGCAGACAGCCACCGTCGAAAACTGGCATTTTCATTCACCAGCCAGTACTGGAAATATAGGATGTAATTGGGTGCTTTATGGCGAAGATTTCCCTGATTTGACCAATCCGCAAAAAGTGAGTCTGGTGGACTGGTGGTGGGGGGGAAATCTGCTGTTAGGGCGTTATGCGGTAAAAACCGAGACAGGGCGTCTGAAGTGGTGGCGTAAAAAATGTCGTGAAGGCATGTTGCCGCCAGTGCTGGTCTGGTATGTCGCTGGGCTGGCATCATTTGTAATCCTTGACGGCCACTACCGTCTACAAGCCGCGATAGAGGAAGGCATCCCGCCGTTATTTCTGGTACTCAGCGAACTCAATGAACGGACGTTTCCCCCTGCACCTGAGCATCAGGAACGTATTCTCCGCGCACTGGAGCAACAGCAACGCAAGAACCCGGGGTGCAGTGTTGAAGGGGTCAACCAGACGTTAATCAATCTCTATGATACCCGCTATCTGTATGCATCCACTCACAGCCGGGCCGTGCTCGGTAAAGGTGAATCTTGGACGCGAGACGTTAAAGCTTATTTGCATAAGTATGACTGTGAGGAAAATCTGGAAAAGATCCTGAACCGCGTGAATGACTGAGCCTCCGTCCCTTTGAGGGACTCGCTATGCACCCAGCACGATTCACTACTCAGCAGCGGTAGGGAACCTATTGCAAACCGCTTTATTAGATTCTAACTTGAACAGCATTCTTCACACTTTAGGAGTTCATTGCTTTGATTGACGAGAGAAAGAGGGAGCGCTTATTTGTCTACGGTACGTTACGTCCGGGTCACGCTAATGCATATCTTCTGGAAAACATCGGTGGGGAATGGTTGTCGGGTTATGTGACTGGCACATTTTATGAAAGTGGCTGGGGTGCGGCCGTGGGTTTTCCTGGGATCGTACTGGATGATAGCGAGTCGCGCGTCAGCGGTTACTTGTTTTTGTCCGATAGCCTTGAAGCACATTGGCCGATGCTAGATGAATTTGAGGAAGGCTACGATCGCGTTGAGGCTGTCGTTACCACAGCGGGAGGCCAGAAAATTACGGCATGGGTTTATCAGTTACAGCCACAAACAGGCCAGTAGACAATATGGATGAAAGTTGATTAGCGTGGGATTGGTCGCCCGTAGTGCCGATCTAATGAGGCCAGTTCACTTGCCGTGGCCCCAAATATAAACACGGCGTTCTCTCCGGCGCTGACAGAATATCAAGCCTTCTTTTTCTTCATACTTTGTACCACTTTTCGAATAGCTGTGTTGCCCGTCTTTTCACGCGTCTGCCGCCTACGATGTGTAGCATCAACCAACTTCCTGAAGGTGGGACATTCCATATGCGATGGCGCAGAGCAGTCAGCAACGTGCCGCAGCGTGTCGCGCAATATCTTCAGCTCATGAATTTGCTGGTCGATGTCGTCGGCCTTCTGATGAAATACGGTACGTGGCAGATCCGGCATGCCATTTTTGTTAAACATGCCAGCAATTTCCTGAAGTGAGAATCCAGCCGCCTTCCCCATCGTAATTAGCCTGAGTTGCAGCAGCACATCTTCAGAAAACTGCCGCCTGAGCCCATGCCGAGATACCGAAGTAATCAGTCCGATTTCCTCGTAATAACGCAGCGCCGAAGGCTTGATTCCGCTTTTCTCCACGACTTCGCCAATATCCAGAAATTTCATGCTTGACCTCAAGTTGACTTTACTTTGTAGCATGCTCTGGAACCCACATTATGACAAGGATAAAACATGGTAATTAACCATTCAGGCGAACCGGAGAAGAGCAAAACAGGGATCACCATCACACTCGCGCTGTCGATACTGTCAGCCTCACTGGGAACAAGCATTGCCAATATTGCCCTTCCAACACTGACGGCGATATTTTCTGCGCCATTCGCACAGGTCCAGGCCGTCGTCATCGCTTATCTTGCAGCCATGGCGATCTCGGTTGTCATTGCAGGCCGTCTTGGCGATCGTTATGGACTAAAGCCCATTTTTATCGCAGGCCTTGCGCTCTTTGCTATCGCTTCACTACTGTGCGCCCTTGCCCCCCAACTGTGGCAACTTATCGTTGCAAGAACACTTCAGGGTATCGGTGCAGCTTTCCTAATGACACTCGGCATGGCGCTACTGAGGCAGACGGCCGGTGAGAAGCATGTCGGGCAAGCCATGGGAATATTGGGAGCGGTATCCGCGTTGGGTACCGCGCTTGGCCCTTCTGTCGGGGGATGGCTTCTTACAACAGCAGGGTGGCGTAGTCTATTCTGGGTGCAGATCCCGTTGGTAATCATCGTTCTTTTTCTTGCTTTCACCCTGCTCCCCTCCACGCAGGTTAAAACAAAGGCGCAGCTCTCAGGTATATCACCGATTCGCTACATGACGCTTCTGCCGAATCTCACTATCAATGCGGCCGTCGCTTCTGCCATGATGACAACGTTAATCATCGGCCCGTACTACCTTGGTTTGGGTCTGAGTCTACATGAAACCTTAGTCGGCGTTGTTATGGCAGTCGGCCCTGCTATTGCGATTTTCTGCGGGATTCCGTCGGGACGACTGGTCGATATCTGGGGATTTAGACGCGCCCTATACGTCGGACTTTCTCTTGTGATTGCTGGCACCTTTATGCTGGCGATCTTACCCAATTTGCTTGGCGTCACGGGATACATTCTTTCTATGGTTGTCCTGACGCCAGGCTATCAGCTCTTTCAGGCGGCAAATAACACGGCCACCCTTGCCGATATTCCCGGGAACCAGCGCGGCACGGTCTCCGGCCTGCTTAACCTATCGCGTAACATTGGGCTCATCGTCGGTGCTTCTATCATGGGACAGATTTTCGCCTTGAGTACTGGGACGGAAAATTTTACCCATGCCACCCCATCTTCACTCGCGAGTGGCCTAAAGTTCACCTTTTTTATCGCTGGCAGCATGATACTTGCCGCCATCGCATTCGCTTACCTGCCAAAGTGGGCTGCACGGGAACACACAGCCAAGTCTCAGGGAAAGTGATGACGTAAAGACTTAACGGCCTATGACGGCTTATGGTGATGCGAGGCAACCTGTGCAAGCTCAGATAATACGGCAACGGCCTCGCCTAAACGCTCAGGGACGAGCTTGTAGAACACCCAGTTTTTGATACGTTTCGAGGTGACGATTCCGGCTTTCGATAGATATTGAAGATGGCCGGTGACGGTCGGTTGGCTCAAGCCTAGCTTTTCAGTGATAAACCCTACGCATACTCCGTCCTTAACCAGATCACCATCCTGTTGTTCCGGGAAGTGTGCCCGAGGATCGGCCAACCATTCCAAAATGATGAGTCGCTGCTCATTGCCTAGCGCCCGTAGTAGGTCGGCTGTTGTCGTTGCATGCTTGTTCATATAGCCAAATACCTATATAGTCATTTCCATATACAGTTGATAGGGGAATACTATGACAAGCAAACACCAAAGGGCAACCGACTCTGTGACGTTGAAAGATATTTACGCCGCATCTCAGCAGATTAAAACAACGATACGCAGAACGCCGCTCGACCACTCACAGGAATTATCCGCTCTTGTTGGTGCAGAAATCCGACTCAAAATGGAAAATCTTCAACAGACCGGTAGCTTCAAATTACGGGGGGCGGCAAACGTTCTTGCCAATCTGGATGCGGAACAGCGCCACGCTGGCGTCATCGCCCCGACAGCAGGAAACCACGGCTTAGGGCTCGCCTATGCCGGACAAGTGGCAGGCATCCCCGTAAGCATATTTTTGCCACGCTCGGCGGACCCAATGAAGGTTGCAGCCATGCAAAACTGTGGGGCTCGTGTTACGTTTTTTGATGACATCGAAGAAGCACGACAGGCGGCGATTGTTGCTGCACAACAATCGGGTGCCACTTTCGTTTCTGCCTACGATAATCCACACATGATTGCCGGTGGCGGCACGGTTGGTCTTGAGATCTTGGAAGACTGGATGGATACGGAGATAATCCTGGTAAACATCGGCGGTGGAGGGCTCATCTCAGGGATTGCGACGGCAGCCAAAGCCATTAACCCCGCTATCGAAGTGTGGGGAATACAAAGTGAAGCCAGCCCGACATTCGCCCGTTGGAAAGAGGCAGGTAAAACGCTTCCCGTCGATCTGGCACCGTCCATCGCCGAAGGCGTCAGTGGCTATATAGAGCCCAGCGCGATGACCTGGCCGCTGGTGCGTGACCGTGTCGATCGCGTGCTCACGGTGTCAGAAGCTGAAATCAAAGCCGCAATGCTGTCAATGCTCGACCTTCACCGCCATGTTGTCGAACCATCAGGCGTGCCAGCCGTCGCGGGAGTCGTTCGCTACGCGGAGGAGATTGGAGGACGTAAAACCGTCTGTGTCGTCACTGGCAGGAATATTTCAAGCCAACGCTATCTTACGTTGCTTGATGAGGCGAAAGACAATGTAAACAAGTAGACATTCAAGCCCCCTCTTCGTAATAAAAATACGAAGAAGGCGTTACAGCATGAACTCATAATGAGAGCCATCCGGCAGTTCAACATCAAGACGTAGCTTGCTGCCGGTCGCTTCAACATAGCGCTTGAGTGTAGAAAGTTTCAGATCACGACTGGATTTCTCATCTGCAAGAAGCTGTTCCAACGTTCTCCTCATGGCAGTAGTCCTTCTTCTCTGATTTTTCCAGGTAATGAGTGAATTCCCGATCGGCAAGCGCGATCGATGTCGCTTAATGTGCTGAACCAGCCGTCAAACCCATCCGTCGTTTTAATCACCCACACAGACCCCCCTTATAAATATAGGTCAAATGGCCATTCAGGCATCGCGTTGTCTGGCCTGACGGCGAGAACGACAAATTTCTGCATGATTCTGATCGGCCCACTGAATCAACAGTTGCATGGGTTGTAAAAAAGAGTGCCCTAATGGTGTCAGCGTGTATTCCACGCGTGGGGGAACTTCCGCATAGATCGTCCGATGAATGAAACCATCAGCCTCTAAGCGCTTTAGCGTGCGTGACAACATCTGCCGTGAAATATCGTCAATATGACGAGTTAATTCGTTAAAGCGCAGTGTCTTTTCCGCCAACGCCTCCAGTATTAACAGACTCCAGCGATCGCCGATGCGATCCAACACATCGCGGATCGGACAAGGATGGTCAAACGTAACATCGTCGTGACTTTCCGCTGGCGATGCTTTGTGGTTAACCGCATCACTGATGATGGTGTCAGTAGTCATTGTTGTGTGACCTGGTTGCATGCTGGTGACTTCTTGTCGGGGAAAAGTCGGCAATGTACCATCCAGAGGGTCTATAGTCTATTTTTGTCACTTAGTCTCGAAATAAGAAAATAAGGAGTTCACATGTCACATATCGCTCTCATTGGCGCCTCAGGCGATGCTGGTTCACGTATTCTTAAAGAATTATCTGACCGTGGGCATACGGTCACTGCGATTGCACGTCATCCTGAAAAGATTGCCTCACTACCGAACGTCACGGCTAAGCAGGGAGACGCGCTGGACAACGATGCATTAGTGGCGCTCTTCAAAGGGCATGATGCGGTAGTCAGCGCCGTTAAATTTGGCTCGTCCGATCCCGCTATCTTGATTGCCGCCGTTAAAGCCGCAGGCGTGAAGCGCTATCTGGTTGTCGGCGGAGCGGGGAGTCTTGAAATTGCACCGGGTCAGCGTCTGATCGATCAGCCTGATTTCCCTGATGCTTACCGTCCTGAAGCCTCTCGCGGTGCAGCATTCCTCGACTTGTTAAAACAAGAGAAAGACCTTGATTGGTCGTTCCTCTCACCGTCTGCCGAATTTGTTCCGGGCCAACGTACTGGTAAATTCCGTCTCGGTAAAGATGCGCTGCTGAGTAACGATAAGGGCAGCAGCATTTCGTTTGAAGATTATGCTGTCGCGCTCGTTGATGAAATTGAAAACCCAGCGCATTCTCGCCAACGTTTTACCGTCGGCTACTGAGCACTGACGACGACCCGCCTCTTTTAACAGTGTGCGGGTCTCGCTTTATATCAATATGAGGAAGATATAGAACAGAACGGTATCAGCAAAATGCATGAGTTTGTTATGGTGTTGACTTAACTCGCTCTCTTTTCATGCATAAGGAGTTTTTGAATGGCTACCTCCCCAACTTATGTACCGCCAAAAGTTTGGCAGCCCGCGTCTTCCGGCGGTGCTTTCGCCAATATTAATCGTCCGATAGCCGGTCCAACACACGAAAAAGCGCTGCCTGTTGGCAAACATCCGCTTCAGCTTTATTCGTTGGCGACACCGAATGGCGTGAAAGTGACAATCATGCTGGAAGAACTGCTAGCGCTGGGTCATACAGGTGCAGAGTATGATGCCTGGCTGATTAAGATAGGCGATGGAGATCAGTTCTCCAGCGGGTTTGTCGACGTCAACCCGAATTCCAAGATCCCCGCGTTACTCGACCAAAGCGGCGAAAAGCCGATTCGCGTGTTCGAGTCGGGTTCTATTCTGGTGTATCTGGCCGAGAAATTTGGGGCGCTGCTGCCAAACGACCTCGCCACGCGTACGGAAACCCTGAACTGGCTGTTCTGGCAGATGGGCTCCGCCCCTTACGTTGGCGGTGGATTCGGGCATTTTTACGCCTACGCGCCGGAAAAATTTGAATACCCGATTAACCGCTTCACAATGGAAACCAAGCGCCAATTGGATGTTCTCAACCGTCAATTGGCGGAAAATCGCTATCTGGCGGGCAGTAGCTACACCATTGCTGATATCGCTGTCTGGCCGTGGTACGGCGGGCTGGTACAGAACGCGCTTTACTCCGCCGCAGAGTTCCTATCCGTACACGACTACACGCATGTGATTCGTTGGGCTGACGAGATTGCTGCCCGTCCAGCGGTGATTCGCGGTCGGAAGGTCAATCGGACCTGGGGAGAAGAGGCTGAACAGGTTGCTGAACGCCATCAGGCATCCGATCTGGATTAACCTTCTGCCGCCTGCCGAACGAGGCTGGCGGCATTCCGATTCGCCTTTAGCTCCCTTCCCTTTCCGGCGCGTGGTTATCCGTCAACGTATTTTCCATAACATCAATATCCGTTTGTCGCCAGGCATACCACCAGCTCAGTAGCGCACCTATCGCACTGGCTGTTAACAACATCACTGGCGGAAGCAGCGTACCATCATGCACCACTCCCATAATCACGCCCGCAACCCCACCAAAGACATACTGCAATACGCCGAGCAGCGAGGAAGCTGAACCAGTCTGCCCCGGTGCCGCATTCATCGCCACGGCCACCACATTGCCGAACACCAGGCTCAGGAAACTCATGGTGAGAAATATCAATCCTGTGATAATCCACAACGACGTTATGCCAGCCAGCAGTACACCACATAGCACCAATCCTCCGGCAACATGCAGGGCAATGCCGATAGGCAAGATTTGATATTCACGCCAGCGGTTCAGCAGGAAGATATTGATTTGTCCCAGCACCACCATACCCAGCGCATTGGATGCAAAAATGTAGCTGTAAGTCGTCGGCGACAGATGGAAGTATTCAATAAAGATGAAAGCAGACGCGCCAATATAGGTAAACAGGCCGCCCATCACGAAAGATCCAGACAGCGTATAGCCCATGAATTTCCGCTGCCGCAGCAAAACGGCATAACCAGTCAAGGCCGACAGCATGCCGCCGCCGACACGCTCACGCCGCGGCAGGCTTTCCGGCACGCAGCGCCAGGTGGCAAACAGCATCAGCAAACCGACAATCGTCAGCACCCAGAAAATGGCTGACCAACCCAGCGTGCCAAGCAGAACACCGCCCAACGGCGGCGCGATAATCGGCGCGATGGCCATCACCTGCATAAGCAGCGAGAACACCTTTGCGGCATCACGCTCCGAGTACAAATCGGCCACGATGGCACGCGGGATCACCAACCCGGCTGCACCACCCAGACCTTGCATCAGGCGGAAGAAGACAAACCACGATAGCGTAGGCGCATGAGCGATAAGTAAAGATGAGAGGGAAAATAGCACAATGCCCAGCAGTAATGGGCCTTTTCGCCCATAGCGATCGGTCAGCGGACCATAAACCAGCTGTCCAAGCGCCAGTCCGATCAAAAAGACAGACAGCGAGGTCTGCATTCCCGCGGCATCCGCACCAATATCCTGCTGGATTGCAGGAAAAGCAGGGAGATACATATCAATCGACATGGCATCAAACGCGCATAGGATGCCTAAAATACCGATGAGAACAAAACTGCGCGACGCCAATAAAGACGAATCAGACATCGATAACACCTCAAAAATAGACCACTTAATCATGAATAACCGACAGCAAAGCAAATGCGAATCGGATAAGATGCGTATTGCTGAGCGCAATATATGACTGACCAGTCGAAAATACAAGGCAATGTGATGGCGCGCAAAAAAACCATTGAAAACGATCTGATTCTGGATGCAGCGGAAAAGGTACTGCTGCGCGATGGCGTGCATCGCTTCACATTAGACGCAGTAGCCGCGGAAGCGGGTATTAGCAAGGGCGGGCTGGTCTATAGCTTTCCCAGTAAAGATCGATTGATCATGACCATGCTGTTACGTGAACTTGCCCGTTTTGAGCAGGAGGCACAACAGCAAACCGCACGCTATACCAGCCAGCCCTATGCCGATGTGTTGGGTCACATCGCGGCTATTGCTCAGGAAGAAGAAGAGACGACATCTCGCGCCGTTGGCTTACTCACCGCGCTGGTTCATTCCCCTTCGATGCTGGCACCCGTGCGGGAATTTTATCGCATCAGGCTGGATCGGCTACGTGACGCTACACCAGCCATGCGGCGTATCCGTCTGGCCTTTCTCGCCACAGAAGGCGTTTTCCTGTTACAAGGATTGGGCTTCGTAACGCTAGATCACGCGGAACGGCAGACAATGCTCGATGATGCCACATCCTTATTCCAGCCGGACGATGCTAAATATACGGTTATTGCACACCCCCTTTCCGTTCCCCAGGTTATGCAGCCAGCTTTTTCCTCACGAGAAACGCCTA
Organism: Pectobacterium sp. IFB5596; assembly: GCF_021432585.1. Lineage (NCBI taxonomy): Bacteria > Pseudomonadati > Pseudomonadota > Gammaproteobacteria > Enterobacterales > Pectobacteriaceae > Pectobacterium > Pectobacterium sp. IFB5596. Next base: position 17,004 of record NZ_LXFY01000006.1, read on the forward strand.
TCGTTCTTGCTGGCGAAACAACGTCCGAACGAGCGATCGCCTGGCTGGCAGAAAAAGGCGTCACGCCAAGCGGAAAAGGATTGGAAACGGTGCACCCACGCGCCGCTCACATTGTTGAAACTGCCACGAACCTCATCAAACGTGACGGCATTAGCGCCCTAACACACCGTGCCGTCGCGCATGATGCTCACATACCGTTAGGGTCGACTACCTACCATTTTACGAGTCTGGATGACATGCTAAATGCCGTGATGATTAGCGCGATTGCGCTGTTTCGCGACGACATGTTTAGCTGGTTTTACACACGCCGCCATGACGATCCATGCGATGTCCTGACCGATTTTGTCATGCGTGGCATCGAGGATATTGATGAACTGGCACGCGAGTATGAACTCTTTACCGCCGCTATTTCACGCCCTTCCCTGCGTCCGATCGCGCTCGAATGGTCCAACACGGTTGTCGCTATCATCAAAATGGTCGCTCCCGATAGCGCCGCACTCCCGCTAGGTACGCTGCTGAACGGTTTTTTCATTCGTGCACTGCTGGAGAAACATGAGCGCACATTGCCACGCGATCTGGTCTACCAGTCCGTTTCAGGGCTGTATAACGCTTTTCGCTAAGCCATACGGTTTCTCACAGGGAAACCGTTTAATCCCACTGCGGCTCTCTCATTTCCCCCTTCTTGCGCCAGTCCTTACAAAAAACTGTACATATGTACTATTTTTTATCAAACTACCAAACGCAAATGACTCTCGTTTGTATTCGTATATCTGCGCGTTGTAGGGGTGAAAATAAAAAATGCACAAACAGCAATTCCATACCATAAAACCACTGGCTTTGATCGTTGCCGGACTACTTGGAGCACATCTGGGTATAGCGCAGGCTGCCGATGAGGATGTAATGACCGTCAAAGCCACCGCCGAACAGGAATTAAAACAGCAGCCCGGCGTTTCTATTATCACGGCGGAAGACATTAAAAAAACGCCCCCCGTTAACGATCTCTCTGACATCATCCGCAAAATGCCGGGCGTGAACCTGACGGGCAACAGCGCCACAGGTGCCAGAGGCAACAACCGCCAAATCGATCTGCGTGGCATGGGGCCGGAAAATACGCTGATTCTCATCGATGGTCGCCCCGTGACTTCGCGTAACGCGGTTCGCTACGCCTGGGATGGCGAACGCGATACCCGAGGCGATACCAACTGGGTGCCCGTCGAAGACGTGGAACGTATTGAAGTTATACGTGGCCCAGCCGCAGCGCGCTACGGTTCCGGTGCCGCAGGCGGCGTAGTGAATATCATCACCAAGCGCCCGTCCAATATCTGGACTGGCTCACTCTCGCTGTACGGCAACCAGCCGGAAAACAGCAAAGAAGGCGCCACGCGCCGTGCCAATATAAATCTGAGCGGCCCGCTGGCCGGTGATGCACTTACCATGCGTCTGTACGGCAATATCAATAAAACAGATTCCGACAGCTGGGATATCAACCGTAATCAGAATGGTTCTGCCGCCGCAGGACGTGAAGGCGTGCGTAATAAAGACCTCAATACGCTGCTGTCCTGGAAACTCTCGCCGCAGCAAATTGTTGATGTTGAAGCGGGCTATAGTCGTCAGGGTAATATTTATACTGGGGATACCCAGTTCAGCCTCGATCCCAGCGTGCTGGGTAGTAACACACCAGAATTGCTGGGGCAACGCGGGGCAGAGACCAACAGAATGTACCGCCAGAATTATGCCATCACCCACAATGGCATCTGGGATTGGGGCCAGTCCAAGCTAGGTTTTTCCTATGATCAAACCAACAACACCCGTTTACAGGAAGGTTTCACAGGCCGCACAGAAGGTTCTATTGAAGGCGATGATTATAAAACGAGTCGTCTAAAAAACTATCGCCTGAATGGTGAACTTAACATTCCTTTTGAATTCTGGGCGGAACAAACCGTCACGCTCGGCGCAGAGTGGAACCGTGAGCAATTGAACGATCCTGCTTCGACAGGTTATCGCCCTACCGACCGCTTCGGCAACGTTATCGATAGTAATATTGGCGGTATCTCCGCCGAACCAGGGCAGCGCAGCAGCAAAAATAGCGCCGAACTCAGCGCGCTCTATTTTGAAGACAATATCGAAGTCGTCCCCGGTACCAAGGTGATTCCCGGTCTGCGCTTCGATTATCACGACAAATTTGGCGGTAACTACAGCCCAAGTCTGAACATTCAGCAGGAGTTGGGCGAAATGTTCAGTGTGAAAGCGGGTATTGCGCGTGCGTTTAAGGCACCAAATCTTTATCAATCTTCTACCGGTTATTTGCTTTATTCACGTGGTAACGGTTGCCCAATCAACATAAGTAATCCAAACGGCTGCTATTTGATGGGTAATGACAATCTCGCCCCCGAAATCAGCGTCAACAAAGAAATTGGTCTGGAATTCAAACATGCTGGTTGGCAGGCGGGTATGACCTATTTCCGCAATGACTACAAAAACAAGATTGTTTCCGGTACAACGTTGCTGAGTTCAACACAGTCTAATGCTGCGGTGTTGCGCTGGGAAAATGGCGGCAAAGCACTGGTGGAAGGGCTGGAAGCCAACCTGCTGGTGCCAGTAGTTGAAGACACGCTAGATTGGAGTACCAACGCAACCTATATGATCGAGTCGAAAAATAAAGACACCGGCAATCCACTGTCGATCATCCCGAGATATACCGTCAACACGATGTTGGATTGGCAAGCAACAGATAAACTGTCCGCCAACGTCAACTGGACCCTGTACGGTAAGCAGAAACCACGTCAGTACGCCACCAATCGAACCGAAGTTAACAACGGACTTTCTTCACGCGAAATCGGTAGCTACTCCGTTGCAGGTGTGGGCGTGAACTACCAGTTCAACAAGAATCTGCGCGTCAATGCGGGTATCAGCAACCTGTTTGATAAGCAGATTTACCGTGAGGCACAAGGTGCGTCGACCTATAACGAACCAGGACGCGCTTACTATGCGGGGGTAACAACCTCATTCTGATAGCGATGCCTTTCTGGCTGAACTTGTTCAGCGCAACAAAGAACACGTTATTCCGATAATTAGCGGCTAAAAAAATCGGCCTCTGCCTTCTCCTGTAAAGGAGGAGGTAAAGGCCGAATGTTGTAGCGCCATCGTTCGACTAATTAACGGCGTGCTTTGTTCAGCACCGTCTGAATCGCCGTCGACAACTCATTGATCTCAAATTTCGCGACGTAAGCATCCGCACCGACATTGCGTACGTGATCTTCATTCGCGCTACCAGACAGTGATGAGTGGATCACTACGGGGATATTTTTCAGATATTCCTCACGCTTGATGTTTCTGGTCAGCGTAAAGCCATCCATTTCCGGCATTTCCAAATCGGTCAGAACCAATGAAATTTTGTCCGAAATCGGTCGCCCTTCTGACTGCGCTTCTTTCGCAATTTGCCGTATCTTGTTCCAGGCATCCTGTCCCGTGATGTGCATACTAAACGGAATACCCATCTGGGTTAGCCCCTGCTCAAGCAGCGAACGAGCGACTTTGGAATCTTCCGCCACAATGGCAATCGCACCTGGCGTATAGGGATAAATCTTCTCTTCCGCATTCTTGAGCTTGGTTTCGCGATCGCCGGGAATAATATCAAACAGAATCTGTTCAACATCCAGAACCAGCGCCAAACGGTTACTGTCTTTGTCGTTATCGAGACGCGCGATACTGGTAATATACGAGCTACTCACGCCTGCTTCAGCAGCCAGCACCTGGCTCCATTCCAGACGAACGATATCGTCTACCGATTCGACCGCGAATGCCTGCGTACTACGTGCATACTCGGTGATAAGGAGAATGTTCAGTCCGGTTTCCGGTGCGCTACCAACCACCGCAGGAAGATCGATAACGGGAATGATTTGCCCACGAATGTTGACCATACCCAGCATCGGCGATTTCATACCCGCCGCTTTGGTCAACGTAGGCATCGGCACAATTTCACGCAGTTTAAACACGTTGATGCCGAACAGCTCAGATTTGCCACCGTCAGGTGATTTGCCCAGCTGGAATAATAAGAGTTCGAATTTATTAGCAGAAGTGAGGTTTGTTCTCTCATCAATCTCTTTTTGAAAATTATCCATGCTTTCCTCAGTGCGAGTCATTATTTATAGGTATAGCGTAATCAGGCAACATTCGAGATGTGAGTAAACATGAACTAACATCTGACCGCTCCACTGTACGTGATAGTCGTATTCTTCAATCTTATCCAGCGTCAAACGTAAAAAAACCTGTTAAGTACCTCAACTTACTCATCCAACGATGGCCATCATCAGATCAGTAAACGGATATCAACCCTATAGCGGGAGGTACAGATAACATTCCCTGAACCATTAATATCGGCAGAATCTGCCAACACCTTATCCCAAATAGTGACAGAAATGTTGTCGGAGAAGAAAACCTCACTCTTCTCTTGAGAGTGACGCTAACAAAACACGGTACAAGGTGGACATACCGGCATGAAAGATGCCTTTGGTTCATGCAACGTCGCTTTACGCAGCTACGCATACTGACGCTTCTCTGGAGTATCTCTCAGAGATATGTAAGGCCTATCTACTGTGCTGTATATGGTGGACTGAGATCTGCGATCGTCGATGCCTGCTGGCAGCAACGATAAGAATTGCACAACAATCTGATGTGAGTTCCGCGAACTCAGTTCCTGCTGCACATCGCAGCAGATGCTTTATCCAAGGCGGCACCACTGGCGATAGAGTACGATGAAAAAAGAGAAAACCGCGATAATGAGCATCAAAGGATAATGGGACTTGATAAGCTAAAACGGATTATTTACTATCCCGCTCCGCATGCAGAGATACCCTGGCCGCAGGAAAGCCGACGCATAGGGGATTTGAAGTATGACGAGAGAACTGTTTTTAGGGCGCATGGCCTAACACCACACACCCTAAATTCAGTAAACAGAATAGGAGCAAAACTATGGGTAATTCCCTGGGTTGGCAAATCAATTTGTAACAATTTTTTTAAAAACTTACTGTCTTAAATTTTTTATAAATTGCCCTATTCATGAAAAAATTATAAGTGATATCATGGGTTAACAGTAGTTAGACTTAGGTATAGGTTCGGGCTATACTTTTATGTTCCTGTCGATATGATAGGCATATTCTCGCTTTTATTGAGGTCGTTACATGTCTGTATTTTGCTCTGATAATGAAATTATCAATAACACGATAAAAACCTATCTCAGCCGAAAGTTAAAACAGTATGGCGACCTGAAATACGCCTACATGATCATGAACAAGAAAAATCCGTCTCAGGTTGTGATCATTTCAAATTACCCACAAGAATGGGTTAATACGTATAAAGAAAATAATTATCAGCATATCGATCCTGTTATTTTAACGGCGATCAATAAAGTCTCGCCGTTCTCTTGGGAAGATAATATTGTTATTAATTCCAAACTGAAATTTTCCAAAATATTTAATCTGTCAAAAGAATACGATATTGTTAATGGCTACACTTTTGTCTTGCATGACAACAATAACAATTTGGCCGCGTTATCGATTATGTTTGAAGAAAATGCGCCAACAGATATGGAAAATATTGTTGAGGAAAACAAAGACAAGTTACAAATGCTGCTTATTACTGTTCATGAAAAAATCACCACGCTTTACAAAGAGATGACACAAAGCCCACAGAGCAAAAAGCAAAGCGATAAAGAGATATTTTCCCAGCGTGAAAACGAGATTCTTTACTGGGCTAGCATGGGGAAAACCTATCCAGAAATTGCGTTGATTCTGGATATAAAAATTAGCACTGTGAAATTTCATATTGGTAATGTGGTAAAAAAACTCGGTGTTCTCAATGCCAAGCATGCCATAAGACTGGGCGTAGAATTACAGCTCATCAAACCAGAGCCGTTATAACCGTCATCACGTCTATACCCTAAATAATTCGAATTTCAGGACAAAACGTTAACTTTTGAACAACGCGAAGCGTTAGCCCTTTAGGGCGATGCTCAGCCATGAGCATTGTAACGCGGCAAGCGAAGGACAAATTCGTCGGGAACGAATTTGACCAGCCAACGGCGGGCCTCCGGTGAGAGACAGGATGTTTCTCATTTCATCCCGATGCGCTTACTCTGGTGGAATAGCGTGCTGCACGTTCCACAGCGCGCGATAACGCCCTTCCATAATACGTAATTCATTATGTGTTCCCTGCTGGGAAATAACGCCATTCTCCACGACCAGAATTCGATTTGCCCCCACAATTGTCGATAACCGATGTGCGATAACAATAACCGTCTTGTCCTGTACTAGCCGGTCAATTGCACGCTGTACGGCGAGTTCGCTTTCGGTATCCAGCGCTGCCGTCGGTTCGTCCAGAATCACAATCGGCGCTTCTTTCAGTAATGCCCGCGCGATCGAAATACGTTGCCGTTCGCCACCGGATAATCTGCCGCCAATATCACCCAGCCGCGTTTGCCATCCCTGCGGCAATCGTTGAATAAACGCCAAACATTGAGCGGCGGCGGCAGCCTGTTCGACCTCTGCATCGCTGGCATCCGGCCGCGCCATGCGAATATTTGCCAGCACCGAATCATCAAACAGATAGACATCCTGAAATACTACGGAAATCAGCTTATTCAATTCACGCGTTGGAATATGACGGACATCCACACCACCGATACAAACGCGCCCATGTTGCGGATCGGCATGACGCATGAGCAGTCGTGTTATCGTCGTTTTCCCCGAGCCCGATGGCCCGACCAACGCCGTCATTTCCTTCTCTGGCAGCGTGATATCCACGCGATCAAGCACGGGGGCAGCCTCGTTAGCATAGCGAAAGCTAACCTGCTCAAACGTAACCGCATACGTCGTCGGCACATCGGTAGGTTCACACACGGGAAGCGGCTCAATGGCTAGCAGCTCATCAATACGATGCAGCGCCGTATCAATCAACTCCAGCACGGCCGTATAGCTGACAAATGTCGCCAGCGGTTCAGAGAAGCGTACTACAATCACCATCATCGCAGCGACGATTGACACATTCCACGCCCCCACAACTGCGCCGCTAATACCAAGAATCAGCACGCCCTGAAGACCTAATTCCACGATGCTGGCAACTACCGCACTGGGTTTGGCACCGTCGCGGTGAGCCGACGTCTGTATCTGCTGTAGATGCTGAAAACGCTGACGCAATGTCACTGTACGCTCGGCCTGCTGACAGCTGGTTCTCAGAACGGCGAGTCCCTGTACATACTCCACAATATCGGCGCTGGTTTGCTGATTAGCCTCCGCCAGCGTCTGCATCGTGTGCGAAAATGCAGGCCGCCGCCAGCGATAAAGCAGTACGATGGCCGGAAAGAGCAACAGCAGACTCACGCCTAACCGCCACTCCACCGTCAGCATGACGAGCGCTATTACGACAGGCGTCACGATGGCCAACAGCAGTTGGTTTATTATCGCCAACATATAGTTCAGATTTTCATCCACACTCCCCAGCAGCAGCGCGTTAATATCCCCCGCCCGCGAGGACTGAAGCGTGGTCAACGGCATACTCCGCAGTTTCTCTCCCAGACGCATACGCAGTTCATGGGTCACCGCCGCAAGTTGCCCGCGATATTCAAATCCCTGCCCATACCAGCGCAACATCAGCGTCAACAGGCTCAGGAGCGTCATAACCACCAGCCAGCTCGCCATCCCGTGCGACGCCTCTACGAGGGTAAACGCCGACAACAGTGGAAACAGGCATGCCAGTGCCAGTCCTTGCGCGATAGCCGCCGCCAGCAGGTTCAGGCAACACCAACGGAATACCCTCGACTGTGAGCCCGTGACCCGCTCCAGTTGACGATATGTATGCCACCACGCAGATAGCCGTGTCGCTATTACGACATGATTTTCGTTCATCACTCGCGCTCTCCTGCTTGCCCGCCGCTCGGTGGTACGCTGCCCAGCGCCCAATTCTGCGCCTGCTCATAATGTCGCCACAATTCGCTATAGCGACCTTGTGCGGCCAGCAACGCATCATGCTGACCAGACTCGCTCAGCCGTCCGCGATCGAAGACCAGTATCTGATCGGCATCGCGGATCGTCGACAGACGGTGCGCTATCATAATGACCGTTTTCCCCCGCATCAGGATGCCAAGCGCCGCTAGCAGCGCAGCTTCATTCTCCGGGTCGGCAAAAGCCGTCGGTTCATCCAGCACCAGAATCGGCCGGTTATGCAGCAATGCACGTGCAATGGCGATGCGCTGACGCTGGCCGCCAGAGAGGAACTGACCGCGTTCACCGGCCAGCGTGTCGTAACCGTGCGGCAGCGCCATGATAAAATCGTGCGCTTGCGCTGCCGTCGCTGCGGCAATCACCTCGTCCATCGTTTTTTCAGGCAAACCAAGCCGAATGTTATTCGCGAGGGTGTCCGCAAACAGGAAAGACTCCTGAAAAACAAACGACACCTGCTGCATGAGCGTCTCAGTTTTCATCTGTCGGATATCGACACCGCCAATCAAAATACGTCCAGCCGTCACATCCCAAAAGCGAGGAATAAGGCGAGCCACCGTGGTTTTCCCTGCGCCCGATGATCCCACCAGCGCCGTAACCGAACCAGCCGGCACCTGAAAGCTGACGTCCTCCAGCACCCCGTCACTCGCATGCCGGTCGTAGCGGAAATTGACCTGTTCAAAATGCACGCTGGCATCGATAGGGAAAGCATCTCTGTCCGTTTCCGGCAGCGACGGTAACGCCAGTACGTCCTGAATCCGAGCAATACTCAATCGGGTTTTCGCTACCATATGATTCAGGGCCATCATCGGCATGACCGCCTCCGCCATACCATTGCCAAGCAGCAGCACGGCCACCCACAGACCGAAATCGAGACTACCGTGGCTGTAGAAACCGAATGCCACCCAGCACAACGCCAGCAACGTAGGAAGCGGGTTAAGTACCGCAAAGGAGAAACGCGCCGAGAATCCCGCCTGCTGATACCAACGGGTAAGCACATCCAGATAGTTTTCCAACGCCAGTTGGTAGCGCCCAAATGTTGAAGCTCCCGTATCGAAAGTACGCACCACTGGCATCGCCTGTACAAATTCAATCACGGCGGCACTGACCTGCTCGCGCGCCTGGTTATAACGCTGGTTCATCTCACCGGCATGGCGCATCGCCAACATCAGCACCACCGCACCGACGACCAGCACCAACAAGGCCGCCAATGCCAAACGCCAATCCAGCCAGAACAGCAACGCGCCCGTACACAGCGGCGCCACAAAAGCACGGGCATAAAGCGGCGTGCTATCCGCCACAAACAGATGAAGCGCTTTTACATCATCCTGCACGATCTTCACCAGCGAACCGGTACCCAGGCGCTGTACCTCACCGAGCGGAATGCACGCCAACCGTTCCGCCAGCGCGCTACGAATCTGATTTTCCAGCCGAAACGCGGCATAGTGGGATTGATTAAAGGCTTGCAGACGCAGCAGATAACTGGCGCACAGACACAGCACGGCCCCCCCTATCGGAATTCGCGGCCATGACGCAGGCTGTACGATCAGGAGTTGGATACTCCACGCCAGAGAGAGTAAAAAAGCGATTCCCGCCAACACCGACAGCCCAGACAGGAACATCGCCAGACGAATCTGTCCTCGCACGGGATGCATAATCTGCCAGGCTCGACGTTGTGGCGTAGAAGGCGACGTGGCAGCGGATGAATCACCATCAACAGCAGAATGTGGCATAGCTTCTCTCTTTTCTCCTTCCCACACAGTCGGTTACCCGCAAGGCCAGCAAATCAACTCGACGGCGGCAATAAAGTCAGGAATAATAACTATTCTCAATTGCGTATCTACCCGATTCGAGCCGATTTCTACCCCGATCGGTACGGGATGTACTGTCATCAAGCGCATTGCCGCGATCGTCCGATGACTGCAACCAGCATCTTCAGGAGTTTGCCCATTGAATGCTTCCCCACTGAAATCCTCCCGCGAGCCTGAAGTCACCATTTCAAATTTAATCGCTGAACTGCACGTCATGCGGCCGGATACTGGCGCGGACTGTAGCCTACTGCGCGCTACACTTCAGGAGGGATTAGACATTCTGGTGTGGCGGGGGACGTTCCGACAGCCCACGACAATGCATTTGCACGATGACTGGGGTCGCATCAACTTTTCCTGTTCATTGCAGGGGGATTCGCAATTTTCACTGAAGGGCTATCGGGGACGAGAACATGTACTGAAGCAGGGGTCGGGCTGCATTAGCTACACGCCAGACTGTCAGGGCACATCGTCCTATGCCGGACAGTTTGAAAGTGTCACGGTGTCGCTAAGCCCAGCGTTACTGGCTAATTGGGTACCGGATCTCACGGGTAAACTGCAACAGCAGTTGGATTCTGGTCGGCTCTGTACGCATTGCGATTGCAATGCCGAAATGCGGGGTACCGCTCAGGTATTAAGCCACGCGCTGTCCAGCCTGACGCATCCACAGCAGGCAGGTGAAAATCGCCATACACCATTGTGGCTGCTGGGACAAAGTATGATTCTAGTCAGCCTCGCCGTCGCCGGACATTCCGACGCGGCTCCCCAGCAGGACACGCTGAGTCTGGCCGATCGCCAGAAACTGCTGCGGGCAAAAGATCGGCTGCTGGCAGATCTGTCACAGGCTCCGACCATCGCCATGTTGTCCAGAGAAACTGGATTAAGCGTACTCAAGCTGAAACGCGGATTCCGTCAGCTCTTCAATAACAGTATCTATGGATTATTCCAGGCCGAACGTATGCATGAAGCACGTCGTCGTCTGTTTGTCACGGGTGCGCCGGTCATGGTCGTCGCCACCGATTTGGGCTATGCCAACGCCAGCCACTTTAGTGCGGCATTCCAGAAACAGTTTGGCGTCACGCCCTCTGCGTTCAAACGCCTGAATATTTAGCGGGCAGTTGACGTAACAATCATCCCGATACGGGTACAAATAGACTGGATTCGGGTAGCGCCACAATAGCGAATGATTATCATTTTCTCCATTACACGCAGGAGAAACCGTCATGCCCGATTCCATCGTAACACCGCCTCCTTTTCTTGATACGCATGCCTGGCCAATCGTTTTCTTACACATGCCAGAACAGGTGCCTGACGATAAATCCGCTGCCTATATGGTACAGATTACTCAGCTGTATGCCGCTCAAGAACGTTTTGTACTCTGTATGACCGGTGCCGACCTGCCCTACCATTCTCCTGTCTTTATGAAGGCTTATCTTCAGTGGACGCGCGATAACGTTAGCCTGCAACAACAATACTGCGCAGGCGCGATCCGTATCGAAAGCGACGAGGCCAAAAGACAAAAATACGTGGAATGGGCAGATAACTGGGCACAATCCGAACAAGCCCCTTACGCCTATTTTGTCGTCGCCACGTTGCCTGAAGCACAGGCGCTGGCGATAACGCTGCTGGATCGCGACCAACCATGACGCACAGCCCATTCACACGCTACCTGCCCTATTGGTGTTTCTACCTGCATCAAGGCATGATCACTGCGCTCATCATGCAAGGCGTTGTAGGCTATTTCCGCCATGCCGGATTAGATCTTGCGCAATTAAGCTGGCTGTCACTGACCTTCGTTCCATGGATTGCCAAGTGCCTGTGGGCACCGTGGGGAGAGCGCCACGCCCTTCCTTTGCGCGGTAACCCCTATTTAGGCAGTCTGGTACTGCTCCAGATCGCCATGGCGGTAACGCTGACTGTAATTGGCCTGATCTCACCGGAGCAATCTGTTTTAGCTATCGTTATCGCGCTGATGTTGTTGGCGCTGCTCTCTGCCAGCCACGATATCTATGCAGATGGTATTACAATCTGCACCACCAACACGTCCAGTCGCGCGCTGGCAAATACTGCACAGGTCGGCGGGAGCTATCTGGGCATTCTATTCGGCTCTTATGCGTTTCTGAGTATTACCGAGCATACGGGGTGGCAAGGCGGTTTCTTCGCGCTGGCAGGGCTGTCGCTGCTGATGCTCATTCTGCCGCTACGCTATACCCGCCAAACCGTGCGTCATTCTGATCCCACTGCGCCCCCGACGCTAAATCGCCAGACATTTAAGGCGCTCTGGCCAGTATTGGCCTTCACGGCCATTTTCTATCTGGCGATGCGCGGCATGATGGCGCTACAGACCGTTATGCTCATCGATCAACAGCTTAGCCTGAGCCAGTTAGGTATTGTCATGACCGTGTACAGCACCGCAGTCAGCGGCGTAGGGATTGTGCTCGCTAACCTTCTGATTCGACGCATGGGTGCGCTGCACTGCCTATTGCCCGTGATGATCGTGCACGCCCTGCTCGCTATCGTGCTAGCCGTCGGTTACCCGCGGTATCCGTTGAATGCCTGGATTGCACTCTTTGGCGTGGTCAATCTGGCTGCCGCTGTCGGGTTTGTCACGCTATACAACGTCCTGATGGGGCTAGTCAGACCGTATCAACCCGCGTCCGACTATGCACTGTTTCAATCCACCGATGCTGCCGTCTCGATGATCGTGTCGATCGCCGCACTTCAGCTCGCACACCACACAAACTATCAGACCACGCTAGGCGTGCTGGCCTGCTTTGCCGTCGCCAGCCTGTGGCCCGCCAAGAGGCTATCTATGCGACTTTCCCACGTGTTTTCAGAAGGTATTCCTACTGCAACTGCAAGCCACCGGGAGCAAGATTAACGTAAGGGAAATCGTACAGGATGTCTGCTGTATTCGGGTTGAAATAGACCCGATGCGGGTAGCCCAAAAAGTGCAAACGATTATCATTTGACTTTCATCATTCTCTGTATCACCCATTTTTCATGTTGTGATGAAAACCGTTGCTTTTGACATTGATTTCAGCTTTTTCAGGGATTTAATAATGAAAATAATGCGCCTTTATCCACTCGCCTTGACCGGCGTGTTTCTCTCTTCCTGTGCCTTTGCCGCTCAGGACGATACGCTGGTTGTCTCCGCCAGCAAACAGTCACCCTATTCCGCTTCGGCTAATAACGTTTCCTCCACCGTCGTAACGGCGCCAGAGCTGAAAGATGCGGGCGTCACCAGTACCGACAAGCTGACTCGGGTTCTGCCCGGCCTGAACCTCGGTAATAACGGTAGCCTGTTGTTTCCCTCCATTTCACTGCGTGGCGTCTCTTCCGCGCAGGATTTCTACAGCCCTGCCGTGACGGTCTATGTGGATGGCGTGCCACAGCTCGCCACCAACACCGTGCAGGCGCTCTCCGATGTGGAAAGCATTGAAATGCTACGCGGCCCACAGGGGACGCTGTACGGTAAAAGCGCACAGGGCGGCATTATCAACATCGTCACCCAGCAGCCGGACAGCACGCCGCGTGGCTACGTCGAAGGTGGCGTCGCCAGCCGCGATGGCTACCATGGCAAAATCAATCTCAGCGGCCCCATTCAGGATGGTCTGTTGTATGGTAGCGTGACACTGCTGCGCCAGGTCGATTCAGGCGCGATGACCAACCCTGCGACGGGCAGTGATAACCTCGGTGGGACAAAATCCAGCGTCGGAAATCTTCGATTACGGCTGGCTCCCGATGGGCAACCGTGGGAAACCAGTCTGGCACTGACGGAAGACTGTACGCGCGCCACACAGGATACCTATCTGCCGTTTGGCGATGCCAAAAATCGTACGCTGGAGATCGTCGCTGGCGCGCCCGATCCTAAACTACGCCGTTGTACCCATAGCCAGTCGCTAAGCGGAAAATACACCACCGACAACTGGATCTTTAGCCTGATCGGCGCATGGCAACAACAGAATTACGACCGTACCTTCCCAAACAGTACGCTGATTGCCAACATGCCGGAGCGATGGAATCAGGACGTGCAGGAACTACGGGCGGCCACGCACGGTGCTGGCCGTACGGTGGATATGGTGTTCGGCCTTTACCGACAAAACACGCGTGAGAAACTCGATCTGACCTACATCCAGGCGGGATCGCCGTTCATGCAGAGCAATGCCAACACGGCATCGGAGACCTTAGCCGCCTACAGCGATCTGACCTGGCACCTGACCGACCGTATCGATCTGGGCGGCGGGCTGCGCGTATCGCACGATAAGGCCAAAACCCGCTACCACCAGCAGTTCTCCGGCATGAACGTGGGCGATAGCAATAGCGTTGATGACGATCAAGTACTGGGGCAACTCTCCGCCAGCTATCTGCTCAATAACGACTGGCGCGTCTATACTCGCGTCGCACAGGGCTACAAGCCAACTGGCTTTAACTACTCGCCCGCCGCAGGAACACAGGCCATTCCTTACAGTGCAGAGAAATCGATTAACTATGAAATCGGCTCGCGCTATCAGCGTGGAGATGTACAGCTTCAGGGGGCGGTGTTCCACACGCATACGCGTGATATGCAACTGTATTCCGGCCCGGTTGGTATGCAAACGCTCAGCAACGCAGGCAGCGCTGACGCCAGCGGCGTAGAAATGATGCTGAAGTGGCAGTTCATTCCTAACTGGTCATGGGACATCAACGGCACCTATGTGCGCTCTGAATTTAGTGGCGACAGTGAAAGTTATCAGGACAAACGCGTTCCCTTCGTGCCGCGCTACGGTGCTGGCACCAGCCTAAACGGGCTAGTCGATACCTCATTTGGCGCATTAATGCCGCGTCTGGCGTTCAACGTAGTGGGACCACACTACTTCGACGGTGATAACGCGTTGCGTCAGGGGACCTATACCACCACCGATCTGCGCCTCAGTTGGCAGGCCACCGATCGGGTGAATATCGCTGGCTATGTGGATAACGTCTTCGACCGCCGCTACCGCACCTTTGGCTTTATGAGCGGTACATCGGGCTACGCACAGGTCAATGAAGGCCGAACCGTCGGCGTGGATGTGCGAGTCGATTTATTCTGATTTATATCGTCCCGCATCCGTAACACAATTCTCTACTGGGATGGCGTTTTGTCATCCCAGCACGTTATCATCCATTCTTCTTGCCTCTTACAATCCGTTACCGATTAGCCTTTCTCCTTTCACCACAGGTCATATTAATGACATCGCTCCTGTTCCATACTGACCGTCGCCACTTTCACATGCTCCGTTTACCCTGATGTTTTGCGCCAACCGGAGATTCGTCATGAAACGCAACACGATCCTGCTCTTCACGGTTTCTGCCATCATTTTACTCACGGCAGCCACAGCAATAGGGTGGAAGGTTGGCCGGGGAAACAGCAATGCGCTGTGGGACATCGTCAGCGAACAGTGCGTACCAAACCAGCAGCGCAGCGGCAATCCAGCCCCTTGTCTAGAGGTCAACCTAGCGGACGGCTATGTGCTTTTTGATGACAGAAACGGCCCCTATCACGATCTGTTGCTCCCAACCGATAAAATCAGTGGCATCGAGAGTCCTGAACTCCTACAGCAAAACACACCTAATTTTTTCATGCAGGCGTGGGATCGACGCGGCCATCTTTCACGTGAAGCGGGCAAACCGATCAAAGATGATTATCTGTCGCTGGCAATAAACTCACGCTATGGTCGCACGCAAAACCAACTGCATATCCACATAGCCTGTCTGCGCCCAGAGGTTTATCAAACGCTGAATCAGCAGTTCCCCATGATCTCTGCCGACTGGAAACCACTACCTGTGAAAATTAACGGTCACGTCTATCTGGCAAAAATGATCACAGCGAACGAACTGACGCAAAGCGATCCGTTCAAAACCTTAGATCGCTATGCACAGCAGCGAAATGAATCTATCGGCAAATATGGCTTGGCGATGGTTTCTGCGCCGACGGGTAACAAGGTGCTACTTGCCAGCAGTCTTGACGTGTTCAATATGAGTCTCGGTTCCGTCGAGGAAATTCAGGATTTTTCCTGTGCGCTGGCACAATAGCCGCTGACCGCGCCAGACAGCGGCCTGAAGGCCTATAGCAATCAATTCGCTATAAGTTATGACTTTTTGTTCATTGCGTTGCCAGCCAACCTCCGCCTAAAAAGTGGGGAAAATCGATAGGGTAGGTAGCTGCAACATGCATCTGGATTTACGGCAATTACGCAATTTTCTTGCACTGGCCGAACAGGGGAGTTTCGTACAGGCTGCAGAAGCGGTCTGTCTGTCACAATCAGCGTTCAGCCGCAGCATTCAGGCGTTGGAACAGACGGTGGGACATCCGCTTATCGATCGCCAGAGCCGACGCTTTGCACTGACGTGGCAAGGCAATACGCTGCTGCCGTTTGCGCGGCGTATGCAGGAGTTGTCCTGGGAGCTGATGACCGACATGCGGCAGATCAGCGAGGCGCAGGAAGGCGAACTGACGTTTGGCTGTGGCCCGGCACCGTCTACCACGCTGATCCCCAAAGCGGTCGCACATTTCCATGCACTACGGCCACGTGCCAAGGTCACTTACAGCGTGGATAATTGGCAATCCCTGCGAGAGCGTCTGCTCGCCGACGAGTGGCCTTTTATTGTCGCGGATACCTGGCAGGCTGAAATGGAAACGGGCCTCCACGTGCAACCATTAAGCCCGCAGCGTTGTTTCTTTATCTGTCACTCCTCACACCCGCTGGCTCAGCAGGAAAACGTGACGCCGGACGACCTCTTGCGCTTTCCGCTCGCCTCTCCTTTTATGCCTGTCGGCATGCGCAAAATTCTGGCCGCCCTGACGCGTCAGCCCGACTACCGCCCGCAGATTCAGTGTGACCATATCTACTCTGTCTTCAGCATCCTACGCCACACGCAGGCCATCAGCTTCGCCAGTGAGGATGGCTTTGCACTAGGACGATTAAGCCATCAGTTGGTAGAAATTCCGCTCACGGGCACACCACCGGAATGGGGAAACATGCAAACCCGATTCGGGATTGTCACCTGTTTGCAAAGAACGCTGCCCCCGCTAGCCGAACTGATGATTGAAACTCTACTGGCGCAAGATAGGCTACGCTCACCCGTTCCGGCACTGCCGACCCTGTGAGCGCCTTCATGATTATTTTGTCGGATGACCGCTGGCGTCATACACCGGCCAGTTCGACTCCAGTGATTTGGCCTTCAATGCACGATCGGCAAACTCGCCGGCAAACCAATCGCTGGCTGAAAACGTGTTGCGAATCAGCCCTGCCGCTTTCGCCCGCTCGATACTGTCCTGCAAGCTGCTGAGCAGGAACGGGTCGAGACGCGGCGAGCTTTGGAATGGGAGATCTTCCGCTTTCAGTTCTTCCTGAAAGATTGCCTGCGGTATCTGGCTCTGTTCGGACATCAGCGCAGTGTATTCCGGTAGGTGCTGCGCATCGCCGATCCATTGCGCATTATCCACCAACACATTCACCAGTTGCTGCGTTGTACCCGGATAGCGATCGATAAAATCCTGCGTCGCCAGCACCGCTGCCTGCGTGGTATTCGCCCAGCCCAGCGCCCGACTGGTCGTGACAATATTGATGCCCTGCTTACGCAGCGCCAGCAGAGAGACACCGCCCCACACCGCATCTACACGTCTGGCCGCCAGCGCGGCTTTGCCCGCCGTCCAATCCAGATTGATGACTCGTACATCACGCTCGTTCAGCCCGACGCTTTTAATTGCGCGCTCAAATGACAGTTGATCGGCCGTTCCTTTGTAGACCGCAATCCGCTTGCCGCGTAAATCCTCAATACGCTGAATACCCGATTCCGGGGTTGCCGCCAGGTAGGAATTCGAACCGCGCGATCCCACCAGCACCCGCGTCGGGAGGCCCCCTGCACGACCAATAATGGCGGCGAGATCGCCCAGATACACCACGTCCAACTGCTTGTTTGCCAGCGCTTCATTCACCGCTGGCCCTGCGCCTTTAAAGAACGACCACTGAATTTTGATGCCCTGCGGCTCAAATTCCTTCTCCAACTGTTTTTGAATATGCGCCAGCCCCAGCGGCCCGCGGATAAAGGGCTTGCTACCCGCGCTTTGGTCTGGCAAACCGATACGAATTTCCGTCGGCTTCTGCGCATCCGACGCTACGCTCTCGTTCGCCTGCACCGTAGAAACCAGCGCGGCGCTCATCAGTAGCGTAATAGCTAGCATCTTATTCATTCCCTGCCGCCAGCGAGCATAGGGGGCGATCACATCTAAAGGGGTTGCTTGCTGCATACGGTTTTCCTCAGTCATCCGTTTTATCTGCCATGAAACTAGCGAACCGTTGGTGTCAGGCTTAAATAACATTTACAGGTTTGTTCAGCGGAAAAAAGCATAAATCAGCGCTGGCGGGCTTGAGCTACGCATATGCATTTATTGCACGATGCCCATCGCTTTATTGCATTGGCGTTCAACGCTGAAACCTGTTTTTTATTCCTTATCCATCCAATAGTGATGCTTTCGTGGAATAAAATGAATAAGTCGATAGTGCTGAAAAAAACCGTGATCGTCTGGCCTTCGCTGCCGATAGCGCTGGCCTATCCGCTCGTCGTGCCGCTGGCGTTGCTGGCACTGTGGTATATCAGTACCGACTACGGCTGGATGCCCTCCCAGATTCTTCCTGCCCCTCATATTGTCGCCAACACCGCCGTCGAACTTTGGCACAACGATCTCCTGCCACAGCTCTTTATCAGTTTGCAACGCTTAGCGAGCGGCCTGCTGGCCGGTTTACTCGCAGGAACCTTACTTGGCGCGCTGATGGGGGCATCACGGCGCGACGAACACCTGCTGCACCCAACGGTATACGTGCTAGCGCAGATCCCAACGCTGGGGTGGATACCTCTGTTTATGGTGCTATTCGGTATTGATGACGGCCTGAAGCTGGCGGTGATTATCAAGGCCGTCATTATTCCCGTGACGCTGCATACGCAAACGGGCGTGCGTAATGTGCCGCATGCACTACAGGAAGTCGCACGTACGCTGCGCCTACCGTGGCATCAGCGTCTCATCAAATTAACACTACCCGCTGCGTTCCCGACCTGGCTCACTGGCCTGCGGCTTGCACTCTCACAGGCGTGGGTATCGCTGATCGTGGTCGAACTGCTGGCGTCGTCTCAGGGGATTGGCTACCTGCTGGTATGGGGACGTCAGCTGTTTCAGCTAGACATCGTGTTTGTCTGCATTGCCACCATCGGGCTGGCAGGGCTGACGATGGAATGGGTGATCAATCAGTTGGATCGCCGTCTGGTCTTCTGGCCGCATCCACCAATCAGCCGCTTAACCACGGCACCGTCTCGCCGCCTATCGGCACTGGTTTTACCCTTTCTGCTTCTGCTGTTCTGGCAGCAGGCCAGCCGCTTTGGCTGGATCGACCCGCTCTTGCTTCCTCCGCCCGCCGATGTGTGGCACATGCTGCTACAAGGCATTCGCGACGGTTCGCTTACCGAGGCGATGCAAGCCAGCCTGACTCGTGCGCTGGCCGGTGCGATAGGCGGTATTGTCGCGGGCCTCATATGCGGTGTTCTGCTGGGGCTACATCCCACCAGCGACGCCCTCTTCACGCCGACTGTCGCGACGCTGCGCCAAATTGCGCTGTTTGCCTGGCTACCGCTGCTGACCGCTTGGGTCGGTAATGATGAAACTGGAAAAATCACGTTTGTCGCACTCGCCTCCTTCTTTCCTATGCTGGTGGCCAGCCATCGCGGCATTCGCCAACGTTCACAGGCATTAGAGGAAGTCGCTCACGTGTTGCAACTCCGTTTATCGACCCGTCTGCGAGTCTTGATCCTGCCAGGCGCAGCGCCTGCGATCTTCGCGGGTTTACGCCTGTCGCTGATTTATGCCTGGCTTGGCACCATCGGCGCAGAATATTTCATGTCATCCGGCACCGGAATCGGCAGCCTGATGATCAATGCCCAACAGTTGCTGGATATGCCGTTGATTATCAGCGGCATGCTGCTGATTGGATTAACAGGCGCGGTGCTCGATCGCGTCGGACTCAGTCTGGAACAGCGGATGACGCGCTGGCGTTCCGCAGGAGAAATCGTATGACGTCCCCTTCCCTTGATGTGTCGCCGCCCGTGGTGCAATTCGACCATCTACGCAAACAGTTTCGTGTACAAGGCGAACCGCTGACGGTAATCGATGATTTTTCACTGTCGATTCACAGCGGTGAGCTGGTGGCGATTGTCGGCAGCAGCGGCTGCGGAAAATCCACACTGCTGCGCATGTTGGTCGGATTAGACAACGACTATCAGGGGCGCGTGCTGGTTGAAGGAAAAACCGTTCGTGGTATCGGACGCGAGCGCGGCATGGTGTTTCAGGAACCACGCCTGTTTCCATGGCTGACCGTGCGGCAAAACATCGCACTCGGACTGGCGAATGAGCCAATCAGCGAAAAAGAGCGCAAACGCCTGATCGACCACTTTATTCAGTTAGTGCATTTGCAGGATTTTGCCGATGCCCTGCCCGCCCAACTTTCCGGCGGTATGGCGCAGCGTGTCGCCATCGCGCGCGGGCTCGTCGCCAATCCCCGCATCCTAATGCTGGATGAACCTTTTGGTGCATTAGATGCCCTGACTCGCCAGCAGATGCAGCAAGAGTTGCGTCGTATTCATCAGGCAGAAGGCACCACTACCCTACTGGTGACGCACGACGTCGAAGAAGCCGTCTACCTCGCAGACCGCGTTGTCGTACTGGCACCACGACCGGGGCGTATCCGCCAGATTGCAACCATTTCTCTGCCGCACCCGCGCCAGCGTGACAGCCAAGACTTTCACCAGCAGTGTAGCGATCTGCTCGCACTGCTGACACAGCCAGCCGATACGGCGGCCATCTCCTCTACTCTGAACACGTAAATACTGGAGCACCATTATGGGACACCCATCCGTCTATCCAACCGGCACAACGATTTACAACCCAGAAAAAGCCTGGGGCGGCTACACCGTCTTTCAGGCGCTGGAGCGCGGCGCGGTGCTGGTGGATATGAACGGCACCGAACTGCGCCTGTGGGAAGGTCTGCACGGCTTCCCCAACAAAATTCTGCCCGGCGGTTACATCCTCGGTCACAGCGGCGAACGTGACTCGCGCTACGGTATGCAAGATATGGTCGATCTGATTCAGGTAGACTGGGATGGCAACGTCGTCTGGAAATTCAACGGCTATGAGCACATCACCGATCCTGATCTCCCGCCCGAGTGGATGGCGCGCGTCCATCATGACTACCAGCGCAGCGGCAACCCAGTAGGCTATTACGCACCGGGGCAAGAACCGCAGTCGATTGGCGGCAACACGCTGTTACTGGCGCACACCAACCTGCATAACGAACGCATCAGCGACAAACTATTACTTGATGACACCATCATCGAGGTAGACTGGCAGGGCAATATTTTATGGGAGTGGCGGTGCAGCGACCATTTCGATGAACTGGGCTTTGACGACGATGCCAAAACCGCGCTGTACAATAATCCTAACCTGCGCAAAAGCGGCGGCGGGATGGGCGACTGGATGCATATCAACTCGATGTCGGCACTCGGCCCCAATCCGTGGTTCGATCAGGGCGATACCCGTTTCCACCCCGATAACATCATCTGGGACGCCCGCGAATCCAATATTATTGCCATCATCGACAAGCAAAGCGGCGATATCGTCTGGCAGCTTGGTCCCAATTACAATACGCCCGAACTCAAACACATCGGCTGGATTATCGGTCAACATCATGCGCATATGATCCCCGCAGGCTTGCCAGGCGCAGGCAATATTCTGGTGTTTGATAACGGCGGCTGGGCAGGCTACGGCACGCCCAACCCAGCCTCCCCTGATGGCGTGAAAAACGCCTGGCGCGACCATTCCCGCGTGCTGGAAATCAACCCAGTGACGCTGGATATTGTCTGGCGCTATTCGCCTTATGAAGCCGGCATTCCACACCCGACCGACGCCTTTCGTTTTTACAGCCCGTACATCAGCAATATCCAACGCCTGCCAAACGGCAATACACTGATTAACGAAGGGGCTAACGGCCGACTGTTTGAAGTCACCGTCGATCATGAAATTGTCTGGGAATTTGTTTCACCTTACTGGGGCAAGACGGTGAACACCAATATGCTGTATCGCGCCTACCGCGTCCCCTATGAGTGGGTACCACAACTGCCGCGCCCACAGGAAACGCCGGTGATCGCCCCGGATAACACCCAGCTACGTCAGCCCGGTGCCGCCGCGCCAGGCTTCGCCAGCATCATTCGTATTGACGGCACGCGCCCCTACAAAAAGAGCGGCGATGCCCTGTGTGTCGCGACCGACAGCGAAGACCTTAAACGCAGCCCGAAACTCTTTGCCGTCAACCGTGAGCGCTTTGCTCCGCTTACCGCCGACGACTGGCCGGAACTAGCAGCACAAGCGGAACCACAGCTGTTGCTAGTCGGTGCCGAGCGCTGCGTCCACTGTAAGAGCCTCTACCGCCAGTTGGAAACGATGCTGGATAACGAGGAATACCAACATGTGTCGAGCCATTATCTGGACGCCGATCATCACATTACACTGGCGGAGCAATTGGCAGTCAGGACGCTACCGACGCTGCTATGGCTTGAAAACGGTGAAGAACGTGCTCGCCTGAGCGGCGCACAGCAGTCCGAACGCCTGCGCCAGTGGCTGGCCGAGCAACAGATTTAACTCTCACACCTTAACGCGATCTCGCTCCCAGTGAGATCGCGTCGTTACTTGCATTTCTCACTTTTCTTGCGCACATCCTTCCATATCGACACAGTCGTCCTCCGCACGTCTTCCCTGCCCGTATTCGCTTCTTTTACCATTGCCTACAGATTATTCAGGGACGGAAACACAGCATGGCCGCGCATGATGCGATGTTTAAACAGTTTCTCAGCGATCCCGCTGTCGCAAAGGATTTCTTCGCCATTCATCTGCCAGAAGAAATCAGGAATATCTGCGATTTCAGCTCGCTACAACTGCAATCGGCCTCTTTTGTTGACGAGGAACTACGCGCAAGAATATCGGATATGCTGTATTCAATTCAGACCACCGCAGGACAAGGCTATATCTATTGTGTGATTGAGCATCAGAGTCGCCCAGAAAAACTGATGCCATTTCGCCTGCTGCGCTACGCGCTAGCTGCTATGCAACAGCACCTCTCTCAAGGTCACGACACGTTGCCGCTCGTCGTTCCTTTACTGTTTTATCACGGCCAGCGTAGCCCTTATCCCTATACGCTGCGTTGGCTCGACGGTTTTACCGACGCTATTCAGGCAGAAAAGCTCTACAATTCATCCTTTCCTTTGATTGACCTAACGGTAATCCAAGATGAGGAAATCAAGACGCATCGCCGCGTAGCGCTACTAGAATTAGTACAAAAACACATTCGCACGCGAGATATGCTGGAACTAGCGCAGGATATCGGGCTATTATTTGAGCGCTGGCAGGTGCCGCTGCCGCAAAAAAGAGCGCTTCTGTTTTACATCGCGCGGAGCGGCAATACATCAAAACCGGCAGCGTTTATTGAGGCCGTCGCGCAGTCTCTGTCAACGGATCGGGAGGCGATCATGACCATCGCACAGCAGCTTGAGAAAATCGGGTTTGAAAAAGGCATCAAACATGGCATGCAGCAAGGAATACAGCATGGTATGAAAGCCAGTGCTCGAAACATTGCTCGTCAGCTCCTGCTTAGCGGCATGGAACCTGCGCAGGTTTGTCAGATTACTCAGTTGAGCGCGACGGAACTGGCACAGCTTGTTGACCCACCGAATGAGTAGGCTCTAAAAATACAACGCCACGAGATAGTCCGCACTTCCCTACGGTTTATTCTTTACCCCCTCTATTTAATCATCGACGCAGTCGACTAAGACGGCGTCTCTGCGCCAATTTATTCGCTCTGGATCACATTTCCTTTGCATCATTTTGCTTTAATTTGTTATGTTATTACATATCTATTTACATCAACCGTATACTTTAACCATGATCAGTTGGGACAGACACACAGACGCCATTCTTCAGGTGGAGAACCTTCGCCTGTCTATTGGTGGTGAAACCAAAGTCAGTGACATCAGCTTTACGCTGTTCGCAGGCGAACGCGTCTGTTTACTCGGCGCATCGGGTTCAGGTAAATCCCTCACGGCTAAAGCCGTGATCGGCACCCCAGCCACAGGCTGCCAGATTAGCGGCAGTATTAAGGTAAATGGTGAAGAGGTCAGTCAGTTGAAAGCGCTGGCGCGCCCGCATACCAGTCGGGCATCTGCCGTTTTTCAAGACTCTGCGACGGCGCTGAATCCGCTCATGCCGTTAGGGAAACAGCTCTCGCTGGCGTTGAAATCCCCCTCTTCTGCTGAGCTTGCTGCGCTTCTGACAGCCATGAAGCTGGACGATATTCCCAACCTATTGCAGCGCTACCCTGCCGAACTGTCCGGCGGTCAGCGTCAGCGTGTTTGTATTACCCTCGCGCTGCTTGGCAAAACTCGGTTACTGGTGGCAGACGAACCCACAACCGCGCTTGATGTCATCACTCAGCAGCAGGTATTACGCGTCTTACAGGAACGTAGCGCGCAGCCGGATGCACCTGCACTGCTGTTTATTACGCATGATATTGCCGTCGCCGCCCAACTCTGCCAGCGCGGTCTGGTAATGGAAAATGGTCAGATCGTTGAATCCGGCAGTATGCTGCAACTACTGAATGCACCACAACATCCTTATACTCGTCGTTTGGTGGCTGCTGCC
Organism: Pectobacterium sp. IFB5596; assembly: GCF_021432585.1. NCBI lineage: Bacteria > Pseudomonadati > Pseudomonadota > Gammaproteobacteria > Enterobacterales > Pectobacteriaceae > Pectobacterium > Pectobacterium sp. IFB5596. The sequence continues at coordinate 41,561 of NZ_LXFY01000006.1, forward strand.
CGTCGCGCTGACGATGTTTTATCAACCAATTTTTTATCAACCAATGTTTTACCCATCAATATCTTACCCACTAGTGTGTTACCCGTTGCCGGAGCGCTTGCCGGATGAATCACCACCTGCATGCAGTTCCTTCACCTTTTTTAAGTCTTGAGCACGTCAGCCGCTATCGCCAGACGTCGCGTTTACCGTGGCAAAAGGCCGATCCTGCCAGTGCGATTTTTCACGACCTGTCGCTACACTTGCACCGTCACGAACGTGTCGGTCTGGTTGGTGCCTCGGGCTGCGGTAAATCTACCTTACTGAAAACGCTGCTCGCACTTGAAGCGCCGGAGAGTGGTACGGTGTACTGTGACGGTAACCTGATTAAGCCCGGTTCGGTACGTTCGTTGCTTTGGTATCGCCGCCGCGTTCAGTATATTCCGCAAGATCCAGCAGGTTCGCTTGCCCCACGCCAACGCGTCGCCGATCTCCTCACTGAGCCGCTAAAGCGCCTGCGTCCTGGTGAAAATGCGCCAGTATCCCTGCGCAATGTCATGGAACAAGTCGAACTAAGTACAACGCTGTTGGACAAAGCCGCTGGTCAGCTTTCTGGTGGGCAGGCGCAGCGCGTCGCGCTGGCGCGAGCGTTGATTATTCGCCCCGATTTTTTACTGGCGGATGAACCCGTCAGCGGTCTGGATTTACCGTTACGTGAACAGATCAAAACCCTGCTGCAACACGTCACTGAACAAAACAAGATGGGATTGCTGATGGTATCGCACGACATTTCTATGCTCGCCGGGTTGTGCGACAGAATGCTGGTTATGGATAGCGGGCGTATCATCGAAGATCGCCCCACGGCTGCGGTCTTGACTTCACCGCAGCAACCGCACACCGCCCGCCTATTGCAGGCCGTTCCCGTACTGTCGACCCTAGGCTATTAGCTCGCTCAAAACACCCGTTTCACAATAAAATACCGCGTCAATAACACATTTCCCCATCACGGGGATTTCTATCACGGCTTGTTCTATAACGGATGATTGAATGTTAGACCTTACCGCCAACCGCGCTCCACGGCCTTATCCCCCGCTACTTCTGGGTAGCCAGCTTGTTTTCAACATTGGTTTTTATGCCGTTGTGCCGTTTCTGGCTATTTTCCTGCGCGATGACATGCTGCTGTCCGGCTGGGCTATCGGGCTAGTGATTGGCTTACGCACCTTTTCTCAGCAGGGCATGTTTTTAGTCGGCGGCGCACTGGCAGACCGCTTCGGTGCACGCGTGATTATCCTGTGCGGCTGTGTGGTGCGCATTAGCGGCTATTTACTGCTGGCGCTAGGCGACTCGCTGTGGCCGATCATCCTCGGTGCCTGTCTGACCGGGGTTGGTGGTGCCCTGTTCTCTCCCGCCATTGAAGCGCTGATGGCGCAGGCCGGTACGCAAAGCGAAAAAGAGGGAAAGCGTAGCCGTTCCGAATGGTTCGCCCTGTTTGCCATTTGCGGCGAGCTGGGTGCCGTGCTAGGGCCGTTGCTCGGCTCGGTGCTGGCGGGATACGGATTCCAGCGCGTGGCGCTAGCCGGTGCGGGAGTGTTTGTTATCGCGCTCATTATCCTGTTTTTCAGCCTGCCGCCAACGCAGCGCAATCGGGGCGAATTGCAGATTGCCCCCTGGTGGGAGACCTTCCGCCAACGGCGCTTTGTCGCATTCATCATCGCCTATAGCGCTTACCTGTTCAGCTACAACCAGCTCTATCTGGCGCTGCCAGTTGAACTGCATCGCTCTGGCAGCAGTGAGAAAGATCTCGGCCCGCTGTTTGTGCTGGCTTCCCTGCTGGTGATCGGGTTACAGCTCCCGCTAGCACGTTTTGCCCGCCGGATTGGCGCAGCACGCATGCTGCCATTGGGTTTCGCACTGCTGGCCGCGTCGTTCTTTAGCGTGGCGCTGTTTGCCTCCAGCACGCCGCCTGAGGGATGGCAACGTCTTCTTCCCGCTATCTCATTAATTACCCTGCTGACGCTGGGGCAGATGTTAATCGTTCCCGTTGGCATGGATCTTATTCCCCGCTTTGCTAACAACCAGAATCTGGGCGCGCACTATGGTGCATTAGCGTCAATGGGCGGCATCGCCGTGCTGGTCGGTAATTTTATACTCGGTAGCCAACTCGATCGTGCACTGACACCATCGCCACAGGCCGCCATTCCGTGGGTGCTGCTCGCCGCCGTCCCCTTGTGCAGCTCGCTAGCCATGATGGTTATCTGCCGCCCGTTTAAATCCGCGTCAACCGTGAATGAATAAGGACAGATTGATGAATATGCGTAATCTCCTGTGGCCCGTTTCCGGCCTGCTGTCAGCCACGCTACTGCTTTCAGGCTGCTTCAATGAACCGGAAGAAACCCCTACTTCACATCATGACGGTCGAATCAAACTGGCGATGCTCCAGCCACCGCGCTCCGGCCTGACGCCGCTGAGCGATGACGCCTTTAAGCTGTCACGCTGGAGTACGGCAGAAACGCTGGTGGTGCTCGACAAACTGGGTGAAGCCCAGCCCGCGCTGGCGACAAAATGGCAGCAGATCGATGATAAATCCTGGCGTTTTGAACTGCGTCCCAACGTCCATTTTCATGACAACACCACATTAAACGCCGCCACGGTAGTGAATGCGCTGACGGTGGCCTCCACCGCATCGCCCAAGCCGCGTATTCTGGACGGCGTGCAGTTAACGATAAAAGCCGATGGCGATAGTGCTGTTATTGTTTCCACTGCGAAACCCGATCCACTGCTGCCACAGCGTTTATCCAGCCCGCAATTGGCGATCCTCTCCACGCATGCGTACGGTAAAAATCGAGTCGTTAATCCGATCAACACCGGAAGCGGCCCGTTCGCTCTGCGTAGCGTCACGGGCACCAGCAGCGCGGTATTGGATCGGTTCGACGGCTACTGGGGGGAGAAAGCACAGGCCAGCGGTATTGATGTCAGCTTTGTGTCCGATGGCGCAGCACGTGCTGCCGCCTTACGTACCGGTACGGCAGATATTGTCGAAGCCATTCCGGTTTCTCAGGCTCCGCTGCTGGATCAATCACTGGTGCATGAAGTCCCCATGCCACGCACCAACACGCTGTATCTGAATACGCGCCATGGCGTGATGCAAGATCCCACAATGCGGGCTGCCGTACGCGATGCGATCAACCGCCAGCAATTGGTGGATAATGTGTATGAGAAGCGTGCCGATGTCGCCCAAGGGTTGTTAGGCCCTGCGCTGCCATGGGCTGCCGAGCTGCGCCAACCCGTGGCGAATCCGATTAAAGCCGGTACGCCTGCGGGTGCCACCATCACGCTAGCCACTTTCAGCGATCGCGCCGAGCTACCTGAAGTCGCGGTCTATCTGGCACAGCAACTCGCTGCCGCTGGATTTACGGTAAAGCAAGTTGTACGTGAGTATGCGCAGATTGAGTCTGACGCGCTGGCAGGAAAGTTTGACGCCTTTATTTTATCGCGAGCAACGGTGCTAGACTCCGGCGATCCCGTTGCTTATCTGTATAGCGACTTTGCCTGTGAAGGGTCGTTCAATATCGCTCAGTTGTGCCGCCCGGAAATCGATCAGGCTCTGCAAAAAGCAGCGGCTATTCCCGCAGGAGAAGCGCGCCGTCAGGCCATTATGCAGGCAGAAAATCTGATCCTTGCCAGCGATGCCGCGATCCCAATGCTGCATGAACGCGTCATTCAGGGGGAAGGCGCACAGGTGAAAGACGCACTGCGCGACCCACGTGAACGTACGCTGATCAATTCAGCCACGCATATTGCTGCGACGAAATAGCAGGTAACGCACCTGTAACCAGAAAGATGAAGAGTCTATGAGCGAATCGCTGTACTGCCGCACCTGTGCCAACATTAACCAGACGCAACGCCCACGCTATGGCGTACTGATCCCATTGTTTTCGCGACTGCTAACGCTAGCGGGCATTGTGGTACTGATTGGTATGCTGCCATGGCTATCTGGCCAGGACCCGGCGTTGGCATTGTTACGCGCCCGCTCTGGTGAACAGGAAGCAACAGCGGAAACGCTCAACGCGATTCGTCAGTCGCTCGGGCTGGTTCAAGGCCCGTTGCAGTTACTGTTGAACTGGCTGACCGGCCTGTTGCACGGCGATGCAGGCAATTCCTGGGTTTCTGGTCAACCCGTGCTCCCAGGCATGTTGCAAGCGGCGGGCGTCTCGCTCACGCTGATGGCCTCTTCGGCGCTGGTGGCTTTCACGCTGGCTGCGGTGCTGTGCGCCCCAACGTTCCGGCAGGGGCTTCGTGGTCATATTCACCGTTCAGGCGGTCTGTTTGCCGCCTTCTTTACCGCGCTGCCCGAATTCCTGCTGGCGTCATTTCTGCTGATTGTCGGTGCCGTCTGGCTACAGTGGTTTCCCCCTTATGGCTGGCTAGGCCTGCACTACGCGGTGCTGCCGTCGCTGGCGCTCGGTATTCCGGCAGGCGGTTACCTTGGCCGGATTATTGCCGATGCGCTCTCCGCCACCTTTAGCGAAAACTGGCTCACCACCTGGAGTGTGGCAGGCGTGAGCCGTCGTCATATCGCGCTGGCCGTGCTGAAACGCACGCTGCCCAGCGTGATGCCACTGGTCGGATTGGTACTGGTATCGCTAACTGGCGGTGCCATTGCCGTCGAAAAAGTGTTTGCTATTCCCGGTCTGGGACGCGCAACGCTGGGCGCCGCTGCCGCGCAGGATCTGCCTGCATTGCAGGTCGGCGTGCTGATATTACTCCTTATCGCCTCGCTAGCTGGCATGGCGGCTGGCGGTGTGCGGCTGCTGATCCTCGGACGTGCACTGCGCAGCGGGGCAATGCCGGTGCCGGAAGAACGCGCTAGCCTCGTGTCTCGCCACGCCATCTGGCTACCGATTGTCTGCGTACTGCTGTTGGCACTTCTGCTACTCGCGGGTCTGCCGCGCGATCCCGTTACCTCCTCTTTTTTACGCCTGCAACCGCCTTCATTCGCGCTGCCCTTTGGCGCAGACGCGATGGGGCGTGATTTACTCGCACGCGTTGCACACGGCACGCTGAATACCTGCCTGTTGGCACTGGCGGTGTCGCTGGCCTGTCTCGCCATTGGCCTGTTGGTCGGGCTGTTCCCGCGTCTGTTCACCGGCCCCATCGAAGTGACTAACGCCCTGCCGCCAGTGATCGCCGGGCTGCTGGTTGCCGCCGTCAATGGCCCAACGGCCACAGGTGCGGCGATAGCGGTCATCGCCGTCAGTTGGGCTCCACTCGCTGCCCACACCGCAGCGCTGGTCGCTGAAATTAATGCGCGCCCTTATATTCGGATGTTGCCGATACTCGGCGTGGGCCCGATACGGCGTAGCCTGTTCTATATTCTGCCCGCGCTGGCTGGCCCGCTTTTTCGTCACGCCATGCTGCGGCTCCCCGGCATCGCGCTGGCGCTGGCATCACTCGGTTTTTTAGGTCTGGGCGCGTCACCGCCAACGCCGGAATGGGGACGCGTATTAGCGGAAGGTATGCCATATATCGAACGCGCCTTCTGGGGCGTTCTGGCGCCGGCTGCCGCACTCGGCGTGCTGTCGATACTGGCCGTGAGCGCAGCGAATCTCTCTGGTCGCCACAAGCACTAACCGCATGCTTCGCTTCATGAGCGTTTACCCGCCAGATTTGACGATGGCGGGTCAGTGCATCTTCAGTTACGCTGTTAGCTAACCTCTGCCGAAGTACAGAATATGAAGAGTGTGAATAAAGGAGAGAACATGCATAGCAGCGAATCCCACATCAGCCTCACCGTCACTCAGGCTCTGGATAAACTGGAAGCGCTGTATGATGATGCCGTCTCGGCGCTACGCGACGCCATCGGAGACTTTATCACCCACGGCACGCTACCCGATACCAACGCGCGTGCCGCCGGGCTGTTTTCCTACCCCGCCTTGCGCGTGAGCTGGAACGGTGAATCGACCGGACATCCTCGACATCGTGCCTATGGGCGTTTTACCCATCCCGGCAGTTATTCTACCACCGTCACCCGCCCCGCGTTTCTGCGCGCTTATCTCGCGGAACAGCTGGCGCTGCTTGAAGGAGACTATGACGTCAGCATTGAAGTCAGTCCATCACAGCAGGAGATCCCGTTCCCCTACGTGCTCGACGGTTCCGACCTGATTCTTGATCGTTCCATGAGCGCGGGCATCGCGAAACATTTTCCGACCACGGAGCTGTCACAGATTGGGGATGAAACGGCTGATGGCTTGTATCATGCCACCACCACGTCGCCATTATCGCATTTTGACGCACTGCGTACCGACTTCTCGCTTGCCCGGCTTCGTCACTATACCGGCACGCCAGTGGAACACATTCAGCCATTCATTCTCTTCACCAACTACACACGCTATGTTGATGAGTTTGTGCGCTGGGCCTGTGCGCAAATTGCCGATCCCGCTAGCCCCTATGAGGCACTGTCCTGCGCGGGCGGTATCTACATCACAGCCGAGACGCCCAATCCCGAGCAAACCGTATCCGATCTGGCATGGAAAAACCACCAGATGCCCGCCTATCATCTGATTCCCCGCCACGGGAAAGGTATTACGATGGTTAATATCGGTGTCGGGCCATCTAATGCGAAAACCATCTGCGATCATCTCGCGGTAATGCGCCCGCATGCCTGGTTGATGATCGGCCACTGTGGCGGTCTACGCGAAAGTCAGTCTATTGGCGATTACGTACTGGCACATGCTTATCTACGTGACGATCATGTACTGGACGCCGTTTTACCGCCGGATATCCCGATACCCAGTATCGCCGAGGTGCAGCGCGCATTGTATGATGCCACCAAGATGGTCAGCGGTATGCCGGGGGAAGAAGTGAAGCAACGCCTGCGTACCGGCACCGTGGTCACCACCGACGATCGCAACTGGGAGCTACGCTATGCCGCTTCCGCACTGCGGTTTAATCTCAGCCGCGCTGTCGCAGTCGATATGGAAAGCGCGACGATTGCCGCACAGGGTTATCGCTTCCGTGTGCCTTACGGTACGCTACTGTGTGTCTCGGATAAACCGTTGCACGGTGAGATCAAGCTGCCGGGACAGGCAAACCGTTTCTATGAAGGGGCGATTTCGGAGCATTTGCAGATTGGTATCTGCGCCATCGATCTACTGCGAGCGGAAAGCGACAAGCTGCACTCACGTAAACTACGCACCTTTAACGAGCCACCGTTCCGCTGATTACATGGCTTTTATTAGGACAGGCGGCCGCATTTGTGCGCTCGCCTGAGCTGGCATGGCTTAACTTGTTATGTTATAACAAACCAAATTCCATAACGGATAAACTCGATGAAAAAAGGTCTGTCAGTTCTATTTCTTTCCCTGGTTGCGGCACAAGCTTCTGCGTTTCAGGCCAAAATAGCCCAGTCTACGGAGAGTGGATTGAACAATATCGATGAACCTAAGCGCACCTTTTCTGGCTTTACGCCAATGGGGCTGGAAACTATTCACCCCGGCCAGTGTGATGCGACCTCCATTAACGGCTGTGGTTGCCCATTTTGTACCCAGTTGCGGCTTATTGGTCGCTGAGCGCGGCATATTTCTGATTCGTGCCGCAAGTAGATTTGTTAACGGTCTGATATTAATGCCAACAAGATAGATTACTTACGTGCCGCAATCATTTTCGGATTACGGTTAAAATAGCGCGTAAATGCCAGACTGAAATTGGCGGGATGCCGATAGCCGACTTGCCAGGCCGTCTGCGCCACCTGAAACCCTTGATCCAATAGCTGGTGCGCCCGTTCCATTCGCATTCGTAATAGCATTTGACCCGGCGTCGTTGCGAAACAGCGGTGAAACCCTAGTTTGAGTCGGGATTCACTCATCCCTGCCTGAGTCGCAATGCAGGCCAGCGTCAGCGGCTCAGCCAAATGTTCCCGCATCCAGCAACATATCCGCTCCAACTGCTGCCGCTCCTGTGGATAAACAGCATCACGCCTGTCTTTCGGTTGTAGAAGATGTCGATACTGTGACAGCAGGCTTAACGCATGGATGTGGCGATTCAGTTGATCGGTGTCACCGCACAACGCATTGACATGAACCTGACTAGCCGCAGATATCGATGTAAACGCGCGCTGTCGCACACCATCGTCACTGAACAGTTGTTCCGCACAGTCCGACCCCAAATAGCGCGCCGCCGCCGTTTTCCCTATCCGCAGCCGCAGTTGATCGACATGCTGCTGGGCCTGATAACGGCGTTCGCCCACGCTGGAGCCAAACGTCGTGATAGTGACATGTTGCTGACGAAACCAGATCTGTGAGCCACTGCTGTCACAATAGGTAGACTCCCCTGCCAGCGCAAACGTCATAACCAGCATTGGCTGTGAATGTGGATTTTGGGTTTCCTCCACCCATGCACGACGTGGCCGGTATTGCGAGCGCGCCAACGACAGATCGGCATCAATACGACTGAAATCCGACCAGCATTCTCCGATGCCATCTGGCAAAGTACGGCGTGAGCCTGAGATATCAGCCTCACTCGCACAGCACCGATCGCCTGCTGGTTTTTCACTTCGCCTGTGTCGCTGTCTTTGCATCATCTTCCCTCGCCGTTTCGCATATGAAAAACGCCGTCTCGCATAACAATGAACATAATAACCATTCTCATTTATAGATAGCATATTCCCTATCGACTGACCATCAATGAGAAAGATCGCTTATGAACCCACTAGAGACATTATGGCAGCTTGCCGCTAGCAGCGTGCAGGCCGACGCGTTACATCTTGCGCTGGAACAGCAGATTTTCGACCAGTTGGAGGACGCCACCACGCCGGAACAACTGGCGGAAGCGCTGGGGTGGCAGCCGGAGAAAACCGAATTTTTGCTTGAGATCCTGTGGAGTATGCAGCTTTTGACGCGCCATCATGGCGGTTATCGAATCGCCCCCGCCAGCGCAGCCGTGCTCTGTCGCCGCAGCCCGCGTTTTCTCGGTGACGCCTGGCGTTTTCGCCTCACCAGCCTGCGCCAGTTCGGTCAGGGACTCGGCGGCGGAATGCCCCAGCCACTGCCCACACAGTTGAGCGAATTACCGCGCGATGCGGCGTGGGCCAACGCGGCAGAACAGCAAATCGCGCAGGAGCAGCGCTCGGTAACCGCAGACCTTGCTGAGCAACTGATCTCCAGCCTGCCGGATTTCCCACAAATCAGGCATGTTCTCGATCTGGGCGGTGGCCCTGGCTGGGTGGCAATTACGCTGGCGCTGCGCCACGCGCAGATCTCCGGCACGGTCTATGACCTGCCGCAAACCGCTGCCGTGGCACAGCGTAATATCAACGATGCCGGGTTATCCTCACGGCTGTCAGCACAAAGCGGCGCGTTTCCCAGCGAAAAATACGATCTGATCTGGAGCTCCTCCTTCCTGCATTTTGTTGAGGATATTCCCACCATGCTGGCAACGCTTCACCACACACTCGCACCAGAGGGAACACTGGTCCTTGCACAGGCGGAAATTGCCGAAGAGGCCAACGATGCGGCTCCCGTTCTGCCGTTTTATCTACCGATGCAAATGAGTGGACGCCACGTCACACGAGAAGGACAGCTCACTCAGTGGTTACTGGCTGCTGGCTTTACCTCTGTCGAAACCCGACGTCATCAGGCTTTTCCCATGGCTCCGCTCAATGTCCTGATTGCCCGTAAACGTCGGTAACCACATCTGTTCAGCTGCGTTTGGAGTCGAAAAACTGACGATACCGTTGTGCATCATGTTGATGATTATCATATTTCTGCGTACCTAAGGTTGTCAGGCTGATGCAAAGCGCCTATAAATGACATTACAGGGCGTGACTGATTGAAAAAAGGCGAACCTGCCAGACGTGATGGAAACATCACGTCTGGCAGGTTTTTTTGTTTTCATCCCTAAGGAAAAACGCATGGATAAAAAAATCACTGCCAGCATGATATTACTGATGGCTGCCGCCAGCCACTCAGCACTGGCAAACGATCCGCAGGTTGCGTTAGATAGCGGCCATATCAGCGGCATCACGACACAAGGCGTCGACGCCTTTACAGGCATTCCCTTTGCTGCCCCTCCCATCGGCGAGCTGCGCTGGCAACCACCGCAGCCAGTACAAAGCTGGAACGGTATTCGTCCGGCAACGGCATACGGCAAGGATTGTATGCAGAACCCTTTTCCCGGCGATGCCGCGCCGCTCGGCGTAGGGTTTAGTGAGGATTGCCTGACTATCAACGTGTGGCGTCCAGCCAATGCCACAGGCCCGCTGCCTGTGATGGTATGGATCTATGGCGGCGGCTTCGTCAACGGCGGCGCGTCACCTGAGATTTACTCCGGGCAGGAGTTTGCCCGCCAGGGCGTCGTTTTCGTCAGCTTTAACTATCGCGTCGGCCGCTTTGGCTTTTTTGCTCATCCGGCGCTGGCCGACCAGCCGCTGCGTGGCAACTACGGTCTGATGGATCAAGTGGCGGCGCTGAAGTGGGTGCAGAAAAACATCGTCGTTTTTCAGGGCGACCCGCAAAACGTCACGCTGTTTGGTGAATCTGCCGGCGGTTTTGCCGTCGGCTCGCTGCTGACCAGCGAGCTCTCGCAGGGATTATTCCAGAAAGCGATTATTCAATCCGGCTCCGGCAGACAAAATATCGTGCCTAACCAAAGTTGGCAAAAAGCAGAACAGGCCGGTCTCGCCTTCGCCAGCGCAAATGGCATTAGCGGTCACGATGCGAAAGCCCTGACAGCGCTGCGGCAGATCCCTGCGGAAAAAGTGGTGAATGGCCTGAATATGGCCTCCATGAATACACCGGATTATTCTGGACCGATGCTTGATGGCAAAGCGATCGCCGCAGAACCGCAGGATAGCTATCGTCAGGGTAATTTCCAGCGAGTACCGTTGATGATTGGTGCCACGGATGCCGATATCAGCTTCCCGCCGAAGGTCACGACGTCAGACGATGCCGTTGCTGTCTTCCCTGCCAGCGATCGACAGCAGGCGCTTCAGGCTTACCACGGTATGTCACCGCAGGAGATAGCAAAGGCTGTTTCAAGCGATCGTTTCATGGTCGAACCGGCACGTTTTGTCGCACGTATTTGGGAAAAAGCTGCGCTGCCCATTTGGCAATTCCGCTTTGGCTATGTTGCCGACAGCATGCGCGCACAGTGGCCTGCTGCCGTTCACGCCAGTGAGATTCCGTATGTCTTTAACACGGTAGCCGCACGCTATGGCGAGAAAACCACGCCACAGGATCGCGCGGTGGCGCAGCAAATGAACCAATATTGGGTTAATTTCGCTCGTACCGGTAACCCTAATGCCACTGGCTTACCAGCCTGGAACGCCTATAGCAGCCAGAAAGACAACATTCTGTTTATCCCTGCCACAGGTGCGGAACATACCAGAGAGATGGTCGATCCGTGGCGGGCGCGTCTCGATTTGATCGAGAAACTGGCGGAAAGCGGAGCACCCTAGCAGATGTGAAACGCGGTAAGACATAGGCAAAAAGCCAGTCAGTGTGTGCTGACTGGCAAACAAATCTCTTATGACAATATCTATTTATTATACTTCGCTATTCTCTTTATATCCCTGACATGCTGGCAGCCATAACGTTTATATATTAGAAACTCGTCCAATCTGACGCCCCTGAAGCCGATGCACTGGCAGAGGCTGGAAGCCTGGCAATCGGGAGCGCCTGCGTTGCTGGCTTCGGTGTGGATAGTCCATAACTCGCGATTTTGAACACCGAGACCTCTCTGACAAGCTGATCCGCTTGTTCCTTGAGACTTTGTGCTGCTGCCGCGGACTCTTCCACCAACGCGGCATTCTGCTGCGTAGTCTGATCCATTTGGCTAACCGCAATGCCGACCTGTTCGACTCCCGTCGACTGTTCGGCACTGGCGGAGCTAATCTCTGATACGGTATCGCTCAGTTGGCGGATAGACACCACAACCTGCTGCATTGTTTCCCCCGCTTTATTCACCAGCACAGAACCACGCTCGACGCGCTCAACGCTCGCAGTAATCAGATTTTTAATTTCTTTAGCGGCTTCTGCGCTACGCTGCGCCAGATTGCGCACTTCACCCGCAACAACGGCAAATCCTCGCCCCTGCTCGCCCGCTCGTGCCGCTTCAACGGCGGCGTTAAGCGCCAAAATATTCGTCTGGAACGCAATGCTATCGATGACATTAATGATATCGACAATACTGCGCGAGCTCTCATTAATGGACTTCATCGTATCCACGACGTCATTGACAACCTCCCCTCCCTGAAGCGCGACGGTGCTCGCATTTTGGGCCAGCGCATTAGCCTGACGGGCATTGTCGGCATTGTTTTTTACCGTCATGCCTAATTGCGTCATGGTCGAAGACGTTTCTTCCAGCGCACTCGCCTGCTCTTCAGTCCGTGATGACAAATCGGCATTACCTTGAGCAATCTGCATACTGGCCGTAGCAACGCTCTCCGCATTGTTTCTGACGCCAACAACCATTTGCGTCAGCGCCGCTTGCATTTCCTGCATAGCCTCTAGCAGCAAACCTGTCTCATCGCGGTTATTGACCACAATAGAACCACTCAAGTCACCCACACTGATGCGCTTCGCAGAAGAAAGCGCAACAGAGAGCGGAACGGTGACACTTCGGGTTAATAACCAGGCGATAAAGCAGCCTAAAACAGCAGAGAAGACCGATAGCACTGCCATCCACAACAGCGCATTATTGATATATTCTTTCGTCACCTGTTTGGCATGGTCAACGAACGACACCTGTAACTCCGTTAACTCACGGAGCTTGGTAAAATAAAGCGACTGGATAGTAGCGATATCGCCAAACACTAATTCAGTAGCCAACGTATCCTGATCTTCCATCGCATAATCAATGGCTTTATTAATACTCAGGCTATACTGTTTTCTGATATCGATAAGTTGATTAAATAACTCCCGCCCTTTTTGCGAGTTGATACCGCTATCGAGATTTTTATATATTTCACTTGCCGAGTTGGTCGTTTTTACTATGATAACCTTGAGTTCCTGCTTTTCCTGTTGTTGATCTGCTGGAAGGAGGATAATGTCGCGTAAAGTACGAATGTTAGTATTTAATATATCTTGAATATCACGCAGCATGTCGACTTTTATCATTCGATCCTCGGTGATTTCATCAACCTCGGCACCAATGTTTTTCATGAAATAATAGCCCACAGATGACAAAACAAGCGTCAGCATGATTAACAAACCAAAGCCCAGAGAAAGCCGCTTCCCAATTTTTATATTTTTAAATAAATCCATGTCAGCACCAGAACTTTACATTTTTGCAAAATATTTTCCCTATGGCGATTGATAAACATATTACCGATGACTGGTCTAAATAAAATACGACAAACGGTAAAGTGAATCGTTATCACAACAGGGTCCCTGGCCCTTCTAAATTTCTTATTTTCTGATGTAAACAGCAGAGTACACTCTAAATAATTCGAGTTTCAGGCAGGCGGCAAGCGAAGGAGTCCCGATGAGCTTACTTAAGTAAGTGATTCAGATGACTGAACGCTGTCAACGCACATGCAACTTGAAGTATGACGAGTATAGAGGCATAAGAAACTCATTTAGCCATATATAGTTTTAAAATAATAAGTATGTAGACGACATTTACTTACTGAAATTGTTTACTTGGTAAATTAATTCAAGCCCCTTTTTATTCCATCCTAAGAATCACAGGTACACGCGACTAGTTGGAAACAAACCATTTATAAAAACGGCTCCGTTTTCATTTTCGGCCTTACCCTACTGGCATACGTTGCGCTTAATTAATGTTATGTACTGATAAAAAGAACATAAAGGTTCCGTAGTCTACGTTCTATAACTTTACACTATCATAAATAGAATATCGATCGAAAATAACGATCATTAAACCGTTCAATCCCCTGTATTCGATCGATTTTTTCTATCAGAAAAGAAGTTCCGGTTTTCATTCATTAAATTGAACTTATACATTAGAAGGCTAATAGTTTACGAAGCATCATAATAACACCCACACCACGACGTTGTGAGCCGTTCGATATAGCGTAACATAGATGAACTAATTAGATTTTAAGCATGAAAGTAGACCACTTGTGCCTGGCAATATAAAAAAACCAGTCAGTGAAAGCTGACTGGTTTTCGGTGTGGCCATAATCGCGTTCTACGTGTTTCCGTCTTGTTTTTCACTCTACTGCATATTCCTTCATTTTATTTTCGTCAGGCATTGTGCCACTAAGTTTCTTAAGTACCTCTTTTGCCTCTTTCAGCACACAGGCACATTGCTCGTGCGTGATGGTAAGCGGTGGCTCGATCCTAACCGATTTAGCATTGTTCAACGTACCGGCGACCAATATATTGCGCTGAAACAACTCTTTCGCGAAGGCGTAGCCGATCTCGTTTTTTCTGAACTCGATAGCCTGTAGCAACCCCATTCCGCGCGCCTCGATAATCAGTTGAGGATACTCAGTCGCCAACTGCCGTAAGCCCTGTAACAAAAATTCTCCCTGCATTGCCGCCTGTTCTGCCAGATTTTTCGTCAGCAGTTCATTGACAGTTGCCAGCGCCGCCGCGCAGGCCAACGGGTTGCCGCCGAACGTGGTGGTATGCAGGAATGGATTTTCAAACAGTACGGAGAATACGGCTTCCGTCGCCACCGTTGCACCAATCGGCATTACTCCGCCCCCCAGCGCCTTCGCCAGACACAGAATGTCAGGCTGCACGCCATAATGCTCACAGGCGAACATCTTACCCGTGCGCCCCATCCCGGTTTGCACTTCATCCAAAATCAGCAGCGCTCCAACCTCATCGCATAATGCTCTGACCGCAGGCAAGTAATTCTCCGGTGGCACAATCACGCCACCTTCCCCCTGAATGGGCTCAAGGATGATGGCGGCAACGTCATCGCCGGTCTTCTGGCATTGCTGGACCTGCTTGCGCATGGCGCTAATATCGCCAAAAGCAACATGATGGAAGCCGGGTAACAGCGGCATGAAAGGTCGACGAAACGCGGGTTTGGCGGTGGCGGAAAGCGCACCGAGCGATTTCCCGTGGAAGGCACCGGTTGCGGCGATAAACGTATATTTACCACGCGGTGATTGGTAGGCCTTCGCCAGCTTCAGGGCTGCTTCCACCGATTCCGTTCCACTATTACAGAAGAAGCTGTATTTCAAATTGCCCGGCGTCAGCGCCGCCAGCGTTTTTGCCAACAGCCCTCGCAGCGGGTCGAGTAGTTCCTGGCTATGCAGCGGTTGTCTGGCAAGCTGACTCTCAACGGCGGCAATCACATTAGGGTTACGGTGCCCCACGTTAAAAATGCCGTAACCGCCCAGACAGTCCAGATATTCATTCCCTTGGGTATCAATCAACGTATTCGGGCCGCTGGCGCGCCATTCGACTGCGCCATAATCGCCGCCGGTAGTGACAGATTTTCGGTACTCCAGAAAACCTGGATTGACGTATTCACGAAAACAACTCAAAACTTCGCGATTCAGTGCCGCTATGTCATCGTGGGATAGCGTATCACTATGAATCCAATGCAGTGCCTGCTGAGTACACTCTAGCGGGTTAAGGTGGGCGTTTGATCTGGACAAAATGCGCTCCTTGAAAACGGACATCACGCGATGCCAATTTAATTAATGCACATAACACGCCAGTCGCCCGTCTTAAATCAGAATAAAATACAAAAACGCGATCTAAACCAAAAATTCAGCAGATGATTTGAACTAAATACGGATATTTAAAATTAATAACCACATGAAAGGGGAAATACCAGTGTGAAGGCAATTAAAATATCTTGCGCTGCCCCGTTTTTGCCCTGCGCGCCCTCTTTTGGGGCGCGCCTGTGTTGGACAAACTCGCTACCTCATTCCCCTGATTGTTCTTTCAGGAAAAGCAGCCCCGACGGCGTGAATAACCTCAGTGCCGAATCATGATATGACGCACGATGGTGTAATCTTCCAGTCCGTACATCGACATATCTTTGCCGTAGCCAGACAACTTCTGTCCGCCGTGGGGCATTTCGCTCACCAACATAAAGTGAGTATTCACCCAGGTGCAGCCGTACTGAAGACATGCGGCCAGACGGTGTGCTCGCCCGATATCGCGCGTCCAGACCGACGAAGCCAGCCCGTAATGCGAGGCATTCGCCCAGCCAATCACCTGCGCCTCATCGTCAAACGGCGTAATAGAAATGACGGGACCAAACACCTCTTTCTGGACGATTTCATCTTCCTGCTTTGCGCCTGCCAACACCGTAGGCTGGAAATAGAATCCCTGCCCTTTCACCCGCTCGCCACCCGTCACCACCGTGATGTGCGGCAGCGCTTTTGCTCGTTCGACAAAACCAATCACACGTTCAAGCTGCGGCTCAGTAATCAACGGCCCCAGCTCGGTCGTTTCATCGTGCGGATCGCCTATTTTCAGCGTTGCCACCGCTTTTCCTAATGCTTCCACGACCTCATCGTAAATCGCACGCTGTACATACAGTCGACAGGCAGCAGTACAGTCTTGCCCCGCGTTGTAGAAACCGAAACTGCGAATGCCATCAACCACCTGATCGATATCGGCATCATCGAACACAATCACTGGCGCTTTGCCGCCCAACTCCATATGCGTGCGCTTTACGCTAGCAGCAGTATGGGCAAGAATATGCGCTCCGGTCGCAATCGAACCGGTTAGCGACACCATATTGACTTTCTCATGCCCTGTCAGCGCATCACCGATATCTGCACCACGACCAAACAGGATATTCACCACGCCAGCAGGAAGTATCTCCGCCAGCAGGTGCGCCAGATAGAATGTCGTCAGCGGGGTTTGCTCCGCCGGTTTCAGCACCACGCAGTTTCCTGCCGCCAGCGCGGGTGCCAGCTTCCACGATGCCATCATCAGCGGGTAATTCCATGGGGCAATGGACGCTACCACACCAACCGGATCGCGCCGTATCATCGAGGTGTGTCCTTCCAGATATTCTCCCGCGGCTGAACCGCTCAAGCAACGTGCCGCCCCGGCAAAAAAACGAAAGACATCGGCCACCGCGGGGACTTCATCATTTAGCGCGGCATGGTAAGGTTTACCGCAGTTCAATGACTCCAGCTCGGCGAACGTCTCAGCGTTTTCCTCAATGGCATCGGCAATCCGTAGCAACAGCGTGGCGCGTGTTTTCGGCGTGGTTTGTCCCCAGTGTGCAAAGGCGGACTCCGCAGCCAGAACGGCTGCATCAACCTGGTGCAGATCGGCCTGCGCAATGGTAGCAATTTGCTCTCCCGTTGCGGGGTTGAATACCGCCAATGCCTCGCCCTTTCCTGCAACCAGCTTGCCTTCTATCAGTAATTTGTCATGCATACATTTTCCTTACAGAGAGAAAACGATCGTGTTTTTCATCACTATCTGCAAAATGTCTGTGCAAAAAACCTGCCACGTTATGTTTGAGCGTCAATCCGTTCTGCAACAGGCGGCATCAGACTAAGGCGTGTTACCCGACGCTTGCTTCGTCTGCGTCGCGGCCTGTCGTGCTTCCTCCGCCAGCGCCTCAATCTCTTCTTTCGTCAGTTGACCTGACGCCTCATGCACCTTTGCCAGCCCTTCGCTGACCGTCACGTCTTTGGGATCGTCCTTTGTCGTCATTGTCATTCCTCTTAATCAAATGATACGTCAACAAAGGTAAGTGTAGTCGACAGCTAAAATCCGCCAATCTGAAGAAGATTTAACTCTGCTTTCCCGTTCGTCATATGTGATAATAATTATCAATTACATCATATTTATTATTCAGGGCCTTACCCCGCCAGCGGACAATCACGATAGATAGCACCGTGATAAGGGAAAGGAGTTCTGTTGCCGCAGAGTCGGCGGGAAGGTCACCTGACGGGACGTTGGCATGTCAGAGTCTGAACTCAGAATGCTGTTCAACCACTATGCAGAACGGTTAGAACGCTATCTCAATCATAAACTGCGCGACCCTCAGGCAGCGGCAGATCTGGTGCAAGAGAGTTTTTTACGGTTGGCACAACGACTGGAACAGCAAGATGATGTAGACGACAAGAAAGCATATCTCTATAAAACAGCCAATAATTTGCTGCTTGACCATGTCCGCCACCAGCAGCGTTGGCAGATGGCAACGGGTGTTGACGACGTGGATACGACGCTGGACTCTCTGCCTGATGCCGCTCCCCAACTCGATCGGACAGCGATCGCCCAACAGGAGTTGGAACGTCTGGCAAACGTACTGTTGACTCTGCCTGAGCGTACACAGCAGATATTTCATTTACACCGGTTTGAACACATGACACAGGCGCAGATTGCCCAGCAGTTGGACATATCCCTCAGCACCGTTGAAAAGCATCTTGCTATGACACTGCATGCCATGCTGACGATCCGCTCCTCGTGAAAATCGCCGCCAATAATGAAATAATCACAAATTATTTACGGGTTTATTGCCGTCAGACGTCTACATATTTAGAGACCCTACACACTCCAGGCCTATCAACATGAACGATTATCCCCCTGAAATCCATCAGCAGGCAGCACGATGGGCTATACGTTTAGCCGAAGCGCCGCTGGACGATGAACAGGAACTGGCATTTCAGCATTGGCTGGCGCAGGACTCACGCCATCGCCATGCTTTGGAACAGGCAGGGATGCTCTGGCACGAGTTAGGGTCGCTCAGCGCCGAGCAAAAAAAGGTGCTGCAACCACAGCCGTTAGTCAAATTGCCTACCAGACGCCCCCACCGTGCGACACAGTGGAAAATCGCGGCCTTATTGCTGCTGGGTTTCAGTCTCGGCACAACGTGGATTTCCGACGGTATTATAACGCTGCGCTCGGATTATCATGCCGATCATCAGGTCAAACAGGTTACGCTACCGGACGGCAGCCAGGTCGATATGGATGCGGGTAGCGCTATTGCTCTTGCTTACACGCCGCAAGAACGGCGCGTCACATTGCTGCAAGGCTCGGCCTGGTTCACCGTTGCCCCGACGAATGCACAGGAAAAACGCCCTTTCCTGGTCGATGCGGCGTCAGGAACAACACAGGCACTCGGTACGCAATTCATTGTGCAGAATACATCGCAGATCACGACGGTCGGCGTGGTGGAGCACAGCGTTCAGGTCACGGCAAATGGACAAACACTACGGCTTGATGAGGAGCAAGCAGCACGTTATACCGAACAAGGCCTGACGCGTCTGCCTGGGTGGAATAGTCGCGAACGTGGCGATTGGCGGCGTGGCTTGCTGATATTTGATCAACAGCCTCTCGCTATCGTGATCGCACGTATCAACCAGTACCGTGCTGGTACGATCGTCATCCCAAGTTCAGCACTGCGCCAACGTCAGGTTAGCGGCATTTTTTCTCTGAACGAACTGGATAACGCGCTGCAAACCATGACCGCTGAACTGGGTGCCAAAACCGTTGCTCTGCCCGGTGTCACCATTCTGTACTGATTCTCCTCCCCCGGTTTCCTTTCTCTGCCGCTCCTGCAACGCCGTTCGGGAGCGGTGAGCGTTCATTAAGAACCACGGCGTTTACAATGCCGCAACTCACCGGTGAAAAAATTTTAAATATTTTTTTACGGGTTCTGCTTTCTCAACCGTCTTCATATTTAGGTAATGATTTTTATTATCATTTTCATTAAGAGCAAAGAGATTAATCATCCCTTTGTTTGTTAATGCTTATTAGTCATTTAACTGACGGTAGACCAGGCGAAAATGTTTAAAAAAACACCACAGCAAAATGTCCGTTTGTTACAACTTAGTCCTCTTTCTCTTGCCGTCGGCATTGCACTCTCACTGCTTAGTTCGTACCACTATGCACAAGCAGAAACACAGGCCGCCAACATTCAGGAAGCCGCTCGTCAAAGCGTTACCTTTTCCATTAATCCACAACCCTTGAGTAGCGCATTGCTCCGCTTCGCCGAGCAGGCCGGGCTACAGGTGTTCTTTGCTGACGTCAAACTCGAAAATATGCAGGCCGCCGCGCTTCAAGGCCGCTTCACGCCCGAGCAAGGGCTACGCCAGTTGATTGGCACCAACCCGGTTGATTTTCAGATCGACAACAACGGCGTGATTACCCTGCGACCTCGTTCAGTCAATGTCGATACGGCAAAAATAGACGATGTGATGACGGTACGCGCTTTTACGGTTGCCAATCCGGGCGACTGGATCTACGAGCAACCCCGCGCCATCAGCGTGATTTCACGTGAACAGATGGATCAGCGTCCTGCACGCCACGCTGCCGATATGTTGGAACAATCTGCTGGTGTGTACTCCAGCGTCAGCCAGCAAGACCCTTCATTGTCGGTAAACATTCGCGGGATACAGGACTTTGGTCGCGTGAATATGAACATTGACGGCGTACGGCAAAATTTTCAAAAAACCGGTTACGGCCAGCGTAACGGGCAGATGTATATCGACTCGGAATTGCTCACCGGCGCAACCATTGAAAAAGGCGCGACAAATGTGATGGGCAGCGCAGGAACCTTGGGCGGCGTCGCCACCTTTAATACCGCCAGCGCCCACGATTTTCTAGCACCGGGTAAAGAACTCGGCGGAAAACTGCACGCCAGCACGGGCGACAACGGGACACATTTCATTGGCAGCGGCATCCTCGCGCTGGGCAATGAAAGCGGCGATATTCTGGTGGGTGCCAGCGAACGTCATCTCGGCGACTACTGGCCGGGTAACGACGGCAACCTCGGTAATATCCGTATCCCCGGCAATTCAAATAATTACGAAGAGTGGGCCAATAACTTAAAGCATCAAAAAGTGACCAGCGCAGCTTATACCATGCGCTCGCGGCTGGCGAAAATCGGCTGGAATCTGCCAGCTAATCAGCGCTTCCAGCTCAGCTATATGCAAACGCAAACCTCTTCTGAAAACGCAGGGACGCTATCCAATCTATCCAATACCGATCTGGGATGGCGAGCCAGCGGGCAAAGCAATATTATGGCGCGCAGTACCGCGCTCGATTACAGCCTGAAACCGGACAACCAGCGCTGGCTGGATTTGAAGACCAAAATTTACTACGCCGATACCAATAACGACACCGATAACTATGCCCTCTCCAATACCAGCGCCTATCACGAACGCACGCGATTGCGTACCTACGGCGCGCAGGCGCAAAACACCTCGACGCTGTTACAACGGGGCGCACACGAGCTAAAAGCCGATTACGGGTTAGATTTTTATTATGACAAAATCACGACGGACAGCACCAACAGTACGGCCAGTAACGCCACCCCGGAAGGGAACCGCGCGATGGCCAGCCTGTTCGCGAATCTGAATTACGCCTACGACGAGTGGGTAACGCTGCAAGGTGGCCTGCGTTACGATCGTTATCGGTTACGCGGCACCACCAGCATCAGCTATCGGGACATTCCCTATACCATCACGGACCCCTGTAGGCAAAGGTCGATCGCACTCTGCCCGCCGTTTGTGACCACCACGCAGGATTGGAATGTCGATGACGAGCAAGGCAAGCTATCCCCTACGCTATTTGCTGGTGTCCGACCCGGCGTTGAATGGCTACAGCTGTTCACCAGCTATGGCCTGTCCTGGCGGCCGCCGTCAGTCAGTGAAACCTTTGCCAACGGCACCTACAGCGCAGGTAACTATTACCTGTATCCAAATCCTAATCTCAAACCGGAGCGTTCACGCGCCTGGGAGGTCGGGTTCAATATACAGAAACCCGAATTGTTTATGGATGGCGACAGGCTGGTCACCAAAGTGTCCTACTTCGACACCCGGATAAACGACTACATCAGCCTGAACGGTGCGCGTAATAAGCCGGGCTATAACGGCTATTCGCTCAGCAATTCCGTGTTCCAGAACAATCTAGTGAAAAGCCGTTTCCGCGGGATGGAATATCAACTTAATTACGACGCGGGCTTTCTGTACGTCGATGCGACCTACACCCATATGATCGGCAATAACGATTTCTGTGCGCCAGTGGCCTGGATGGGCGGCGTCACGACCGTTGGTGGCTCCAGAAATAACTATTACTCCACGCCTGTCGATACCACGGCCAGTGACTTCTCTTGCCAGAAAACGCTGCTATTCAGCAACGCCGCCTATCTTCCCGGCGACCGTGGCTCCGTCACGCTGGGGACGCGGGTTTTCGATCGCAAGTTGGATATGGGCGTCACGATGCGCTTTGCTCCCGGCTATCAGGATACCGCCGCACCGGCCAACTCCGCCTATTTAGCCGACTGGCCCAAATATGAAGTTTACGATCTGTACGCCAGCTATCGTCTGACCGACAGCCTGACGGTACGCGGTTCCGTCGAGAATATCGCTAACCGTACTTACATCGTGAGTTATGGCGAATCACTGGGTTACACGCCAAGCCGGGGAAGAACGGTGCAGGCTGGCGTGGAGTATCGATTCTAATTTCTCTGTTTCCCAATGCGGGAGGCAGGAAAACAAAGGGGATGGGATGGCTCATCCTCTTTCACGACAGACACGGATGACCGTGCCTGTAGATCGTTAGTTAATGAGGAATCTATTATGAGTTTTGCAATTACCTACGATGCCTACTATGCCAATTACAGCATTGCCAGCTACCTGACTGAATGGTCTGCAGCCTTTGGCGACGTTAATCATACCGCGGGTAATACACAAGTCGGTGGCAATAATACCGGGGGCTTTTACGGCGGCGACACCTTTATAGACGGTACTCAATATGCGATCACGAGTACGCAGAATGACTTTTCTGCACTTATTGCCGGCGGCGATCTGACCTACAGCCTCTTCTCTCCTCCTGCTCATACGCTGTGGGGTCAGTTAGACACGCTGTCCTTCGGGAACGTTCTGCAAGGTGGCACCACCGCGGGCACCACCTATTCTCTTGCTGAGCCAGAAGTCACCTTCAGCGGGCTGGGTCTCTCCACGGATATTGCCAACCAGAATGTTGACGATCGCGGCGTGGTACATGACGTGATTTATGGCCTGATGAGCGGACAGGTTCAGCCGCTGCTGACTGCACTGACGAATGCGGGTATCGATATTAACGCGAGCCTGGATAGCCTGAGCTTCGCCACCGCGACCTCCGATGCCGCGCTTTCTGCCGATACCGTGGTTGACGTCGTTGGCGTCGCCGAAACGGCCGATCTGCTCGCGGCATAAGAAAACGGCTAAAAGATGACGCTTTTAGCCGTTTGAGTGAACACCGTCGCGGTACGGAGAGAGTATGTACCCTAAATAATGCGCGTTGCAGGGACGCAGCGTGAATTATGGAAGGTACGGCACCGCGGCGGCTTATTGAGTGTAATAACCGTTGGCAAACCGCGTCAATAGCGATACGGCTAACCGCTTTCCCCTCTGCCACGCTGTAGGCACACCACAGTGAGAACTATGGCGATTTTATTGAAGAAGGAATACCCCATGCCCGCACTCCATCCGGCGCCATCAGGCCGGGAGATCATTGACGCGCTGGCCGCCTATCGTCGGGGGTTCTGGGGTATTGGCCTGTTTAGCGCCGTCATCAACCTGCTGATGCTGGCACCAGCAATTTATATGCTCCAAGTCTATGACCGCGTCCTGCCTTCCAGCAGCACCATGACGCTGGCGATGCTGACGATCATGATGCTGGGCCTGTTTTTATTGATGGGATTACTGGAATGGATACGCAGCGCCGTGGTGATCCGACTCGGTACACAGATGGATATGCGGCTGAATCAGCGTATCTATAACGCCGCATTCGAAAGTAATCTCAGGAACGGCACGGCGGGAGCCGGGCAAGCCTTAAACGATCTGACCGCCCTGCGCCAGTTCGCCACCGGAAATGCGCTGTTTGCCTTCTTTGATGCGCCGTGGTTTCCGGTTTATCTGCTGGTGATTTTCTTGCTTCATCCCTGGCTGGGCGTAATGGCGCTGGCGGGGGCGATCATACTGATTGTGCTGGCCTGGCTGAATCAAAAACTGACGCGCGAACCTTTGGCCTTAGCGGCACAAAACACCGTTCAGGCGACACAGCAGGCTAACGCTAACCTGCGCAACGCCGATGCGATTGAAGCCATGGGAATGCTGCCCGCCATGCGTGAACGTTGGCTGACGCAGCATAACGCTTTTCTCTATTATCAGAACGTTGCCAGCGAAAAAAGCGCCAACATTACCTCGCTGACGAAAAGCACCCGGCTGGCACTTCAGTCGCTGATGCTGGGTCTGGGCGCACTGCTGGCCGTCAACGGCGATATCACGCCGGGTATGATGATCGCAGGTTCCATTCTGGTAAGCCGCGTTCTCAGCCCAATCGATCAAATCATTGGCGTCTGGAAACAGTGGATGCAAGCACGTCTCGCCTGGCAACGTGTCAACATCTTGCTCGATAATCACCCAGCACGACCTGTTGGCATGGCGCTTCCTGCTCCAGCAGGGAGACTCCAGGTCGAACAACTCAGCGCCAACGCCCCCAACTCCCGAACGCCCCTACTCGCCAATATTACGTTTGAACTGGCCCCCGGCGATGTGCTCGGCGTCTTAGGCCCCTCCGGTTCAGGTAAATCCACCCTCGCCCGCCTGCTGGTTGCGGCCATGCCCGCCCTCGGCGGCAAAGTCAGGCTAGATGGCGCAGACATGCACCAATGGGACAAAGGCGAACTAGGTCGGTTCATCGGCTATCTGCCGCAGGATGTGCAGCTTTTTAACGGAACGATTGCCGAAAACATTGCGCGCTTCACTCAGCCGGATGCAGAAAAGATCGTTGCCGCCGCCATCACGGCAGGCGTTCACGAGATGATTCTACGGTTGCCGCAGGGCTACGATACGCAGTTGGGTGAAGGCGGTGCCGGACTATCCGGCGGTCAAAAGCAGCGTGTCGCTCTCGCCAGAGCCATTTACAACCAGCCACGCCTGATTGTGATGGATGAACCGAATGCCAGCTTGGATGACGATGGCGAGAAAGCCTTATTGACCGCCATTGCCGCCCAACAGGAAAACCAAAGCACGCAGATATTAATCACCCATAAACCCGCGCTACTGTCCTGCTCCAATAAGCTATTAGTCCTGCGCGCTGGGCAGATCCAGTATTTCGGCACAACCGAGCAGGTACTGAAAGAACTACAGCGCGCTAAGCCCGCTAATACATCTGTTACCAAATCCGCCAGCGCCCAATCCACGCCAGCTAAGACAGGCAACGCCGCAAATGCCTTTACCCCAAAAGAACCCGGCTCTGCCGGGCTGAGCATGGTATACAGCGCGCCGACGCCACGCCGTGCCGCTCCGGATAAATGAGGCTTAGCGCATTGATAACGAACGCCTGCCGTCAGAAAAGCATCATGGAAAGAAGAGGATAACCATGTCCGCGTTACGCGAAGTCACATCACAACCGACAGCCCCACTTCCTCAAGTGGAGGATAACGTTGCAGCGATGCCGTTACATACTGATGCCGGACGCTATTTGAAGCATGGCCTCTGGCTGGTACTTATCGGCTTTGGTGGCTTGCTACTCTGGGCAGGCATGGCACCGTTGGATAAAGGCGTCGCGGTATCCGGTCGGGTTGTCGTTGCGGATAACCGTAAAGTGGTGCAGCCCGTCAGTAGTGGACGCATCGCCTCACTCACCGTACGGGATGGCGATCGTGTGCAGGCTGGGCAAATCCTTGCCACGCTGGACCAAACGCCCGCTCAGGCACAGCGCGACAATCTCGTCACCCAGCTTCAGGAAGCGTTCGCGGGCGAAGCGCGCTTGCGGGCGGAACGCGACGATCTGAACACGATCGCCTTCCCTGCTCCCACTGAGCAACACAACACCGTCACGCAACAAATTCAGATTGCCCAGCAGCAGCTGTTCATCAGCCGTCGTGCAGCCCTTCAACAGGAACGCACAGCGATACAGGCCGCTATCATCGGGGCAAAAGCGCAGTCGCAAGGTTCACAGGCGCTGCTTGCCAGCAGCCAAACGCAATTTCAGATCGTCAGCGAACAGCTGCGCGGGCTGCGTCCGCTGGCACAGGAAGGCTATATCGCCCGTAATCGCCTGCTGGACGTCGAGCGGCAAGCCGCCCAACTGGCTGGTGCGATCGCGCAGGAACGGAATAATCAGGTACAGCTCCAGCAGCAGGTCGTCGAACTGGAGCAAAAGATCCAGCAACGCCAGAACGAATACCAGAAAGAGGTACGCACCCAACTCGCCGATACTCAACGTTCCATTCAAGATCTCACCCAGAGGCTGAAAACAGCGGAGTATGAACTTCAGCACACGCACATTCGCGCGCCCGCCAGCGGCACGGTGGTCGGGCTGGTGCTGCACACCGAAGGTGGCGTAGTGAATAGCGGACAGATGTTGATGGAAATCGTTCCCGCTGGACAACCGCTCTTGATTGACGCACAGCTGCCTATCGAGCTGGTGGACAGAGTCAGCAACGGGCTGCCGGTCGAGCTGCTATTTTCCGCTTTTAATCAAAGCACCACGCCGCGTATTTCCGGCGTGGTCGCACTCATCGGTGCCGACCAGTTAGTCGAGCAACAGACGGGAAAACCCTATTACGCCCTGCGTATACATGTCGATGAACAGGGTAAACAGCAGCTTGCCGGGCTGGATGTTCGCCCTGGTATGCCAGTGGAGGCTTTTATTCGTACCGGTGAGCGTTCCCTGCTCAACTATCTGTTCAAACCGCTTGCCGACCGCCTGCATCTGGCACTGACCGAGGAATAACCATGCTGCGCCTCTCATCTGTTTATCGCGCGGCGATCCGCTCCTGCTATTTCGCCCCTCTCTTTCTCATACTGAGCTACAGCGCGCCGAGTCAGGCTCTGGGGCTCATGGAAGCCTGGCAGCATGCGTTAACGCACGATCCCGCTTTCCTGGCTGCCGTACATGCGCGCAACGCCGACAGCGAAGAGAAGCATATCGGGCGTGCCGGACTGCTACCAAAAATCACCTATGACTACAGCCAGTCCCGTAACGATTCTACCGTTACGGCGGGAAACCAACAGTCAGAGCGGGATTACACTAGCCGCGCTTCCAGCTTTTCCGTGCAACAGCCGTTGATCGACTACGCCGCGTGGTCGCGCTATCAGCAAGGTGAAGCCAGCGCCGTGCTGGCAGACGAACAGCTGCGCGATGCCAGCCAGCAGCTGTTGGTACGCCTGTTTCAGGCCTACACCAACGTGCTGTTTAGCCGCGAACAGATTGCGCTGGTTCAGGCACAGCAGCGTGCCTATCGCGAACAATATCAACTGAATCAACGCCTCTTCCAGCAGGGAGAAGGCACCCGCACCGATATGCTGGAAACTGAGGCACGGGTCAACCTGACGGAAGCACAGCTCATCGAAGCGCAAGACAACCTGGATATCAGCCTGCGGGAACTGGAAACACTGCTGGGGATGCCCGTTGGCGTAGAGCAGCTTGCGGTATTAACCCCGCGCTTCACCGCGCTGCCACTTCAACCTTCGGGCTATCAGCACTGGCAATCGCTGGCGTTACGTCACAACGCTCAGCTACTGGCGCTGAATCAATCGCTCGCCGTGGCGAAATACAGCATTGAACGCAATCGGGCAGGCCACCTGCCGCAGGTCACGCTGGTCGCCAGCACCCGTAACACGCAATCAGATACTGAAAACAGTTATAACCAGAAATACGATACGCGTTCGATTGGCATCCGCGTTAGCGTACCGATTTTTGCGGGCGGCGGCGTCTCTGCCGCAACGCGTCAGGCAAAGGAGCGCTATCAGCAAACCGCGCGGGAAAAGGACGAACAGACGGCGACCATCCAGACGGAACTGCGTCGCCAGTTTAATTTGGTCACCAGCAGTCAGGCGAAAATCCGCGCCTATGAACTAGCGGAAAAATCAGCGCTGGCGTTGGTTACCGCGACCCAAAAGAGCGTTCAGGGTGGGGAGCGCGTGAATCTTGATGTGCTGAATGCTGAACAGCAGCTTTACGGCGCCCGGCGCAACCTGACCGAAGCACGCTATACCTGGCTGACGGCCTGGCTACAGCTGCGTTACTACGCAGGCACGCTGGATGAGCAGACATTACGCCAGTTAGCGACCTATTTCGTGCATACCTAGCGGCATAAAGGGTGCCGCTAGAAAGAATACAGGGTCGCTGACGTGCCGATATTCGGCCATATTCTTCTTTGAAATGAAAATAGTTTGCATCCATATATTCGATAAAACTTATAGAATTTTTATATTAATAACTAATCACACTATAAAGAACGTTCTCCTTCGCATCTAATGCAAACATAGCAGAAAATACGTTAGCTATATTCTTGAGGTGAATAGCGGTGACGTAGCCGCTATTTTTATTTTTCGATAATCCCGCCATGGTCTGGCGTTGACTTCATTACCAAAAAGGGATTCATTATGCCATTTTTAAAACTAATCATTTAAAAACAATGAAATATGATAAAATACCCCATTAGAGGTAGATTGATTGACATTAAAGTATGATTTTTTTGTGGTGTTCGTTAACGAAAATAAAAAATAAAACGACACAA
The DNA here is from genome assembly GCF_021432585.1 of Pectobacterium sp. IFB5596. NCBI lineage: Bacteria > Pseudomonadati > Pseudomonadota > Gammaproteobacteria > Enterobacterales > Pectobacteriaceae > Pectobacterium > Pectobacterium sp. IFB5596. Next base: position 69,956 of record NZ_LXFY01000006.1, read on the forward strand.
ACCACAACAAAATAAGAACATGAATTTAATTACTATTAAAAACACCCCACCAATCATTAACAACCGCGCCAACGAACGCTCATCACAATCATTAATAAATTAAAATTACACTTAAAAAACTAAAGAAACCAGAAAGACATGATTATTGCGAGCGAGATCTTTTATTTTCAGGAAATAGGACAAAGATAAAAATTAATAGATTTAGATCAAGAAAACAAATAACAACACGTCCATATAGTACCCGCAGTAAAAACTCACTTATTTTAATTCTAACTAATCAGTTCATCTTATAAAATACTGCAATGGGGCTACTATGGATTTCATCATTCAATTAGTCATTGTCCTTATCTGCCTTTTTTACGGGGCAAGAAAAGGCGGGATCGCGCTGGGTTTATTAGGCGGGGTCGGACTCGTTATTCTGGTCTTTATTTTTAAACTGCAACCGGGTAAACCGCCCGTTGACGTCATGCTGGTTATCATTGCCGTGGTGGCCGCATCGGCAACGCTTCAGGCATCGGGCGGGCTGGATGTGATGCTGCAACTCGCGGAGCGTATGCTGAGACGTAACCCGAAATACGTTTCGATTATCGCGCCGTTTGTCACCTGTATTCTGACGATCCTGTGCGGTACGGGCCACGTGGTGTATACCATTCTGCCAATTATTTATGATGTCGCCATCAAGAATAATATTCGTCCTGAAAGGCCAATGGCTGCCAGTTCAATCGGCGCACAGATGGGGATTATTGCCAGCCCGGTATCCGTTGCCGTCGTTTCACTGGTTGCCATGCTGGCTAATTTCACCTTCCAGGGTAAGCATCTGGGATTCCTCGACCTACTGTCTATTACCATCCCCTCTACCCTGTTGGGTATTCTGGCGATAGGGATTTTCAGCTGGTTCCGCGGGAAAGATCTCGACAAAGATGCCGATTTCCAGAAATTCATCGCCGACCCGGAAAACAAACAGTATGTGTATGGCGATACCGCCACGCTGCTGGACAGAAAACTGCCGCGCAGCAACTGGGTTGCCATGTGGATTTTTCTGGCAACTATTGGTGCAGTAGCAATTCTAGGGGCGGTTGAAGAGCTGCGTCCGGTTTTCGCTGGTAAGCCGCTGTCGATGGTGCTGGTCATTCAGATGTTTATGCTGCTCTCCGGCGCAATCATCATTATCGCCACTAAAACCAATCCGTCATCGATCTCGAAAAACGAAGTGTTCCGCTCAGGGATGATTGCCATCGTCGCGGTATATGGTATCGCCTGGATGGCAGAAACCATGTTCGGTGCACATCTGGAGCAGATCAAATCCACGCTTGGCTCGTTGGTGAAGGTCTATCCTTGGGCTTACGCCATTATCCTGCTGATCGTGTCCAAATTCGTTAACTCACAGGCAGCGGCATTGGCTGCGATTGTCCCTGTTGCGCTGGCTATCGGGGTTGACCCGGCGTATATCGTGGCGTCAGCACCAGCCTGCTACGGTTACTATATTCTGCCGACCTATCCAAGCGATCTGGCTGCTATCCAGTTTGACCGTTCTGGCACCACCAAAATCGGCCGTTTCGTTATCAACCACAGCTTCATTCTTCCTGGTTTGATCGGTGTGAGCACCTCTTGCGTCTTTGGCTGGGTGTTCGCCGCAATGTACGGCTTCCTGTAATTCCGTTCTCTACCCCTAAAAGCCGTCCAGCAATGGGCGGCTTTTCATCGCTTACTCTCCTCCCTCCGGCCATCAAAAAGATCGCGGTGAAACGCCGGGGAATGCAGCGCTAAATACTCTTCTGGTTATGCAGAATCTACCCATTCATAGCCAGAATTGTTCTTTTGCAGCGTTCGATATCACTGTTACAACTGATTGGTCTTTTCCTACAGAGATGAGAGATCGCGAACATGATTGCAATACAAGCGCCACAAACCTATCTGAATCGTGATGGCGTCATTCGTTCTGTCGGCGAATACGCCGCTCCCTATGCGAGCACAGTGTTGGTTATTACCAGCCCGCAGGCATGGAAAACAACGTCGGATGCCGTCGAGCACAGTCTCAATGAGCATGGCCTCCGGTATCAGGTTGAATTTTTGTCGGGTGATTGCACCAAACCCGCGGTAGAAGTGCTAACCACACAGGCGCGTGCCCTCGGCGCGGAACTGATTTTAGGTATTGGCGGCGGGCGCGTGCTGGATGCCGCGAAAGCCGTTGGCGACATACTGGGACAGATCCCCGTCATCGCCGTACCCACCATTGCCGCTACCTACGCCGCCTGGTCGCCGATCAGCGTGATTTACAGCGACAGTGGCGCACACAATGGCTCCTTTCCACTGACTCGGTTGCCAATATGGGTGCTGGTAGATAGCGAAATTATCGCCCATAGCCCCTCACGTTACCTCAAAGCTGGTATCGTGGATGCGCTGGCAACGTGGTACGAATTTCAGTCTTATTTACGTCACGGTGATGATGGGCTGGCGTTGGCGCTCAAAGCGCAGGCGGCACGACTGGCCGTGGAGACGTTTAACGCGTATGGCGAGCAGGCCATTGCAGATAATGAGCAAGGTGTGGTCACACCAGCACTACGCCGCGTGATCGACGCCGTTATCGCGCTGGCTGGCATCGCGAACAGCATGAAAGATGAGGTGCCGCGTATTGGCGTCGCGCATGCTATTCACAACAGCATGACGCATCTGCCGGAATTACATGACTGGCTACATGGGGAAAAAGTAGGTTTTGGGCTGGCTGCACAGGCTTTTCTGGAACACGATAACGCCGCTGACCGCGAAGAACTGTTTGCGCAACTGCGCCGCTATGGTAGCCCGATAACGCTAAGCGCCCTCGGTTTGAACGAACGCCCGCAGTTAGTTGAAAGCCTCGCGCAAAACGTAAAGATCGCGCCAAAAATTGCCGCACGTCTGCCTTTCGCAACGGATGCTGAACGTATTCAGCAGGCACTATGGCGCACACAAACGCTGGAAGAGAATACGATCAACAGCCATGCGGCATAGTGAGCATCAGCATGCATTCAACATGGAAACGGGCGCCTCGAATCATCGATGCGCCCGTTTCTCTTTTTCTTTCCTGAATTATCCCTGCTGAGCCGGCTGCGTACTTATGCCTTTAAGTTCACGCTCATAGGCCTGCGCTTTCTTTTCGTCGAACTGGTGTTCCCACTTGGCAATCACCAGCACCGCCAGCGCGTTTCCTACCACGTTCAGCGCAGTTCTCGCCATATCGAGAATGCGGTCAACACCCGCAATAAATGCCAGACCTTCCAGCGGAATGCCAACGCTACCCAGCGTGGCGAGCAGTACGACAAACGACACACCCGGTACACCAGCAATACCTTTGGAAGTTAGCATCAGCGTCAATACCAGCACGATTTCCTGCCCAATCGACAGGTCGATACCGTACAGCTGTGCGATGAAAATGGCTGCAATACTCTGGTACAGCGTCGAACCATCGAGGTTAAAGGAGTAGCCCGTCGGCACTACGAAGCTGGTTATCGATTTTGGCGCGCCATAGGCTTCCATTTTTTCGATGATACGTGGCAGCACGGTTTCAGAGCTGGCGGTGGAATAGGCGAGGATCAGCTCATCTTTCAAAATACGAATCAACACTGTGATACGCAGCTTACACAACCGTGCCACCGCACCGAGCACCACCAGCCCGAAGAAGAATATCGCCGCATAAACCAGCATGACCAGCTTAGCCAGTGGCCACAACGAAGCGAAACCGAAGTTGGCCACCGTGACGGAAATCAGCGCAAACACCCCAACCGGCGCGTAACGCATGATCATGTGCGTCACTTTAAACATCGTTTCCGATACACCACGAAAGACGTTCAGCAGTGGATCACGATGTTCTTTAGGCAACGAAGACAAGCCCAAACCAAATAGCACCGAAAAGAAGATGATCGGCAACATGTCACCGCGCGCCATCGCCGCGAAGATATTCGGCGGAATCAGCGACAGTATCGTGCCAACCAGACTATGTGAACCACTCTGCACCTGTTCCGTTGTCTTTTGATACTGCGAGATATCAACGGCAGTCAGCGTCGACATATCAATGCCATGACCCGGTTGGAAGATGTTAGCCAGCGTGATGCCCAGAATAATCGCCACTGTCGTGATGATTTCAAAATAGAGGATAGTTTTGAAGCCGATGCGCCCAAGTTTTTTGGCATCCCCTACGCCTGCAATCCCGACGATCAGGGTTGCGATAACAATGGGGACAACAATCATTTTAATCAGGCGGATAAAGATATCGCCCGCAGGGCTGAGAATATTGCTGATGAGCCACTGGCGACTTTCCTGCTGTTCATGCAGCACGGCACCGAGTGCAATACCAAGAACCAACGCAATAAGGATTTGCCAGGCAAGGCTGATTTTTTGTGTTTTCATCGTCATTTTCCGTTTTAAACTCCCCGCCATCACAAACATGGCGCTAGCGCGACTCCGGCGCAATACGAACCGAAAAAATCAACGTGGAGGTGATTGACTAGTAAGAATATCTGATTGGTTGCTATCGTTATTTTTCTACTGCGACACAAAAATCGTTAACATAATTATTCAATAAAAATGCACAACTATTTGTATCACTTAACAAAAACAAACATATAAGTTATTGTTATGATAGGAATGCTACTATTCCACCACGATCATATCAAGCAGATTATCGTCACGATAAACCATATTTATGCTGAATCGAGAACAGAAAAAGGCGGGTGTCGCGTGGCAAGAAATAGCGACGATGCAGAAAGAAAAACGTCCGCCCAGCCAGAAAAAATGCTGGCTGGGCATCAGGTTAGGAAACGGTGTCGCAACTCAGATTTGGTAGTCAATCACCGCTTCATCGTTATCCGAGAAGACCTTGTCCTTAATGTCATCCAGCGACAGCTCTGTATTACACAGCTGAATAAATTTCCAGGCATAGTTACGCTGTAACTGACCTTTTTTTAACCCCAGCCAGACCGTATTCGCTTCAAACAAATGCTCGGCATTTAACCGTACCAAGCCTTTGTCACGCACGGCATCGTATGACATATCGGCCAGAATCCCGACGCCAAGTCCCAGCTCAACATAGGTTTTAATCACATCCGAATCCTGCGCACTCAGCGTAATATCCGGTGACATCCCCACCGCCTGAAATGCACGATCCAAGCGCGAACGCCCCGTAATCCCCTGACGATAGGTAATCAGTGGTTCCGCATTGAGCATTTCCAGCGTAATAACCGGCTCCTGTGTCAGCGGATGGTGCTCTGGCACAATCACCGAGTGGTGCCAGCGGTAGTAGGAGAACGCCGCCAGTGAAGGATCGTTAATCAATTGTTCGCTGGCAATGCCGATATCGGCTTCGCCGGAATGGAGCATCGCCACGATTTCATCCGGCGTGCCCTGGTTCAGCACCAGACGCACCTGTGGATACAAAGAGCGGAAGGCTTTAATCACCGGCGGCAGGCTGTAACGCGCCTGCGTATGCGTGGTCGCGATCACCAGTTGCCCGGTGTCGTTATTGGTGAAGACATTCGCCAACCGACGAATGTTGCTAGCGTCATTCAGAATGCGCTCCGCCACCACCAGTAGCTCTTTCCCCGGTTCAGTCATCCCTAACAGGCGCTTACCGCGACGGATAAAAATTTCAATCCCCAGCTCTTCTTCCAGCTCGCGGATATGGCGACTCACGCCGGATTGAGAGGTAAACAGCGTATTCGCTACCTCGGTCAGGTTGTAGTTGCACCGTGCTGATTCACGAATAATCTTCAGTTGCTGAAAGTTCACCTTTCACTCCCTTGTTCTTTATTACAGATAGCAACATTGATCCAAGGAATGAGAGGCAGAACAAATAAGCAAATGGAGTTGATTATATTTTTTTATACTAACGGTATGTCTGCCGATATAGATTATCTAACAAGGAATAGACATAAATAGTAAAATCAAAATGTTAGATAAAATCAGTTTTATATCTCACACTGCGCCAATCAACCATTTCGCTATGATTTATACTTTTCTGATCTATTTATCCCGGTGCTTTTATTCCCTTTTTCCAGTATTTCTGCTCAGGCTAAATAGGACGCACGACTTCAAGCTGACGTGTTATCACTGCTATGATGACGGGCAGAATCAGAGACAAGGTGGCAGCATGCAGGGCGTACCAGAACACTTTACCGATGAAAGAGACTATGCCCAGTTTCGGCACTTGCCGACGCTGCCCGGCATAGAGCTTTATCACGCGCATATCTGCCGCTATGCCTTTGAGCCACACACGCATGAGGCGTTTGGCATCGGTACCATCGACGACGGTGCAGAGCGATTCCGTTACCGCGGTGCCAAACATATTGCGCCTGTCGATTCGTTAGTCTTGATGAACCCCGATGAACTGCATACGGGGGAGTCCGCCACGGAAGACGGCTGGCGCTATCGCATGATCTACATTCCGCCCGATGTGCTGGAGAGCATCTCCGGCGAGAAAGGCTGGTGGTTTACCGACGTCGTGCGTCACGATCCGGCGACCGCACGTCAACTGGCAATGACGCTGGCTGCGCTGTGGCAGACGACAGACCCATTAGCAAGCGAAAGCCTGCTGCTGTCGCTGATTGCGCTTTTCCGCCCCCATGCGCGTATTGCACAACGTCAAATTGTTGAACCGTTCCATCGCTTTGACATAGTGAAAGCCTACCTGCGAGAGAATTTCGCCCACACCATTACCTTAAAAGAGTTAGCGGCACTGGTTTCCCTCAGCCCGTACCACTTCCTGCGCCAGTTCAAAGCTCAGTTTCACGTGACGCCGCACCAGATGCTGATGGCAATTCGGCTGTATGAGGCCAAGCAGATGCTGACACGCGGTATGGCGGCCTCCCATGTCGCCGTCGCCGTTGGACTGGCCGATCAGGCGCATCTGACCCACACTTTTGCTCAGCGCTATGGCGTCACACCTATTCGCTATCAAAAGCAGGTTTATCCGATTCAACGCTAGCCCCCTTCTGATAATAAACAGCAATATCCTACAATAATTCGTCGCCGACTCTCCCTAGACTGGCGCGATGAAATATTATGAACAAACAGGTTTATTATGCTGATTGGTGTTTTATTTGCGCTTGCCGCCGGGCTAATGTGGGGACTGATTTTCGTTGGCCCCTTGATCGTACCGGACTACTCTGCTGCCTTGCAGTCCACTGGGCGCTATCTGGCTTTTGGGCTGATTGCCCTGCCGCTAGCCTGGCTCGATCGCCGTCGCCTACGCAAGCTAACCCGCAGCGATTGGTTGGAAGCCACAAAGCTCACGGTTATTGGCAACCTGCTGTACTACTTTCTGCTTGCCAGCGCGATCCAACGCACGGGGGCACCAATATCGACGATGATTATTGGCACGCTGCCCGTCGTGATTTCCGTCACCGCGAATGTCCTGTACAGCAAACATGACGGTCGCGTGGCTTGGCGTCGGTTGCTACCCTCGCTGCTGCTGATTGCTTCCGGGCTTGTCTGCGTGAACATTGCGGAGCTAAAGGGAACTGAGATCGCCTTCGATTTCTGGCGTTACGCCAGCGGTATTGCAATGGCGTTTTGCGCCGTCATTTGCTGGACCTGGTATCCGCTGCGTAACGCCCGCTGGTTGCGCGACCACAAAAACCATACGCCGCTTACCTGGGCCACCGCACAAGGTCTGGTCACGCTACCGCTGGCGCTGTTGGGTTATATTCTGGTGTGTGGTCATCTGGCGCTGACGGATGAGTCGTTTACGCAGCCGTTCGGCCCACGGCCTGAGGTTTTCATTTCACTCATGCTGGCCATTGGGCTGTTGTGTTCATGGATCGGCACGCTATTTTGGAACGAGGCGAGCCAACGTCTGCCGACGGTGTTGGTCGGACCGTTGATTGTATTTGAAACGCTGGCGGGGCTGGCCTATGCCTTTATGATTCGGCAATCCTTGCCGCCGCTGTTGACGCTCTGCGGCATCGCCTGCCTGATTATCGGTGTAATCTACGCCATGCGAGTGAAACCAGAACCTGTCGTGGTAGAAGTCACGGTTCCGGTTTCACGGACAGAGTGATCGGTCAGTGAAGAAATAAGGCAAGTCGTCCGTTATGTCCGGCTTGCCAGCTTCTGAAACAGTTCGGTCAGTTGCGCTTCATCTCTTGCGCCCTGATGCTGATCGGTCACCTTACCGTTGGCATCAATGATAAATGAGGTCGGCGTACCGCTGACCTGATAGCGCTCTTTGGTAATACCCAACTGATCGCGTACCACCGGATACGTCACGTTATGGTGCGTCAGCATCGAGGTGATATCTACGCCGTCAGGATCGGTGTTCACTGCCACAACAACCACTTTATCACCGAACTCCTTGCTCAGCTTTTCCAGCGCCCCCATTTCAATCATGCAACCGCCACAGCCCGACGACCAGAAATTCAGATAGACACTTTTCCCCTGCCAGCGCGACAGATCCACCTGCTGCCCCGCGAGATCGTAGGCTGCCAACGCAGGTGCCTGTGCCCCGACGCTAACCTGTTCTTCCTTGCAGCCGCTCAGCGCCACTGCCCCCAGCAGACAGAGTGCGGTAATTCCGTTACACCATTTCATGATGATTCACCTCTTCACCGAAATACTTACCGTGTTGCAGGCGGATAATGCGGTCAGCAAACCGCCCCAATTCAGGATTGTGCGTCACCATCACGATGGTGCGCCCCTGCCGATGCAGATCTTTCAGCAGATCCAGCACCCGTCGTTCATTCTCTTCGTCCAGATTTCCCGTCGGTTCATCGGCAAAAATCACCGGAGGTTCATTCACCAGCGCGCGGGCGATGCAGACGCGCTGCTGCTCCCCCCCGGAAAGCTGGCTCGGTAAGTGATCAACGCGATGCGCCAGCCCAACCTGCTCAAGTACGCGCTGCGCCGCGGCTTCATCCACCACGCTGTGGTAATGCTGCGCCAGCATCACATTCTCCAACGCGGTCAAAAACGGGATCAGGTGGAACTGCTGGAATACCAGCCCAATTTTATCGGCACGGAACTGTCGCCGCCCTTCCTCGTCCAGCCCAGCAGCATCAATGCCATCCAACAGCACCTGCCCTTCGCTTACCGTATCCAGACAGGTGAGAATGTTCATCAACGTGGTTTTACCGGAACCAGACGCGCCCATGATCGCAACAAATTCGCCGCGTGCGATGCGGATATTAATATCCTCCAGCGCGGTAACCTGACCAAAGCGTTTATAGAGCTGGCGAGTTTCAATCACCGCCTCCGCTGCCTGCATCTTTTCCTGCACGTTTACTTCTACAGACATCGACCTACTCTCCTTTCAAAACTTTGGCCGGTTCGACATAAATCGCCCGCCGAGTGGGAACGACAGCGGCAACCGCCGCCACCAGCAAAGACAGCCCCAGCGTGAGCGGAAACACGGGTAAGCGCAGCGAAATGGTCGCGTTGAATACCGCCATACCTAGCACCTGTGCCAACAAGTACCCCAGCAGCGAACCACACACCACGGCCGCCAGCGCGATGATGCCAGTTTCTGCCAGCATCTGCCGAATAATGTCCCGCCCGCTCGCGCCCAGTGCTTTCTGTAACGCAAATTCGCGCGCGCGCTCGCCGACAATCGCCATCAGCGTGGTGTTCACACACAGTGAAGACAAGACGAGGATCACCGCCGATACCAACCCCATCAGCCCTTTGATTTTATTCAGCACCTGACCTTCCGACGCCGACACTTTCAGAATCGGGCGGATCTCCAGTTGCGGATACTGTTGTTGAAGCTGTGCAGCGAAACGATCGACCTGTCCCAGATCGTTGCTGACGCTCAGCAGGGCATTACTGATCGCGCCTTCTTTATCTAACCACTTTTGCGCCAGATCCAGATTCACGATCAGCATGTTGTCCGTTGCATCGCCGGATTCCACGATGCCTTTAATCTGCAAGCGCTGCTTCCCGCCGTCACCCACCAGCGTGATGCTGTCGCCGACTTTAACGTTTAACCGTTCCGCCAGCTTCACCCCGATCATGGCATTACGATCGTCGAAGCTGACGCCAATCCAGTTACCCGTAACCTGCCAGTACGGTGCCAACTGACGCAGCGATTCGAACCACACGCCCATCAGCACCACTTTTTCCAGCTCCGTACGCGCCATGCCATACAGATAAGGGCTGGACGCATTGATTAACCCCGCAGGTGCATTATCGATAATTGGCTGAAACGTGCTTTGTGGAAGTGAATTCCCGCGCGCCGGACCGATGTAAAAATTTGCCCCAAAGGTACGCAGTTCCTGGCTCATCTTGGCGTTGATATCAAAATAGACGGCGGACATCGCTGTCACAATCGCCGCCCCTACCGTCAGAGCAGCAAACACGACGCTAACGCGCTGCATACGGAGCCGCAACGCACGGAACACCAGACGCCAGAACATACTGTTCATCCAGCTATTAGCGCCCATACAGCACCTCCACCGGATACAGCTTGGCAATTTTTCGTGCTGGGAACCACGTACCGATGATGGCAATCAGCATCGAGATCACCAGTACGCAGGGGATGACGATCCACGCGAAACTCAACGGTACACCGAACAGCATCAGGCCAATCGCTTTTGCCAGCCCCCAGCCTGCGACACAGCCTGCGATACCGCCCGCCAGGCCGCTCAGCGCCGCTTCGAGATAAAACAGCAGCATGATCTGCCACTGGCGCGCACCCAGTGCTTTCATCAGCCCGATTTCTTTGGCACGCTCCATGATGGTGCTGGTCATCAGTGAGGCGATCCCCATCGCAGAAGCCACCAGCGCCGCGAAGGTCACCACCGCCAATAGCAGTTGAATCTTGTCGATCACCACGCCTTCCGACGCAGCCACCTGCCAGATGGGGCGCACAACCGAACCGGAAATCGCCTCTTCCAACTGGTGCGCAATCGAAGAGACATACGCAGTGCAGTACCAGAGGTCATATTCTTCGGCGTTGAGCGCTTCCAGATTTTCACGCGCCCGCCGCGACAGCTCATTTTCTGGCACGGTTAACGCTGACACGCGAATAGCCTGAATTTTACCCGCCAATCCTAGCAGCGACTGCACCGTTGCCAGCGGCATCACCAGCCGACCTTCTTCATCACCGCCGCTGCTCAGAATGCCGCTAATGTCTACCGTCACGTCGCCTTTCGAGCCGTGCAGCGCGAGTTTATCCCCCACTTTCCAGCCCATTTGCGTCACCAGCTGTTTTCCCACCAGTGCCTGCGCCACATTTTCTGTCGTCACCGGTTCCTGGGGCCACTGCCCTGCCACCTGCCAGTAAGGACTAACGGTTATTTGTCCCGTGCGATAGTCCTCCTCATCCGGCACCGCGACCGGCTGGGAAAAGAAGGTGCCCAGTACGGCAACGGACTGACCATTGATCTCGACATCACCGCTCAGCAGCGGCGCGAAACCGACAATATTATTGCGCCAGAAGATGTCTTTGATATTCGGCAGCTCGGCTTCATCTAGAAAATCCTGTCCTTCCAGCGGATTACTGCGCTCGCCAAACAGCGCGGGCAGCGCCGCCTGACCTGCGGGCTCAATCAAAATATTCGCGCCGTAGGACTTCAACTCACGCGCCATTTTATCGCCGATATCGATGGATACCGCTAGCAGCGCGGAGATCAACCCGGCCGCCAAAAACACGGTCAGTACGGCCAGCGATTTGCGCCGAATATTTCTGCGCCAGGACTGGCGTAACAGTCGCCACAGCATGATTATTCCTCCTCCGCGGGTTCGCCAGCCGCCGCTTTAGCCGTGGCAAATTTCGCGGGACTTTCGCGGAAGCGGTTATAGTTCGCTTCTGACGAGAAGAAGTACGTTTTACCGCCGTAGCGATATTTATGCTCTGCGTTCACGTTGGTCAGCTTGGAACCATCGACCGGATCGATCACTTCCATCGACACCACCGTCGAGAAGTAGTTAGTACCCGCTGCCAGTGAAGCGCGTCCAATCACCAGTTCGTTATCGTCGTTGCTCCATCCTTCAATCGGCACCGGATTGCAGCCACCCGCTTTCCCGATGGAAGGAATGAAAATATGCACCCCGCAGGCGACACAAATCACCTGATTGCCTTCCATCACGTAGCCCTGATCGCCGCACAGCAGACAGGCATCAAACACCACGCCCAGACGCAGACGATCGGGATAGCGGTTAATGATGAAAAAGCGCACGGCCTTACCATCATCGGCAATCCACACAAAGCGATGCAGTTTGCCATCACGTACCTGTTCAATCGGAATATGTACTTTGCCATCGGCCGCCAGCGTCACCGGCTGTGCTTCAGACAAGCGAGGCGGCTGCGACGCGACCTTGTCCCAGTAAAGCTGAACGAAAACGACAACCAGCAGCGCTGCTACCGTCGCCAGCAGCGTGCGGCGTACATTGCGATAGCCTGCCGTCACTTTTCGTTTTTCAATCGCCTCATGCGTAACCAGCACCTGACGACGCGCATGCAACAGCGGCCAAACCAGCCCCACAGCCAATACCGCCATGCATAGCGCACTGAGATAGTTTAATAAATACGCGCTGTTGGTGACGTGCGCCACATAGCTAAGGCGCGGTTTGGTTAGCCCAATCGCCTGCAATTTCATCAGCAACAGCAGCAGGTTACCGCTTATCGGCAACAACAGAAGTGCGACCAGCAACGCCAGCAGCGGCCAACGCAGTAAACGAATGCGACGTACAACCATGCCGCACAGCGCGGCACAAAATACCAGCCAGCCAAACGCCAGTACCACGGCACTGAAATTCAGCAGCAGATCGGTATTCACCACATGGGTGGTGGTCAATGCAGTCAGATTGGGATCGCGGCCCCACTGCACCGCCGCGCCTGCCACTAGCAACGCCTGCCACAAATAGCCGAGACGCGGATGGGAAAAACACTGACAGGCAAGAAACAGGATCAAGGCAAGCGCCTGAAACGCCGTAAACCCAAGCAGAAACGCTTGCCCGTTAGGAAAATGAACGCCAATAAACGTACCGGCACACAGCGCCAGCAGCGTGATCCAGCCCAACTGCCCGATCGTCGGCGTGGAACGATGACTCCAACTTAGCCCCAGTAATAGTGCAATCGGCAGGAAGGATTGGAGTGTCGTGATAAAGAAATAACTCATAGGCTCGTCACACTTCACGTTACATGTGCGTTGACTGCGTTTTGCAGGTGTATCAGTTGGGCATGATGTGTGGTGACATCAGCACGCTGACCGAAAAATCACCGTCTCAGTGGGCAGCAATAGCAAACCCACAGAGACGTAAATATGGCCGCGACAGCACGTCGCGGACAGCAGACCTTATTCTAAGCCGACGTATTTGAAGTCAAAGCTGACATCAAACGGTTTCCACCAGCGGCCAACACCCGTTTCACCGTCAGTGTGACGGTGCATACCCGCTTTTGATGGCGGATCGATGTGGTAAGTCACTTTGTAGTTACCCACGCCCATCATTTTGATGTTCGCACCGTAGTGTGGGCCATCGCTGGCAACCATCGGCATAAAGGTCCCTTCCTGTTTCGCACCGGTATCGGTGTTAGTCAGGGTGTACGCGATGGTCAGGAACGGCATCCACTCACCGGCACCGAAGCCGTTTTTGTTGCCTTCAGCAGCGTGAATATCGGCCTCCAGATGGATGTCCGCTTTCGCAGCTGGCAGCCCCATCCCGCGCGGTTCCATGTCGATAGGTTGCAGATAAACGGCAGCAATTTCCATTTCGTTGATGGAAACCGGCTCACCCGCTGGATATTCTTTAAACGCCAGCGCGGCAGGCGCAGTGAAAATACCGGCAATAACGGCACCTGCAATCAGACTTTTTTGCATATTCATCAAACCCATCCTCATCATCTCAGTCGTCTCCCCTACGCTTATGTCGCTAGGCAATTGGGGTTGTTATGGTTATGTTCTGCTCTTATTGCTTTCAGTATTACAGTCACATCAGAATAATTATTTATCAGACGGCGGACGCTCTGCGTCGCATCACCCACAGAGCGATCAACGCTGCGGCAACCAGCACACCCTGTGGTATTAACGTTTCCACATAAGGATAAATACCCAGCCAGCTGATTTCCGGCACGCGAGTCAGCAACGTCGGTTCAAACAGTTTGCCCTCGATCAGCTCCAACACACCTTTTCCTGCAAACACAAACGCCATCAGATACATAAAGCAGCCGGTAAACATGAAGAACGGCTTAAGCGGTAATTTGACGATGGTGTAGCGCATCACGACGTAAGCGATCAGCAGGATCACACAGCCGATGGCAAACCCAGCCAGAATGGAGAGGTGCCCCGCCATATTGTTGGCATCACCCACCAAGGCGTAGTAGAACAGCACGGTTTCCGCCCCTTCGCGGTACACCGCCAGAAAGCTGGTTAGCCACAGGCCGATCATGGAACCGCTGCTTAGCGAATGGGACAGTTTGCCTTCCAGATAAGCCTTCCAGTGCCGCGCCTCTACTTTGGACAACAGCCAGTAGCTCATGAAGAACAGCATCACCACCGCGATCAACATTGTGATGCCTTCCAGCAGCTCACGGCTGGCACCGGAATTGGTGAACACAAGTTGGAAAATGACGGCGGTAATCACGCTACACAGCAGCGCAACGTAAACCGACTGGCGAATCAGCGGCAGTTTGTCTTGCTGATTGTTTTTCACCAGATAGGCTACGATCGCTGCCACAATGAGCAGGGCTTCCAGTCCTTCACGCACAATAATCAGCAGGCTGTATATCAACAGACTCCAGTGCGTTTCACCGCCGTCGCCCAACATGGTGACGGCCTTCGCCAGTTCCTGCTGCAACGCGTCGGCCTGCCCTTGCAATTGCTCCACAGGCTGCCTGGCGTTCATCATGCTCACCAGACGGGTGAAATATCCTTCCAGCGTAGATTTGAACGCCGCATCACGAGAACCCACCTTGTTCTCCATGCCAGTGGCTTCAAACAGATCGAAGTAAGTGTCCTGCACCGCCATGATGGCAGGTTTGATCTGGCCCTCACGGTATTGTGCAATTGCGGCGGCAATCGCCTGATTGATATCGTCGGAGACCTTCGCCCAGTTAGCATCCGGCACGGCACCGGTATCGGTATCGGCGTTCGCAGCAGGTATTGCTGTCGCCTGCTGGCTGTCGCGTGTTGTCGGTAATCCCGGTAAGACATCTTCGATGTCCTGTAACAGCGTGGTGACCCGATAAGCAACGTCTGTCAGTTGATCGGGCTGGCTGGCTAGGGTAATCAGTGCGGAGAATTGTTGATTAATAGAAGCGGCCTGCTGTGCCGAGCGATTCTGTCTGACCGACATCTCCATCTCAGAATTTTTAAAACCCTGATAATGAGCCTGTTGTACGCTCTGGCTAGCCTTTTTGTAATCGCCAGCCTGGTACTCCGTTACGGCCTGCGCGAGTTGGTCATCGATGATTTTAAAACTCTGCTGCCAGTACGGCGCGATTTCGGCATTGTCATAAGCACCGTGCTGCTCCTGCGCGACCAACTTGTGCCCTTCAGACAGCACTGGCAAAACGGCATCCAGTTCGCCTTTTAGCCATGAGATTTTTGCCTGCACCTCGGCCTGCGGCTTTCCTTCGCCAATCATGCGGCGAATTTCACCGAAGGTCGCTTCTAACTGATAGCTTTTTTGCGCGGAAATATTGATGCGGATAGGGCCTTCGAGGTTTTCAAATACCTCAAAATAGGCCATCTGAACTTCAGTGCGGGCGTCATCCGGCTTTTGCTGCTCATAGAGCTGAGCCGTTTTATCCAGCCTGGTTTCAATATCGTGAATGAATGAGGCGTAATCGGTCGCGGCAAGTGCCACTGAACAACTAAACAGCCAACACAGCAACAGAAGCGTTTTTTGCCAGATAGACATAAGCGAGTGATGAATCACAAATGATATTTATTCTTATTATCACTTTGAAGTCAGCATCTGTCTTGATTTACGTCACGAAAACATGAGCAATGAGAGATTTAGTATGTAACTAAAAGTTACATAGATTATTTTTCGCCCAAAAAACCCCATCCTTTCTAATCCATAGAGTAAATACGGTTTTTTTGATCGCAAAAACGGCAAAATAACCACTTAAACCGACATGGTTCATTAAGCAAAAACCATACCATTAATTAATTTCAGCAACTAAAAACCTAGAGACACCCGTCTTAATATGATATTTCTTTACGTTACCATAGTCAGATTTACAGAAAAATTCCGTTTTACCGCGATAATCCAAGATGTTACACACGTTGACATTAACCCTTTTCATTCACCTTTTTAGGCGAGTACCAAATAGCCTTTAGACGGAAAGCAAGGCAGCCGGGCAGACTCCTTTCCGCCGGCTCATCCCAGTCTTATTGACTGATTATCTCAAACTCACCGCATACTTGCGTTCCACAACTGCCACACGTTAACCCCATTGCGGATCAGAATTTTTCCCATCCCTCGCCGTGGCGACCCTGTACCGACAGCAGCGGTGTGGCGCTCTGCCCGATAGCCCGATGAGCGGGTGCGGACAACGCCGGGCGCGAAAAGGCAGGTTGCCGATCGCTGTCCGAATCCAAACTGAACACATCCACAACGGCAGACAGCTCGCTGGTTTGTTCATCCAACCGTGCAGCGGCCTCTGCCGATTGTGTCACCAACAACGCATTCTGCTGTGTGACGCTATCCATTTCATGCACCGCCTGGCTAATTTGCGTAATACCGCGTGTTTGTTCATCCGTTGCCGCCGCAATTTCACCAATCAGATCGTTCACATGCGCGATGGAAGCGATAATGGCCGTCATCGCCTCACCAGATTGCCTCACTTGCCCAGCGCCGGTTTTAACCCGCGAAACGGATTCCGCAATCAGTGCCTCAATCTCTTTTGCAGCTTGCGCACTGCGCTGCGCCAGCGTACGCACTTCTCCCGCTACCACAGCAAACCCTCGTCCTTGCTCCCCCGCTCGCGCCGCTTCAACTGCCGCATTCAGTGCCAAGATATTGGTCTGGAATGCAATGCTGTTAATGACAGAAGTAATATCGGAAATTTGCCGCGAACTGGCGCTAATACCATCCATCGTCGCCATCACGTTGGTACTGATATTTCCGCCTTTTTGCGCCATGTCAGCCGCATCCTGCGCCAGCTTACGCACTTGATGCACATGGTCGGTCGTTTGCCGTATCGTTGAGCTAATCTCTTCCATGCTTGCGGCCGTCTGCTGCAATGCCGCCGCCTGCTCTTCTGTGCGACTAGAGAGATTATCATTGCCATCCTTAATGCTGGATGTCCCACTGTTGATTTCCGATGTGCTTTGCCGGATGACGGTTACCGTATCGCGCAAACTTTTCTGCAATTTTTTGATATCGGGGATCAACCTTCCCGCACAGTTTCGACCGAACTCAACCAGTTCGCATCCCAACCGACCCGCCGTTAGCTGCGCCAAATGGGATTTAAGCACTGAAATCGGGATAACCAGATAGTTCCTCAAGTAATATTCGGTGAAAATCAACACAATGAGGCCAATAACCATCACGGCAATAAGCGCATTACGGTTTTGGGTATTGTGCTCATTCACGCTTGGAATCAACGACGAGGCGGTAATGCCGTCAGAATAGCGTTTGATATCTTCACCAAACGTCAGACTAATCGGTGGGTAAATGGAGCGGAATATCTCTCGAAATCCTTCGTAATCATTACGCTGTAGCGCCGCATTCATCGGGTCGATCGCGGTAGCAATCAGGGTAGTCCATGTTTTATTTACCGCATCCACCGTCGCTGACTCAACGCCAACATGCTCCGCGGCCTGGAACTTCTCCAGCGAATCCTTGGTGTTTTTCAGCGCAACCTGTGCCATTTCCAACGTCTTTCTGGCGTTTTCTGGCTCGTTACGCTGCAAATAATCCATCGTTCTTTCCATGCGAGTGACGGCCCGAAAATATTGATCGGTTCCATAGACCAGATGGGAATAGGTTTTTCGCTGAGTTTCACTTTTATCAAGCAAATTGGTGACCTGATAAAGCGAGTAAAGACTGAATCCTGATGCTACTCCCCACGCCACTAGCAGGGAAGCCACTATGAGCAGCACCATTATTTTTATGCTGACATTTCTTAGAAATTCCATAATGCACTCCGCGACGTTAACAAACATTTCCCGCCCGCACACGCTGTCGGAAAAGTATTTACTTTTTTGCTCATGACGGTGCCGTCCGTCGTATCACGCCCTTTATCCCACGCGATCTGACAGACGTTCTGGAATTCCCTGATTCATTACCCATTAGCTGGGAAGTTGTGCTCAAAAAATTAACGAAAAGAATGCGTTATCTTCCTTGAGAGGCCAGTTTCCGTTGTTTTAAACAGCCGACGGGCATGAATACATCAGCCTAGCCGGTGGCACATAGAGTTAGTATCGTCAAAAACAGTATAGGCATTAACGGATAAAGAGGATGAATGCGCTACCACGTTATTTTCCAGACAAATGTCTTATGGAAAAAGGCTGTGACGCTCAAGGCGTTAGGACAATTTGTCACGCGCTGAGCATGACCACGATCAGTAAATTAATTTTCTTTATCGGTGATTATCGAAGGTTAGACAACTGCATCAATACCCCGCGACAAGAATGCAGTTCTTACGATCCAAGACTCGGCTTTGGAGAATAATCATGCAGAAAGTGCTTACCGTCTGCCCGTATTGCGGGTCAGGCTGCAAAATTAACCTGCTGGTAGAGAATGGCAAAGTGGTGGGTGCGGAAGGGGCAAACGGCGTCACCAACGAAGGTGAACTCTGCCTGAAAGGTTACTATGGCTGGGATTTTCTCAACGACACCAAAATCCTCACTCCGCGTTTGAAACAGCCGTTGATCCGACGTCAGAAAGGCGCGCCCTTTGAAGCCGTATCCTGGGATGAAGCCATCGGCTTCGCCAGTTCCCGGCTGCAAGCCATTAAAGAGCAGTACGGTGCCGAGTCGATTATGCACACCGGCTCGTCCCGCGGCCCCGGCAATGAAACCAATTACGTGATGCAGAAATTTGCTCGGGCGGTAACCGGCAATAACAACGTCGACTGTTGCGCTCGGCTCTGCCACGGCCCTTCCGTTGCCGGGTTACAGGTTACGCTGGGCAATGGCGCGATGAGTAACTCCATCTGCGAAATTGAAAACACCGACTGCATTCTGATTTTTGGCTACAACGCCGCAGACTCGCACCCCATCGTGGCACGCCGGATACTGAAAGCCAAAGCGCACGGTGCAAAAATCATCGTATGCGATCCGCGCCGCATCGAAACCGCACGCATCGCCGATCTGTGGCTACCATTAAAAAATGGCTCCAACATGGCACTGGTCAATGCATTTGCTAACGTCCTGATCAATGAAGGCCGCTACGATAAATCCTACGTCGCTCGCCATACCGAAGGCTTCGAAGAATTCAGTAAGACCGTCGCAAAATACACGCCTGAGTATGTCGCCGATATTACCGGTTTATCGCCGAAATTGATTCGAGAGGCGATGCGGATGTATGCCGCCGCGCCGTCCGCTACCATTCTATGGGGAATGGGCGTGACGCAGTGGGGTCAAGGCGTTGATGTGGTCAAAGGGCTATCCGGTCTGGCACTGCTAACGGGGAATTTAGGGCGTCCGAACGTTGGCGTCGGACCAGTGCGAGGCCAAAATAATGTGCAGGGCGCGTGCGATATGGGTGCGCTGCCTAATATGTTTCCCGGTTATCAAAAAGTCACGGATCAGGCCGTACTGGCAAAATTTGCCGATGCCTGGGGCGTCCCCGAACTCTCTGACAAAATTGGCTACTCACTGACCGATCTGCCACACAGAATAAAAGAAGGAAAAATCAGAGCCAATTACGTGATGGGCGAAGATCCGTTGCAAACCGAGCCAGATCTGTCAATGCTGCGTGATGCATTCAACGAGCTTGATCTGCTGATCGTACAAGATATCTTCATGACCAAAACCGCCGCGATTGCCGATGTCATTTTACCTGCGACCTCCTGGGGCGAACATGAAGGGGTCTATACTGCTGCTGACCGAGGGTTCCAACGCTTTTATAAAGCGGTGGAACCTCAGGGCGATGTCAAACCAGACTGGGAAATCATCAGCCTGATGGCGACAGCCCTCGGTTATCCGATGCACTATAACAATACGCAGGAAATCTGGGACGAACTGCGACAGCTCTGCCCGCTGTATTACGGGGCGACCTACGAGAAAATGGCAGGACTAGGCTATGTACCATGGCCATGTCCGAGCGAAGACAGCCCTGGAACACCGTGGCTATACGCGGGCAACCGCTTCGATCGCCCTAGCGGCAAAGGCCTGCTGTCAACGGCCGAATGGCGACCGCCGATGGAATTGGTAGATGAAGATTACCCGCTGGTGTTGTGCACCGTGCGTGAAGTCGGTCACTATTCCTGCCGCTCCATGACGGGTAACTGCACCGCGCTACAAACGTTAGCGGATGAGCCCGGTTATGTGCAGATTAGCCTGCATGATGCCGAACGTTTAGGAATACGCGATCAGCAATTGGTCTGGATTTCCTCACGACGCGGCAAGGTTATCTCTCGTGTCGCCGTTAGCGAACGCATCAATAAAGGTGCCGTGTATATGACCTATCAATGGTGGATTGGTGCCTGTAACGAACTCACGCTGGATCATCTCGATCCCATTTCCAAAACGCCAGAATACAAACACTGCGCCGTTAGGCTAGAAGCCATTGACGATCAACAGGCAGCGGAAACCTATGTACAACATGAGTACAGCCAGTTGAAAGATCACCTGCGCTCCACGGCAGAAAACGTCAACTAACCAATAGCCCTACTGAACCACCACGATAAATGTTGGCATAACGCGCTTTTACGTGGTGGTTTCATCCTTTTCGATGCAGGGCTGTTTCAGCTTGGTCAGAACACCGAGAGTAAATAGTGATTTTTTCAGTGAAATGAATTAATAACATTATTTTAAATAATTGATAACAATCTTTTAGGTAACAAAGAACACTATTTTAAATAACCGAAACACTGAAATATTACAAAACAGAAACACTTTGATTAATAATTACACTTTATTTGGCGTGGAGTTATCGGCTACATGATTAATTAAAACAAGTCATAGTTAAAATAATTAAAAAACTAATGTAATCAAAAAATGCGATATATATCATTCTTTCGTTGATTGTTTTTTTATTACTACCTAATTTTTAACCAATTGACCATGTATTTTATTGATGTAATCCACAGCATCATTAGCAACACTAATTCAACACCTTACCCCACCTTATCTCACCAACAAAAAACACACCCAACGCACTGTTTAATAAGAAGTTAATTAAAATAACACCTTTTCCTCGATCTGCGCCCCACATCCTCATTAATCATTACAAGCGGTATGGACATGCATTTTTCGCATGACAAAGATCACAATTACATAACAATCCGCAGAAAAAAAATGTAAAAAGCAAGAATCGTTGTAATATCGGCGGGCAGACACAACACCCCAATAACAGATTCGGGTGAGGGCTTGGTGTATTCAGGGAAAGCACCAGCCATCACGCGGCAATAATATTGTGTTGTCTGAATCAATTCATCAACATGAGGTTTATATGCAAAGGCAGAAGTTACTTGTACAGATAGTCTTGGCTATCGTCCTGGGGATATTAATCGGATGGGCCTGCCATCAATATCTTGATGGCAGTCGAGCAAAAGAAGTTGCATCTTATTTCAACATGGTTACCGATATCTTCCTGCGCTTGATTAAAATGATCATCGCACCACTGGTCTTCGCTACGCTGGTTTCTGGCCTGGCAAGCATGGGAGGAAACTCTTCTGCTGTTGGCCGTATCGGTATGAAAGCCATGATCTGGTTTGTCAGCGCATCATTCATTTCCCTGCTCATCGGTATGCTCTTCGCTAACCTGTTCCAACCTGGTGCAGGCATGAATCTCGAGATCCCAGCGCAGCACGTTGCGACAGGCCTGAATACTGACAGCTTTACGCTTAAGAGCTTCATCAGCCATATCTTCCCGAAAAGTATCGTAGAAGCGATGGCGAACAATGAGATCCTGCAAATTCTGGTGTTCTCTCTGTTCTTCGGCTCCGCACTTGCCTATGTAAAAGGTAAAAACAAACACGCGACCACGATCATTTCCATGATCGAAGAACTGACCAAAGTGATGTTCCGCGTAACTGACTACGTAATGGCGCTGGCTCCTATTGCTGTCTTTGCCGCAATCGCTTCCGCGATTACCACGCAAGGTCTGGGACTGCTTTACGACTTCGGTAAACTGATCGGTGAGTTCTACCTTGGCCTGGCCGTACTGTGGGGTGTTCTGTTCCTGGTGGGCTATCTGTTCCTGGGCAAAGCCATCGTTACGCTAGCGAAGTTGATTCGCGAACCTACCATGCTGGCTTTCGCCACCGCGAGTAGTGAGTCGGCTTACCCGAAAACGATGGAAGCACTGACCAAATTCGGCGTACCGAAAAAAGTCACCAGCTTTGTGCTACCTCTTGGTTACTCATTCAACCTCGACGGTTCTATGATGTACCAGTCCTTTGCGATTCTGTTTATCGCACAGGCTTACAACATCGACCTGAGCGTCACTGAGCAAATCCTGATTCTGCTGACGCTAATGATCACCAGTAAAGGGATGGCAGGCGTAGCACGTGCCTCTATCGTGGTGGTTGCGGCAACGCTGCCGATGTTCAGCCTGCCAGAAGCAGGTATTCTGCTGATTATCGGTATCGACCAGTTCCTGGATATGGGTCGTACTGCAACTAACGTCATCGGCAACAGTATCTCTACCGCCGTTGTGGCCAGTCTGGAAAAAGACATCCACGATGATGAGGAGGAAGAGGTTACCGACGGTGTCGTCGCCTATCAGGAACCTCAGCAGGCCACGCAAAATAGCTAATGCTGACTGAGTGAATACTCTATAGCGGCCCACGTCACGTGGCCGCTATTTTTTTATCTCGTGGTCTAACGTTTATAGCCCAGACGTCGATGACAGCCCTTTCATATAGCGCCAAAACTTCTCGGAAGCCACATTCAGACGCGCATCAAGCCGATACAGATAAACCCCCATACGTATCACCGCGTTTTCCATGCTCAAAATCACCAGTTCTTTGTTTTTCAGCTCTTCCTGAATGGAATAGTCCGGCAGCCAAGCAATACCATAACCTTTCTTTGTCATGCGTTTGAGCAAATCGCTCATGGAAGAAACAAAATTAACCGTGAACTTATCGCTGTCGACGCTGGATAAGTAACGGCTGACCTGACGCCCCATGTAGCTTGTCTCAGTATAGTTGAGCAGCGGCACCGATGAGGCGCTCACGTCAAACAGCGGCTTCCCTGCACTGTCGCACGCGCAAACCGGATAAAGTCGGGATTCCAGTATCTTCTCGTGCATAAAAGGCTCTCCCATCAGATCCTCATTGTAAAACGAGAAAATAAAGTCACTGCGCCCTTCTTTAAGATTCAGCACCGCTTCATCGACATCGATCGATTCGACATAGAAGATTTTTTCCTGCGGGTCCGGCACATCTTTTAACAGCTCCGGCATGATAAACACCGACAGCGAATGCGCTGCTGCAATGGTGATCTTATTTTTGTAATTATCCCCGCCGTGCAGCTTATTGAGCTGATACTCCAAATCATCCAGCGTATTGCGGATATAGGCGTGGAACACGCGCCCCTGCTCAGTTAATTGCAACGGTAGCGCGCTGCGGTCGAAAATATCAAACCCGACGGCCGCTTCCAGCGCCTGAATACGCCGACTAAATGAGGATTGAGAGATATTTCGCTTCTCGGCAGCCAGCGTAAAACTACGGTGCTCTTCAAGCACGATAAAGTCATAGAGCCACTTGGTTTCGATATTGTTTAGCATCACCCCTCACTCAAGACGCTTAGCGCTATGCTTTCGTTCTCTACACCCGCGCTTTACATCATCAACAAAGATTTTTTCCACGGCACGCCGTTAAACCCAGTAAAAGCATAGAGATGCTAATAGTTATGCAAATCATACATAGCAGATGGGAATTTAGCAATTCACATTGCCCATCAGTGTGCGATTATCCTTTTAATTTCATAATGCTACAGGGTTAACAGCATGAACAGTCTCGTGGGAATTCTTGGTGGTATGGGGCCAGGTGCTACCGTCGATGCGATGCAAAAACTGATCAAAAACACGCCAGCGTATCGGGATCAAGACCACATTCCAATGATTGCGGTTTCTATTCCTGATATCCCTGACAGAACACAGTGCATTCTCCAGCACAGTGCGTCACCGCTGGGTAAGATGCTGCAATATATGAAAATTCTCGAAAACGCAGGCGCTGAGTGCATCATTATTCCATGTAATACCGCACATTATTGGTTTAATGAATTAAAACAACAGTGCCGTGCGGAAATGATCAGCATTATTGACGTGACCTGTCAGGCAATTAAGAATGCCAATACCACACGCGTCGGCTTATTAGCGACGACGGCGACCGTTAAAGCAAGAATTTATCAGGACAACCTGAACGCCGATAATATTGAGTGCTACACGCCGGATGAAGCTGACCAACACCAGGTAATGGAAAGCATCTATGCCTATAAATCCGGTGATATTTCTGGGGCCTATAGCATGCTGTCACCAGTAAAAGATCGCCTATTGCAGGCTGGCGTCGAGAAAATTATTTTAGGTTGTACCGAGCTTCCACTGATTCTGGAACAGGAAGTCAAAATCACCCCGCAACATTATGTCGACGCAACAGAAGAGTTAATTAAGAAAACGGTCGAGTGGTATTTTACGCACAGCACGAAAAATAATATCGCTGCTTAGAACGGTGATTATTTCAATTAAGCGATTAAAATAAATATGCCACTCGATATTAATTTATTCACCGAGTGGCATATTATACACATTTAATACTTAATGAATTTCAATCCCAAATAAAACACTGAGTATATAAGAATACTCAGAGATTATGACGGGAATTTCAGAGCACTATTTTGCGCTCCTGCATTAGAAACTACCCAAGATTTAGCTGCCGCGGTGGTCATCAAACTATATGAATAGTTAGATGATGCCGTCCATTTAGCCGCAGGTGATTTGCTCGCTACCGCTGCGGGTGAACTGCCATTATCCGTAAAGGTTGAACCATTACCTTTATCATCAACCATGCCTTTCTTTTCCGCACCGGTGCCAAATACGTTGCGTTCAGAAAGTACATTGGCATTCTGCGCGACTGTAAAAGCCAGATTGAATTTATTGACGTAGTTGTTGAAGACATGGAAATAACCATAACGCATCAGGCCAGGTGCACGAACCTGAATATTTTCGTAATAGTTGTGGCAGATGGTCAAACGTGGGTAGCCATTGTAGGCACTATTATTGTCATCTGCCGGATGACCAAAGATGCAGCCATATTTATGGTTTGAGAATAAGCAGTTACTGATCGTGACGTAATCCGCTTTTTCACCGATATAAATCAATTTATCGAGACTGCCATCACTATCACTCCACGTATGTCCCGGCCATGAGCAGTGATCCACCCAATAGCCTTTACCGTAGTTCAAATACAGTTGAATATCATCATTATCCTTGATGGAGACATCGTGTTTAAAAACCAGATTCTGAAAAATGACGTTAGCCGAGCTGCTATCAGCACGCAGGTGGATATTGGTCAGTACATTAGCCCCGCCGAAAGAACCGACAATGGTTTTATTACTGCCAAATACGACTTTGGTTAATGCTGATGCTTTCAACGATGCGCCCAGCACTACGATGGTTTTTGTGGAACCGCTCACGGCTGATTTAAAATCTGCCAGAGAATTTACCGTCACCACTTTACCACCCGTTCCTCCGGTAACATTCGCTGCTTTTGCAAAACCAATAATCCCAGTAAGATTCGTTGTTGGATAAGCCATAAATATCCCTCTTTACAATTAGTGAATAGTAGTGTCTTTTAATGCGTTATTTAATCGATAACAAATAACACACCGCCGACAATTAAAGAGTGTATATAGGGGATTTTATTATGCTTACTAATCGAGTTTAATAAAAAAAACAACCTTGCAAATAATTAAATTATCAATTGATAAGCTGCCATCCTTTTAGTAAAAGAATGGCAGCGCCAGAATGAGTATTACCACCCTTTTACTGCACCACCGTTAAAAATACGGTCAGCAGCCTGCTCAAACTCATCAGACTGATAGGCTTTAATAAATTTATTCACGTTCTCCGCCTCTTTATTATCCTCACGGGTCACGATGATATTCACATACGGAGATTCTTTACCTTCAATAAAAATACCGTCTTTCGTTGGCGTTAAGCCCGTCTGCTGAATATAGGTCGTACTAATAATTGCGATTGTCACTTGTGGATCGTCTAACAAACGTGGTAACTGTGCTCCTTCGACTTCCATAATACGCAGGTTATGCGGATTGGTCGTGATATCCAGCACTGTCGGCAATAACCCCGTATCCGGCTTCAGAGTAATTAATCCGGTTTTTTCCAACAATAACAAGGCTCGCCCCAGATTGGTGGGATCGAAAGGAATCGCGATAGTATCGCCATTTTTTAGATCATTGATATTCTTAATTTTCTTCGAATACCCTGCCATTGGGAAAACAAAGGTATTTCCTACTGCCACCAGCTTATAGCCGTGTTCACGGTTTTGCTGTTCCAGAAAAGGACGGTGTTGAAATACATTCGCGTCCAGATCGCGTTTATCCGTCGCCTCGTTCGGCAAGAGCGACCCGCTAAACCCAACCAGTTCAACCTCCAGATTATATTTTTCTTTTGCGACTTTCTTCGCGACGTCAGCAACATCCTGTTCCGCGCCATTAATCACACCAACTTTAATATGATTGGCAGAATTGCCTGCATTATCACACGCAGTCAATGCCATTGACGCGGTGACCATTCCCGCCACCAGCGCTATACGCCATTTCTTCATCATTCTGATTCCCTGACATCATAAACATATAGATTTAAAGAGAAAAACAGTATGTCTCTCGATTAACCGAGTCAAATAACTCCGCGTTCTATCAATATGCTTTTCATCATTCGAACAATAAGTGTGGTGATATTTGCTAAGCCGATTCCATTTTACCTATCTGCTATTGCTCGCCTCTGCATTCCCCCGCATTATGACGTTT
The DNA here is from genome assembly GCF_021432585.1 of Pectobacterium sp. IFB5596. NCBI lineage: Bacteria > Pseudomonadati > Pseudomonadota > Gammaproteobacteria > Enterobacterales > Pectobacteriaceae > Pectobacterium > Pectobacterium sp. IFB5596. Next base: position 97,030 of record NZ_LXFY01000006.1, read on the forward strand.
TGATGACTTTGGATTCACACGGCGAACCATGATTAATGTGGCTTTGGTTGACGATCACATCGTTGTACGGTCTGGCTTTGCACAACTTCTGACATTAGAGAATGATATTCAGGTCGTTGGCCAATATGCTTCAGCGGCGCAGGCATGGCCGCATTTGCTCAAACAGCCGATTGATGTGGCCGTGATTGATATCGCCATGCCGGATGAAAGCGGCCTGTCGTTATTAACCCGTCTGCGTCAACAGCGCCCTAATTTTCGCGCCATTATTCTGAGCATCTATGACACTACCGCCTTTGTACAAAGTGCGTTAGACGCAGGTGCAGGGGGCTATCTCACAAAGCGCTGTGGCCCAGAAGAATTAGTGCAGGCGGTTCGCGTGGTCAGCAGCGGCGGCCTTTACCTGTGCGCCGATGCACTGCACGCCATTCGCCATCAGCAGCAGCCACCGAAAGAGCTGCTGGCGCTGACCCCGCGCGAGCGGGAAATATTCAGCCTGCTGATCAATGGAATTAGTGTAAAAAGCATCGCTGAACAGCTCGAACTTAGCCATAAGACCGTTCACGTTCACCGTGCCAATATTCTCAGTAAGTTACAGTGTGAGTCCACAGTAGAACTGGTGCACTTTGCGCTGCAACACCAATTGCTGGCTGGAAAATAAATCATGCGCCGCCTGCACGTCATCGGCATGACGCTGTTTCTGGCCTTTTTCTATAGCCTGATTTGGCTAGCGCTGTGGACCATCAGTTTCTATTTGAGCAACAACGGCCAGCAGGCGGCGCTGCTGTTACCGCAAGGGCTGCGGCTGGCGTTGATGATTTTGCTGCCTAGAAAGTACTGGCCGACCTTACTGCTTGCGGAAATCGCCATCCAGAGCTGGCTTATTAGCGAGCAGCTCATGACGCGTTCGCTGCTGCTACTTTCTCCGTTCCTCAGCCTGATTCCGGCCATCATCACGCATAAAATCTGGCATCGCTATACGCTTTATTGGCAACGGCTCCTGTTGCTGCTGGCGGCGCTGACGCTCAACACCCTTTTGCATGGTATCGCTATCGGCCCCTGGTTACACTCGCAACTGACACAAACGCTGCTGGCAACGTTTACCGGCGGCGTCCTGCTGATCCCATTCATCTATCTGCTGTACGAATACATCAAACAGCAGCACTTGCAGACGTTACTGGCGCAGGAGATCCCCGATCCGCCGCTGCGTACCTCGCTGCTGATTTGGTGCTCGCTGTTTTTTTCCATTGGCGTTTGCCTGCAAATAGCATTTACACCCGAGATGGAACGCCTACTGCTGATCTTCGTTTTTCTGCCCAATGTGGTGATGGCGTATAAATTCGGCTGGCAAGGCGGCGTGCTCTCCGCCGTACTCGGCAGTCTGATGATTGCCGTCACTCGCCAGGTGAGCGGAGCCTTTGATGACCTGCTCGAACTAGAGCTGTTTCTCTCTACGCAGGCGCTGCTCGGCATTGGATTGGGGATCGCGATAAGCCGTCAGCAACAGTTGGCACAGCGTCTTCAGCGCTACCGCCAGCAGTTGGAAAAGGAGCTAAAAACCCGACGCCGGCTGATGGAACGCATTATTCATACCGAAGAAGCCGTGCGCAAAGAGATCGCACGTGAGCTGCACGATGATATCGGCCAAAACATCACTGCGATTCAAATTCAGGCCATGCTGGTGAAACACAGCGCCCCCGCTGAGGCAGCCCAGCATGCCGCCGGGCAAATCAGTGAGCTGTCGCGGCGAATCCATCACACCACGCGCCAGCTGCTGCGCCAGTTGCGCCCACCAGTGCTGGATGAAATGGTGCTGGATAAAGCGCTGCACCATCTGGCGGATGAGTTCGCCTTCGCGGCTCGCGGCATCCAGTTTCAGTTGGATTATCAGCTTCCCCCCCCCCCTCATGATGACGTGGTGGTTTTCACCCTTTATCGGCTGGTGCAGGAACTGCTTAACAACATCAACAAGCACGCCAGCGCCACGCAGATTACGGTTCGCCTTTCCCAACAGGATGACCTGATTACACTCGACGTCATTGATAACGGTGTGGGCATCGCACAAAAAAACAGGTCGCATCCGACAGGCGGTGGCTTTGGCCTCCGGGGCATCGAGGAACGCGTACAGGCGTTGGGCGGTAACTGGCTGGCAAAAGCCGCCACCATTGGCGACGCTGCCACGCCGCGCGGTACGCACATAATTGTTAACTTGCCCACAAAATTTAAACAAAAAGACGATTAGCTAGGAATTATTCCTAGCCACCTAAAACCTTGTCTCATCCTTTTTAATTCACATCCCCCTACTCTTCTCTCAACGCGACGGAGAACCCCATGCAGGCACCCATGTTTTCACCGGGACAGCTTTCACCCACACAAATCAGCCAGCGTTATCGCTACTGGCGACCGCGATTGCTGATTTCCATGGTCATCGGGTATGCCACGTTTTACCTGACGCGTAAGAGCATCAACTTCGTCATGCCGGTGATGCAGTTGGAATTAGGGTTAAGCAAAGGCGATATCGGTCTGCTGGGGACGCTGTTTTATCTCTGTTATGGCGCGTCAAAATTTATCTCCGGCATCGTGTGCGATCGCAGCCAGGTGCGCTGGTTTATGGGTGTCGGGCTGATGATTACCGGCGTGCTGAATATTCTGTTCATGTACTGCCAGTCGCTCACGGGTTTGCTGATTGTTTGGGCGCTGAATGGGTTCTTTCAGGGCTGGGGGTGGCCGCCTTGCGCCAGACTGCTGAGCAGTTGGTATTCGCGCAATGAGCGCGGCCTCTGGTGGGGATGCTGGAATACGTCGATCAATATTGGCGGTGCGGCGGTTCCCCTGTTGGCGGGCTATCTGGCCTCCGAATGGGGATGGCAGGCGGCGCTGCTGGTGCCGGGCATCACCGGCATTGTGATTGGTCTGTGGCTGTGCTGGCAGCTGTGCGATAAGCCGCAACAGCAGGGGTTGCCCAGCGTCGGCCAGTGGCGGCGCGATGCGCTGGAGCTTCGACAGGAGCAACAGAGCCCACCGATGTCAATGCGCCAGATTCTGCGCGATGCGATTTTGCGTAACCGTACCATCTGGTTACTCGGGTTTTCCTACATTCTGGTGTACCTGATTCGCATCGCACTGAATGACTGGGGGAACATCTGGCTGTCGGAGAGCCACGGTTTCAACCTGCTCAGCGCGAACGCCACGCTGTCGCTGTTTGAACTGGGCGGGTTGATGGGAGCGCTGTTTGCCGGTTGGGGTTCGGACCTGCTGTTTCGTGGTCAACGCGCACCGATGATTTTGCTGTTTGCATTAGGGCTGTTTTTAACCATGACCGCGCTGTGGCTGGCACCGATTCATCATTATTCACTGCTCGCGGCCTGTTTCTTCAGTATCGGTTTTTTTGTTTTTGGACCACAGATGTTGATTGGTCTGGCTGCGACGGAATACAGCCATAAGGATGCCGCAGGCACGGTGACAGGTTTTCTGGCGTTGTTTGCCTATCTGGGGGCAGCGCTGGCGGGCTGGCCGTTGGCACAGGTGCTGCAACACTACGGATGGTCGGGATTTTTTACTCTGCTGGCGCTGGCTTCAGCCTGCATCGGATTGTTACTAATGCCGCTGCTGATGGCTGGCGTCAGCCGCCGGGAACGCTTAATGACATCAAAACAGCAATAACAATCGATAACTATACCCTAAATAATTCGAGTTTCAGGAAGGCGGCGACACAGCGAATCCCCAGGAGCTTACTCAGGTAAGTGACTGGGGTGAGCGAGGACAAATCGGCTAGCCGATTTGAACGCCGCTTGCGGTGGCCCGTGAGGGCGAGGCTCAGAGATGAGCCGAGTATTGCCAACGCACATGCAACTTGAAGTATGACGGGGATATACTAAGGAAAACATCATGAAACTGACTACCTTAACGACCCTCATCGCCGCTGGACTGACCGTTGCTGCTGTTACCACCACCACTGCTCGGGCCGAAGGCCGCTTAGTCGTTTATTGTGGTGCTACCAACACCTTTTGCGAGGAAGAAACTAAAGCTTTCAGCGAAAAATACAATGTCAAAGTATCATTCCTCCGTAACAGTGCGGGCAGCACGCTGGCAAAAATCGATGCGGAGAGAAAGAACCCACAGGCTGATGTCTGGTACGGCGGCACGCTGGACCCACAATCTCAGGCCGGTGAAATGGAATTACTGGAGCCGTATCAGTCTAAAAACCTTGAGCAGATCATGCCGCAGTTCCGCGATCCTGCCAAACGTAAAGGCAACTACTCGTCGGCCATTTATGTCGGCATCCTCGGTTTTGGCGTTAACACCGACCGCCTGAAAGAGAAAAACCTGCCGGTGCCGCAATGCTGGAAAGATCTGACTAACCCGGTCTACAAAGGCGAGATTCAGATTGCCGATCCACAGAGTTCCGGTACAGCCTACACCGCGCTGGCGACCTTCTCCCAGCTTTGGGGTCAGGATCAGGCTTTTGATTACCTGAAAAAACTGAATGCCAACGTGTCGCAGTACACCAAGTCTGGTATTGCCCCGGCACGTAACGCTGCGCGTGGCGAAACCGCTATCGGCATCGGCTTCCTGCATGACTACTCGCTGGAAAAAGAGAAAGGCGCACCGCTGGCATTGATCTCTCCGTGTGAAGGGACTGGCTATGAAATTGGCGGCGTCAGCATCCTGAAAGGCGCGCGCAATATGGATAACGCCAAACTGTTCGTTGACTGGGCGCTGTCGAAAGAAGCACAGGAACTATCCTGGAAGAAAGGCCAATCCTACCAGATCCTGACTAACACCACTGCCGAAGCGTCCCCTCTGTCGCTGAAATTGCAGGATCTGAAACTGATCAACTATGACATGGACAAATACGGCGCGGCAGACGTGCGTAAAGAGCTGATTTCCAAGTGGGTTAACGAAGTCAAAATGGGTCAATAACCTCGACTGATTGCCCTTTATTGATTGCAAAAAAACGAGAACACGGCGATATCGCGTTTCGCTTAACGCCGCGTTCTCAACATCGCTGATTGACCATTACTCAATATTATTCACCAACCAATACCTGTGACGATTCACTCTTATAAAACAACGCTATAAAGCACCAGGGAACCTTATGTCACACACACTCACTCTCTCACCGACGCCTAAACGGGACCCTATATTCCTATGGCTGGCGCTGATTGCAGCGACATTTTTGCTGCTGCCAGCGTGGAGCCTGGATTACGGCCTACTCGATGCCTCACGCGATGAACTGCTGGCGGCCTACAGTTGGTCGAGCCTGAATACCAGCCTGCTCTGGTTTCTGCTCCCGTTAGGATTACTAGCACGTCCACTGCTTACCCCCACTCGGCAGCAGCGTGGCCGCCACCGTTTTGATGCAGCTTATGCCTTGTTCTGTGCCCTTTTCGTGGTCATCAGCGCCACAGTTGAAGGCCGCGGTATGGGCTATGCCACCATTGTGCTGTTTGTCGCGCTGAGTGCGATTATTACGCTGGCGCTCTCACGGCTTGACTGGCTGGGGGGCGATCGCTTCGTCATCGGCTCGCTCATCAGCATCATCGCGCTGATTGGCGTCTTTATTCTTTACCCCAGCATCGCTATCTTCATCCCGATGTTCACCAACGACAGCGGTGAACTCGCGCCGCTGGCATTTATGCAGATTTTGGGTCAGACGCACATTTTACGGGTGATCTGGAACTCATTCCTGCTGTCGGTTGCCGTCGGTATCGGCTGTACTTTCTTCGGAATGGTGCTGGCGATCTACACTTCACGCATTGCCCGCCGTTCTGCAATTATTGGCCGCATTTTCTCCATTCTGCCTATCGTTACGCCACCGTTTGTCGTTGGGTTAGGCGTGACGCTGATGATGGGCCGATCCGGCTATGTCACCGAGCTGATGGTAGCCTGGTTCGGGCTGACGAACACTAACTGGCTGTACGGTTTTACTGGCATTTGGCTGGCACAGGTGCTCGCCTTCACGCCAATGTCGTTTATGATTCTCGAAGGCGCGATGAAGACGATTCATCCGTCGCTGGAAGAAGCGTCGTATACGCTACGTGCCAACCGCTACCAAACCTTTCAGCGGGTTTTCCTACCTCTGCTGAAACCAGCACTCGCCAACTCGTTCCTGATCGTAATCGTCCAGTCGCTGGCCGATTTCAGTAACCCACTGGTGCTGGGTGGAAACTTCGACGTACTCGCCACACAGATTTACTTCTATATCACCGGGGCACAGTTGGATTACCAGTCAGCCAGTACGCTCGGTGTTGTCCTACTGGTGTTCTCACTGGCCGTGTTCTGCGTGCAATATCTGTGGATCGGTAAACGCTCCTACGTCACGATTTCCGGTAAATCCTACCGGGGTGATGTACAGCCGCTGCCTGTTTCGCTGGTGTGGATCGTCAGCATCCTGCTCTATGTCTGGATTGCCTTTAACGTTCTGCTGTACGGCAGCATTTTCTACGGCAGCTTTACCGTTAACTGGGGCGTGGATTACACCCTGACGCTAGACAACTTCAGCAAACTGTTCGGACAAGGCTTTAACGACGGCGCCTGGCCTTCCCTGCTGGATACGCTGCTGTTCGCAGGTATCGCCGCACCGATTACGGCACTGTTCGGGCTGCTTATCGCCTACATCGTGGTACGCCAACAGTTCTACGGCAAAAAGGCTATCGAGTTCACTACCATGCTGTGCTTTGCCGTGCCGGGCACCGTGGCGGGTGTGTCCTACATCCTGGCTTTTAACAGTGCGCCCGTTTATTTAACGGGAACGGCGGTGATTGTCATCATGTCGATGGTCATGCGTAACGTGCCGGTCGGTATCCGTGCGGGTATCGCCGGACTGGGACAGTTAGATAAATCGCTCGATGAAGCATCGCTTAGTCTGCGGGCAGGCTCGATGCGCACAGTATTCTATATTCTGCTCCCGCTGCTGCGTCCGGCCATTCTGTCCGCGCTGATTTACAGCTTCGTGCGTGCCATTACTACCGTCAGCGCCATTATCTTCCTGGTTACGCCAGATACCCGCGTCGCCACGTCTTACATTCTTAACCGCGTGGAAGACGGTGAATACGGTATGGCGATTGCCTACGGTTCCATCCTGATTGTGGTCATGCTGGCCATTATTTTCCTGTTCGATTATCTGGTCGGTGAAGCGCGGGTTTCCCGCACAAAAGCCAAGAATAGTGACTAAGCGGAGTGATTACCTTGAATACTGAAAAAAACTTTGTCGAACTGAAGCACGTCACTAAACGTTTCGGCAACAACACCGTCATTGATGATTTGAATCTGGCGATCCCACAGGGAAAAATGGTCACGCTGCTGGGGCCATCAGGCTGCGGTAAAACCACGGTACTCCGTGCCGTTGCTGGGCTGGAAAAACCGACGGAAGGCCAGATTTTCATCGATGGCGAAGACGTCACCGAGCGCTCAATTCAACAGCGTGATATCTGCATGGTGTTCCAGTCTTACGCCCTCTTCCCACACATGTCGCTGGGCGAAAATATTGGCTACGGGCTAAAAATGCTCGGTCGTCCGAAGGCGGAAATCAATCAGCGCGTCAAAGAAGCGCTGGCGCTGGTCGACCTGGAGGGGTTTGAAGATCGCTACGTCGACCAGATTTCCGGTGGACAGCAACAGCGTGTCGCTTTAGCTCGTGCGCTGATCCTCAAGCCTAAAGTCCTGCTGTTCGATGAGCCACTGAGTAACCTCGATGCCAACCTGCGCCGCAGTATGCGTGAGAAAATCCGCGAACTTCAGCAGCAATTCAATATCACCTCGCTGTATGTGACGCACGATCAGAGTGAAGCCTTTGCGGTGTCGGACATGGTTCTAGTCATGAACAAAGGCAAAATCATGCAGTTGGGCGCGCCGCAGGAGCTCTATCGCCAGCCGGCTTCCCGCTTCATGGCCAGCTTTATGGGAGATGCCAATATCTTCCCAGCGACCTTTACGGCAGACAACGTGAACATCTATGGCTACCTCATTCCGCGTCCGCAGGGTTTTGCCGCCGGATTAAGCGAATCGACCGTTGGTATTCGCCCGGAAGCGATTACGCTCAGCCATCAGGGCGAAGAAAGCCAGCGCTGCACGATCACACAGGTCGCCTATATGGGGCCGCAGTACGAAGTGCAGGTAGACTGGCACGGGCAGTCGATGCTGTTGCAGGTTAACGCGACCCAGCTTCAGCCGAATCCAGGCGACAGCTACTATCTGCAAATTCATCCTTACGGCATGTTTGTCCTGTCCGAGCAATAAACATCGGCCACACGACCGGGAGCATTCGCTCCCGGTTTTACTTTTTCCCCACGTCGCAGCAGGTATACAACCATTTGGGCCTGCTTCAACTGCGACAGAGTACACACGCCTGTTACGGATTCCCTGCACGATTTGCTATGATAATGCCCTTTCACGCACGGAATGATCGCTATGAAACAGAAACCCATAACATTACATGATGTCGCCGAGTACGCTGGGGTTTCCTATCAAACCGTCTCCCGCGTGCTGAACCAAGCGCCTCATGTTTCATCCCGTACTCGTAGTAAAGTGGAACAGGCAATGGCGGCGCTGAATTACACGCCTAACCGCGTCGCACAGCAGTTAGCAGGGAAAACTATCACCACGCTTGGGCTGGTAACCACCGATCTTTCACTGCATGCACCTTCACAAATTGCCGCCGCCATTAAGAGCACCGCCAACCAGTTGGGGATCAACATCGTGATGTCCATGCTGAGCAGGTCGGATGTCAACAGCTGCAACAACGCGGTTAATGACCTGCTTTCTCAGCGGGTCAGCGGCGTTATCGTGAATGTTCCGTTATCAGCGGATGAAGCCGCCCACATTAGCCAGACCTGTGCCAACACGCCCGTGCTGTTTATGGATGCCGATCCACGTACTGATATACTCAATGTTATGTTCGATCCCGACCACGGTGCGCGGTTGGCTATCGCGCATCTGGTACAACTAGGGCATCAACATATCGCTCTGTTGACTGGACCAATGACCTCGATTTCCGCCCGCCTACGTTATCAAGGTTGGCTAACCGAGTTAGAGAAACAGCAGTTGTCCCCCGCCTCAGTGTTGCACGGTGACTGGAGCGCCGCTTCCGGTTATCACCAGACACTGGCTCTGCTGGGACAATCCCTGCGCATCTCCGCGATTGTTGTGGCGAACGACCAAATGGCGCTTGGCGTCCTGCGTGCATTGCACGAATATGGCCTGCGCGTGCCGGAGCAGATGTCGGTGATCGGCTTTGATGACACGCAGGACAGCGCGTATTACACCCCGCCACTGACGACAATTCGCCAAGATTTCAGGCTATTAGGTAAAGAAGGCGTCACCCGTTTGCTCGCTACACTGCGCGACTCTCCCCACACTACCTCGCTGCTATTACCCACTGAACTGATCGTGCGCCATAGCACCGCCGTACAGTCATCAACCCATGCCTCCCTGCAAGAGTTAACAAAGAATCTGTTGGATATTACACGTCAGCTCCAGAGACTGTAATCCTTTACACAATAATGCCTTTTCCACCACCGACGACAAACCCTAACAAAATAAGATGATAAACAATAAGTTATTTATTATACCTCATTGTTTTATTGCGTAACGCTTTCCAAACCCTCTGTATTCCCATTCATTTTACAAACGATCTTTGTGATCGCTTCCACTTTATTACTACATTCCGCTTTACTCAGCTTGGGGAGTCGATATGTTATGGAAAACAGGAATTGTGAGCGGATAACAATTTAAAATAACCAATCGCAATGCAGACTCTAAGACGTTCAGGAGTAAAGCCATCATGAGCGACACCGTTTTACCGAACCCGACACGCCATCACGCCACCCTGCAAGCAATCCTTGCCCGGCGTGATTGGGAAAATCCAGCGTGCACAAATTATCAAAGGCTCCCTGCTCATCCACCATTCAACAGCTGGCGTAGCATCGCTGCGGCACAACAGGATGAACCGTCTCAGCGGCTACGTCGCTTGAATGGCGAATGGTCATTCCATTATTTCACTCGCCCGGAAGCCGTACCAGAAAGCTGGCTACAGCAAGATCTACCTGACTCCACGACTATTCCTGTACCTTCCAATTGGCAACTACAGGGCTATGACACCCCGATTTACACCAACGTAAAATACCCGATCCCCGTCAATCCGCCTTATGTACCAAAGGATAACCCTACAGGTTGTTACTCGCTCACTTTTAAAGTCAATCGCGACTGGCTCAGCAGCGGACAAACCCGGATTATTTTTGATGGCGTCAACTCCGCTTTTTATCTCTGGTGTAACGGCCACTGGGTGGGGTATTCACAGGATAGCCGTCTGCCTGCGGAGTTTGATATTGGTCCTTATCTGGCCGCTGGTGAGAATCGACTGGCGGTAATGGTGCTACGCTGGTCTGACGGAAGCTATCTGGAAGATCAGGACATGTGGCGTATGAGCGGTATTTTCCGCGACGTCACGCTGCTACATAAGCCTGCGGTTCACCTCAGCGATATCCAACTGACTACTCCACTTAGTACCGATTTCTGCCACGGCACGTTGGATATTCAGGTAAAAGCCGCGATCCCCGAAGTTGAGGTTAAAAACTATCGCATCCACGCACAGCTCTGGCGTGGTAATAAACGCATCGGCGATGCACGCCAGGCGTTCGGTTGCAATATTGTCGATGAACGCGGGGCCTACCACGACAAAGCTTCTCTCCGTATTGATGTGCCACAGCCGGAGCTGTGGAGTGCCGAGCAGCCACACCTGTACCGCGCCGTCATTGCACTGGAAACCGTAGAAGGCGAGCTAATCGAAGCGGAGGCTTATGATGTTGGTTTCAGAAAAGTTGAAATCCGCAGCGGCCTGCTACTGCTAAATAGCAAGCCGTTACTGATACGCGGCGTTAACCGCCACGAGCACCATCCACAGCACGGCCAGGTCATGGACGAAGACACGATGCTGCACGATATTATGCTGATGAAGCAGCATAATTTTAACGCGGTACGCTGTTCGCATTACCCAAACCACCCCTTGTGGTATCGGCTATGCGATCGCTACGGTTTGTATGTTGTCGATGAGGCAAACATTGAGACACACGGCATGCAGCCGATGAACCGTCTCTCGGATGACCCTGCCTGGTTGCCAGCCTACAGTGAACGTGTATCTAGGATGGTGCAACGCGACCGTAATCATCCTTGCATCATTATTTGGTCATTGGGGAATGAATCTGGCTATGGCGCAAACCATGATGCACTTTACCAGTGGATCAAACGCCACGATCCGACCCGCCCCGTGCATTACGAAGGTGGCGGCGCGAATAGTCGTGCAACCGACATTGTGTGCCCAATGTACGCCCGCGTTGATGAAGACCAACCCTTCCCCAGCGTGCCTAAGTGGTCGATCACAAAATGGGTCAGTATGCCGGATGAACAGCGGCCACTTATCCTTTGTGAGTACGCTCACGCGATGGGCAACAGTTTGGGGGGATTCGCCCGCTATTGGAAAGCATTTCGTCAATATCCCCGGTTACAGGGCGGATTCATCTGGGACTGGGTCGATCAAGCGCTGACTCGTCATGATGAACAGGGCAATGCCTACTGGGCGTACGGTGGAGATTTTGGCGACACGCCTAACGATCGCCAGTTCTGTCTGGACGGCCTGCTTTTTCCCGATCGCACCCCGCACCCCAGCTTATATGAAGCTCAGCGGGCACAGCAGCATATTCAATTCACCTGGCAAGCTGAATTCCCATGTGAGTTACGCGTCACCAGCGAATATCTGTTTCGCCATACGGACAACGAGCAGTTGAACTGGTGCATTACGCTGAACGGCGGCACGCTTGCGCAAGGTTCGTTACCGTTGACGCTTGCACCGCAGTCCACTCAAACGCTGACGCTGTTAGAGGCACTTCCCATAGCCGAACGCACAGGGGAACTCTGGCTCAACGTAGAAGTCGTACAACCCAGAAAAACCGCCTGGTCAGAGGCAAACCATCGCTGTGCGTGGGATCAGTGGCAACTCCCTACACCGCTTCACCAGCCCGAAGCACCCTGTTCTGGGCAAAAAAAATCCCCTATTCTACAAGCGTCCGATACGTACGTTGAAATCGTTCAAGGCGAGCAGCGTTGGCGTTTTAACCGCCAAAGCGGTTGGCTAGAACAGTGGTGGACGGCAGATATCCCTACTCTGCTAACCCCCTTACAGGATCAATTTGTTCGGGCACCGCTGGATAATGACATCGGCATCAGTGAAGTTGATCGCATCGATCCCCGCGCCTGGGCCGAGCGCTGGAAATCGGCCGGGCTTTATCAATTGCAAGCGCAGTGCGTTGCCATTCAGGCTGACCAACTCGCCGATGCCGTACACGTTGTCACCGAGCACGTATTCCGCCATGCCGGGCAGATCCTGCTACGGAGTAAAAAGTGCTGGCAGATTGATGCGCACGGCATGATGACCGTTGATGTCGATGTTGATGCTGCAACGGTACTGCCCTCGCTAGCCAGAGTGGGCTTGAGCTGCCAATTAGCTGACGTCACGCCTCAGGTTAGTTGGGTCGGGCTTGGCCCGCATGAGAATTACCCAGACCGACAACTCGCCGCACAGCACGGGCATTGGAGCCTGCCGCTAGATGACCTTCACACGCCCTACATTTTCCCATCGGAGAACGGATTACGCTGCAACACACGTATGCTGACATATGGAAAATGGGTTATCACCGGAAATTTCCATTTCGGGATAAGCCGCTACGGACTCACACAACTGATGACATGCACCCACCATCATTTACTAGAAAAAGAAAAAGGCGTTTGGCTCAATCTGGATGGTTTCCACATGGGAATTGGTGGTGATGACTCCTGGAGTCCCAGCGTCCATCGCGATGATTTGCTAACAGCGACGCATTATCACTATCGCGTCGCTATTCAACATCACTAACCGTATTGATATGAAAAAAGAGTATTAAAAAAAATAACGAAAGAGCACGGGTTATACCGTCTCTTTCCATTCTAGTTGTATCCAGAAAGTATATATCCGCCGTAAACATAAACGTTGCGGATATATACCCTAAATAATTCGATCTGTATGCGGGCGGCAAGTGAGGGAATCCCGATGAACTTACTCAAGTAAGTGATTCGGGTGAGTGACAAACCTGCCAGAGGCAGGTTTGAACGCTGCTTGCAGCGGCCCCAACGGGGCGAGGTACACGCCAGTGTGCCGAGTAACGCAGCCAACGCACATACAACTCGAAGTATGACGGGTATAATGCATATCGGAGAAAACAACATGTATTACCTACATAACAAGAATTTTTGGATATTCGGCCTGTTTTTCTTTTTCTATTTCTTCATCATGGGGGCTTACTTCCCCTTTTTCCCTATTTGGCTCCATGACATTAATCAAATAAGTAAAAGTGACACAGGAATCATTTTTGCCTGTATTTCTTTTTTCGCTTTACTATTCCAACCTATATTTGGCTTACTGTCAGATAAATTAGGACTGAGAAAACATCTGCTATGGATCATCACCATAATGCTGGTGTTTTTTGCGCCGTTCTTTATTTATGTTTTTGGTCCATTGTTAAAATACAATATCGTTTTGGGTTCTATCGTCGGTGGTATTTATCTGGGGTTTATCAACAACGGAGGTGCACCAGCCATTGAAGCCTACATCGAGAAAGTCAGTCGCCGTAGCCAGTTTGAATTTGGCCGTGCACGCCTGTTCGGCTGTCTCGGTTGGGCACTCTGCGCGTCCATTGTTGGCATCATGTTTACCATCAATAACCAGTTTGTTTTCTGGCTTGGCTCAGGTTGTGCAGTCATCCTCGCCATCCTGTTGCTGCTAGCAAAACCAGAGGCCTCCTCCAGCGCTATCGTTGCCGACCAGGTAGGCTCCAACCAGAAACCCTTCAGCCTGAAAATGGCAGCTGAACTGCTAAAAGAACGTAAAATCTGGTTCCTGACTCTCTATGTCGTCGGCGTTTCTTGTACTTATGATGTGTTCGATCAGCAGTTTGCCAATTTCTTCACCTCGTTTTTCGAGACCCGACAGGAAGGTACAAGAGTATTTGGTTATGTCACTACGCTGGGTGAATTACTTAATGCCACCATCATGTTCTTCGCTCCTCTGATTGTGAACCGTATCGGCGGTAAGAACGCGCTTCTCATCGCCGGGACGATTATGTCCGTGCGAATTATTGGCTCTGCTTTTGCCGATTCTGTACTGGAAGTGATTGTGCTGAAAACGCTACACATGTTTGAAGTTCCTTTCCTGATTGTCGGTTGCTTCAAATACATTACCACTGTCTTTGAAGTCCGCTTTTCTGCGACTATTTATCTGGTGTGCTTCTGTTTCTTCAAACAGATATCAATCATTTTCATGTCCATCTTTGCTGGCAATATGTATGACAGTATCGGCTTTCATGGCACTTACCTGATTTTAGGCGGCATCGCCCTCTCCTTTACGACGATATCTCTATTCACTCTGTCAGGAAAAGGGCCGCTATATGCCTTTTCCGATAAACAAAAAACACCAATAAACCAACCGTAACGATAGAGAAATACGCTGCAATGCCGATATTTGCCAAAAATATCGGCAGATTGCGCATTCTCTCACCGAACAGTGCAATTTTGTGGTTTACGCCTTTGACATGTGCAACACACGTCGTTATTATGCGCCCCGTCAACACGATTCCTCTGTAGTTCAGTCGGTAGAACGGCGGACTGTTAATCCGTATGTCACTGGTTCAAGTCCAGTCAGAGGAGCCATACATAGAAAATCCCGCTTAAGGAAACTTAAGCGGGATTTTTGCTTTTTGGCTCGTTATCCAATAAATCCACACGAAAAATCTCAGTGCCTATCTGACAATGAAACGGTGATGTTTACCCAGCCATAAAAGCAAACCTGGTTCTGGGTTAATCATTGCCAGTTCATCAGTCTCTTTATGAGTGTCGATCCTTACTGCTCCTGAGCGAATCAGCCTCCTCAGTTCCGAGCGACTCATCTCGGCAAGAGCCTGACTACAAAGATCAATCAGCGTCAGCGGTATCTGCTCGTCAAAGATCAGTGGAAGATGATCCTCTTCGGTAGGATTGTGTTGCTGAAATACCCGTTCAAAATGTTTGCCAGCAGCGTCAGCAGCTTCCACATCATGGTAGATACCAACTATTTGGTATGCCAGATCCTTTTTAATAAGAATGGGATTTTCCCCCCGTTCCATCTGCTCTCTAACTTCGATGATATATTCTGCTGAAACATTCGCGGCCAGGCTGAGATAACTGATAATAAGATGATCAGGTAACGACATGATTTTTCCATACATATCTTCAGGGCTGTCCGTTAGCGCAATATAATTCCCTTTCGATTTACTCATCTTATCTTTGCCGTCTAACCCCTCCAGTAGAGGCATAGTGATGACCGACTGCCCTTCACTTCCGAAGGATTCCTGTAGCATCCGCCCTACCATGTTATTAAAGAGCTGATCCGTACCACCAAGCTCAACGTCCGCATTAATCATCACGGAGTCATATCCTTGAAGGATCGGATACAAAAGCTCATGTAGATGAATAGGTAAGGACGCGGCATACCGATTTTTGAAATCATCACGCTGCATCATTTGTGCTAACGTGACGCGGGAAACAAGCCCAAGAATTTCAGAAAAAGGCATTTTTCTAAACCAGTCGGAATTACGACGTACCTGTATACGCGAAGTATCTATAATTCGGCCGAGCTGATCGAGATAGGTCTGACTATTAAGAGCGATTTGTTTTTCGCTTAATGGTGGGCGCAGCTTGTTGCGACCTGTCGGATCGCCAATAGAGGCCGTAAAATCGCCAATAATAATGACGATATCGTGGCCAGCATCCTGAAATTGCTTTAATTTACGTAATACAACAGCGTGTCCGAGATGAAGATCAGGAGCTGTAGGGTCGAACCCAAGCTTAATGATAAGCTTACGATTCTCTTTTTCAGCTAGCTCAAGCTTCTTTTCGAGCCCATTAGCGGGCTCCATGATGGCAATATTTGAAGCCAACACGGCAATATTATTATTAGTTTTCATTGACATTCTCAGTTAAGTTAAGAAACATTTAGCGACGCTTTACATGTGTTCTTATCAAAGCAGAATGGCCGTCAATACGGATCGAATTGTAGGTTCTCAGCAACTGAGTAAAGCCGTTTATGCCAACAAACCTATCATTCGTCGCCTTAGTAACTCGAAAGCGTTTACCTGCACCATTATTGGCCAACCCGGTTACCTATACCGACCAACATCTTGCTTCTACCAATCTTACCCCCGTAACTCAGGTATTTACATTGGTAAAAAGGCAGTTAGGTAAATTTAGAAACGGCCACTTAAGTTTCTTTAAGCGACCGTTTTGCTATATGAGCCCATATACTGCATCTTTGAGATGACAAAATTAACACGCTCATCGACCGGAACACGAGGAAGTTCCCACAACTGGTAACCATATTTTTGATATGTATCAAGCATAACCTGATAGGTTAATACGGCTTCTTCGAAAGATTGTTTTCGCTCCGTATCTTGCACATAAATTTCGCGCCATGGCGGAGCAATAAATACATGTTCAAAGTAGCGACATTGCCGTAATGCTTCCTCCAGATGCATTGGAATAGGTAATTCACAAAGGCTCAGATAGCCCGCTATATCAGGGATTCCCCGGTCGAAAAAACACGGTGTATTACCGTCGTCAAGGTGGTGATAAGAACGCATTTCCCAGCACAGCATCATTTCTGCAAATGCCGCACGATCTCCCCACGGCAGCGCGTTTCCACCAATAGCAAGCTGATCCTGAATAATGGCTCTACCCGCCTCTGTTGAGCATGTGTACCCACGTTGAGTAAGGGCGTCGATAAGCGTACTTTTTCCTGACCCGGGTCCTCCGGTTAGCACAATACGTTGCTGAATATTAGTCATACAATTCTCCTCTGAAGAAGGCAGAGTAAAAAGATATTAAAAAGGAGGGGGAAAAAGAGAAAATGAAGGAAGGCTTTGGCAGTATATACCCTAAATAATTCGAGTTTCAGGACAAAAACAGCAAGGCGTTTTTGAACAGCGCTTGCGCTGACCCCGAAGGGCTGAGGCCATAAGGCCGAATAACGCGGCAAGCGAAGGACAAATTCGTCGAGAACGAATTTGACCAGCCAACGGCTGGCCTCCGGTGAGAGACAGGATGTCTCTCATTTCATCCCGATGAGCTTACTCAGGTAAGTGATTCGGGTGACTGACAAACCTGCTAGAGGCAGGTTTGAACGCTGCTTGCAGCGGCCCCAACGGGGCGAGGTACACGCCAGTGTGCCGAGTAATGCAGCCAACGCACATGCAACTTGAAGTATGACGGGTATACCAACAACTTATCTGCGTAGGAAAACGCACATTCACCGTACGTAAAGTACGCTGTGTCATATTTTCAGCAACTACCCGTCAATCGTTTAAGAGTTAACGGCTTGGGGACTCCAGGAGAAGAAGGGATGAGATAGGTTGCCACTTGCTAATACAGCGACAACCTTTATGCTACGATATTAATGGCCGTATTTAAAATTAAACCCTAATGCATCACCCGTAGTATCATACTCGCGGAAGTTATATATCAAAGGTTTCCATTTCGACGAGTCGATAACATCATTTGACCCTAATAATTCGCTATCCACCCAAACATTGATGATGTCCAACTCGACCAGAATAAAACGCC
This sequence comes from Pectobacterium sp. IFB5596, assembly GCF_021432585.1. Taxonomy (NCBI): domain Bacteria; kingdom Pseudomonadati; phylum Pseudomonadota; class Gammaproteobacteria; order Enterobacterales; family Pectobacteriaceae; genus Pectobacterium; species Pectobacterium sp. IFB5596. The sequence goes on from NZ_LXFY01000006.1 coordinate 114,706, forward strand.
CCTTGTCTGTCGTGCTGACGGTCTTACATTCTGCCTGAATGGGACATTCAATAACCCGAGGCGGAGTAATATCTGTAGATGCTTCAGTATGAAGACCCACTTTGGCAAATTTATCGTGACATATCTGAACGCCCCATTTTATCTGGCCTTCAGATAGCGTCTCGTTTCCAGTCAACTTGCCAAGCTCTTCAACCTTCTCCCAAAGTTTGTAATCAGGAATATTGATAACAACATCCGATCCGGATAATAGATTATCGTAGGTTTTGCTGCCTTTGCTGACACCGATAATGATTTTATCCCCGAGAGATATTGATGATGAGATAGAAGCAATATTAATGTTTTCGTTGCTATCATCTATCGTCGTAACGAGGAAAACCGGAAATCCATAATAAAACGAACTGAGTTTTACATTCTTTTTCATCTGAGTTAAAACCTCATCATAGATTATCGTTATATTCCTCATTTTTACTCTTTTGACTTCCACTTAACAATAACCATAATTGAGTAGTGATAGTTATATTTTTATAAACTCTCTATCCCCAATAAGTAGTTTATTAATAAATAACTTAATGTGACTATTCCTTAGCGCTAGGCTTCCTTTCAACTTACTGGCTGATAAAAATAACCGACATGTGACACACTGCCGCTTGATAACAGAGCCCTTTTATGAGGTGTTTCGGCATTGTAAAAAATTAATTGGCAAAAAATAATTCACAAGCCTTAAAAGAGGTATATGATATGCATTATATAGTTTTTCCCCTCCCAACCCGCATGTGGCTGGGTAAAGCATGAGGTTTAAACATGGAACGAATTGTCATACCTGCGAATTATGTTCATACCCGCACAACCCCTTTTTGGACAAAAGAGACTGCCCCCGCGTCAATCTGGCAGCGCCATTTAGACGCAGGAACACGGCAAGGTGTTTACCCGCGTTTGTGCGTAATGCAAGGGACGATTCGTTATTATGGCTATGCCGATGAGACGAGTCCTGAGCCAATTGAAACGCTGACGATTGAAGCAGGGCAATTTGGCGTATTTCCTCCAGAAAAATGGCACAGAATTGAAGCGTTGTCTGATGATACGTTATTTAATGTAGACTTTTATGTCGATCCAAAAATTCTGATAGAAGGTTGAGGTGAAAAAATGACAGCTGAAAATAAAGGGTATTCATTAACGCTATTGAATCGCGATAATAATGAAAAAGTAGGAAAAGTTTATCTTAAACCGATGGCTTTTTATGTCCCAGACTTCGCTTCTGGCGCAGTTGAGCAATTGATTAATGAACTGTCTTTAACCAGTGAAAATAAAAAAGGTTTCTTGCTGACAGTGACGAACAATAACAATGGCGTAGCCGTTGACAAAGACTTCTCCGCGCTTGAAGGATTAAAAGATAAGACAACTTCCGCTGAAGCGGTAAAAGAACTGGTTAATATCGTGCGTGGTTACGATGCAGATGAAGAAACTAACGTCTGCGGCTGGTAAGATGGCATAGCGTCATCATAACTCAAGCTGCACGTTTATTTATCCCCCTGCAATTTTAGTTATTTAAGGTATCCTTCAGTACCATTCCAATTAAAAAACAGGCGCTGGATGTCTTTTGACTTAACAAGCGCCACTGTACCCTACATTGGTTACTAAAAATAACTATTCACAACTATACATTATGAGTCAGCTATGTAATTCCGCACGCTCTTTATCGCTCTCGCCCTCCGGTAAAACATGGTGGTGGATATGCTCTCACCCGCTAGAAATCATCATCAAAATAACCATAAAAAATTAAACCATTTCTATTAAATGCCGATTTACTCTATGAAAAATCGGTTTACTTAGCTTTTACGGTGTTAGGGCTCAGCTTCGTATTCCGCATGATGGGCTTATCCCATCCTCCGAGAACAGTGAGGCACTGAATGATTGGCATCCAGAAAACATCAACAACATCCACTGTTAATCAACTGACAGAAGCAGGCATAACCAAAAAAACAAAGGCACTCTCAACAAACACTCAGTCGCCCTCGTCCTCCATCGATCCAGATAAACCAAACCAAACCAGCTCCGTGTCAACACTCGCGAGACAATTGAGCGATGCCGCTGTCAGGGCTGAGGCCAGAGACGCCAAAAGCGACCGCAGTACATTGGCAGCCAAAGCCAGAAGCGTGGATGATGAACTAGTCGGTGTGAATTACGCCAATAACAAAAAAACCCACGATGCGGAAATCCCCAATAGCGATGACCCTGAGCGATTAGCCAGAGCGAAACAAGCTACGGCGTATAACAATCGCCAAGGAAGCAACCCTTTCAGAGGCCTGTCTCGTGAACAACTGGCGCTGATTACCTATGACGACAGCGGAACCTTTACCGTGAATGAACGGCGTGCTGCCTGGAGTGAAGCTTATGACCAAGAGCAAGTATGGCGTACGATGGCCGTAGCGCAAAGTAAGCTGGAGTGGAATCGCGGTGAGTTTAAACAGACTGAATTTTTTAAAATGGTGTTAGCTCATCATGAAAGTCTGCCATTGATTGAGCAAGTACAGGCACCAGAAGGCTATGTACCCCGACTTAAGTACATGATAGAAATGGACTTCAACTTTATGACGGGTGAATCAGGCAAAAATGCAGATCCGTTTAAGCGCCTATTTGAACTCCTTTCCACCACGAAACTTCACTTAGAAGATGGCAAACTCACTCTGGATACCACCAAAGATGCATGAGCGAGCCCACCAGATAATGAGCAGATGATCATACCCGCATAGGTATTTACTCTTGTGTTGGGATGACTTCAAAAGCGCTGATTTGATCTTTTTTTCGCATGACTTTATTGGCGTACATTGCAGCATCTGCACGGCGGATCGCACCATCGGGTTCATCGATGGAAGGATCTGCCATGACGACCCCCATGCTTGCACCTAAGTATTCGATGCTGACCGTACCGAGTGGATAATTCCCCTGTAACAAGGGCGTCATACTGTCTCTAAAGGAAGAGACTACGTGCTCTTTTTCACCCTCTGCAATATTCACCATGCGGGCGAAAACAAATTCATCACCACCCAGTCGACCAACAACATCACCGGGATTTCCCCACATTAACAAGCGTTGAGCAACCTCTTGTAAGAAGGTATCACCGGCGTCATGGCCAAACTGGTCGTTAATTTTTTTAAAGCCATCGAGGTCAATGAACACAATCAATGCCTGCTGGTTGTCATTCTTTGCCTGAGAAAACAGCGCTTCCAGAGAGTAAAACACGCCACGACGGTTAAGCAGTCCGGTCAGTGAATCGGTGTAAGAATATTCATGCAACGCCGCATTCGCGGCCGTTAACTGCTGCACCAGCCACTCTTTCTGCACCTGTTGAGCAATAAGCTGCGCGAACAAACTCAGGATTTGTTCACCTTTAGTTGTCAGCGGTTTATGGTCAGAGCTCGCTGCACAGAGCGTGCCATATAATTGCCCATCTTCCATACGTACCGGTGTACTGGCATAAGTCATAATGCCCAGCGCTTTCGCCGCCTGCGAATCCCCCCAGCACGCTGACACATCAGGCGTATAGCTTTGCCCTTCATCCAATGCACGTTTGCATAACGTGTCGTGCCACGGGACCGATATCCCCTCGGGGATATTGAGCGTTTTAGTGTTATGAGCAAACAGGATATTTTGGAAGCCCGCTTCGGTGTCTACCTGCGTCAAATAGGTCGATTCAAGGTCGGTGACCAATTCCAGCATGACCAATAACTGGCGAACTAGCCCCTCGAAGGAAGCCTCTGAACGTAACGCATTCGACAGGTGAGAAAGCAAATTATCAGTCATAACAATAAATCCCAACGGTGCCTATTTTTAAATAAAAAACAATCAATTAAAATAATTTTGACGTATTTAAATCCGCCATCTGTGCAAACTGATTATCTCTACGATGATCTGTCCATATTACAGAAATCATACGCGCCTTTCGTCTCTCGTCTACCCATTTGCACGCTGTAAGTTTAGATCATTCCGTTTTCTATAATCGGTCAAAAAAGGCCATCTTTTATGCAACATGCCTAAGATCCATCAGCCCCGCCAGGCTAAACCTGACATTCTGCTATTGCCATCACACTTACCTATCAAGGCCACACGATCCGTTTGACTTTCTCGCACACGAGGACTTACAACAGCACTACAGGCGTGTAACTAGTTTTCTAGGCAAGACCTGAAGCTCTCCCTCTCTGGTATCAGGGGATGAGCTTCAGGTCTTTTTCGTTTCTGGACCAGAGGAACCGTCGTATGAGCCACATAACAACGGATAACAACGTGACAAACTATGCTGCCACCGCTGAAAAAATCATCATATTAGTCGGCGGGATTGACAACATCGAACACATTGAACACTGCTCTACACGGCTGCGGCTGAGCCTTTATGACAACAGTCTGGTAAACCAGTACGAACTGGGCAAGGTACCGGGCGTACTAGGCGTTCGAGTCAACGTACAGTGCCAGGTGATCATTGGTAGCGACGTCATGCAAGTGTACGATGCAGTGCAAAACCTCGCCGCAGGTCGTAAAGACACAGGTCGCGTCGCGCCAGCAAAAAATCGCACGGCTTTTGTTATTGATTTTATCATCAGCGTTTTTCAGCCGCTGGTGCCTGCTATTGCGGGCGGCGGCGTGCTCAAATCGCTGTTATTGCTGCTGGATCTGCTTGGCTGGCTCACCAAAGACAGCTCAACATATAAAGTGCTGGACAACATCGGTTCCGCCCCGCTCTATTTTCTGCCGATTCTGGTGGGCATCACCACGGCGATGAAACTGAAAGTGAATGTGTTGGTTGCCGTTTCTGCCGTCTCCGTTATGGTACTGCCCGCCATGTCTAAACAACTGGCAGAAGGCGCGGAGTTTCTCTCTCTGGATCTGAAAAATGTCGCTTACGCGTCACAGGTTTTCCCGGCGATTCTCTGCGTCATTTTCTATGCGCAAACCGAAAAGATCTTCAACCGCTACTCACCAAGCGCCCTGCGTATTTTTCTGTCGCCGATGCTTTCACTGCTCGTCACCGTTCCGGTCACGTTGCTGGTTCTTGGCCCGCTTGGTTATGAAGTCGGCGCAGGTCTGGCTAGCGTAATCCTCTGGCTATACAGCAAATTAGGCTTTGTCGCAACGGCGTTGCTCGCTGCTGCGCTGCCATTCATGGTGGCATCAGGGATGCATAAGCCGATGCTGCCCTATGCCGTTTCATCCATGAGCCAGTTTGGGAAGGAAATGCTCTATCTACCCGCATCGCTTGCGCACAACATTGCCGAATCCGGCGCCTGCATGGCGATTGCGCTCAAAAGTAAAGACAAAACGCTAAAATCGACGGCGCTTTCAGCCGGTATTTCCGCCCTATTCGGCATTACTGAACCGGCACTGTACGGGATTACCCTACTGAATAAAAAAGCGCTCTACAGCGTGTTAGCAGGTAGTCTGGTCGGCGGCGCGTTTATCGGGTGGATGGCGATTGAAGCCTTTGCGCTGGTTGGGCCCGGTCTGGCAAGTATTTCCATGTTCGTCTCACCAGAGAATGGCTGGAATATCATTTATGCCATCGCCGGTGCTGCGCTCTCCTTTGTCATCGCCTTTCTCTCCGCGCTGTTCCTCTGGCGAGAAGAGAAACCTGCTGCCATAGAAGACGGCCATCATGCGGTTACCGAGTGCCAGTTCGCCAGCCCAATTGAAGGAAAAGTGATTCCGCTGGAAAGCGTAAATGATGAAATTTTCTCCAAACGTATTATGGGCGACGGTATCGCCATCATTCCCGAGAGAGGTGTGCTCTACGCTCCGGCGAGCGGCACGATTGAGAACGTGTTTGAAACGGGTCACGCCGTCAGCATGCTCACCGATAGCGGTGCCGAACTGATTTTTCATATCGGCATCGATACCATCAAGCTCAACGGTCAGGGCTTTCAGCCGAAAGTCACGGCCGGTCAACAGGTTAATACCGGCGATGTCCTCGTTGAATTTGACCTCGATAGCCTCATCGCTGCGGGTTACGATCCCGTTGTCATGATGGTTATCACCAACAGCGAACGCTTTCGCGTGATACCGGAAGCCACTGACGTCGCCATCTCTCCCCACACCATCATCATGACCTTAAAGGAGTCTGTGTAATGGATAAAAACATCGCATTCCCGGAACACTTTTTATGGGGCGGCGCGATTGCCGCCAATCAGGCCGAAGGCGCATGGAATGAAGACGGCAAGGGGCCGTCCGTCGCGGATGCTATTACCTGGAAACCGAATCTCGATCTGAAGAATTATCATGCCCACATGGCACTGACGGATGAAAACGTTGCCGACGCACTCAGCGGCAAAAATGATGCGTTCTACCCCAAACGGCGCGGTATCGATTTTTACCACCGCTACAAAGGCGATCTGGCGCTGTTTGCCGAAATAGGCTTCAAGGTGCTGCGCGTTTCCATCGCCTGGTCGCGTATTTTCCCGACCGGGGAAGACAGTGAACCGAATGAAGCTGGCTTACAATTTTACGACAATCTTTTCAGCGAGATGCGCAAACTCGGCATCGAGCCGCTGGTGACGCTTTCACATTATGAAATGCCGCTGGCGCTGAGTGAAAAATACAACGGCTGGGTGCACCGCAACGTACTGGATGCCTTCGTGCGCTTCAGCAATGTCTGCTTCGATCGTTATAAGGATCTCGTTCGCTACTGGTTGACCTTTAACGAGATCGACAGTATCCATCGCCACCCGTTCACCACCGCAGGTATCCGCGAAGAAAAAAGCGTATCGGGGCAGGCTAAGCAGGATATTTATCAGGGATTGCATCACCAGTTTGTTGCTTCGGCTATCGTCACTCGCGACTGCCATGAAAAAATCCCCGGCAGTCAGGTCGGATGCATGCTGACCAAGCTGACGACCTACCCGCACTCCTGTCGTCCAGAAGATGTCGAAGCCGCGCTGAAAAAGAACCTCGAAAATTATTTCTATGCCGATGTACAGGTATTTGGCGAGTATCCACCGCTTATCAAGCGCGATCTTGAAAGGAGAGGTATCGACATCACTATGCAGCCTGAGGATCTGACCATACTCAAGCAGCACACCGTAGATTTTGTCTCGTTCAGCTACTATATGTCGCTCACCGAATCCACGCAGCCGGACGCCGAGAGAATACCGGGCAATACCGTTCTAGGCGTGAAAAACCCGTACCTGCCCGCCTCGGATTGGGGATGGCAAATCGACCCCATTGGGCTGAAAATTTCCCTGCTGGAGCTTTACGATCGCTATCAAAAGCCGCTGTTTATTGTCGAGAATGGTTTGGGCGCGAAAGACGTTGTCGAGAACGGAAAAATCCACGATCCTTACCGCATTGATTATTTTCGTTCACATTTCGAGCAAATGCGTGAAGCGATTAGCGAAGGCGTTGAGCTGATGGGGTTCACCAGTTGGGGAGCGATTGACATCATCAGCGCAGGAACCTCACAAATGTCCAAGCGCTATGGTTTTATCTACGTCGATCAGGATGATGAAGGTAACGGTTCGCTGGCGCGTCTGAGAAAGGATTCGTTCTACTGGTATCAGAAAGTCATCGCCACCAACGGCAGCGATCTCACCTGACAAATAGGTTCAGCCGCAGGTTAAGCATGTAATGGCAGGGAACGAAAGTGACGAGGAATCCCGCGTGATTAAAGTGAAAAAAGCCTTAAACAACAGCATGCTGTTAGTCGATCATGAACAGCAGGAGATGATCCTGTTGGGAAAAGGCATCGGATTTGGTGCCAGACCCGGCTCATTGATTGATGTGACGCACGTTGAGCAGGTTTTCATTCCGCTGGAAAACCTGAAATCACGACATTTCCTTTCCTTGACCGACACCATTCCTGCGGCTTTTTTTGACATTACGCAGGAGATCGTCACGCTAGCGCAAAGTCAGTACGCCGAAAAGCTTAATTCAGTGCTGTTCTTTACGCTGGCAGAACATCTCTATTTCGCGGTTGAACGCAGCAAAACGGGCAGCCACTTCATCAATAAGCTCAGTTGGGAAGTGAAACGTTATTACCAAAAAGAGTACGCCCTCGGCGTGCAGGCAAAAGATTGCGTATCGTCGCGCTTTAACGTCACGCTTTCTGATGATGAAGCCGTCAATATTGCGTTTCATCTCATTAATGCCGCAGGCAGTGCCGAAATTGCCGATGCCCACCAGCAGGTTCAATTGGTGAATCGTCTGGCAGAGATAGTACGCTACAAATTAAACAAGAATATCGACGTCAACGCCGTCGATTATCTCCGCTTTATCACCCATCTGCGTTATTTCTCCGAACGGGTAATTGCCCGCAAAATCGCACCGGGACGCACAGACGATTTCTATCAGGAATTGCTGAAACATTACCCTGAGGCGATGGCGATTTCATGGGCGATCAGGGATTATGTGCAGGAAAAATACCACATGGCCTTGCCGAAAGAAGAGCTCACTTGGCTAACTATGCATATCAGCAGGCTGGCCGCTAGCCAGACGCCGTAGTATTTGCCTCACGCAAGATAATCATCTGGCGCTGTTTTACCCACGCGCAGACCAATAAGGCAACAGGCCATCTTGATGAGCCTGGATGTTGACCCCCATCACGATAACGACGCGCATGCATTAATGAGATTGCAAACAAGAGTGATTATCATATATAGTTTTTGTCACCTGCCGAAAATATCTCCTTATTTTATTAATTTACGCATCACATTCACTCTGGAGAAGATAATAACATGTCAAAAACGCTGTCTGTTCTGCGCAAAAAAGCGCGCCTGCTCACGCTAGCCTCATCGTTAATGCTGGCCTACGCCCTGCCTGCTGCTGCCGCAGATGACTCTCTGACTCTCTATACCACGCGTGAGCCCGGCCTGATTCAGCCGCTGCTGGATGCGTTCACCAAAGAGACGTCGGTTAAAGTGAATACCGTCTTCATCAAGGACGGCATGCTGGAGCGTGTGAAGGCAGAAGGCCAAAACTCACCGGCTGACCTGCTGATGACCGTTGATGCCGGTAACCTGATCGATCTGGTAGAAGCGGGTGTCACCCAGCCGATTCAGTCCAGTACATTAACCGAGGCTATCCCGGCGGCGCTGCGCGACAAAGATAACCAATGGTTTGGTCTGTCAATGCGCTCTCGCGTGCTCTATGCGGAAAAGTCACTGCCGCTGACCGGCATTACTTACGAAAATCTGGCCGATCCGAAATGGAAAGGCAAAGTGTGTATCCGTGCGGGTCAACACCCTTACAATACTGCACTGGTTGCCGCGATGATTGCCCACCACGGTGAAGCCAAAACCGAAACCTGGCTGCGCGGAGTGAAAGACAACCTGGCGCGTAAAGCGACGGGCGGTGACCGCGACGTTGCGCGCGATATCCTCGGTGGTATCTGCGATGTGGGTCTGGCGAACTCTTATTATGTCGGCCATATGAAGAACGCCAAAGAAGGCACCGATGCCCGTAAATGGGGCGATGCCATCAAAGTCGTTCAGCCTACATTTGAAAACGGCGGCACACACGTCAATATCAGCGGTGCCGCGGTTGCACGTCATGCTCCGCATAAAGATCAGGCCGTGAAATTGATGGAATATCTGGTCTCCGCTCCGGCTCAGCAGATCTACGCTCAGGCAAACTACGAATATCCGGTTCGCAAAGGTGTCACGCTGGATTCCACCATCGGCAGCACGATTGGTGAAGTGAATGTGGATAGCATTCCGCTGACTGACATCGTTAAATTCCGTAAACAGGCTAGTCAGTTGGTAGATAAAGTTGGATTCGATCAATAAGACCGGTTCGTCAACCCTGCGCGGCGCCTTCGGGCGGCCGCGCCTCTTTTTTTCTCCGCTTCGCATCTCTGCCGTCATCATTGCACTCGGTGTTCTGGCCCCGCTGGTTTCCCTGCTTTGGCTAGCGGCTGGTGCGGGTGTTGGCCATTGGGATCACCTGATGCGCTACGTGCTACCCGATGCCGCACTCAATACGCTCATTCTGCTCGTCGGCGTCGGCGTGCTCGTTATGGTGATTGGCGCAGGCTGCGCCTGGCTGGTAACCGCGTTTGATTTCCCCGGCAGACAGCTCGTTAGCTGGGCGCTGCTGCTACCGCTGGCGATGCCAACCTATATTGTCGCGTTTGCCTGGCTCGATCTGCTGCATCCGATAGGGCCGATTCAGGAAGCGATCCGCAACGTGTTGGGCTACGACAGTCCACGTCAGTTCCGCTTACCGGATCTGCGATCCATGGCGGGTGCGATTCTGCTACTCGGTCTGGTGCTCTATCCGTACGTTTATCTAACCATGCGCGCGATGTTTATCAGCCAGCCAGCACACTTGCTGGAAGCCGCACGCACGCTAGGATTGAGCGCAACCGGCACTTTCCTGCACGTCGCCCTGCCGATGGCACGCCCCGCGTTGGCTGTCGGCACCAGTCTGGCCTTGCTGGAAACGCTGAATGATATTGGTGCCTCCGAATTCCTTGGGGTGAATACGCTGACCGTGACGGTTTACACCACCTGGGTCACCCGTTCGGATTTACCCGCCGCGGCACAGATTGCCTGCACGATGCTGACGGTCGTTATCCTGCTGCTGACGCTGGAGTATTACGGCCGGAAAAACCAGCGCTACGGCACCAGCCGACAAATGCGCGGCATCATGCCCGCACCGCTGAAAGGTGTTCGCGCCTGGTTGGCAACCGGAGTGACCGCGTTGCCTATCCTGCTCGGCTTCATCGCTCCTGCCCTCTTTCTGGCATGGGAAAGCGCGAAACGACTGGGCGATAGCGTGACGATCTCCGCGGGTCTGATACAGTCGTTGCAGAACTCGCTGCTGCTGGCCGCTGGCGTCACGCTGGTTGTCACGTTCGTTAGCCTGATTATTGCGTGGTATGCCCGTCATTCGGCTATCACCGACCGTTCACCGGAACGCCGCCGCACGATACTCAGAATTGCCTCGCTGGGCTATGCCGTCCCCGGTACGGTACTGGCGATTGGCATGCTGACGCCCGGTATGGCGACGGATAATTTCCTCGCCGACTTGCTAGGCTACAAGGGATTGCCGCTGCTTTCCGCCGGTATTCTGCTGGTAGTCTGCTGCGCCATTCGCTTTATGGCAATTGGGATAGGTGCACTTGATGCGGGGCTGACACGCATTCCCCCCGTCATGGAACAGGCGTCGCGTCTGCTGGGCGAAAGTGAATTCGTCACCTTTTTCCGCGTGCACCTTCCCCTACTGCGACCCGCGCTGGTGACCAGTGCGCTGCTGGTGTTTGCCGACGCGATGAAAGAACTCCCCGCCACGCTGCTGCTGCGGCCGGTTAATTTCGAAACGCTGGCGACCGTGCTCTATGCCGAAGCCGCCAGAGGTACGTACGAAGAAGGCGCGATTGCCGCGCTGCTGATCGTGCTGGCGGGTACGCTTCCCGTTGTGCTGCTGGCTCGCAGTCAGCTAAAAACGCCGGTTGAGAAAGAATGAAAATCATGAGGAAGAGTCAAGGTGTCTGAGGCTACACTCGTTCTGAATAATGTCCACGTTGCCTACGGGCACAAGCATAATGTTCATCACGTGCTGAACGGTTTTTCTATGGAAGTTGCCGCGGGTGAACTGGCCTGTCTGCTGGGCGCATCAGGATGCGGTAAAACCACGGCTTTACGCGCGATTGCGGGTTTCGAGCACGTGAGTCAGGGAACGATTCACGTCGGCGGACGCTGTGTGGCAGGTCCAGACATGCATCTGCCACCGGAACAGCGCAATGTCGGGATGGTGTTTCAGGACTACGCGCTGTTTCCCCATCTGACCGCTGCGCAGAACATTGCCTTTGGCCTGAGAAAACAGCCAAAGGATCTCCAGCAATCGCGCGTCCGCGCCATGCTTGGGCTGGTCGATCTCGTCTCGCTGGCACAGCGCTATCCGCATGAGATGTCCGGCGGACAACAGCAACGTATTGCACTCGCGCGAGCGCTGGCCCCGCAACCCGCCGTGCTACTGCTCGACGAACCGCTATCCAGCCTCGACCCCGACAGCCGCAAACGACTCGGGCAGGAAGTCCGCGACATCCTACGCGATGCCGGACAAACCGCGCTTCTGGTCACGCACAGCGAGCAGGAGGCTGAGCTGATGGCTAGCCACATTGGGTATTTGAAAGAAGGAAAACTCGATAATATTTCGGTGAACCGGGATGCCTGATTCAGGTGGTTCACCCCTGACAATATGGGAAATAATGAGTATGATTAAATCCTATCAGTATGTTGAAGGGGTAGACAATGAGAACAACACAGCAGATGAGTATAACGTTGCCAAATGAAATGGCTGCGCAAGTGAAAGCACGAGTTGCCAGTGGTGAATACGCGTCAGAAAGTGAGGTTATTCGGGAAGGACTTCGAGCGCTGATTGCACGCGACAATGCAGTAGAGAATTGGTTACAGGAACAAGTCGTTCCCGCCTGGAACGCGCTGCAACGCGGTGAAACAGAAAGCCTCAGCAGTAGCGACATGAGGAACAGATTAAAAGCCGAGTTCAGGAAGATGACCGGAGAAAAGTAATGGATTATAGGGTCGTATTCGCACCGGAAGCGGAGGAACAACTCGCAGCACTATACCGCTACATCGCGAGGGTTTCGTCACCCAAAACTGCACTCAGCTATACCGAAAGCATTGTCAGTTACTGTGAGTCGCTTGAGTTATTTCCTGAAAGAGGAAACCAGCGCAACGATATTTTTCCTGGACTGCGTGTCACTAATCACAGCAAACGAACACTCATTGCTTTTATGGTGGACAAAGAGAAACAAACGGTAACGGTTCTGGGCATTTGGCATGGCGGACAGGATTATGAAAGCGACCTGCTGTCAGATGAAACTGATTAAATATATTGGATTAGCGAGCTAACTTTCCCAAGTACATTATGGCAGTAACCTACAGGTTATCTATAAGCCACTGCCCATTCTCACGTTCGTTTGTCAGTATGCTACGCTTTGCCCTTCCTGTGCTTATCCGCATACTCAGGGCTGTTGATCCACTGGTGATCGGCTTCCCAGGTGAAACGCCACTGCCGCGTAGGGCCTGCCATTACATTCAGATAGTAGCTGTCATAACCCGCAATCGTGGCGACCGGATGGTAGCCACGCGGTACCTGCACCACATCCTTATCGTATACCGCCATGCATTCATCTAATGAACGGTCATCGGTATAGACGCGTTGCAGGCAGAATCCCTGTTCTGGATTCAACCGATGGTAGTAGGTTTCTTCCAGATAGGTTTCCTGCGGCGGATTATCGACGTCATGCTTATGGCTGGGGTAAGAGCTAGTGCAGCCTTCATCAGTGTACACTTCAACCACTAGCAAACTATCCGCCGCTTTATCTTCCGGCAAAATGTTATGCACGTAGCGCTGGTTATTGCCGGCACCACGCTGCTCGGCGTCAATATCCTGCGGCGCGATCAGCCGAGTGGGATGCGTGCCGAACCCCGGTGCGGCGCATACTGCCAGCTCCAGCACGGTGTGTGCCGTCACCGTAATCGTTTCACCAGCCGTGACATAAACCGCATAAGGCTTTCTACGCTCAAACGGGCTCATTCGGTCGCCAATCTGCTCGAACAGCTCACTCGGCGTGACAACGGTAGCTTTACCGCTGACCAGTACCAGACAGCGTTCGTTATCGCTGGCGGGCAGCGATAACACCTGTTCTGGAGCCAGTTGATACACATCGAACCCCACGTATCGCCAGCCCGCCGTTTCCGGCGTGATGTGCTGCGTACGACCATGTTCGTCAGGGGCACGGTGACGTGATAAGAGTCGGGACATCTTTTGGCCTCCTATAGCACCACAAATCAGATCAATTCCGCCTGCTGAGCGAAACGTTGCAAATTATTGTAGCCCAGTGTTGCATAGGTTAGCGGATGTGCGACGGCAGGATCCTGTTCCGCTTCGACAACCAGCCACCCGCTGTAGTTATGGGCTTTCAGGATGCTAAACACCGCCGGATAGTCCACACAGCCATCTCCTGGCACGGTAAAGACGCCGCTCAGCACCGCATCTAAAAAACTCGTCTTACGGTTTTTCACATCTTTCAGCACGTCTGGACGGATATCTTTGCAGTGAACGTGATTGATACGGCTAATCCAGCGCTTGGCTACCGCCACCGGATCGGCACCCGCAAACGTCAGGTGTCCGGTATCCAGCAGTAGCCCGACTTCCGGCCCGGTGTGTTCCATCAGATTATCCACATCCTGCGCGCTTTCAATCACCGTCCCCATATGGTGGTGGTAAGCAATCTGCACGCCCTGACTTTGCGTGTAGCGTGCAAATTCAGTCAGCTTCTTGCCGTATTCCGGCCAGCGTTCTTCCGGGAAACGCGGACGCAGATGAACCGGTTTTTGTTGATCGCCGTGAATCGCGCCCGTGACTTCGGCAAACACCAGTACCGTCGCGCCGAGGTCGCGCAGCAATGCCAGATGCCCCTGCACCGCTTCAATTTCTTCTTCAACCGAGCGGGTCAGCAGTTCACCGGAATACCAGCCGGAAACTAAGCGCAGATCGTGCGCTTGCAGGATTGGTCCCAGCACGCTGGCCTGACGCGGGAATTTATTACCTAATTCAAAACCAACGAACCCCGCCTGCCGCCCTTCGCTCAGACAGGTTTCCAGCGGGGTGTCTGCTCCCAGAGAAGGCAGATCGTCATTGGTCCAAGTGAGTGGATTAATACCAAGTTGAACAGTCATCTTATTTTCCCTTTATTCGATTATATAGAAATGGGTTAACCGCGCTGACGCCAGACGGCGATCAGTTGCAGGTAGTTATGTTTAACTTGCTCAATCAATTCCGCGTCATCGATCTCATTGCGCAGCCACTTTTGCGCTGGCTGGGCAAACAGGGTGCGCCCGACAGCGAACCCTTTCACAATCGGGAAACCCACAGCGGCGCTAAAGCCTTGTTGCAGTGTTTCCAGCGGCGCATCCAGTCCGAGAATCACCACCCCTCGACAGTAGGGATCGCGCTGCGCCAGCAGCGGTGTCAGTTGCGCCCATCCTGCGGAAGACAGCGGTGGCAATTTCCACCAGTCGGGACGCACGCCGAGGTTATAAAAACGTTGAATCGCACGCAGATAAAGTGCATCACTGTGCCGCATCCCCGCAGGTAGAATGACTTCAAGCAGCAGCTCATGACCGGATTGACGACAGGCCTGATAGACCTCCATCACCTTCATTTCCTGCTCGCGCCGCAGCGCGTGGGCGTCTTCTGGGTGGAAGAACACCAGACATTTCACTATGTGCTCCAGCGGCCAGCTCACCAGCTGTGAGCCGATATTGCCGCGCTCCATCATTAACGGGCGCGATCCCGGCAGCTCAATCGGTCGGCCGATCCACCAGCCTTTTCCAGTGATGTCATTCAGCGCATCCTGTCCGAACGTACCGTCACACAGCAGACCTGCTTTGCCCTCCAGCCCCGCTTGCTGTGCCGCCTCATAGCTGGCACGTAGAATCAGTTTCTTCAGCGCCGGAATACGGCTGATTTCCGTGCCGCAATTCAGCGCCATGTCTTCCAGTTGACTGCGGTGATCGAACGCAATCACGCATAACTCATGCCACTGTTTACGCCGTGTCGTAACGCGATGTAGATGGTTAAGTTCTTCATCCAGATCGGGACGTGGGACGCTCGCCGCGCGGGCTAAATAGTTATCCAACTCGATCTTGCTTGGCATGGCTGGCGCGCAGCCGTGGCGTGATACCACCAGCGCGCCACAAGCATTGGCGTACGCGCAGGCTTTCTCCCAACCTTCGCCGTTGAGATAGCCACGCAGCAGACCAGACATAAACGCATCGCCCGCCCCCAGCACATTCAGCACATCCACGCGAACGCCTTTGATCGTGATGCCTTTATCCAGATGGTCAGGGATAGCGTCACTAAACACCGAGCAGCCCAATGCTCCACGTTTGCATACCAGCTCTGCCTGCGTGTGCTGACGTACCGTACGCAGCGCCTGCAAGGTATCCGTACTGCCGCCCGCAATGTGGAACTCTTCCTCGGTGCCGACAATCACGTCAAACAGCGACAGCACCTGCTGCAACTGCTCTGTGACCGCCTGCGCTTCAACAAAGCGGGTTTCACCGTCGCCCAGCGACGTCAGCCCCCACAGCACCGGGCGGTAGTCAATATCCAGCGCCGTCTTCACCCCGTTACGCCGCGCGTATTGCAGCGCCGTTAGCACCGCTTCACGCGTGTTCGGATGAGAGAGATGCGTGCCAGTAATCGCCAGGCAGCGTGACGACGCGATGTAATCCTCGGTGAAATCTTCCGGTGAGATCGCCATATCGGCGCAGTTGTCGCGGTAGAAAATCAGCGGAAAGGTATCGCGATCCTTGATACCCAACAGCACTAGTGCTGTCAGGCGTTCCTTATCGGTAATCAAATGGCTGGTGTCGCAGCCAACCTGATTCAACTCTTCACGCAGGAAGCGCCCCATATGCTCATCGCCCACCCGCGCCAGCATAGAAGAACGCAACCCCTGTCGCGCCGTGCCGTAAGCCACGTTGCCGGACGACCCGCCCAGATACTTGGCAAAGCTACCCATGTCTTCCAGACGCGCGCCGATTTGCTGCCCGTACAGATCGACAGCAACGCGCCCCATGCAAATCACATCAAACGTCTTTTCCTTACTCATAGCAGCCAGTCCTGTAAAAATCGCGTAAAAAAGCCGTCATTAGCCCACCTCGTCCACGTTCACCCAGCGCGCCGCTTCGTGTGACAGCACGATCGCATCCAGAATTCGC
The DNA here is from genome assembly GCF_021432585.1 of Pectobacterium sp. IFB5596. Classification (NCBI taxonomy): domain Bacteria; kingdom Pseudomonadati; phylum Pseudomonadota; class Gammaproteobacteria; order Enterobacterales; family Pectobacteriaceae; genus Pectobacterium; species Pectobacterium sp. IFB5596. The sequence continues at coordinate 131,442 of NZ_LXFY01000006.1, forward strand.
GAGACTTTCCAGCCCTCTTCGAAATCCGGCCACATCGGAACGTCAGCGGCAATACCGTCAATCAGATCGCGCACCTCCACCGTTTTCTGATCGTTAAACCCAATACCGTGTCCAGCGCTGGCGCAGAAGGCCGCGTAATCAGGATGCTGTGGCCCGGTCAGCAATGTTTTAAACCCCTGCCGATGTTCCGGTTCGTCATGCCGATAGAGTTTCAGCTCCGCCATGCGTTCCTGCGTGAAACTCAGCGTGCCTTTGGTGCCAGTCACCACGTAGGTCAGACCCATTTTTCGTCCGCAGGCAATTCGCGAGGTTTCAATCACGCCCCTTGCGCCGCTGGCAAACCGCACCATGGCATGCGCCTGATCTTCATTTTCGACCTGTACTAATTCGCTGCTACCCGGTGCCGTCGGGCGTTGTGCAATCACGGTTTGTAGATCGCCGCAGACGCTGGCGATATCGCCCACCAGATACTGCGCCATGTTGACGATATGCGCCGCCAGATCCCCCAATGCCCCTAGCCCGGCAGTTTCTTTGAAACAGTGCCAGTCTGCGGGTTTGTGCGGATCGGCCAGATAATCCTCATTGTGCGTACCGTAAAAATGCACCACCTCGCCAATTTCGCCGCTGGCGATGATCTCTTTGGCCAGTTGCGAAGTCGGATTCTTCATGTAATTGAAACCCACCAGCGTTTTCACGCCCGCCCGCTGCGCCGCATCAACCATTTCTCTGGCATCACGCGCATTCAGCGCCAGCGGTTTTTCCGAGTAAACATGCTTGCCGTGCTGGATAGCCGCCATCGCCATCGTCTTATGCAGAAAGTTCGGCGCGCAGATATCCACTACGTCAATGTCGGGATCGGCCACCAGCTCACGCCAGTCCCCCGTTGAGCGCTGAAAACCAAATTCCTGCGCCCGCCTGGCAGCCAGTTCAGGCGACACTTCCGCCAGCATGGCTTTCACCAAATGCCCCTTCAGCGGGAAGACCGTCGGCGCCTGTGCGTAGGCGATGGCATGGGCACGACCGATATAGCCGGTGCCGATTAACCCAATGCGTACCTCTTTCATATCCACCTCGGTGTAAAAAAGATTGGGTACAGGTGCGGATCAAATCGCACCGCGACGGCTCTTGGCATAAGTATCGAATGCCACGGCCAGCACAATGATCAGCCCGGTGATAATCTGCTGGTAGTAAGCCGATACATTCATCAACACCAGCCCGTTAATCAGAATACCCATGATGATCGAGCCGATAATCGTGCCGCTGATTCGTCCATAGCCGCCCATCAGCGAGGTGCCGCCGATCACCACCGAGGCGATGACGCGCAGTTCGAAAGTGATCCCCGCGACGGCTTCCGCGCTACCAAGGCGGGCGCTGAGGATAAAGCCCGCCAGTCCGGCCAGACAGCCAATCACGACGTAGACGCTGACCAGTACACGCTGCACATTCACACCCGCCAGTCGCGCAGCTTCGGTATTGCCGCCAATGGCGTAAACGAAGCGACCCCAGCGGGTTTTATGCAACGCCAGATAGCCCAGCAAAGCGACCAACGCAAAGATCCAGATCGGTACCGAAATACCGAGAATTTCACCCCGCCCCCACCAGCGATAGCCGGGGTCAAAACCAGCAATTGGTGCGCCGTCGTTCATCACCAGCGTTAACCCGCGCCAGATCGTCATCCCGCCCAGCGTGACGATGAACGGCGGCAGGCGCAGTTTGGTCACGCCCAAACCGTGCAGAAAGCCAATGAAAGTGCCCATTGCCAGACAGACGCCCAACGCAACCAGCCAGCTCAAGCCGTACCAGGCATCGGGATCGACAGTGGTGAAGTTGTCGCCTTTAATTACCGATGCAGCGGTGATCGCACATACCGCCAGAATTGAACCGACGGACAGGTCAATCCCGGCGGTCAGAATGACAAACGTCATCCCTACCGCCATGATGCCGTAGATGGAGACTTCGGTCAGGATGTTGGTGATGTTGCGTTCGGACAGAAAGTTGCTGTTCTGCGACTGAAAGAAAATCAGCAGTAAAATCATGAAAATAAACACGCCGAAGCGTTCGAAAAAGGCAATCGGGTCAAAACGTCCGCGCGGATTGGACGGCGTAATGCTCTTAGAAAGCGGCTGCTGGGACATGCGTCACCTCCGTTATGCTGCGTGTAATGCGTCGTGGCAAATGGCCATCATCGTCATCAGTTTTTCTTCTGTGGCGTCATCGCCATGAATTTCCCCGCTGATCCGCCCTTCGCTGAGCGTGATGATGCGGTCTGAAATCGCCATGATTTCCGGCAGGTCTGAGGAAATCACAATCACAGCGACGCCCCGTTTTGCCATATCGAACAGCACCTGATGGACTTCAGACTTGGTGCCGACATCAATGCCGCGCGTAGGTTCATCCACGATCAATACCTTGGGGTTCAGTGCCATACAGCGGGCAAGAATCACCTTTTGCTGATTCCCCCCCGACAGCTTGCGCACTTCCTGCTCGCTGTTCACCATTTTGATATGCAGCGCCTGACGGTAGGCATCAATCAGATCGTCTTCCTTACGGGTGTTCACAAACCAGCGCCAGCGCATAAGCGACGAGAGATTGGAGAGCGAGATATTTTCCCTGATAGATAACCCCAGCACCGCGCCCTCTTTCTTGCGGTCTTCCGGCACCAGGGCAATGCCCTGCGACAGCGCATGCAGCGGCGTGGAGGGATGATAAGGTACGTCATCCAACACAAACTCACCGGTAGAGAAAGTGTCGGCACCAAACAAACAACGTGCAATTTCCGTGCGCCCAGCGCCGACCAGCCCTGCGATACCGAGCACTTCGCCCGCATGTACCTGAAAATTGATATCTTTCAGTGCGATACCGTGCGCATCCAGCGGCGGTTTTTCCCGGCTTAAGCCCTTTACCGCTAGCCGTACCGGTTTATCCTGATGATGCGTCTCGGAAGGTGGGCGGCGGTTGAACACCACGTCACGCCCCACCATCAGGCGAATGATTTCCTGCACGTTGGTGCTGGCGACATCCCCAGAACCGGTATAGCGGCCATCCTGAAACACGGTAAAGCGATCGCATAATTGGAAAACTTCATGGAGTCGGTGCGTCACATACACCACGCTCACGCCGCGACCTTTTAGTTCACGTACTACGCGGTGCAGGCTATCGACTTCGCTATCGCTTAGCGCCGCCGATGGTTCATCCATCACAATCAGTTTGGCGTTCAGCGTCAGCGCTCTGGCGATCTCCACCATCTGCTGCTGCGCCACGCTCAAACGTGCCACCTGCGTCGTCGGCGCAATATTCAATTTCAGGTAATCGAGTACCGCTTTCGCCTCGCGATTAACCGCCAGCGCGTCGACAAATAACCCACTGCTCTGAGGTTCACGCCCCAGGAACATGTTTTCCGCCACGCTCATATTGGGCAGCAGATTAAATTCCTGATAAATGGTGATAATCCCCCGCTTTTGGCGTTCAACGGGCGATTCGAGCGGTAACAGCGTCTCACCACCAAACCAGATGTCGCCGCTGGTCTGCGGCTGCGCCCCTGCCAGCGCCTTTAACAGCGTTGATTTACCCGCGCCATTTTCGCCCAATAGCGCATGAATCTCTCCCGGCTGTACGGTCAGTTGCGCATTACTCAGCGCCCAAACGCCAGAGAAGCTCTTTGCCAGATTGGTGATGTTCAGTAGGGGTTCCGTCATGCGTACCTTCCTCCCGCAAGGCCGCGCGAACGCGGCCTGCTGAATACCTTTATTGATTACGTAGAAAACGATTTATTTACCCGCTTCGCCAATGCGCTCGGCATCGTTCAGGTTATCTTTGGTAATCATGGTCGGTTGGTAGTCTGCCCCGGTGATCGGCGCTTTACTGCGGATGTTATTGGTTAACTGCGTTAACGCAGTGGTCACCGCATAGCCTGGACGCTGATCGGCGGTAACCGCCAGCCAACCGTCGCGTACGCGAGCCAGCGCTTCCGGCACGGCGTCAAAGCCGGTCACCATCACGTCGCCGGGTTTCAGCCCCTGCCCCTGTAACGCTTCAATCGCACCCAGCGCCATGTCGTCATTCGCAGAGAGGATCACCTGCGGGCGTTTAGGCAGCGAAGGAAAAACGCTTTCCACGATGCGCATCCCTTCGGAACGCATCCAGTTCCCCGTCTGGTCCGCGACGATGTGGTATTTGCTGCCACCCGCTTTCAGGCTGTCGCGAATCCCCTGCGTACGCTCGATGTTAGAAGACGAACCCGGTTGACCGGTCAGCAGAATGATCTCTGCACCATCTGGGAATTTGGTTTTGACATAGTCAGCAATCGCCTGACCGCCTTTATAGTTATTGGCACCAAAGTGCGGCACTGCTTTTTCCGTTTTTACCGAACGATCCAGCGTCACCACGGGCAGCTTGGCATCCTGAATTTCGGTCACCGCGCTGGAAACTGCGTTGACGTCATTCGGTGACACAACAAAGCCCTGTGCACCACGCGTGATGGCATTTTCTAAATCGGCTGCCTGCTTCGGCGAACTACCCTGCCCATCCAACACTTGCAAATTCACGCCCAATTCTTTGGCGGCTTTGACGGCGGTGCGCTGCATGTGAACTTCAAACGGCATAGCGAGATTCGGCGTACTGAAAACGATTTGTTCATTTTGGGCCTGAGCAAAACCAGACAGACCCAGTACGATGGCGATTGCGGAAACGCTGATGATCTTTTTCATATGTCTTTTCTCTTCATCTGCTTCTGTTATGGGTATGGGTGTAGGGTTGAAAGCAGGTAACACGCGGTGTGCCGATAGGGTTACACGGCGACCTCCTTGCCTTGAGCCAGGGATTCAAAGGCTTTATCCGCCAGATTCAGCGCACGCTCACCGTCCAGACCGGAGCACTCCGGCTGCGTGCGACCATGCAAGACCTCGACAAAGTGCTGCCACTCCGCTGCATAGGCCGCGTGATAACGTTGCAGGAAGAAATATTCAGGTTTCGCTGCCAGACAACCGTCGTCGGTCCACTGCTCGACCACGTTTTCACGGATATTGCCCGCGCTGAGTACGCCTTTCGCACCGTGCAACTCGAGGCGCTGATCGTAGCCATAGCCGGAACGGCGGCTGTTGACGATGGTCGCCATCGCGCCAGAGGCGAATTTCAGCACGATAAATGCGGTATCGATGTCGCCCGCTTCACCAATCGCCGGATCGACCAGATTGCTGCCTTGTGCAAAGACCGACACCGGCTCTTCGCCCATAATGAAGCGTGCCATATCGAAATCATGAATCGTCATATCGCGGAACATACCGCCGGAAACGCGGACGTACTCAGCAGGCGGTGGAGAAGGATCGCGAGAGATAATCAGGAGGGATTCCGGTTTGCCGATATTGCCTTCACCTGCCAGCGTTTTGACACGGCGGAATTGTGGGTCGTAACGGCGGTTGAAGCCCACAAACAATGGCACGTTCTGCTGTTTGACAACGGTCAGGCAGTCGCGAACGCGGGCAATATCCAGATGTACCGGTTTTTCACAGAAAATGGCCTTGCCGTGTTTTGCGGCTAACTCAATCAGGTCAGCGTGCGTGTCAGTCGCGGAAGCAATCAGAACGGCATGCACGGCCGGATCGTTCATGACCTCATCAACAGTTTGGACTTTGGTATGGTAACGTTCTGCCAGCGCCGTGGCATTGGTTGGGTTGGGATCGACCACCGCGTACAGGTTGGTTTCTTTGTGTGCCGCGATGTTCACTGCATGAACCTGACCGATGCGGCCAGCGCCCAGTAAAGCGATGTTAAACATAGTTTCTCCCTTGCTGCCTGAGTGATATTTAACGCCAGACTGATAAAGTGACGGGATGACGGTGAATTTCATTCTCTCCAGCCCCATCACTCACTTTTTACCGCAAATCCTGATAGCTAAAATAAAACATTTATTTCAATTTTGTATAAATTGAAAATTATGTTTTTGCGCGTCAGTTAACATTTTCATGACATCTTCACTGTTTTCTGCAACCCCAATCACACATCCTGTGAGAACGTTTGTGGGGGTATACATGCCTATCAGGGGGATCGCTCAGGCGCTGGCGTAAAAAGAAGGGAAAAATGAAACCGCGGTTTGAAAATGAAATGGATGTTTCAGATTGATTCAGGAGTATAGGGAAGGATTAGGCAACACTACAGATCGCAAACTTCATCTGCACAGACTGTCTCTTCATCACATTTTATGCAGATGCAGAGACCGTTTCGTGCGCTACAATACAGCCATTCCATGCCACCTCGTAGCACGCGCCCGACACAGGGCGGCTTGTATCTTATCCCATGTGGTGATTAGCTATCCCCACATGGGACAGAGAGAGTTTCAACGGGCGGCAAAGATAAACCTTGTGATTGAGTTAAAACCCTCTGTTTCACCTTTCACGCCAGCATTAACATTGAACGGTTACCTAGAGCACTGACTCTGAATGTACAAGCGGAACGGGCGTGACGGCTTCAGTGAAAGGGGGACATGATGTATTACATCGGCATTGATATCAGTAAACGTTTC
>NZ_LXFY01000007.1:0-136341 GCF_021432585.1 Pectobacterium sp. IFB5596
GCTGCCCTGTGTCGGGCGTGGCTCCCTGTAACAGAACCACTCCTATTCTCACCACGCACGAAACAATCACCATTCCTCAATGTAAACCCGCAATAATGAAGTTCCCGCCATCACAGCCGTATCGGTTTACTATTCCAGATAGCTTCTGCACACTCGTCGATAGTTCGGTCAGACGAGAAATCGCCCGTTTTGGCAGCAGTGCAACGGGGAATACCAAACACGCCAATGCAGATTAAAGTTGTCTGAATATATCAGGATGATACAGTATAAATATTGGCTTTAATGTTATGGATAATACGATTAAGGATGATGATGAACCAGGATATATCATTAAATGCGGATAATAATAGGATAAAGATAAACAAATCATCTATTATTTATGCCTTTTTAGCACCAACATTTCTTTGGTGTTTCTTATCATTTTTATATGTTTTTTTTTGCGGCGATCGATATAGTGAGACGAATTTTTTTAATAGCTGGGATTTTGTAGCAGGGATTGTTATATCCAGTTACATCATATTTTCTGGGGTTGTTTCTATTTATTCTCATTTCATAATTAGAAAATATTTCATCGTCATGATGGCGATCGTTATTTTTATATTTATCGTGAGCGCTATAGATTTTAATTACATACTTTCATCTTTACTGTTTATTATTATGTTCACCATCCCAATCTTTGGTTCGTTGACGTTGAAATATCTGCATAAAAAACACGACCAGCATATGGAATAGCGACCCCATTAGAAAACATTAAGATGAATCATTGAAAATTCGCATACCTCCGATAAAAATGCTAACCATAATATACAGGCGTTCATTGAACGCCTGTTGTCTTTTTAAAAATTAACCCTCAATGAAGTTCCCGCAATCACAACCGTATCGGTTTGATATTCCAGATATCTTCTGCATATTCACCGATGGTGCGGTCAGACGAGAAATAACCCATGTTGGCAATATTCTGGATGGCGCTGCGCGCCCATTCGTCCTTTTTCTCGTACAGCTCATCCACCCGATCCTGCGTATCCACATAGCTGCGATAGTCTGCCAGTAGCTGGTAGTAATCGCCAAAATTCACCAGTGAATCAAACAAATCGCTATAACGGCGGCTATCATCAGGGCTAAAAGCCCCTGTGGTGATTTGCGTCAGCACGCGGCGTAGTTCTTCGTCCTGATCGTAATACTGCCGTGGGTTATAGCCGTTCTGCCGTAGTGCTTCAACCTGGTCGGCCGTGTTACCGAAGATAAACATATTCTCTTCGCCAATATGTTCCAGCATTTCGACATTCGCCCCATCCAGCGTACCGATCGTCAACGCACCGTTCAGGGCAAACTTCATGTTGCTGGTCCCGGACGCTTCCGTTCCCGCTAGCGAGATCTGTTCAGACAGATCCGCCGCCGGAATGATCAGCTGTGCCAGACTCACGCTGTAGTTCGGGATAAAGACGACCTTCAGCCGATCGTGCAGTGCCGGATCGTTGTTGATCACCTTTGCGACATCGTTGATCAAGTTAATAATGTGCTTCGCCATGTAATAAGCCGATGCCGCCTTGCCCGCAAAGATAGCAACGCGCGGAACACGTTCGACACCTGGATCGTCCTTAATGCGGTTATAGAGCGTGATGATGTGCAACACATTCAGCAGTTGCCGTTTGTATTCGTGAATACGCTTAATCTGCACATCAAACAGTGATTCCGGGTTAACCACAATATTCAGGTTTTCCGCCATGTAGGTCGCTAAACGCACTTTGTTCTTTAGCTTCACCTTGCGGATTTTCTGCACAAACGCCGGATAATCGATGTGCTGTTTCAGTTCGCTCAGTTGGCTCAGATCGGTACGCCAGGTCTGCCCGATGGTGTCATCCAACAGCTTAGAGAGCGACGGGTTGGCCAGCGCCAGCCAGCGCCGCGGCGTTACCCCATTGGTTTTATTACAGAAGCGATTGGGGAAAAGTCGGGCAAAGTCAGCAAACAGGGACTGCACCATCAGATCCGAATGCAGCTCCGATACGCCGTTCACTTTATGGCTGGCGATCACCGCCAGCCACGCCATCCGTATTTTACGCCCATTGTTTTCATCAATGATGGAAACCCGCGCCAGCAGCTCGTTGTCATCGGGAACTTCTTTCTGCACGTACTCGAGAAAATGTTCGTTAATTTCGAAAATCAATTGCAGGTGGCGCGGCAGAATTTTACCCAACATATCAACCGGCCAGGTTTCCAGCGCCTCTTGCATCAGCGTGTGATTGGTGTAGGAAAAGACTTTCCTCACGACCGTCCACGCCTCTATCCACTTGAATTTATGCTCATCAATCAGCAAGCGCATCAGCTCAGGGATCGCCAGCACCGGATGTGTATCATTCAGGTGGATAGCGAATTTTTCCGCCAAATTGGCATAGGTCTTATGCATCATCCAATGGCGGTTGAGGATGTCCTGCACTGTCGCGGAAACCAGAAAGTATTCCTGGCGCAAACGCAGCTCACGACCAGAATAGGTGGAATCATCGGGATACAGCACGCGCGACACGTTTTCCGAGTGGTTTTTATCTTCTACCGCCGCAAAATAGTCGCCCTGATTGAATTTACCTAAATTGATTTCATTACTGGCCTGCGCCCCCCACAGACGCAATGTGTTAGTGGCATCGGTATCGAAACCGGGAATGATTTGGTCGTAGGCGCACGCGATAACCTCTTCCGTTTCCAGCCAGCGCATTTTGCTGCCTTCCTGCTGGATACGTCCCCCAAACCGCACTTTGTAACGCGTGCTGTGGCGTGGAAATTCCCATGCATTGCCGTATTCCAGCCAGTAATCCGGCGATTCGGCCTGCTTGCCGTTAACGATATTCTGTTTGAACATGCCGTATTCGTAGCGAATGCCGTAGCCGCGCCCCGGCAGGGCCATCGTCGCCAGCGAATCGAGGAAACAGGCGGCCAAACGCCCCAAGCCACCGTTCCCTAAGCCGGGATCATTTTCTTCCTGTAGCAGATCGTCCAGTTCCAGCCCCATACCATCCAGCGCCGCTTTCAGATCATCATACAATCCCATCGCCAGCAGCGCGTTCGACAACGTCCGCCCCAGCAAAAACTCCATCGACAGGTAATACACCTGCCGTACATCCTGCGAAAGCTGTGCGCGGTTTGAGCGCAGCCAGCGCTCCACCATCCGGTCGCGCACGGCCAGCAGCGTGGCGTTCAGCCAGTCATGTTTATTCGCAATCGAGGGATCTTTCCCCACACTAAACATGAGCTTGTAAGCAATAGAGTGTTTCAGCGCTTCCACACTGAGCGTTGGTGAAGTATAGATAAACGGCGAGTTCATAATATTCATTCCCAAGTGAGTGTTACCCTACCCTGTCGTTTTCAGATTGCACGCGGATGACGCACCGCAGGAAAACTAGTGGGTATGCAAGCGTTGATAGAGCGCACCATAAGCCTGAGCAGAAACCTGCCAACCAAAATCCATCGCCATCGCCTGACGCTGCACATAGCGCCATAGCGTAGGTCGGGACCACAACACGAACACACGACGAATCGCGCGGGATAGCGATCCCACACTGCAATCGTTAAAGACAAACCCGCTTGCCAGACCATCTGCCAGATTCTCTAGCGAACAGTCAGATACCGTATCCGCCAGCCCACCCGTTCGGCGCACCAGCGGCAACGTGCCATACTTCAAGCCATAGAGCTGCGTTAACCCACAGGGTTCAAATCGGCTGGGCACCATGATGACATCCGCACCGCCAATAATGCGGTGTGAGAAGGCTTCGTGATAGCCAATCTGCACGCCAACCTGACCGTGATATTCGGCGGCGGCGGCCAGAAAACCTTCCTGCAAATCGGCATCCCCCGCCCCTAATACCACCAGTTGCCCGCCCTGCTCTAACAGATCGGGTATCGCGCTTAACGCAATATCGAGGCCTTTCTGGCTGGTCAGGCGGCTAACAATGGCGAACACTGGAGCCTTGTCATCAACCTTCAGCCCCATCGCTGTTTGCAGATGTCGCTTGTTTTCCGCTTTGTTCGCCAGCGCATCGCGGCTGTAATGGCTCGTGAGCAAAGGGTCATGCGCCGGATTCCAAATCGTTTCGTCTACGCCATTGAGAATGCCAGACAAGCGCCCCTCTTCTTCACGCGCCTGTAGCAAGCCTTCCATGCCATAACCATAGGCTGGCAGCGTAATCTCGTGCGCGTAGGTCGGGCTCACAGTCGTAATGTGGTCGGCGTAGAACAAACCTGCCTTGAGGTAGGAAATCTGGCCGTAAAACTCCAGCCCGTAGACCTGAAAGAAGTCTCTCGGTAAGTGGAGATCCGCCATATGTCGGGCATCAAACAGCCCTTGATAAGCCAGATTGTGCACGGTAAAAACCGATTTCGCCGGGCGATTACGCGCCGCCAGATAGGCGCAGGTCAACCCCGCGTGCCAGTCATGAGCATGCACAATATCGGGCCGCCAATAGTGGTCCAGCCCGCACGCCATTTCACACCCCATCCACCCCAGCAGCGCAAACCGCAGGTAGTTGTCGGCATAGGCATAAAGCGCCGGGTCGTGATAAGGGCTGCCCGCGCGTTCATACAGCTCAGGCACATCAATCAGATAAATGCCGACGCCGTTAAAATGGCCAAACAGTAAGGTGACATGTCCGGCAAACGTATCCAGCTCACGCACAACCTGTATATCAGCGATCCCTTTTTTCAAATCGGGGAAGGCAGGTAGGATGACGCGGGCATCCATCCCCGCCGCAATTTGCGCGCCGGGCAACGCACCTGCCACATCCGCAAGACCGCCGGTTTTCAATAGTGGAAACAGCTCTGAACAAACATGTAAGACCCGCATTATGACTCCCATTTTGTGCCGATGGCGTTTACAGCTTTTCCAACATCGATCGCGTGACCAGTACGATCCCTTCCTCCGACCGGTAAAAACGGCGGCTATCCTCTTCCGCGTTTTCACCAATCACCATGCCTTCCGGCAAGTGGCAGGCACGGTCAATCACGCAACGGCGTAAACGACAGGAGCGTCCCACGTTGACATCCGGCAGGATCACCGTCGAATCGATACTACAAAATGAATTGACCCGCACACGCGGGAACAACACCGAATGCGTGACAACCGAACCGGAAACGATGCAGCCCCCCGATACCAGCGAGTTCATCGTCATGCCATGGCTACCAGAGCGGTCCTGAACAAATTTAGCTGGCGGCAGCGATTCAATAGCGGAACGAATCGGCCAGTGCCGATCGTACACATCCAATTCCGGCGTGACGGACGCCAGATCGAGATTGGCGCGCCAGTAAGCTTCCAGCGTGCCGACATCCCGCCAATACTGGTGCTCATCTTCACCCGACGTGACGCACGACAGAGTAAAAGGGTGCGCCCAGGCCAGACGCTGCGAGACGATCTTCGGGATCAGATCCTGACCAAAATCGTGGTTAGAGTCCGGCGCATTGCGATCCGCTTCCAACAATTGATAAAGATAGTCCGCATTAAAAACATAGATCCCCATGCTCGCGAGCGCCATGTCGGGGTTATCCGGCATCGGTGTCGGGTTATCCGGTTTTTCGGCAAAATCGAGGATGCGATGCTGTTTATCCACGCTCATGACGCCAAAAGCATTGGCTTCTTCCAGCGGCACGGGCAGGCAGGCGACTGTACACTCTGCCCCCTTCTCCACGTGATCAATCAGCATCCGTGAGTAGTCCATCTTGTAGATGTGATCGCCCGCGAGGATCACCACATACTCCGCACGGTAGCGCCGAATAATGTCGAGATTCTGACAAACGGCATCTGCGGTTCCCCGATACCAATGATCGGTAGAATGGCGTTGCTGTGCGGGAAGCAGATCGACAAACTCGTTCATTTCCGCATTCAAAAACGACCAGCCGCGCTGAATGTGTTGCACCAGCGTATGCGACTGATATTGCGTAATCACACCAATACGGCGGATGCCGGAGTTCAGGCAGTTAGAGAGCGCGAAATCAATAATGCGAAATTTGCCGCCAAAATGGACGGCAGGCTTGGCGCGCAATGCCGTCAGCCCTTTCAGTCGCGTTCCACGGCCTCCTGCCAAAATTAATGCCACGGATTTCAGAGGGAGCTGTCTTGCCAACATCAGAGGGTCATGCTTATCGTTGTTCACCATGGCTATCTCCTGATTATTCTTTTTAATGGCTTGCGCTTAGGCGGTCTGTTTTATCAAGACGCATACCGCCTGCGCTTGTCCGTGCCAAATTCCGCCTTCAGGCGGGTTCGTCTCATCAAACGGCGGTGAAACCTGCCAGTGGCCTTCTGGCAAAATGAACGTTCCGGCATGCAGACTGGCGTTAACCAGCACAAGCCAATGACCGGAAAGTAAAATCTGTAGCTGATGCTCCCCGTACTCCCACTGCTGCGGCGTTAAAGGCTGCCCTTCTCGGTTCAGCCACTGCACCGCGCCATCCCCTTCCTGCCACCACGTTTCCTGCTGTAATGCCGGGATTGTGCTGCGCAGTTGGATCAACCCAGCGACAAATTCATGCAAGCCACGATCTGCATTTTTCCAGTGCAGCCAGGTCAATTCATTATCTTGGCAGTAGGCGTTGTTGTTGCCCTGCTGGCTGTGCCCCAGTTCATCGCCCGCCAGCAGCATTGGCGTACCCTGCGACAAAATCAGCGTCGTCAGCAGCGCCTTCTGGCTAGCCAGCCGGCGTTGACGAATGTCGTCATCGGCTTCTAACCCTTCCGTGCCGTGGTTGTTGCTGAAGTTACTGTCCGTGCCGTCACGGTTACCTTCACCGTTCGCGTCGTTATGCTTGTGGTTGAAACTCACCAGATCGCGCAGCGTAAAACCGTCATGCGCCGTCAGTTTGTTGATAGAGGCGTAAGGCAGGCGATCGCGCTGCTGGAAGATGTCGCTGGAGGCGGCAAAACGGCAGGCAAATGCGCCGAGAGAAATATCACCATGCAGCCAAAAGCGGCGCATGTCGTCACGATAGCGATCGCTCCACTCGGCAAACGGCGTCGGGAACTGACCCAGTTGATAGCCGCCATGCCCGATATCCCACGGCTCAGCGATCAGCTTGCAGCCCTGTAAGCGACTATCATTTTTCATCGCGGACAGCAGCGGTGCGGCAGCGGTAAAATCTGGGGTACGCCCCAGTACCGTTGCCAGATCGAAGCGGAAACCGTCAACGTGGCAGACTTCACGCCAGAAGCGCAGACAGTCCATCACCCAGTCAATCACCGCAGGGTGATTCAGGCGCAGCACATTGCCGCAGCCAGTCCAGTTATGGTATTCGCCGTTGTCACCCAGCCAGTAATAGCTGCGGTTATCGATGCCGCGCTGGCATAGCGTGGGTCCTTCGACATCCAGTTCCGCACTATGGTTGAACACCACATCCAGAATGACCTCGATCCCCGCGTGATGCAGCGCTTTCACCGCATCGCGAAATTCATTCAGCGCGTCGTCACCCGCAGCCAGACTGTTATCCACCGCGAACGGCAGCAGCACGTTATAGCCCCAGTAGTTACGCAGCCCCAATTGCTGAAGCCGCGGTTCATCGGCATGTTGTTGTACAGGAAGCAGTTCCAGCGCCGTCACGCCCAGCGACGTCAGATAGTCAATCATCACCGGATGGCCTAACGCCGCATAGCTACCGCGAATATCTTCGGGGATATCAGGGTGCAGCTGCGTCAGCCCGCGAACGTGTGCCTCATAAATCACCGTCCGGCTCCAGGGGGTTTGCGGATGCTGGTCATTCTGCCAGTCGTAATCCTCCGCCGTGACCACGCACTTCGCCATAATCTCGGCGCTATCGCGTTCATCTCGCTGGTCAATCCCGCCTTGCAGGCAAGCATCATCCACCACCCAGCCATCAAGCTGGCGGGCGCACGGATCTAACAGCAGCTTATGCGGATTGAAGCGTAAACCCTGCGACGGCTCGAACGGCCCATCGACCCGAAAACCGTAGCGTAAGCCGGGCTGTGCATCAGGGAGATAGCCGTGCCAAATATCACCGCTGCGCGCGGTCAGTTCGATGCGCTGTTCCTGCTGGCGTTCATCAAATATGCACAGCTCAACCCGCTCGGCATCCGCCGAAAACAACGCGAAATTCACGCCGCTGCCGTCAAAACTCGCCCCCAGCGGCGTCGGTTTGCCCGTCTGCAATTCCGCCATTTACACCTCCTTCACCAGATACAGCGTGGCAAGCGGCGGAATGGTCAGCACGAGAGAATGTTGACGCTGATGGCTGCCCCACTCCTCACTGTAAATCGTCCCAACATTGCCCAAATCGCTACCGTTGTAGTGAACAGAATCGGTGTTGATGGCCTCTCGCCAACCGCCGGGCTGGTTGATGCCAATCCGATAGCCGTAACGTGGCACTGGCGTAAAGTTGCTGACCACCAGCACTTCATTGCCCTGTTCATCACGTCGGACAAAGGCAAAGACCGAGTTTTCTCGGTCATCTACCACCAGCCATTCAAAGCCCTGCGGCTGAAAATCCAACTGATACAGCGGCGGCTGCTGGCGATAGCAGTGGTTAAGGTCGCGCACCAGCGTCTGCACGCCGCGGTGCCACCCTTCCGGCTCATCCAGCAGATGCCAGTCCAAACTGGCGTCGTGGTTCCATTCACGTCCCTGCGCAAATTCGCCCCCCATAAACAGCAGTTTCTTACCGGGATAGGCCCACATAAAACCGTAATAGGCGCGTAAATTGGCAAATTTCTGCCAGACATCGCCGGGCATGCGATCCAGCAGCGAGCGCTTACCGTGTACCACTTCATCGTGAGACAGCGGCAGCACGAAATTCTCGCTATAGGCGTACAACATGCCGAATGTCAGCAAATCGTGATGGTATTTGCGGTGAACCGGATCGTGCTGCATATAGGCCAGCGTGTCGTGCATCCAGCCCATATTCCACTTGTAATGAAACCCTAACCCGTTGCAATCCGGCGGCAGCGTAACGCCCGGATAATCGGTCGACTCTTCAGCCAGCGTGATCGCCGCAGGCGCGGCATGACCCAGCGTGTGGTTGGTGTAACGCAGAAACGCAATCGCTTCGAGGTTCTCTTTACCACCGTAATGGTTCGGCACCCACTCGCCTTCGCTACGGCTGTAGTCGCGATAAATCATGGAGGCCACGGCGTCTACCCGCAGCCCGTCGATGCCATAGCGTTCCATCCAGAACAGCGCGTTGCCCGCCAGATAGTTACGCACCTCATGACGGCCATAGTTATAAATCAGCGTATTCCAATCCTGATGATAGCCTTCACGCGGATCGGCGTATTCATACAGCGCGGTGCCGTCAAACTGTGCTAAACCGTATTCGTCACCGGGAAAATGCCCCGGCACCCAGTCCAGCAAGACGTTGATGCCCGCATCATGGAGCGCATCAACAAACGCTCTGAATTCCGGCGCCGTGCCGAAGCGACGCGTTGGCGCATATAAACCCAGCGGCTGATAGCCCCAACTGCCATCAAACGGGTGTTCGTTAATCGGCATCAGTTCCACATGCGTGAAACCCATGTACTGCACATAATCAATCAGTTGCTTCGCCAGTTCCTGATAGCTCAGCCAGAAATTGTTATCCGTATGCCGTCGCCAGGAACCGAGGTGGACTTCATAAATAGAGATAGGGGAACGCAGGCCATTCGCCTCACGGCGAGCCTCGTTGGTCGGGACTTTCTCAGGCAGCGGCGTAATCAGCGAGGCGGTATCCGGGCGCATCTGCGCTTCAAACGCATAAGGATCGGCCTTCAGCCGGACGCTACCGTGGCTGTCGATCATTTCATATTTGTAGAGCTGCCCCGCTTTCACATCAGGCAGAAACAGTTCCCAAATACCGTTTTCCCTACGCAGCCGCATCGGGTGTCGGCGACCATCCCAAAAGTTGAATTCTCCCACCACCGAAACACGCTGCGCATTGGGTGCCCACACGGCAAAGCGCGTACCTTCGACCCCATCCAGCGTTTCCAGATGTGCGCCTAATCGTTCGTAAGGTCGCAGGTGGGTGCCTTCGGCCAGCAGCCAAATATCCATATCCTGCAACAACGGGCCAAAACGATAAGGATCTTCAATTACCCAGGTTTCTTCACGCCAGGTCACAGCCAATTGATAGTGAAAAGCATTTTTCCGGCGTGGCACCAGACCACAAAAAAAACCGCGCTCGTCTATACGTTCTAGTTCGACAATTTTTCGCCCATTGCTGGCATCAACAACCCACGCTGCCTGCGCATCCGGCAGCAATGCTCGAACTTCAAGACCTTCGGAGGAATGATGCATACCTAACAGCGAAAATGGATCGGCATAATGCCCGGAAATAAGTGAATTAATCGCATCAGAAAACGCTGACATGGTATTCATCCTTTGATTAACCATTTGAATTAAATAAATAAGCGCTATAAAACGTTATGTGGCGCTTATATTTTTCCCAAACTTTATTTTCGATAAAACTCAATAAAAATAATGAGTTATTAGCTTGCTAACGAATAACGGCGACATGTAAAAATAATGAATACTATGAAAGGGTTCTCGCACTACGCCCCTTCATTTAGCGTAGTCAAAGAACGGAGAAATAACCGAGAACTGATCAAATTTTTCCGTTTATATTTATATGAATAAGTTATGACACAGAGCAATTAGCATTTTTCGTTCAAAGAACGATTCGTCCGCGAGTAAAAAGCAGTACAATTTGGCGGATTTTGAATGACGAGACACCGACCATGGTTAGCCAGATTGATCTGATTCTTTCCCTATTACAGCAGATGTGTGTTTATCTGGTGATCGCTTATTTGCTCAGTAAAACACCGCTATTTATCCCGCTGATGCAGGTCACCATTCGTCTGCCACACAAGCTGGTCTGCTATCTGGTTTTCTCCGTGTTTTGCATTATGGGAACCTACTTCGGCTTGCATATAGACGATTCTATTGCCAATACCCGCGCGACGGGCGCCGTGCTCGGTGGCATGTTGGGTGGCCCTTCAGTGGGCTTTCTCGTCGGGTTAACGGGCGGGTTACACCGCTATTCCATGGGTGGCATGACCGCACTGGCCTGTATGCTATCGACCATTGCCGAAGGGCTGCTCGGCGGGCTGCTACATCGCTATCTGGCACGCCGCAACCGTATCGATTTGCTCTTTAAGCCCCTCGTCGTCGGCCTGACCGCACTGGTTGCAGAGATACTGCAAATGGCGATTATTCTGCTGGTCGCCCGCCCCTTTGATAATGCCGCTGAACTGGTGAGAGACATTGCACTACCGATGATGATCACCAATACCATTGGTTCTGCCATGTTCATGCGTATCTTGCTCGACCGACGCGCTATTTTTGAAAAATACACCTCTGCATTTTCCGCCAAGGCGCTGCAAATCGCTGCCCGCGCCGAAGGGGCGCTGCGTCAGGGGTTCAACCCACAAAACAGTATGCGCGTTGCCCGTATTTTGTATGAAGAGCTGGGTGTGGGAGCTGTAGCCATTACAGATCGCGACAAATTACTGGCGTTTATCGGGCTGGGCGATGACCACCACAACGTCGGAGCACCCATTACGTCATCACACACGCGCCGGGCGATAGACAATAATCAGGTGGTGTACGCCGATGGTAACGAGGTGTCTTACACCTGCTCGGTGTCGTCGCACTGCAAGCTGGGTTCCACGCTGGTGATCCCACTGCGTGGCGAAGATCAGCGCGTTGTCGGCACGATCAAGCTTTATGAACCCAAAAACAAGCTATTTTCCAGTATTAACCGTACGCTAGGAGAAGGGATCGCCCACCTGCTTTCCGCACAGATCCTGACAGGCCGCTTTGAACAGCAGAAACAACTGCTGGCACAGTCAGAAATCAAGCTACTGCATGCACAGGTCAACCCGCATTTTCTATTCAACGCACTGAACACGCTGTCCGCCGTGATACGACGCAATCCCGATCACGCCCGCCAGTTGGTGCTGTCTCTGTCGACGTTTTTCCGTAAAAATCTCAAGCGCAGCAACGATGAAGTGTCGCTCAATGACGAGCTGGAGCACGTTAACGCCTATCTGGAAATCGAAAAAGCACGCTTTGCCGATCACTTGACGGTAGAGATTTCTCTGCCAGAAGCACTGCGTGAGGCTAGATTACCGGCGTTCTCTCTGCAACCGATTGTCGAAAATGCGATTAAGCACGGCACCTCGCAGATGATTGAACACGGGCACATCCACATTAGCGGACGTCTGCACGCCAACACGCTAGAGCTGTCAGTGGAAGATAACGCGGGTACCTATCAACCCCGCAGCGGTGGCGATGGGCTAGGCATGAACCTGGTCGATCGCCGCATCAAAGCACGCTATGGCAACCGCTATGGCATCACCGTAGTCAGCGAAGCGGATAAATTCACACGGGTCGAAGTACACGTCCCGCTGATCTCACCCCGCCAGGTATTGGAGCAGCTTGATAGCGTAGCGTGACAGGGAAATAAAGGCGTTGTGGGTTGAATAGTTGAATAGTTGAATAGTTGAATAGTTGAATAGTTGAATGCCATGACGACAGAGCAAAATAAGTTTAACAATACAAGGAATCGTTATGACCGATACCGCACTTTATGCTGCATTTGAACAGGCAGTGCCCGGATTTTCAGCACGAGATATCATTACGCCAGCATTAGATCAGTCGCATGGTGAATATGCGCAGATCTATTGGCTGGATGATTTATTGGGGGAAGATTTTCTTTGTTATATCGAATGGAAAGAATTTGATCTTCGTGCTCTGGAGGCGTTAATTCCTATTAAGCAAGCAGGGATCGCGTTATCGGTGGACAGTTTGTTTGACGAACAGGGTTTTCCAATCGGAGACATCACTCCTGAAGAGTTCTTTTATGATGCATCCGGTTTTTACCTGCCAGTGTTACAGCAACAGCTACAACAAGCCGAATTGCAGTTGCTTGAAGTTGGATTACTTCAGAACGGCGACGTCTATTTACATGAAAACCCACGTTTTATCTGCACCACAACGGATAAAGATAAAGTGGATCAGCTAAACCAGTGTCTGCAACAAAGAGGTCTGGTTCTTTGCTGAAAGTCACAGTAAGTGATACGCGCCTTGGACGCTGGCCGTTCTGAAATACTCGGCCCGTCGCGGCTCTCAAAAACATACGAGAGAAGAAATACGAGTAGAAACAGGCGCAACACCAACCGATATTGCGCCAGAAAGGCAAGATAACTACGAGATAACTACAGCAAGATGCGCAGCATACGGCGCAGCGGTTCAGCGGCTCCCCACAGCAGCTGATCGCCGACCGTAAAGGCGGACAGGTATTCCGGCCCCATGTTCAGCTTACGCAGACGGCCTACCGGCGTAGAAAGCGTACCCGTTACCGCAGCAGGCGTCAGCTCACGCATGGTAATGTCGCGATCGTTCGGCACCACTTTCACCCAGTCGTTGTGGGTAGCCAGCAGTTGTTCGATCTCCGGCAGCGCCACATCTTTCTTCAGTTTGATAGTGAACGCCTGGCTGTGGCAGCGCAGCGCGCCAACGCGCACGCAGAGGCCGTCAACCGGAATCACGCCGCTAGTACCCAGAATTTTGTTGGTTTCCGCCTGACCTTTCCACTCTTCACGGCTCTGGCCGTTATCCAGCTGTTTGTCGATCCACGGAATCAGGCTACCCGCCAACGGCACGCCAAAGTTATCAGTCGGCAGCGAACCGCTACGGGTCAGCGCTGTCACTTTACGTTCGATATCCAGAATCGCAGAAGCCGGGTCCTGTAATTCTTTCGCGACTTCACCGTGCAGTGCCCCCATCTGAGCCAGCAGTTCACGCATGTGACGCGCACCGCCGCCAGACGCCGCCTGATAGGTCGCAGCAGAAACCCATTCCACCAGATTGTTAGCAAACAAACCGCCCAATGACATCAGCATCAGGCTGACGGTACAGTTACCGCCCGCAAAGGTTTTGATGCCTTTATCCAGACCTTGCTGAATCACACCGTGGTTCACTGGGTCCAGAATAATAATCGCGTCATCTTTCATACGCAGCGAGGATGCGGCGTCGATCCAATACCCCTGCCAGCCACTTTCACGCAGCTTTGGGTAGACTTCATTGGTATAATCGCCGCCCTGACAGGTAATGATGATGTCCAGCGCGCGCAGTGCTTCGATATTATAAGCATCCTGCAACACGCCTTGATGACCGCCCAACGCCGGAGCAGCTTCGCCGTGCTGAGACGTTGAAAAGAACACCGGGTGAATAACATCAAAGTCGCGTTCTTCCACCATGCGCTGCATGAGAACCGAGCCGACCATACCGCGCCAGCCAATAAAACCAACATTTTTCATGGTAACTGTCCTGCTTTGGGGGTAACAAAAAAGAATTCCGGCTAACGTCGAGGGCGCATAGTTAGTGCTGACTCAGTGAACTGCCGCAGAGGTTGCGCGTGCCGTGCCGTAAATCTGTAAATTATCGTGTCGTTCAACCTTACAAAATGTACATAAAGTCGCAAGTGAATTTATTCGATAGTACGGCATTTTTCAGCAGTCATTCTAATATCATCAACCTGACTCACGATAAGGACCGCGACCAATACATCATATCGCTGCCACCGTCAGGTAACAGGAGCAACAACCAACATGACAGAAATGATCTCCGCAACGGTGCTGCTGTTGCTCATTATGGACCCACTCGGCAACTTGCCCATTTTCATGTCCGTACTCAAGCACCTCGATCCCAAACGCCGGCGTGTGGTGCTGATCCGCGAGATGCTGATTGCACTTGGGCTGATGCTGATTTTCCTGTTCGCTGGCGAACACATTCTGGCGTTCCTGAATCTGCGTACTGAAACCGTGTCCATTTCAGGCGGTATCGTCCTCTTCCTCATCGCAATTCGGATGATTTTCCCCTCGCAGGAAGGCAATAGCAGCGGTCTGCCAGCCGGAGAAGAACCGTTTCTGGTGCCGATGGCGATTCCACTGGTCGCCGGGCCGTCGATCCTCGCGGCGCTGATGCTGCTTTCCCACCAGTATCCCAATCAGTTACCTCACCTGACGCTGGCGCTGTTTATCGCCTGGACGATCTCCTTCATCATCCTGCTGATGTCAGATTTGTTCTTGCGCTTGTTGGGTGAGAAAGGCGTGAGTGCACTGGAGAAATTGATGGGGCTGATTCTGGTGATGCTGTCGACGCAAATGTTCCTCGACGGCATACGTGCGTATATGAAGTTATAGGCGTCGTTACCCCTCTGTCTTAGTCACATTTTATGCCGACTAAGAGGTGGTTTCGTGCGCGATAATACCGCAATTTCCATGCTACCCCGTAGCACGCGCCCGACGCAGGGCGCCCAGTCGCCGCCGCCCTGCGAACCCAGGCTTCCGGCTAAATCATGCCGCTACGCGGTGCCATCGGCGTTCATGATCACCCTTCGAGCCGCCAGTGACGCGTTCCATACGCGGCACTGGCTTTCGCGACGTCCTGTCGCTCACTCGGTGCTCATGATCACCGCTGCATAATTTTTACGCCGGATTAATGTCAAAACCCTCCCTTGTAAGAGGGGGTTAAACACATTAGAGGAAAATACTTCCCACTAACGCTATCAGGAACGCGATGCTACCGAGCAGCGTTTCCATCACCGTCCAGGTTTTCAGGGTTGTTTTCTCATCCATTTCGAGGAAACGGCCAACCAGCCAGAAGCCTGAGTCGTTCACATGCGACAGCACGGTCGCACCACCTGCAATCGCCACCACGATAAAGCAAAGATCGAACTGGCTCAGGCCAGGCGTCGCTGCAACCGCAGGTGCCATCAATGCCGCCGTGGTCGTCAATGCCACCGTCGCCGACCCCTGCGCCACGCGCAGTGCCGCAGACACGACAAACGCAGCCACAATCACCGGCATACCGGTATCCGCCAGCGCACCGGATAACGCGTCACCAATACCACTGGAACGCAGAACACCACCGAACATCCCGCCCGCACCGGTGACCAAAATAATCGAACAAACTGGCCCCAGCGCGCCTTCACAGATTTTCTCAAGGTGTCGACGGCTATGCTGGCCGCTAAACATAACCATGGCGAACAAGACCGTAATCAGCAGCGCAACCGGCGTTTTCCCCAACATACGCAGGAACTGTACCAGACCGCTATCACCACTGATGACGCCCATCACCGTCAGGGTATTCAATCCTGTATCGAGGAAAATCAGGATCAGCGGCAGCAACAGCACCCACATCACCACGCTGAACGCAGGCGGCGTATGCTGCTCGTCCGCTTTGACTTCAGTCAGGAAGGTTGACGGCAATGGCAAATGGAATTTTTTACCTGCCCACAGGCCGAACAGATAACCGCCCAGATACCAGGTAGGGAAAGCAATCACAGCGCCCACCAGCACCAGCAGACCAATGTTAGCACCCAGCAATTCACTGGCAGCAACCGGGCCGGGGTGCGGCGGCAGCAAGGCGTGCATTACGGCAAAGGCACCCGCAGCGGGGAACGCATAGGTCAGCGTTGAACCGCCAAAGCGTTTCGCCACGCTGAAAATAATCGGCAACATCACAATCAGCCCGGCGTCGAAAAAGATCGGGAAACCAAACAGCAGAGAGGCAAGACCCAGCGCGAAAGGCGCACGTTTCTCACCAAATTTATTGATTAGCGTATCCGCCAGCACATTTGCGCCACCAGTGACTTCCAACAGGCGGCCAATCATTGCCCCCAGACCAACCAGCAGGGCAACGGATGCCAACGTACTGCCGAAACCACTAAGTAACGTAGGAACAAGTTTCTCGAAAGGCGTTTTTGTCGCCAGTGCCGTGATCAAGCTCACCAGCGTCAACGCCAAAAACGCGTGGACACGGAAGCGCATAATCAGCACCAGTAACAGTGCAACCGCACCTGCGGCGATGGTTAATAGCACACTGGCGCTATAAGCGGATGTTATTTCTGTCATCGTTAATAATCTCTTTAGGGCACCCAGTCTGGATTGGCTGATTGTTTGTGAGGTGTATCACATCATCATTTGATACCGGTAACATGATACGGGTAACATGTTAAAGTCTGGAACCATTAAGTATCATTTAATTTACAGTTTGAGATAGAGATCAAATTATGTCAGGTCGAAGCATTATTCTGATGGGCGTATCAGGCAGTGGAAAATCCTCAGTTGGCGCTGAACTTGGCCGCGCCATTCAGGCAAAATTTATTGATGGCGACGATCTGCATCCGCGCGCCAATATCCAGAAAATGGCCAGCGGTACGCCGTTGAATGACGACGACCGCGCACCGTGGCTCGAGCGGCTCAGCGATGTCGCCTACAGCCTAGCGCACAAAAATGAAACGGGCATTATCGTCTGTTCCGCGCTGAAAAAGCGTTACCGCGACCGCCTGCGCGAAGGGAACGAAAAGATGGTGTTTATCTATTTGAAAGGCAGCTTTGAACTGGTTCTGGAGCGTCACAAAGCCAGAGCGGGACACTTTATGCCAACAGACCTGCTGAAAAGCCAGTTCGATGCACTGGAAGAACCAGGCAGTGATGAACCGGATGTCCTGAAGGTCGACATCGACGGCACGCGGGAAGACGTCGTGCAGCGTTGCGTTGAAGCACTGCGCGCAGCAGGTTAACGTCGCGGCTTAGAGGCTTTCGCCATCCAGCACGGTAAAACCGACATCAACCATTTCCTGCTCCACAGGCTCGCCTCTCAGGCGGGCCAGCAGACGCTCGGTGCCGACGCGCCCCATGTGTTCACGCGGCGTCAGTACGCTAGCCAGCTTCGGCACCATCGCTTGCCCAATGTCATGCCCATGGAAACCCGCAACGCCGATGTCTTCCGGTACGCGCAGCCCTTGCCGCTGACATTCGAACATCGCGCCGACGGCTAAGTCGTCATTGGTGCAAAATACGCTATCGACCTGCGGATATTCCGCCTGCGTCTGCCGCAGTAGCTCACCGCCAAGCGAATAGGAAGATGCCCGCTCGCTCATCACGCAATAACTTTTGAGATCGCTTTCCAACATCGCTTGTTCGTAACCTCGGCAACGCATAATCGTACGCTCATCCTGTCGCGCGCCGAGATAGACGATGTGACGATGTCCCAGCGCGACCATACGCAGCGTCATCTGGCGCGCGGCTTCAACGTTATCGAACCCGACCGCCATATCCAGACAAGGCGACACAGAATCCATCAATTCCACCACCGGAATACCCGCAACATCCAGCATCTGGCGCGTTCGCGGCGTGTGGGTGCGTTCGGCCAGAATAAGCCCGTCAATGTGATAGGACAGCAGTGAGGTCAGGCGCTGTTCTTCTCTGTCAGGATGATAGCCATAGTGCGCCAACATAGTTTGGTAACCGTGCGCTTCCGCCGTACGTTCAATTCCACGCAATACTTCAGCGAAAACCTGATTGGTTAATGATGGCAGCAACACGCCAATCGCCCGGCTGGTCGAACTGGCGAGCATGTTAGGGGCGAGATTAGGGATGTAGCCCAGCTCATCCAACGCAATGGCGATCTTTGCCTGCAACGCAACCGACACTTGAGCGGGATTACGTAAATAGCGGCTTACCGTCATTTTGGTAATCCCAACGCGGTCGGCAACATCCTGGAGAACGGGTCTTTTCTTCTTCATCATCGACTAAAAGCGTCTGAAAAACAGTGCCCTAAGTCTAGCAAAAAAAGCCCGTCGAGGCTCCCCCAGAGACACGTTTTACTGTAGCCCAAAGCCGGAAAAATAGAGCGGTGCGGGCGAATCATGCGGTATATCGCCTCGTTGCTGTTCCACTGCCTTCATCGAAGAGGGCAATTCAAACGGCAAACGGGCAGTGTAGCGCCGCTCATGCATCAGAGAACGCAGCAGGATCGTATCACTGACGCCAAAGTTAGCCACCAGAACACTGGCCTTATCTTCAATCGCGGTCAAGATAGCCGGGCGATCAAGATAAACCGTCACGATCGTTGGCACATAGCGAGCCGCATTCACAATCGCTTGATACTGTTCATTATCTTGACGGAAATCTAGCGCACCTTCATGGTACATCGCGCCAAAAAAGAAATTCTTGTGCGGTTGCTCATACGGTGCCGTCGCTCGTATCAACGCCACATCGGCCTTAACGGGGTGATCAACAACAACCAGGCCAGCATTACGCACGACATCGGGATTCATTCCCCACACATAAATTTTCTTCCCCTTCTGCAACGGCAGAATTCCCTGTCGTTTTTTCAGCAACACTAACGCGTCATATTGCGCCTGTTCAGCTTGTGCCGTGATGGATGGGCGCTGGAACACCTGCTGCGTCCTTTCTGGATCGACAAACGGTACCTCGAATTGACCGAGCTGGAATTTTTGTTCCAAAATACGCAAGACCGATTGGTCAACGCGCTGCGGCGAAATCTTGCCT
The DNA here is from genome assembly GCF_021432585.1 of Pectobacterium sp. IFB5596. NCBI lineage: Bacteria > Pseudomonadati > Pseudomonadota > Gammaproteobacteria > Enterobacterales > Pectobacteriaceae > Pectobacterium > Pectobacterium sp. IFB5596. The sequence goes on from NZ_LXFY01000007.1 coordinate 19,325, forward strand.
TGCTGCACCGCTTGCACAATGATGGAAGAGTCATCTACCCCACCAAATTGATCAATACCCGCGTCGATCGCTTTAACAAAGCGCTCAGCTTGAGATAAATGCTCAACGCCCCAAGGAATGCCAATATCAATACCGGGTTTCTCATTTTCTGGATATCCGGTAATACAGGTTCCGACGCAGTCTTTCGTAATGAGCCAATCGCTGATCACGACACCACGAAAACCATACTCACCACGCAGCACATCCTGTAGTAAGAAACGGTTAAAGCCGACGCCCACCTGCTCAATCGGCTGACCTTTATAGACCGCATCTTTCAGAATCGGATAGGTAGGCATCACCCCCGCGACATTCGCTTCAAACGCGCCGGTAAACGGGTAAACATGCGTTTCCAGAGCGTCGCTATCGCCGAAAGAGGCAAAACGGCCATAGTAGTGGTGGCCATCAAAACCGTTATCCGACGCGCCGTATCCAACCCAATGTTTCACGACTGAACTCACGCTCTGCCGGTTTAACCCGCCCGCCCCATTTTGCATGCCCGTGATGTAGCCCCGCACCATGCGTTTGACCAGCTCACTATTATCACCAAACGTGCCATCAATACGTGACCAGCGCGGTTCTGTCACTAAATCAGCGATAGGTGACAATGCCTGAGTGATCCCCACCGAACGGTATTCCTGACGGATGATATCAGCATAATGACGAGCAAACGCTTCACTACCCATTGCGGCGATACCGGGGGGCGTCGGCCATTTGGAGAAACCATCAACAGTTGGGGTCGCATTCACTGAATAGGTATAGACACTGCGCGGATCGGCGCTGAGGGTTAACGGAATCCCCAGGCGGGACGATTCGGCGATTTCTTGCAGCAAATTATTCTGGCGAGCAAATTCTTCTGGTGTAGCCTTATCCAACCGCGTAATAAGGCTGTTGACCTTTTTATCCACAATCAGTCTGCGGTTAGCGGCCAGATCGTAGATTGCACCACGGCCGATGGCATCCCCAATAGACGGTGCGGAGCCATGCATCATCATGCCAGCCTTCTCATCCAGCGTCATTCTGGCCAGTAAATCACGGGCTCTCACCTCCGCAGTTAAACGCCAGTCCTCATACGGTGCCAGTTTTCCATCATGGTTCAGGTCACGGAAGGTCAACCCATCCTGATGAATCAATTTGCTCCAGCGGTAGGTTAATTCAGGTTGTTCTGTCGTCGCACTCACTGGCAGCGCACTGCATAGAAGACACAACGACAATAATGCTTTGTTCATATCACCATCCATGAGTCAGAAGTAATGAATACCGAAAAATAGTTCGCTACATTCAGAACGACAGCGTTAAGGACTGTATGCAAAGCGCATCAATTAACAGGCATAAAAAAACCTAAACACACCAGCCAGTAGCCATCGTATAGGGTACGATGCTGCCAGTTGGGACGTTTAGGTTTTGCCTGCTTGAACAGTAACAATCCTAAGACAGAGCCGAAATAGGTATTCATCAATAGATTAACTGCATCTTAAAAACAGTGAATCTATTCACACTTCAAAGGATGAGCCGGCACAAGACGGTCTGGTAAAGACCGTGAATCGTTATACCGGCGGCAAATCAAACAGCAGAATTTCGCTGTCTGCGCTGGCGTGCACGGAAATCGCCGTTTCATCCCAGATCGCAAATGCATCGCTGGTTTCCGCTTTCTGGCCGTTAATCTCTACACTGCCGCGCACCACTTGAACCCAAACGCGACGATCGGCCTGGATCTGATACACCGATTGTTCCTGCGCTTTCAGCGCCCAACGCCACAGCGTCATATCCTGAAAGACCTTCAGCGAGCCTTCACGTGCATCCGGGGAGAGCACCAGTTGACGCCCTTGCTGCACATCAAAGCGTTTCTGCTCGTAGCGCGGCGTTAGCCCGGTTTTTTCTGGGATAATCCAGATCTGATACAGGTGCAGCGGTGCATCCTTACTGGCATTGTATTCAGAGTGACGAATGCCCGTTCCCGCGCTCATAATCTGGAATTCGCCCGCTGGCACCTGCTCTTTATTTCCCATGCTGTCCTGATGTTCAACCGCACCGGACAACACATAGGTGAGAATTTCCATATCTTTATGCGGATGTGTGCCGAAGCCCTGACCGCCTTCGATAACGTCTTCGTTAATCACGCGCAGTGCTGAGAACCCCATGAAATCAGGATCGTAATAATCGGCGAATGAGAATGTATGCCAACTGTCGAGCCAGCCATGGTTAGCATGTCCGCGATCTTGCGCTTGACGTAAATAGATCATGTTCTTTCCTCCTGCGTTTCTGATAAGGAAAGTGTAACGGGCAGTGGTAAATAAGATAGCGCAAAAAACTCACCGCTCTGTTCGAAAAATCAGAACGGGATAGAGAGCTGCCGGGGCATCTCATGAACATCCCCGTCTCTTAGTTATTTCGTTTTCAACCACGCCATAAAATCGTCAATAAACACACGCGTTTTCAGCGGCAACAAACGGTTTGGTAATGTAATGGCGTAGGTCGTCATTGGCATGGGATTCTCAATACGCCAGTCTGACAGCACGCGTTTCAAGCGGCCGTTAAGCAAATAACTATTTGCGATAAACGTTGGAATCAGTGCTATACCCACCCCCTGTAATATCGCATCAATCATCGCATCACTGTTATTGATCATCAACCTTGGGGTAAGCAGCACGCTTTCCATTTGATCATGTCGCCAGAAGCACCACTCGCCGCGAAACTGTGAATCGTTAGGAAAGAAAATATTGTGCTGGCTCAGGAAGCTTGGCGTCTGTGGCAGGGGCTGTTCGTATTCCCGCGCGCAGACTAATACATAATCAATAGGCATCAGTGCGCGTGCGACCATGTTGGCCGGGGGCGTATCCGTCACACGTAGCGCAAGATCATAGGAGCCATTCATCAGATTTTCTATCTGATCAGTGAGGTTCAACTCGATATTAATCTCTGAATAGTCGCGTAGAAAACCAGGAAGAAACGGAGTAAGCAGAATTTTCCCCAATGTAATTGGAGCGGTAATACGCAGCACGCCTTTAGGTTTGTCACTATAACTGTCTGCCTGTGAGAAAAGTGAGCTGGTGGCAGCAAGAACAGTTAACGCTTGATGATATATTTCCTGCCCAGCTTCTGTAACCGAGAGCGAACGAGTGGTACGAGTAAATAAAATCAGATTGAGGCGTTTCTCCAGCCGGTCAATCATGCGACTGGCAGAAGAAGGAGTCATAGAAAGCGCTCGAGCGGCAGATGAAAACCCACCTTTTTCAACAACTTGAACAAAAAGCATTAAGCTCGGTAAAACTTCAGTTAGCTCATTGATGTTCTTCACGCATAACTCTTTTGCTTTTCAACTATCTATTCAAATTATCACCGAACCGTATGATGTTCAACAGAGGCTTACATGTCGAAAATATGACTATTATTAACCTTTTCTGATAGGTTCCCTATGTATGAACAATCGATAATTAAACGTATTCAACAGCATAATGTTCTGAATGTTGGCGTCAGTTTAGGGTTTAAAGGGATACCCCAGCATACAGTTCCCCAGTGTGGCTACACAAAGACGATGAAGATATCGTTTTTGTCCATTTGATTAATGTCTCTTCCAATATGTTGGGTGGTGACAGCTTGATTGCCAGTCACCCACGCGGTATCGAACGGGTACTGCGTCTCGAACAGCTTTTCGACACTTTGGTGGTCAATCACGACAAGCTTCATGCCGTCACTCCCGTAAACATGCGGTCATCGGTCTGACTAAACAGCTAGCTCTAGAGTACGGCAAACACCATATAAGGGTGAATGCCATTGCACCCGGCGTGATCCGTACGCCACTCACAGAAGCTTATTACCACAACGCCACACAGTTGGAAAAAATCCAACGTGGGCAGTTTTTACCGGTTTTCGGGGAGACGCGTGACATCGCTGATGCCGCACTCTATCTCACCTCGCCCCAGGCGCGTTTTGTCACCGGTTCTACGCTGGTGATTGATGGCGGCTGGACGCTTGGCAAAGACCTTTAATGTTGTGAGCCACGTTGGGGGCTCGAATATAATTTGGGAGAAAGTATATGGAAAATCGTTACCTCTTAATTTTAGGAGGCGAATTTGCGCTTCGTGAACGCGTGCTGGCAGGAGCACTCAGAGCCTCCAGCGGTATGCGTGTACTCACCATGGCCAAAAACCGCACCACGCCCACAATCAAGTTTTTCGATGGTTACTTATCGGGTGATGTGGCCGATGAGCAAGCCGTATTAGAAGCAGTAAAAACCTATGAACAGAAAACGGGGAGCACTCCAGCAGCAGTCATCCCAATGAATGACTTCACCGTCCGCGCCGCAAGTCTGGTAACCGAACACTACGGTTTGGCAGGCAACAGCCGTCAAACTATTCATAACTGCCGCGACAAATTTGTAATGAAGCAATTGTTGAAAGATGCTGGACTACCGGTGCCACGCTTCGCTGCTTTCAGTACGTTAGAGGAACTCAAAGATCACATTAGAGAGATTGGCCTGCCAGTCGTGATCAAACCACGTGAAATGGCTGGCAGTCTGGGTGTGTTAAAAATTACGTGTGAAGAGGAAATTGAGCCGAGTTTTTCCCGCAGCGTGGCCGATGTTATTTCGTTGAATGGTGAATCCCACGCGCCGGAAGATCTCTTTCAGGTAGAAGAGTATGTTACGGCCAGACAAGAGGTGAGTGTCGAGGTGATTAATCAGGGAGATTACCATCGTGCCATTGCAGTCACCGACAAATACCTGGGTAATGAGCCGCATTTCGTGGAGATCGGCCATACCGTACCCTCGGTACATTCCGACAATACCCAACTACGCGATATCGCCGAACGAGCCTGCCATGCACTTGGTGTCCATTACGGTGTCGCACACTTTGAGGCACGAATAACGCCTGCGGGCGAAATCAAAATCATTGAGGTAGGTGCCCGTACCGGCGGCGACACCATTATGGATCTGGTTGAACGTAGTTATGGTATTAATCCATATGAACTTCACATACTTAGCCACTTGAACGCACTGAAACCGCTGCCAGACACCTTGCTGCCGAGAGGTCTAAGCGCTGTGGCCTTTATCAAAGCTCCGCTTGGTGTGATCGAGAAAGTAACACTCCCTACCAGTCTGCCGGATCACATCGTCAATATGCAGATAACCGCAAAACCGCTGGATGTATCGAAAAATCTGGAGTCATGGAAAACGCGCGAGGGTTCGGTGGAATTCTTTTGGCCTAACCGTGAGCCGGAAGAAGGCTTCAATGAACATCTAAAGACGGCAGATGAATACGCGAGCTCACTTTTTACCCTACGTCACGTCTGATGAGAACTGAGCCGCTACCCAGCGACTCTTGGATCAGGATTGAGGAATTTTATGAACGGCGACAACTTTGGTTTAAAACGTTTCGTCTTTTCCCGTTTTGTAGGTGCACTGTGCGATCAGTTTCTGCTGTTTGCCGTTCCGCTCGCGATTCTAAAAGCCACTGGCTCACTCACGTTTGCATCTCTGGCTTTTGTCATTGAGTGGCTACCGCGCATCATCTTTTTCCCACTGTCTGGTTTTATGGCCGACCGTATTAAGCCCCGTTTCATCTTCTTTAATGTCGATGCGGTTCGTGCAGTGTTGATGATAGTGACTTTTGTCGCTCTCTACCTGTACCCACAAGCCACGTTTCCAGCCCTAGCCACAATGATGGCTCTGCTATCGGTGGCCTATGTGCTTAACTTTGTTGCCACTGATGCCCTACTACCACGTCATATCTCGTCCGACGCGTTGCCTAAAGCCCATACCATGCTACAAGGCGTCGATCAGATAACCATGGTGTTAGGTCCAGCAATCGCCGTCATCATTTCAGCTTACGGTGGCATTAACAGTATTCTGCTCGTGGCTGCGGTACTTTTTGCCATTTCCGCCATCAACTATCTCTTTCTGGAAACACACGATCTAGATGTCACGGAAAAAATGGGATTGGGTACGCTTATAGAATCTAACCGCACGGCACTAACGGTACTGAAGCAAAATAAAATCCTGTTGCACCTTTGTGCGCTAACGTGGGTAGTGAATTTAGTGTACGGCTCAGCTCTGGTAGTGAGTGCTGCTGTGATTCTTCAGGAGTTTAATCTATCGGATCGTTACTTCGGCGTATTACAGACCACTGCCGCCGTAGTAACGATTATTACGTTTTTCTTCGTACCGCGATTTGCCCGTCGCTTTGGCCTGTCATCGCTGGGTACCTTATCATTTTGTGCCATGATCTTGGCAGGAGCAGTGATGTCTCTGTCCATCGATTACACGATGTATCTAATCGGTTATGCGGTACTGATGGCGTTTGACGGATCTTTCAGTGTTTACCTACGTACACTGCGCAGCCAAGTCATACCTAAAGAACACTTAGGCAAAACCATGGGACTGATTGGCTTGATGAATATGTGCTCAGTGCCAGCCAGCGGTGCAATCGTGTCACTGCTCTCAGGTAGCTTCATGCCTCTGCAAATTATCGCCATAATTTTGGTTGCAGCACTGATATTCGGGATTGCGCTGATTGTGTTCGGTCGCCGTGCCTTTGGCTATCGTAGCTGGCTACCGCCTGTCATCACGGCTAATGCTTCAAGCTAATTATCTTACGGCAGGGTAATTTTAGAGATTATCGTTTATGGATAGTGAGGTCGTGGCTCATTTCTATTGATAATCAAAAAAGTATGGCAAAAAAAAAGCCAGCACCCGAGCTGGCTAAATAATACTGGAAGCAATGTGAGCAATGTCGTGCCTTCACAGGGAAACCGGCTCGTCATCAACACCACTAACACAGGCATATGACACCGTTCCCCGGAACGCACAGCAATAATAATCATTATCATTCGCAGTTGTAAAGTGCTTTTTGCGATAAATTCTTATTCTCAATACGGGCTGAGGAACAGCCCGTTTTTCTCCCCTGCTGTTTGTTACTCTGGCTGTGCTAACGACCTCGCCAGCAGTGTGATCGGATGTTCACACCGTTTGCTGGTCGACATCTCAATCTGCCATTTACAAGTTTCGCAGTCTGTCACCACGATATCGACGCCGCTCTCTTCAATCTGCTGAAACAGCGGAGCGCCAATACCTTGCGAGGTCGCGTAATTCTCTTTTTTAAAACCGTAGGTACCTGCAATACCGCAGCACTGGGAATCCAGCATCACCAGTTCAAGACCAGGAATGCGTTGCAGCAGCGCTAAGGTATACGCCGTCCAGCCCATACGTTCCAGATGGCAGGGCGTGTGATACGCCACCCGCAGCGGCAATTTACGCAGCGGCAGCGTTCGCCCTTCTTCTTCCAACAGGCGATAAAGCTGACGCGTCACCAATTCGACACCATCACGCACGTGGCTGTTATCCACACCCAGCAGGTGCGGGTATTCATCCCGCAGCGTGAACGTACAGCTAGATGACGTCGCGACCACTGGCAGGGATTTCTGATTGATCGCCTCATCCAGTGATGTGATATTCGCATGCGCTTGTTTTCTAGCCTTGTCGTGAAAACCATTGGCGATCAGCGGCACTCCGCAGCATTTCTCTTTATTCAGCAACTGAACGCCAATGCCCATCGCGTTAAAGACCTGAACCAGATCTTTACCCAACTGTGGATGGTTGTAGTTCACATAGCAGCCGTGGAAATAAGCGATCTGTTCATCATAAGCCTTCTGCTTTGCCGCCTGCTGGCGATACCAGTGCCGGAAGGTGCCAAACGAATATTTTGGCAGTTGGCGACGATGGTCGATTTTCAACGCTTTATCCAGCAGTTGCCGCACAGGTTTCAGGCTGGTAGCCGTATTAATCAGCGGTGCAAACGGTGTGGCAATCGACCCCATAAAGTCGGTATGACTCAGAATCGCGTCACGCAATGTCGGCTTGTGACTGCTGTGCGTCGCTTTCGCACGCTGAATGATGTCGCCAATTTTGACATCCGACGGGCAGGCGACTTCACAGCGTTTGCAGTTAGTACAGTATTTCAGCGCATCATCGTACAGCGCCGGATCTTTACGCCGCAGACGTTCACCGTCTGGCCCAGCCTGTTTCGGGCCAGGGTAAAGCGGGTTCACACGCGAAACCGGACAGTACGTGGTACAGACCGTACACTTGATGCAATCTTCAAAACTGTTATCGCTAAGCAGGCTCATGGGTTGCCCTCCTTCAAAATCTGTTCGGCAACATGAAGCGCACTGAGCAAGGAAACCCCCGCTCCGCATCCCTGTACAATAGGGTCGAACCCTTCCAGCACCGCACCAATCGCATACAGATTGTTGACCGTTTCTCCCCCGATACGCGGATGCAGATGTTCATCGACAATCACACCAAATTGCATATAAGGCTGTGGCGCAAACACATCCTGCTGGCTCCAGCCCTCACGCTGCTCTGCAAACCGAACGTCCAGCCCAAAGACCGGCTCAGTCACCCGATCGAACTGCGTCACCAGCCCGTTGCTGAAGAAGCTACCGCTCGCCAGCACCGCGTACTTCGCCCGTAGCGGGATATCACGGTGATGGTGGCTGTGAACGGCAATCTCCTGCGAAGACAGCGATGCACGCACCGCGCGATCGCCCGGCATCACCATGCCACCCAGTTGGCGAAAACGCTGCGACAGCGCCTGATGCAAACGTAACCCGAGTACTGACGGCGGTAAGGTTGGCAGCAGCAGCACCGGTTTACCTAACGCATCAGCGAGTTCATGCACGATCTCGGGGCTATCCAATCCCAGACAGGCAGGCATGATGATGGCATCGTTACCGTTGGCCAGAAGCGACAGTTCGTCCACCAGCGCCGCACGATTTTCTGGTCGATCCAGCACACGGGCGATGTTTACCGCACGGAATTCGCTGGGGTTTTGACGTAACCGATCCAACACGGGCAGCTTGAGCTCATCGCTGCGCGCCGCAATACCCTGCGTCTGAAGCGTGCCGGCCACAATACGAGACTGAAAATCCAGAAAGCCTTCAATACCGGCAATCAGCGGGTTGTCGCCAAAACGGGAATCCGGCAGACCACGCATTACGCCATCAACCGGGCTTAGCCAGCATGCACGAAACTTACCTAACGGCGTCATACGCCAGTGGTTCTGCTGATGGTTGCCCAACAGGGAGATAGTGCTGCGTTCCAGCAACGCCTCGACCTGTGGCAACAGTGCGGCAATCGCGGCCGCCCCCATACGAGAATAAGGGTGATGAGGAGCCTGACTCGCTAGCGCACCCAGTGCCTCAAGCGGCTGGCTAACGGGCTGCCCGTCAGGAAGATGGGAAAGTAAATCCAGCGCACCGGAAGAAAAATGCAGCGCATTCTGCCCAGCGCTAACAATTGCGCAGCGTTTTCCCTGCTCCGCCAGGCGGATGCCACAGGTCAGCCCCGCCAACCCGCCGCCGATAATCACAACGTCATAGCGCATGACGATCCTCCTGACTGTCGCTGGCCGTCAGGCCGCACAGTCCCTGATAAATCCAACTGGTAAACTCGCTTTCGCGTAGCGCATTGCCCCATGCGACGGGGCGAATGCCTTTCCAACGTTCGTTCAAAAACTGGCTGAGCTGCGTAAGCGACTGCTCTGGCGTCGCGGTTCCTAGGCGGCATAACAAACCTGCCGCGCGACAGGCGCACAGCTCACCCTGACAGGTGCCCATGCCAACACGAGTACGCCGACGCAAATCAATCAAGTTATTCACCTGCAACGATTCCACGGCGTAGCGCACTTCCCCTGCCGTCACGGCTTCACATTCACACACCAGACTGCGATCCAAACGTTCACCGGACAGCATTCGCCCGGCACGCTTACCGTGGCGATAGATCGCCGAACCGCGCAGTGGCGCAGAGAGCGGTTTTGCCGCAGGGTAAGCTGACAGGGCGTGGGGGGCTGTTCTCACCTCTTCCAGCGATTCTGAGCCGGGCAGCGGCGTCTGCGCCGTCGAACACGCGACGTCATGATCCAGCTTTTTACAGATAGCGTCCGTCACCCATTCCGCCATCAGGCGATAGGTCATCAGTTTGCCGCCGGTGATAGTAATAAACCCTTCCAGCCCGTCACGGCTGGCATGGTCAAGCAGCACAATGCCGCGGCTCACGCTACGCCCGCTAGGGTCACTATCGTTGGCAACCAGCGGGCGCACGCCTGCATAGGCGCGTAGAATTCTCGTGCTTGCCAGCGACGGCGCCAACATCGAGCCTTCCCGTATCAGCGTTTCCACCTCGGCAGGCGTCACCAGCATATTGTCGATCTGATCGTAGTCGATGTGGGTTGAGGTGGTGCCAATCAGCGAAATCGTATCGCCCGGCACCAGAATGTCGGCATCCGCCGGTTTACGGCAACGGTTGATCACCATGTTGTTGATACGGTGCCCAAGAATCAACAGCGCGCCTTTTGCCGGGAACATGCGCACACGCAGATCGGCATATTCCGCAATGTGTTGTCCCCAAATACCGCCAGCATTAACCACCACCTGCGCATAGATTTCTGTTTCTACACCTTTTTTGTGGTCGAAAACGCGCACACCGGTAATTCGATCGCCCTGACGAATCAGCCCGATAACTTCATGATAGGTTAGGACTTCCGCGCCATGCTCGCAGGCATCAATCATGTTGGCCGCCGTCAGGCGAAAAGGATCGACAGAGCCATCTGGCACGCGAACCGCGCCAATCAATGTAGGGTTTGCCGCCGGCTCAAGCCTAAGCGCTTCCTGCGGGTCTATCGCCTGTGCGCGAATCCCCGCCTGCTGGCAAGCGGTAATGAATTGCGTCTGCCAGCCGAGGTCATCTTCCGGCAAGGTGATAAACAGGCCATCGGTAGGTTCAATGCAATGGCGAGCGATCCGCCGGAGAATCTGGTTCTCTTCAATACATTCGCGGGCAGATTCGCCATCGGTTACCGCATAGCGGGCACCGCTGTGTAATAAACCATGATTACGCCCGGTCGCACCGGTCGCAATATCATAGCGTTCAAGCAACAGGCAGCGCAGTCCACGCAGGGCACAATCCCGTGCCGTACCCGCCCCCGTCGCACCACCGCCGATGACAACCACGTCAGTTTCACGCCAGTTCCCAGTGTTTTGCATCATATTCTCGCTCCAGGCGGAGGATATAGAGGGTATATATGTTGCTATTGGGACACAAAAAGGAGGGTTAATGTTTGATAAAGAGCAAAAACGAACACTAAACGAAAATAAATGAGAGTTTAAAAACAATAAGTGTGATTTACATCACTAAAACCACACTGTGTAATTTTCCGATTCTGTTAACATGAGCGCAAAAATCGTCACAGTTTCATAAAAGTGTAACATTAGCGTCATGAATCACACTCATTTGCACGCTATCCCCTTACAATAACGTTCGTAATAGAACAAAAAAGCTATCGTTTTTTTTCGCATTGGAGATATCTATGCTGAGTATTTTTAGGCCCGCAGCCCACCAGCCACGCGTGTCGCAGGATCGTGTCGATCCCCTCTATCGCCGCCTACGCTGGCAGATTTTCATGGGGATCTTTTTTGGCTACGCCGCCTACTATCTGGTACGTAAAAATTTCACCCTGGCAATGCCTTACCTGATTGAGCAGGGCTTCTCGCGCGGCGATCTTGGCTTTGCGTTGTCCGGTATCTCCATCGCCTACGGCTTTTCCAAATTCATCATGGGTTCGGTATCTGACCGTTCCAACCCACGAGTTTTCCTGCCTGCCGGTCTGATTCTGGCGGCCGCCGTGATGCTGTTCATGGGCTTCGTGCCGTGGGCAACATCAAGCATCGCGGTTATGTTCGTCCTGCTGTTCCTGTGCGGCTGGTTCCAGGGAATGGGCTGGCCACCGTGCGGGCGCACCATGGTTCACTGGTGGTCGCAGAAAGAACGTGGCGGCATTGTGTCAGTATGGAACTGTGCTCACAACGTCGGCGGCGGGCTTCCACCTCTGCTGTTCCTGCTGGGTATGGCCTGGTTTAACGACTGGAAAGCCGCACTCTACATGCCAGCCTTCGCCGCGATTCTGGTGGCACTCATCGCATTTGCCTTAATGCGTGATACCCCGCAATCCTGTGGTCTACCACCAGTCGAAGAGTACAAAAACGACTATCCGGTTGATTACAATGAAAAAGATGAAGAAGAACTGACGGCTAAGCAGATTTTCATGCAGTACGTTTTCCCGAACAAACTGCTGTGGTACATCGCTATTGCCAACGTCTTCGTTTACCTGCTGCGTTACGGCATCCTCGACTGGTCACCAACTTACCTGAAGGAAGTGAAGCACTTCGCGCTGGATAAATCCTCTTGGGCTTACTTCCTGTACGAATACGCGGGTATTCCGGGCACGCTGCTGTGCGGCTGGATGTCTGATAAGGTCTTCAAAGGCAACCGTGGTGCAACAGGCGTGTTCTTTATGGCACTCGTCACGATAGCGACCATCGTTTACTGGATGAACCCAGCCGGTAATCCGGGTGTGGACATGGCGTGTATGATCATCATCGGCTTCCTGATTTACGGACCGGTTATGCTGATTGGCCTGCACGCGCTGGAATTGGCACCGAAGAAAGCAGCCGGCACCGCAGCGGGTTTCACCGGCCTGTTTGGCTACCTCGGTGGCTCCGTTGCCGCCAGCGCCATCGTTGGCTATACCGTTGACTTCTTCGGTTGGGACGGCGGCTTCATGGTGATGATCGGCGGCAGCATTATGGCGGTACTTCTGCTAATTGTTGTTATGCTGAATGAGAAAAAGCATAAAGCCGAGTTAGCCAACCGCGCTTAACCCGCTCTTGTAAGCATCCCTCTGGCGGCGTCCTGATGACGCCGCCTTTCTCTCAACAGAAAGAGGTTTGATCGCATGAACGTTACCGTAACATCCCTACTCTCCGCCCTCGCGCTCTCCGTTTCCTTTAGTGCTGTTAGTCACGCTGGCACTTCCGCTTCATCAACCGATAAAATCGTCATTGCCCATCGTGGTGCCAGCGGCTATTTACCTGAGCATACGCTTCCGGCGAAAGCGATGGCCTACGCGCAGGGTGCCGATTATCTGGAGCAGGATCTGGTGCTCACCAAAGATAACGCGCTCATTGTCCTGCATGACCATTATCTGGATCGCGTTACCGATGTGGCAGAACGTTTTCCGCAACGCGCCCGTAACGATGGACGTTTTTACGCTATCGACTTCACTCTACAAGAGATCAGGTCGCTGAAATTCACCGAAGGATTCGACATCAAAGACGGCAAGCAGGTACAGAGCTACCCGAACCGCTTTCCGATGTGGAAATCCGATTTCCGTATTCATACCTTTCAGGAAGAAATTGAATTCATTCAGGGTCTGAATCACTCAACTGGCAAGAACATCGGCCTCTACCCCGAAATCAAAGCGCCATGGTTTCACCATCAGGAAGGGAAAGACATTGCCCGCGAAACGCTGGCCGTGCTGAAGCAATATGGCTATACGAAGAAAAGCGATAAGGTCTTTCTGCAATCGTTTGATGTTGCAGAGTTAAAACGCATCAAAACCGAATTGCAGCCGCAAATGAAGATGGATCTGAACCTGATTCAACTGATCGCCTATACCAACTGGCATGAAACCTACGAGAAACAGGCCGATGGAACGTGGGTGAATTACAACTACGACTGGATGCAGCAGCCCGGTGCAATGAAACAGATTGCGACCTATGTCGATGGCATCGGCCCAGACTACCACATGCTCGTCCAGAAAGGGGCGACGCCTGACCACATCATCTTTACTGGCATGGTGAAGGAAGCCCACCAGCATAAACTTCAGGTACACCCGTTTACGGCAAGGGCAGACCGGCTACCGGCGTACGCCAACGATATCGATCGGCTCTACGATATTCTCTATCGTCAGGCAGACGTTGACGGCCTGTTCACCGATTTTCCCGACAAAGCGGTCGATTTCCTGAAAAAACCGCGCTGAAGTTCAGCTTTCCCATCGGGCACCGCATGCCCGATGGGACATCGGATCAAGAATATACGACTTACTTCAGAAACAATTCCCGCAGGTAATTCGGCACCGCGCTGTCCGCGTTAGAGCCAATCACCTCACGATCTGGCAGTAAATCTTTCAGGCGCTGATGCGCGTTCTGCATCACGCAGCCTTTACCCGCCATCGACAACATTTCGTAGTCGTTCATACCATCGCCAAACGCGACACACTCTTTGAGCGAGAAGCCGATAATCTTCGCCACCTGCTCCAGCGCGTGGCCTTTAGACACGCCGCCCGCCATCACTTCCAGACAGGTGAGCGTCGAGAAGCTTACGTTGACGCGATCGCCCCAGCGCGCGTTGATCGCTTCTTCCAACGGCAGCAGCTGTTCATGGGAATCGCAGGTAAAGAACACTTTGCTGACGCCATCAGTCTCAAGTAGTGCAGGTTCAAACAGCTTGTATTTAAAGATCGATTCTTTGAAGAATCGCTCTTCTTCCGCACGCGGACGGTTCATAAACCACTCATCATCGCGGTAAACGTGCGTCAGCATATCGGGGTTATTATGTACGACGCTGTAAAGGTCGCGGGCAATATCCTGATCCAGATTGTGGCTGAAAATCAGCTCACCCTGCGAGTTGTGCACGCGCGCGCCATTCGAGGTAATCATAAACGCGCTGATACCGAGATTATCGCGGATCTGCGCGACATCCATGTGATGCCTTCCGGTAGCGAACACAAAGTGAATCCCTTTCTCCGTCAGCAGCCTGAGGGTTTCTTTCGCATACGGGGACAGCGAGTGGTCAGGTGACAGCAGTGTGCCATCTAAATCGGACGCAACGACATGGTACATAACGATGAGATCTCACTTCTGGTGTATTGGCGGCATACGCCGCAAAAATTAATGATAACGCGCAAAGTGCGAAAAGATCAGCGCAAGTGCCTGAGCGCGGAGGTTATCCGTTTCAAAGAGAATTTCATGCCGCGCACCGCAGATAACCTGTAAAACGCCGTCAGAATTGGCGTTTCCATTCTGCACCAGTGCCTGACAGAACGCATTCTGACTACGGTTATCGACCACGCGATCTTCCTGCGCCTGCAATAGCAGAAGCGGCGTGGTGATGGCGCTAGCCTGTGCCAGCAACTGTTTTCCCGCCTGTAGTGCCTCGCGCACCCAATGGTAAGTCGGCCCGCCTACGCGCAAATCCGGTGAATCCGCATAAAAGCGGATGCTGCGCTGGTAACGCTCACGGCTATGCGTCAGCACATTCATCCGATAAGGTAAAGGACGCCACTGCCCGGTGCCGATAGCGTAATAATCACGTATCGCCGGGCGGCGCTCCGCCCAATCAACAATCCATCCGGCCACACAATGAGGAAGCGGTAAACGAATGCCAAACATCGGTGCACACAGTGCCGCCGCATCAAATATCGCAGGTTGGCGAGCCAGAAGCTGTGCCAAAATCGCTCCGCCCATGGAATGCGCTAGCGCAAACCGCCGGGTATATCGCTTAACATCAAGATGTTGCTGACACAGTGTTTCGGCATCATCGACATAATCACTGAAGCGCAGCACGTGTCCACGGTGGCCGTCTTGCAACATCCGTCCAGATCGCCCTTGCCCACGGTGATCCATAATGAGCACATCATAGCCGTGATGAAAGAGATCGTAAGCCACTTCGCTATATTTGACATAGCTTTCGATACGGCCTGAAAAGACAACAACGATCTTGTCATGCTGGGGTGCAGTAAAACGGACAAACCGGATTGGCACAGCATCCACGCCTGAGAATTCGCCTTCTTCGCGCTGACGCCAGAAATCCAGTAATTCTCCGGTAGAAAAAGCGGCAAACTGCGCTTCTCGCGTCAGCAGACTGGTCATTAACGATTCAGGCGTTAACGGTTCCGACGTAAACAACGTATTGGGGCGTTGAATCATCACACCTCTCCGGTGACGCAGGGAAAACAAAGCTAGCGGAAGAACATGACAAGCAGTAGAGCACGAGCGTATTGTGACATAAAAAACAGACAGACTCTCGTAATACAGAACGTGGTTCAGGAGCAGTATTTCATGACATTGGATTGGTGGTTAACCTACTTACTCACAACGCTTATTCTCAGTCTCTCCCCCGGTTCGGGTGCCATCAATACCATGAGCACCGGCATCAGCCACGGCTATCGCGGTGCAGCGGCCTCCATCTGTGGCTTGCAGGTCGGGCTGGCTATCCATATCGTGCTGGTCGGCATCGGATTAGGCGCATTGCTTAACCAGTCCGTGCTGGCTTTCGATGTATTGAAATGGCTGGGCGCAGCTTATCTGATCTGGCTAGGTATTCAGCAGTGGCGCGCCGCTGGCGCACTCGACCTTCAGGCGCTTGCCAGCGCCATGCCGCGCCGTAAGTTGTTTAAACGTGCGATATTGGTCAATCTAACCAACCCGAAAAGCATTGTGTTTCTGGCAGCGCTGTTTCCGCAGTTCATTATCCCCCATCAACCGCAGGCCGCACAGTACCTGGTGTTGGGTATCACCACCGTCGTGGTCGATGTTATCGTGATGATTGGTTACGCCACGCTGGCCACACGTATCGCCGGGTGGCTGAAAGGCCCACGGCAGATGAAAACACTCAACCGGATATTTGGATCGCTGTTCGTGCTAGTCGGCGCATTACTCGCCACAGCGAGAAAGGCCTGATGAAGGCAACGCGCCGTATCGAATCACGGCGCGCTGTTGTTTCTCCTGCGGGAACGCTCAGGAAGAACGGCTAGCGAGAGAAAATCAGGTGTAGGCCAAAACCGGTAAACAACACGCCCGCTACGCCATCCACCCATTTAGCCAGACGCTGATAGCCACGGCGTATGGTAGGTAGGGCGAAAACCATCGCAACCAGACTGAACCAGATCAGCGTTTCAATCGATATCAGCGCAAACAGCCCCCAACGCGCACCGCTGCCGACGCTGTCGCCAACAAACAGCGAAAACACGCTGCCGAAATAGATCAGCGCCTTTGGGTTAGCCAGATTCGTCAGCAGCCCACGCATAAAGGTTTTGCCACGCTGCGGCAATACCACCGCCGTTTCCTGCGTGGTTTCCAACTGTGCTTTACGCCGTGCCGAGCACAGCATCTGCCAGCCCATCCAGCACAGATACAGACCACCGCCGACGGTAATAGCAGTATGTAACCAGGCCATTTTTTGCAGCAGCAGGTGCAGCCCCAGCAGCGCGATAGCCGCCCAGACCACCACGCCCAGAGAAATGCCCAACACGCCCATCATCGCTTCGCGGCGCGAACGGCTAGCCGCAGTTTGTGAAACGAAAAAGAAATCCGGCCCCGGGCTCATCAGCGCAATGAAATGCACCAGCGCCACCGTCAGAAATAGCATCAGCATGTTGGTTTTCCTTTTTTTAAATGCAATCAGATAAGGCGAGCGTTACTCGTCATCATTATCAACATGATCGCGAATCATGTTCATGAAAGGCGCACCGAAACGTTCAAGTTTGCGGTGACCGACCCCGTTGATATTCAGCAACTCACCCGCCGTGATCGGCATCAATTCCGACATCTCTAGCAGCGTGGCATCGCTGAACACCACATAAGGCGGAATATTGTCCTCATCCGCGATGGATTTACGCAGTTTGCGCAATTTGGCAAACAGCTTACGGTCGTAATTTCCGCCATAAGATTTTTGATTCGTGCGGGGTTTCAGGTTAATCACACGCGGCACGGCCAGTTGCAGCGGCACTTCTCCCCGCAATACCGGACGCGCAGATTCGGTAAGCTGTACGGCAGAATGCATCGTAATGTTCTGGTTCAGCAAACCCAGATGAATCAACTGGCGCAGCACGCTGACCCAATGTTCTTGCGATTTATCCTTACCAATACCGTAGACCGGCAGTTTGTCATGGCCGAAGTCACGAATACGCTGGTTATTCGCACCGCGCAATACCTCGACGATATACCCCAGACCAAAACGCTGCCCGACACGATACACACAGGAAAGCGCCTTTTGCGCCTCGACTAATCCGTCATAGCGCTTCGGCGGATCGAGACAAATATCGCAGTTGCCGCAGGCCTCTTGGCGTCCTTCACCGAAGTAGTTCAGCAGCACCAGGCGGCGGCAGGTCTGCGCCTCGGCAAACGCGCCCATCGCATTGAGCTTATGACGTTCAATATCCAACTGTGGCCCGGCGGGTTTCTCTTCCAGACAACGGCGCAGCCACGCCATATCCGCCGGATCGTAAAACAGCGCCGCTTCTGCCGCGAGACCATCACGTCCGGCACGCCCCGTTTCCTGATAGTAGGATTCGATGTTGCGCGGAATATCAAAATGCACCACGAATCGCACGTTAGGCTTGTTGATGCCCATACCAAAGGCGACGGTCGCGACCACGACCTGAAGATCGTCACGCAGGAACGCTTCCTGCACCTGTGCGCGTCGTTCATTGTCCAACCCGGCGTGATACGCTCCTGCACTCAGCCCACGGGCCTGCAAGCGCGCGCTGATATCCTCCACGCGGGAACGGCTATTACAGTAGATGATGCCACTTTTGCCACGCTGCCCCTGTACGAACATCCAAAGCTGATCGAGCGGTTTGAACTTCTCCACCAGCGTATAGCGAATATTCGGGCGGTCAAAACTGCTGATCTGAATCAGCGGCGAGCGAAGATCCAGCAGGCGAACAATATCGTTGCGCGTGGTCTCATCGGCGGTGGCCGTCAGGGCAATAAAAGGAAGATGAGGGAAACGCTGTTTAATCTGCCCCAGCGCGCGGTATTCAGGACGGAAATCGTGCCCCCATTGGGAAATACAGTGCGCTTCATCCACCGCGATCAGTGAAATCTGCCAGTGGACAAGGTGATCGAGGAAGCTGTCCGTTGTCAGGCGTTCTGGTGCGATATAAAGCAGTTTTATCTGACCGGTACGGCAACCTGCCATCACTTCAAGCTGCTGTTCGCGCGTCTGCGTTGAATTAAGGCAAGCGGCCGAAACACCGTAGGCCTGAAGCTGATCGACCTGATCCTTCATCAGCGAAATCAGTGGAGACACCACCAGCGTCAGTCCATCCATTACCAGCGCGGGGATTTGGTAGCACAGCGATTTACCGCCCCCCGTCGGCATAATGACCAGACAGTCCTGCCCACTGAGCGTCGCGCTGATAATTTCCTGCTGACCCGGTCGGAATTGCTGGTAGCCGAACGTGTCCCGTAGAACCTGAACCGCCAGCGCTTCCTTATTCAATACTTCCGCCGTAGACACGCCTTCCCCAATTCAATGAAATCAAACAGGCGCTATTTTCAGCGCCGTCGGGTAAAACTGCAATCGCTAAATCACACGATCGTTAGAACATGTCGTTCAGCGTCACCCCAACACCGAAGCGGGTCTGACGATGATTGTAGTCAATCAGCGATTCACCGTAGCCGCTGAAGACCTTGGTGTAGAAACGGACATGGCGCGTCAGCGGGTAGCTCCAGCCCAGTTCGCCACCGCCGTAGCCGCTGTTCCAGTTATAACGTCCTTCCGCACTAAATACGCTATCGCCCCACACATAACCGACGCGCAAGCGGTAATGACCCATGTATTTGATGATATCTGGGTTATCGTCCTCGCTATCAGAAAAACGTACCCACGGCTTCACATCAACCTGCCAGTTACCGTTCTGCGCCATCAGACGCATATAGGCACGGTTCCAACTGCGTGAAGTCGGTTCGGAACGGCCGTTAGACTGGTGATTAAAACCCATTTCCACATCCCGCAGCGTCCAGCCTGCTAATGTGTAGTTGGTTGCCCAACCTAAGAAAACCTGTGGCTCATAATCCGTTTCACGGAATGGAGAAGACTCGCTTTTATTAGAGAGCTGCCACCAAGAGCGCTGGGTATAAGACGCGCCCAACAGCGAGTTCCCCCCCAGAATGCCGCGCCAGATCGGGAATCCAAGGCTCAACTGATAATGCACTTCGTCTTTACGGGCTTCATCACCCCAGTTATAGCTCTGTATCGCCGTTTTATTGATGTTGCTGGTGTAGGTATACAGCAGGTAGTTGCTTTCGTAAGGATAGAGAATAAAAGGGGTGTCATGCTCTTGTAACAGGCTGGCGATAATACTGCCACGTACCGCGGGTTGATTCGGCGCAGGGGAGTTTGTTGTATCCTCAGCATGAGCCTGTGCCATCAGTAATGCTGCCAGTACGAGTACTATTTTACGCATTCATTTTCTCCGACATTTTTTTATACGACGTTCGTTTTATCCGACGTTCGTTTAACTAACTCGTGGTGAGTCGTTCCCCACTCAAGCCCGCCATTCTACACAGTTCCGCGACGTTTGAATTACCGTTCCCCGGTTTCTCGGCCTTTTCTGGCAAGAAACAAAATCAATGCATAAAATAAACACTTACATAACGCTTTAATTTCAAATTAAATACATTTGTGCGTATCTCTTATCCGGGCGGGAAACGACTATGGCTGACGTACCATCATTTCAGGGAGCCCCCTCATTGCAGGGAACGACCTTAACCAGAGATACTGTGCGCCAGCTCGTTGGCGAGATTTTCATTTACAAGATGCCGTTCAACATCGAGCTTGGCCTTGAATTACAGCAGTTTGACGCCGATAAAGCCGTCCTGACGTTCGCTCGGCAAGAGAAGCTCATCGGCAATGCGGCACAACAGATTCTGCACGGCGGCGTGATTGCGGCGGGGCTGGACGTCGCAGCCGGATTAGTGTGCGTCGGCAACACGCTGCTGCGCCATGAAACGATCAGCGATCGGGAATTTCATCACCGACTTGCACGCATGGGAACCATTGACATGCGGGTCGATTATCTGCGACCGGGCTACGGGGAGCACTTCACCATTACCAGCACGCTGCTGCGCGGTGGTAATAAAATCGCCGTCGCGCGCGCCGAATTGCATAACGAACAGGGTTCGCATCTGGCCAGTGCCACCGCAACCTATATTGTCGGATAGCTAGCAAACCCTGTAATGAACACTTTACGTGAAAGCGCTCACAGTTTTGGGTAGACTTAGCGTTTTCCCGCCGTCCTTATCGAGTCACCCATGAATGCGCAACAAACCCGTGAGGGGATATTTTTCGCCCTCGGCGCGTATTTCATTTGGGGAATTGCTCCCGTTTACTTCAAGCTGCTTGAGCACGTTCCACCTAATGAAATACTGACACACCGTATTATCTGGTCATTCTTCTTTATGCTGATCCTGCTGACGGTCGGCAGAAAATGGCGTCAGGTGAGCCATGCCTGCCGCAACGTCAAGCATCTGTTTCTGCTGGCGTTAACAGCGGTACTTATTGGCGGGAACTGGCTGTTGTATATCTGGGCGGTCAACAACCATCACATGCTGGAAGCCAGTCTGGGATATTTTATCAACCCACTGGTTAACGTCATGCTAGGTATGATCTTTCTGGGGGAACGTTTTCGTCGTCTGCAATGGCTGGCGGTACTGCTCGCGGTGACTGGCGTACTGGTTCAGCTATGGACATTCGGCTCGCTGCCGGTTATTGCACTAGGGCTAGCATTCAGCTTCGCGTTATACGGCCTGCTGCGCAAAAAAATTGGCATCGACGGGCAAACCGGCATGCTGATCGAAACACTCTGGCTACTGCCGGTGGCGGTCATTTATCTGTTTTTTATTGCCGACACCCCAAGCAGCCATTTGACTGCTAACCCTTGGTCGCTGAATCTGCTACTGCTCTCGGCGGGTATCGTCACCACCGTGCCGCTGTTGTTCTTTACCTCGGCGGCCATGCGCCTGCGCTTGTCAACGCTCGGCTTTTTCCAGTATCTCGGCCCCACCATCATGTTCATACTGGCCGTGGTGTTCTACGGTGAAACATTCAGCAGTGACAAACTGATTACCTTCGCCTTCATTTGGGGCGCGCTGGCGCTATTCATTCTGGATGCGCTGTATACGCAGCGTAAGCTACGGCGCACGCCAGCTACAGCGTCCCAACCTCAACACGGCGGGAAATAAAGCGCGATAAGATCGGGCTAAACAACAGTGTCGAAAACAGCCGCAGCGTCTGCATGGCAATAACAAATGCCATGTCGACTCGACTGCCTGCGGCGATAATCGCAATCGAATCCAGCCCGCCAGGGCTGGTCGCCAGAAAAGCGGTCAGCATATCCACCGGCATTATTTTCGTCACCATCCATGCCATTCCGCCACACAGCAGCATCAAGCCGACAATCGATGCCATCATGTGGGGCAACGTGCGTATCGCCAGCAAAAAGATCGGGCGGGTAAAACATAAACCCACACTCCAACCAATCACAGCATAAGCCAATGCCAGCAGCCATTCCGGCGTTTGTAGCTGTAATGTACCGCTGGCATGCAGCATCGAACCGATAATCATTGGCCCCAGTAATGCTCCAGAGGGAATTCGTAAGCGCCTTGCTAGCCAAGCACTGCCAAACGCCACGCCGAGCGTCGCCAGAAAACGCCAGTCCAACACAGGGAACCACACCAGCATCGCGCTGTTTTCCGCCGCGTTATCCCCCAAACTCAAGCGTGCCACAAACGCCGCCGAAGCCGTCACCATCAACACCCGTAAATATTGCATGAAGGCGACCAATCGCACGTCCGCGCCGAACTCGCCAGACATGGCAACCATGGCAGACGCCCCGCCCGGCGATGCGCCCCAAGTTCCGGTCGTTCCGGGTAGCTCGCTAAATTTGACCAACAGCCAGCCAGATAATCCACTGGCTGCCAGCGTCGCCAACAAAATGAACAGCACCAACGGCCATTCGTTTAGTAAAGGGGTCAGGATAGAAAAAGACAGGCTTTGCGCGACCAAACAGCCCAGAATGGCATTACTACCTGCAAAGCCGACAGGCGGAATACGAATCGTCGCGCCATTTAACCCCATCGCTACGCCAACCATCATCGGGCCCAGCAACAGCGCGGCAGGAACGTGGTAAACCTGTAGCCCAAACCCCAGAATTAATGAGACCGACAGCAGGATTCCCCATTGCACCCACGGTGACATCCCTTTCATGTACACGACCTGTATTTGACAATAGAAAGTAATAATAGAAAGTAAGAACAGAAAAGCGATTCGCCATTCTAAACAGAATAACCAGAGAATAAACAGGAATAGTAAGGCCGCAAACTATCAAGCAGGAAAGGAGTTTTGCCTCGGAGAGAAGAAACGCAACGCGCCTGATGGTTAATCTCCGTCAGGCGCATCAGTGAAAACTTACAGCCAGTTTTTACGCTTGAAATAAAGGTACGGCGCCAGCCCGGCGAGAATCATTAACACAATCGCGCCCGGATAGCCAAACGACCATCTCAGCTCAGGCATAAACTCGAAGTTCATCCCGTAGCTGGACGCCACCAGCGTCGGCGGCAGGAACACCACAGATACCACCGAGAAGATCTTGATAATCCGGCTCTGTTCGATGTTGATAAAGCCCATCGCCGCCTGCATCAGGAAGTTAACCTTCTGGAACAGCGATTCGTTATGTGGCAGCAGAGATTCGATATCGCGTAGAATTTCACGCGCCTGCTCCAACTGGCCGGATGGCAAGCGGGCTTTACGCACCAGAAAATTCAACGCACGTTGGGTATCCATCAGACACAGGCGGACCTTCCAGCCCACGTCTTCCTGTTCCGCCAGCGTAGACAACGCATCATCGTACTCTTCACCCTGCCGCCCTTCCATAATGATGCGGCTCAGCGATTCCAGATCGCTGTAGATGTTCTCGATTTCATCCGCCAACTGCTCAATTTTCGTCTCAAAGAGATCGAGCAACAGTTCATAAGCATTGCCGTCTACCAGCGTTTGGTTACGTGCACGCATACGATACAGGCGGAACGCGGGCAGTTCACGCTCGCGCAAGGTATACAAGCGACCATCGCGAATAGTAAACGCCACGGTAGAGTTACCGGCGTGATCTTCCGCGTCTTCAAAGAAGAAAAAGGAGTGAATATGCAGGCCGTCTTCATCTTCAAAAAAACGCGCCGACGCTTCAATGTCTTCCAGTTCTGGACGGGTTGCCAAGCTTTGTCCCAGCTCGGTTTGTACTTTCTCACGCTCATCGTCTTCCGGCTCGATCAAATCGACCCAAATTGACGTAGTGAGATCATCGGAGTCATCCAATTCCAGACGAGATAAACGGCAATTATCCAGTTTAAATGCGCTCAGCATGGGCCATAGCTCCCCTTTCAGTAGCAGAGATGGATAACGCGATTGAAGCACAGAAACAGAGGTGAGGTGTCACCAGCAGGTTTCAGTCCGTTCGACGGATCTGACTCATAGCGACAAAAACAGCATCGCTGACAACCACGAAGGGTATCAGCAGAGGAAGATAGCCTTAGAAGTTGTACCTAATGAACAGGTTAGTGAGCCAGTATCGACTGGGTGTGTCCAAGGCGTTAGTCCTCCGAGAATAATGATGCGCGCATGTTACGCTGAGATGAAAAAGACTTCAACTTTAAAACCGTGGCTGAAACACGCTGTAAAATATTGACCGACAGGACAAGCCGCAAGCGAGAAAATTATTCATTAAATCAATAAGAAACGCGATTACCCCAAAACAAAAGGGAACCGCGTTTATACATTAGGCGTTGTCTGGCAGATAGGCGATGGCGCGGACGGGGAAACCGGGCGCACCCGCAAAATTAGGGTAACTAACCTGGATATAAGCGCCGGTAGACGGCAACTGATGCAGATTGTTCAGCACCTCGACCTGCCAGGCATTCTGATTCAGTACAAAGAACTCGCCGATAAGCCCGCTGTTACGACGGAAATCAGCAGCGGAATCCGTATCCAGCGTTTCGTGCCCTACCGCGCTAATGCTGCGCTCTTCAAACAGGAACGTTAGCGCCTCAAGCGACCACCCTGGCGTATGGCTGTGTCCCTGCTCGTCTTTATTCGCAAAGGCATCAATATCAGGCCAGCGCGTACTCCAGCCGCTAGCAAACGCGACAAAGCTGCCTGACGGGATTTCCCCATGTTCACGCTCGAACGCCAGAATATCGTCGACAGAAAGGCGATAATCGGGATCGCGCGCGACGGCGTCTTGTTTATGAAGCACCACGATTGGCAGCAGCAGCTCTTTATTATCAATCCGATCCAGATAACGCTTACCCGCCACGAAATGCCCTGGCGCATCAATATGCGTCCCCGTCTGCGTCGCAAACGTCACCGCCTGCGCATAAAACCCGTGATCTTCGACGTTGAATAAGGTCTTGCGCTGCAACACGCCTTCAAACGCGCCAAAAATAGGAATCGACTCCGTAATCGTGTGCGTGAGATCGACCCATTTTTTCTTCTGTAGCTCGGCAATAATCTGGTCTAACGTCATGGGCATGCTCCTTTTTTATTGTGATACCACACATCCATAGATACGCGGCAGGCCAGCTAGCATTGTCGAAAATGACGAGAAAGGTTAATACAGGATTTTTATAAGATATATAACCCCGTCATACTTCAAACTGCATCGTGACGATCACACCGTTTCCAGTCTGGCGTAGGCGGCGACCAGCCATTTAATACCCTGTCCCTGGAACGCGACCTGAAGACGGGCGTGATCGCCGCTGCCTTCCAGATTCACGATGGTGCCTTCACCGAATTTCGCATGGCGAACCCGCTGCCCTAATTTGTAACCGCTGTCATTTTGCGTGACCGGCGTACCAAGGCGCTGGTGGTTAACCGGACGGGAGACGCTAGCGCGTAACCGTACCTCTTCAACACACTCTTCGGGCAGTTCGCCAACAAATCGTGACGGTCGGTGATAGGCTTCTTTGCCGTATAAACGGCGAGATTCAGCGTAGGTTATCGTCAGCTTTTCCATCGCACGCGTGACGCCAACATAAGCCAGACGACGCTCTTCTTCCAGACGTCCGCCTTCATCCAGCGACATCTGGCTAGGGAACATGCCTTCTTCCATACCGACGATAAACACCTGCGGGAATTCCAACCCTTTTGCCGAGTGCAGCGTCATGAGCTGCACGGCGTCCTGATTGGCATCCGCCTGACCTTCACCTGCTTCCAGCGCGGCATGCGACAGAAACGCCTGAAGCGGCATCAGATCCTGATCTTCTTCCTGATAGCTGAACTGACGCGTCGCCGTCACCAGTTCTTCCAGGTTTTCTACTCGCGCCTGCCCTTTCTCGCCTTTTTCCTGTTCGTACATACTCCACAGGCCAGAATCTTTAATCGCTCGGTCAGTCTGCACATGTAGCGGCAGTTCAGAGGTTTCATAGGCCAGCGCGTCAATCAATTCGATAAAGCGTTGCAGCGATGCCGCCGCACGTCCGGCCAACACCTTCTCCTGCAACAGCGCCCGCGTGGCTTGCCACAGCGTCAGCTGACGATCGCGCGCCGTCTGGCGCACCACGTCCAGCGTGCGATCGCCAATACCGCGCGTCGGCGTATTCACCACACGCTCGAACGCCGCATCGTCATTACGATTGGCGATCAGGCGCAGGTAAGACAGCGAATCTTTGATTTCCTGACGCTCGAAGAAGCGCATCCCGCCGTAGATGCGGTATGGCATACTCTGCTGCAACAGCGCCTCTTCCAGTACGCGCGACTGGGCGTTGCTCCGATACAGAATGGCGTTATCTTTCAGCGCCCCCCCCTTTTCCTGCCAGGCTTTAATCCGGTTGACGACGTAACGTGCCTCATCCAGTTCATTGAACGCGCAGTAAAGCGAAATCGGTTCACCCTCGACACCGTCCGTCCAGAGGTTCTTGCCAAGCCGCCCGCCGTTGTGCGCGATCAGGGCATTCGCCGCTTTCAGGATGTTGCTGGTAGAACGGTAGTTCTGCTCCAGACGGATTGTTTCTGCGCCGGCGAAATCTTTCAGGAACAGCTGAATATTTTCGACCTGTGCACCGCGCCAGCCGTAAATTGACTGATCGTCATCCCCGACGATCATGACCTTGGCGCTATCACCCGCCAGCATGCGAATCCAGGCGTACTGAATACGATTGGTATCCTGAAATTCATCCACCAGAATATTGGTAAAACGCTCACGATAGTGGTTTAACACATGCGGCTTATTCAGCCACAATTCATGCGCGCGCAGCAGCAGCTCGGCGAAATCCACCAGCCCGGCGCGATCGCACGCTTCCTGATAAGCTTGATAGACACGCTGCCACGTTTGCTCAATAGGGTTGCCGTAGCTTTCAATGTGCTGCGGACGTAAACCTTCGTCTTTTTTACCGTTGATAAACCACATCGCCTGACGCGGCGGCCACTGTTTCTCATCCAGATTCAGCGCCCGAATCAGCCGTTTCAGCAAACGCAGTTGATCTTCACTGTCCAGAATCTGGAAATCCTGCGGCAAATTGGCATCCATATGGTGCGCACGCAGCAGACGGTGCGCCAATCCGTGGAAGGTGCCAATCCACATGCCACCCTGGCTCGTACCGATAAGATGGTCGATTCGATGGCGCATCTCCGCCGCAGCTTTGTTGGTAAACGTCACCGCCATGATGGAGTACGGCGAACAGTTTTCAACAGACAATAGCCAGGCGATACGATGAACCAGTACCCGCGTTTTGCCGCTGCCTGCCCCCGCCAGCACCAATAAATTGCTGCGAGGTGCGGCTACCGCGTCGCGCTGTTTGTCGTTGAGGCCATCGAGCAGATCAGAAACGTCCATAGGTACGGGTTATCCGGTGACGGGAAACGCCGCGCATATCAGGGGCGTTTCCACTGGTGATTTATACAGATTAATGCCGTGATTATAACAACGCCGACAGCGATGCCAATCGCGAAATTTCAATATGCGGCAGCAGCCGGGCGTCGCCAATCTGCGTCAGGCTGCCTTCACGCAGGTTAATCCAGCAGGCCTGCATACCGCAGCGGATCGACCCCGCCACATCGGTAGTGAGATCGTCACCCACGTGCAGAATCTCATGCAAAGGCAGATTGAGTTTTTCCGCCGCCAGATGGTACATATCATCAAACGGCTTGGCACGGCCATCTGGACCAGCGCGCAGGGTGAAAGAAAAATAGCGATCGAGGCCAAAGCGGTGCGGTTCGGCGTTGCCATTGGTAATCGCCGCCAGCGGCACTTGCGCGGCTAATGCTGCCAACGTCTGGTGCGTCTCTTCCGTAATCGCAATCTGGCTACGCCAGTGGGCAAAGTTTTCCATTGCCACTTTTGCGCCACGCTTCGACTCCGCAGCACTCAGGCCACAATCTAACATTGCCAGTTCAACCGCGCGGCGACGCCATTCGGTGACGTCGTGATAGATGTCCGGCTCACGCTCTAGCAAGGTCTGGCGTAAGTTTTGGAAATCATCCGCCTGAAAATCGCGAAGCGCAGGATGGTACGCTTGCAGGAAGCGGATTGACTCTTGCCCTGTGCGTCGAATGACGTCCGCGTTATCGTACAATGTGTCATCCAAATCGAACGTGATCGCACGGATCGGACCAAGAGGTCGGTAAAAATGCATCAGGGTTTCCCTCGTTTGGCGCGTGGATGCGCAGCATCGTACACGGAGGCTAAATGTTGAAAATCAAGATGGGTATAAATCTGCGTCGTAGTCAGATTAGCGTGGCCAAGCAGCTCTTGAACCGCGCGTAAATCACCGCTGGATTCCAGCATGTGCGTCGCAAAGGAGTGGCGCAGCTTATGCGGATGAACATGGCTATTCACGCCCTGCTTAACACCCCACTCGGCAAAACGCTTCTGCACGTTGCGCATCGAAATACGTCGCCCCTGATTGGAGATAAACACGGCGTCATCCTGCGGGCCGAACAGCTCACGCAGCGCCAGCCAGCGTTCCAACCAGGTTACCGCCGTTTTTCCTATCGGTAATTTGCGCTCTTTGCTGCCTTTCCCCATCACCCAGACTTCACCGCTTGCCAGATCGAGGTGCTGATAGTCCATGCCAACCAGCTCTGCCAGACGCAGGCCCGCGCCGTACATCACTTCCAGCATCGTACGGTCGCGCACCGCAAGGGGATCGTCCAGATCGATCTCCAGCAGGCGATTCATCTCATCCACATCCATATTCTTTGGCAACGGGCGTCCGGCTCGCGGCGTGGATACCCCTTTAGCTGGGTTTGCCGTCAGTACACCGCGTGACACCATCCAGTCGAGAAAGCTGCGTAACGCCGATAAACGGAGCGCCAAGCTTGCTGAATGTAGCCCATCACGCTTACTGCGGGACACTACGGCGCGCACGCCAGAAGCATCCAGCTTGCGCCAGTCAACCACACCCGCAGCGGAGAATATCGTGATAACCGCAGATAATTGGCGCGAATAGCTGGTCAGCGTCAACGGACTTAACTGACGTTCTACTTTCAGATAACGCAGGAAAGCATCAACATCAGTTTGCAAAAGAGAAGAGGAAGGTGACGCCGATGGTTCGGGCTGTCGGCTCATACCCGCTCAACCCAGCGCGCCAGCATCGCTGGCAACATCATCGCCATTTGCTGAAGCAGCACGGTTCCCATGCCATCCTGATAATGGTGGCTGTCACGGCTGCTGAAAATCAGCACGCCCAAATCATGATGATTGCCCATCAGCGACAGCGCAACCGAACCAACCTGACGAGCCTGTGGCAACAGCAGTAACAATTCCGGCCCATTCAGGCTGCCAAGGTAGTGGTTCTGTTGTCCGAAGCGCTGAATGCGCAACGGCTCAAACGTGGAGCGGTTTAGCCCAAGGTGGGTAAAACCAGAAGGCGCACCAATGCGCCATTTGTCGCTAAACAGACGAACCGTTGCCCCTGCCAGGCCAAGCTGACGCGCCCAGCGCTGCAACCGATCCAACATGTCTGTGAGGCTATCCGCCGATGCCAATTCGGTTTGTAACCCAAGCAGACGGTTGAACAGCACTTCATTCGCACCCGCTTGTTCCATCAGCAGCGTGATTTCTTCCTCAAGCTGGGTGATATGGTTACGCTGGCGTGCCAGTTGCCATTCTACCAGCGACACGGTTCCCCGGACGGGATGAGGAATGCGCATCTGTTCGACGGGACGCGCATTGCGGATAAAAAAATCAGGATTTTGTTGCAGGAACTGCAAAACCATCTCATCACTGAGTGCGATCTCGCGTTCTGCCTGTTCCTCGACATTCTTCATAAATGAATAAATCCATCGTAGACATGCGTTGCAGGTCCGGTCATGAATAACGGATGCCCCGGCCCATCCCACTGAATATCCAACTCTCCGCCCGGCAGCGATACGCGAACTTTCGCGGACAATAATCCCTGCTGGATACCGACCGCCACGGCCGCACACGCGCCGCTACCACACGCCTGCGTTTCTCCCGCGCCGCGCTCGTATACGCGCAAACGGACAGTCTGGGTATCGACAATCTGCATAAAGCCAATGTTGGCGCGTTCAGGAAAGCGCTCGTGGCTTTCCAGCAATGGCCCCAGCGTTTCCACCTTCGCCGTATCCACGTCTTCAACCTGAATCACACAGTGCGGGTTGCCCATCGACACCACGCCACACAGCACCGTATGTTCGTCGGCACGCATGATGTAGGTTTTCTCCGCTTTGACCGCGCGAAAAGGTACCTGTTGCGGCTCGAAATTCGGCTCGCCCATGTTGACACGCACCAGCTCATCATCCGTCACAGACAGCACCATCCGGCCAGTCTGCGTACTCACGGCGATATCACGCTTGTTGGTCAACCCTTTCAGGCGAACGAAACGGGCGAAACAGCGCGCGCCATTACCACACTGCGCCACTTCACTCCCATCCGCATTAAAAATGCGGTAATGGAAATCCAGTTCAGGATCGTAGGGCGGCTCGACCACCAATAGTTGGTCGAAACCCACACCACAGTGCCGATCCGCCAAACGGCGAATCAGTTCGGGTGAAAAATAAACGTTTTGCGTAACGGCATCAACAACCATGAAATCGTTGCCTAATCCGTGCATCTTAGCGAACTGCATTATCCTGACTCCCCCGCTTACTTAACCGGGCGCGATAAACGTATACGTGACCTGTTATTATTTGTTGTCGTCACACATTAAGGACGCATTGACGGTTTCTTTTGTGGCGGCTGGTTCTCATTTTGCTGAGTCGTTGACGCGCCGGACTTGCTATCGGTTGGCATATAAAGCGGACCTTTCAGGCCGCAACCGAGTAAACTTACCACTGATAACACCAGAAGAAGTGGGCGAAACACGTTTTTCATTACGTTAAGACCTGTCATTAATACTCGTATGCTCTCTATAATCGCAGGTGGATCATGAAAATCAATAGGAATCGAAAATGAACGATAGCGAGTTCCACCAATTAGCCGACGAACTCATGCTTCAGTTGGAAGAAACGCTGGATCGGTTTGAGGGCGATGCCGACATCGATTACGAAATCAACGGCGGCGTGATGACGCTGAGTTTTGAGAACGGCAGCAAAATCGTGATTAATCGGCAGGAGCCGCTGCACCAAATCTGGTTAGCGACCAAAGCGGGTGGCTACCACTTCACCCTTCAGGCAAAACGCTGGATATGCAATCGCAGCGGTGAAGACTTTCTCACATTGCTGTCATCCGCCTGCTCGACGCAGGCCGGGGAAACCGTTCACTTCGAGTAACTGCCGCATTTTCAATGGCATCACGGTTCAGCGTACCTCAGCGCCGCCCCAGAACGATCGGCACCAGTACCAGCAACAACAGCATCCCAATACCGACCATATTCACCAGCGGCCAGCCGCTGGTTAGCGCCATCAGGCTACCGGCAGACAGCGACGCCAGTGCATTAGGCAGGTAAATCAGCAACGAGTTAATGCCCTGCAAGCGAGATTTATGCACAGAATGGGTAAAAGCATTCAGCATAAATGTTCCACCGTTGAACATAAACGCCCACCCGATGCCAAACAACATCAGCGCAAAAAGAAAGTGCCAGAACGTCAAACCACTCAGCGCGACCACCACACCAACCACGTTACAAGCCACGCCGATCGCCACAACCTGAACCGGCGTCAACCGTTTCGCTAGCAGCACTAATAGCAGTGCTGGCGCATACATAGCGACAAAATGCCATTGCAACACCGTCGCGCTGTGGCCAACGGAAAAGTGGTGCTGGTGCATCGCCAACGGCACCGAGTTCATTAATAGCGTCATCACCACAAATCCGACGGAACAACTTGCGGTTCCCAACACAAATGCCCGACTTTTCAGAATCGACGCCAGCGGTTCGCTACGCTGAGCGCTGGCTGTAACCACCGACATCGGGGGCAATTTAAGACCAAGCAACAGCAGTGATGTCACAATGCAGATAAATGCAGCGGCAATAAAACTGCCGAGAAACGGGTACGATGCCCAGAGTTGAGAAGATTGGCTAGCGGCAAATGGACCGAGGAAGCCCCCCAAAATACCACCGCTGATCACCCATGATATTGCTCGATTTTTCTGCTGATTATCGGTAAAAATTTCAGCAGCCGCGAAACGATAATATTGATTAAAGGCGCAGGACATTCCCAGAACAAATGTCGAAAACACAAAGAGGGGGAAACTATGTAGCACAATCGCCAGCGCCGCCAACAGCGCCCCTGACAACCCGAGCAGCGTGCCGATGATGAACGCATTGCGCCTGCCATATTTTGTCATCAATGAGGAAACGGCGTAGATCATCAGCGCTGCGCCGCATACCGTTGCGGTAATCGGCAGCGTGGTCAATAGAGGAACTGGCGTCATCGATACGCCAACCAGCGTAGAGCACAGCGTCATCAGGGAAATAATACTGCCGGTCAGCCCTTGTCCGAGCGCCAGCAGTATCAGATTTCGGCGTTGCAACGAATCCATCAATACATCCTTTTTTGAATACGCTGAAAGCCGAGTGTCAGGTGGCTACTAGAGAATCTGTAGTCGCTGCTTCATCGTCATTACCTCATCCCCGACCACGGGCGTAATGCACAGATGAGAAAGTGCACTGCTGCGGAACGGGATGACCTGCGTGCGGCCGTCCAACTGTACAATTTGGTAGAACTGCGGCAGATTGAAATTGATAAAGCTGGAACCGTAGGTAAAGCGATCGTGCGAAGACGAATAGAAACGGCTGACATCGCGCACCAGTTCTTCCTTGCTGCCTTCACAGTGGTGATACACCTCAACGCGGTTTGACTCATCGAGAATATAGATATTAAAACCTTGATTCTCCGTCACATCTTCAAAGAAGAATTGGATGATCCCTTCACTCGCGACACCATCAACCACTGGCGGTAAATGCACATGGTTGGTTTCAACCTGAACCGGCTGGCCTTGCAGCTTGTTGTTAGAAATCGCGCCATAAAACTCGACCGCGTTTTCCAGCTTCTGCACTGACACACTCAACCGCTCAAAGAACAGCCCCCAGGTTTGCCCCGCCACTTTCACCGCTTTGAAGCGCCCAGGCTCCTGCTGACGCGTACTGGTCAGGCGCAGCTCAATACATTCGGACACCAGTTGCTGAACACGAG
Organism: Pectobacterium sp. IFB5596; assembly: GCF_021432585.1. NCBI lineage: Bacteria > Pseudomonadati > Pseudomonadota > Gammaproteobacteria > Enterobacterales > Pectobacteriaceae > Pectobacterium > Pectobacterium sp. IFB5596. The sequence goes on from NZ_LXFY01000007.1 coordinate 52,629, forward strand.
TACGAATCAACCCACGCAGGTGCTGGCTGTAGCAGAACACTTCCAGTGATTCCGGCAGCGCCGCATCCTGATGCATTTTGCCCAGAATAGTTTTCAACGCTTCCAACACCGCCTGCTCGCCGCTGAAATGCAGGGTACGCACTTCGTTCCACGAGTTGCGATACAGCAGGTCGATACTGCCGACCAAACACTGCTGCTGCTGGCCGAAGCTAAATACATCCAGATGACGGAAATCGAAATGCACCACCTGATTGCGAAACGCCGCCGTCGGATCGTGTTCCAAATTGACGATAATCGCCAGATGGCGAATTTCACACGGGCTGTACAGCGCCTTCGGCGTAGGTGCAGGCAGGCGCAGCGGGAAATGGCTGGCGACATCGTCCACCAGCGCTTGCAGACGCGTGATATCACACAGCTCGTTGCCTTTGATGTACAGGCGCGTATTGGGTGTCAGCAGGCCATTAAAATACGCCCACGCCACCAGCTTGTTCAGATAGCGGTTATATTCCAACGGCTGGTGGCTGATGATCGCATCCATCGACGGTGCCTGATTGTACAGGTACCAGCCAGAACGGTTAGCACGACCCGGTGGAACATAGATAAAGGTTAAGTTCGGTTCTGACAAATCAGGCGAAATTTGTGGGTTCAGCAGAGTGACCTTGCCCGGCAACGCTTCAAACGCGGCGTACAGTTTACGCGTCAATACACCGATATCCTGCGGGCTTGCGCTGACGCTCAGATTATTGCGGCGGGCGAAGCGGATCAGGTTGCGATAGGTCTGCATCATCGCATCCAGCAGTTCATTATGCGCTTCGCGTACCTGTTCAATTTTCCAGTTAGCGCGGTTATCCAGCATGGCCAGATGCTCGTCGCTCCAGCCCCACTCCTGCACCAGTTGGCTCAGAATCTGCCGCCGCCAGCCGACACAGGCTTGTTCTCTGGAGAGCTTTTCACACACTTTTAAATAGAAACATCGACGCGCCAGATCGAGGCGCGTGGGATCGTTAATCGCCGTTAAATAGTGCGTAACGCGATCCAACATCATGCAGTAAGGATCGAGGCCAAAAGAGACGATCTCACCATCATGCAGACGTTTTTTAATTTCAGTCGACAGCAGGCTGGTATCCGGGTATTCCCAGGAATAGGCTTCCAACAGCAGCGTTTTCAGCACGGCTTTATACGGAGAATCGATACTTTTATAGAGCTGCCAAAGGCTCGCACCAAAATACTCTTCCGCCGACAGCGTGCTTAATCCACCTAAATCCATCCACTCGTTCGGTGCCAGCGCGCCCTGCGAGTACAGCGACAGCACATAATCGTCGTAGTGGGATTCTTCTTCGATCGGCACCATATTCCACAGAATACGTTTACCCGCCATACGCACAGCGGTGCGGTAAAATTCGTCAAGCAACAGGATGTGTTGCATGGTGCCGCAGTCTTCACCGCTCAGGCTACCGCTTTCATTATGGCGGAAACGGCTTTCATCCATCAGGAAGAAGCTAACTTCAGCGCCCTGCGCAGCGGCCCACTGCTCCAGCAGCGTACATTTTTTCTGTAAGAGCTGGCGTTCTTCGCTATCCAGCCAGGATTGATGGCACACCCAGATATCGAGATCGGAGCTACAGCTCTGCCCGATAGACGAAGTGCTTCCCATTGAATAGATGCCCGTGATCGGCAGTTCGCCCTGCGGATGAGAGCTGTCAAACTGACCCCAACGCAACGCGATGCCATCAAGGTACTGTTGTTGCTTTTCATCAGGCGTGTGAGTGCAGATACCGTGAGGCACCTTGCCTTCAAGGTAGCCGGGCATCAACGGGTGATGATGATGTAATAAAATGGGCAGAAGACTGTAAACCTGCTGAAAAGCTGGCTTCATTGCTCCCAGAGCACGGTCAACACGCAGTTGGTTGATCGCATCCAGTCTTTGCTTCAAAGTCTCGATGTAGAAGTACAAGACGCTTCGCCTGATTTATCCCAGTGCCTAGAAAAACCCCGTGTTCCAAACTCGCCAATGATAAAATTAGAAGAATGTGTGGCGAATTATTGCTGGAAACGTGATCAATTTAACACCTTGCTGATTGGGCGTAAAGAAAGTAAAGAAAGTTAGACTTATCTATCTTGCTTTATTGCGAATTTCTCTACCCGACTGCATCAGCCCGGTCTCCTTACTCGTCATACTTCAAGTTGCATGTGCGTTGGCTGCGCTACTCGGTACACTTACGTGCACCTCGCCCCGTTGGGGCCGCTGCCAGCAGCGTTCAAATCTGCCTTTGGCAGATTTGTCACTCGCCCGAATCACTTACTTGTGTAAGCTCATCGGGACTCCTTCCCTTGCCGCGTTATTCGGCCTTATGGCCTCACCCCTTCGGGGTCAGCACAAGCGCTGTTCAAAAACGCCTTGCCGTTTTTGTCCTGAAACTCGAATTATTTAGAGTATATCTAGATTTGCGGCACCCGAATTTCAGACCGTTTTAAAAGGCGCGCCGCTCATGCCCACAACCTGACACCAACGCACCATCAGTGATACGATGGCGGAAAATGATAAAAACGGTATCAAGCATGTTAGCCAATATTATTAGAATTGCCACCCGACAAAGCCCGCTAGCCCTATGGCAAGCACGATATGTTCAGCAGTGTTTGAACCATCTCTATCCCGATTTACAGGTGGAACTGGTGCCGATGGTAACCCGCGGCGACATCATTCTGGATACGCCACTGGCAAAGGTTGGTGGTAAGGGATTGTTTGTTAAAGAGCTGGAATTAGCGCTGCTTGAAGGACGCGCCGATATCGCTGTTCATTCCATGAAAGATGTGCCTGTCGAGTTTCCCGATGGCCTTGGCCTGACCACCATTTGTGAACGTGACGACCCACGCGACGCTTTTGTTTCCAATCATTACGACAGCCTCGATCAATTACCGGAGGGCAGTTGTGTCGGTACCTCCAGTCTGCGTCGCCAGTGCCAACTGCGCGCCCGACGCCCCGATCTGGTAATTCGTGATTTGCGCGGCAATGTCGGTACGCGTCTGTCAAAACTGGACAACGGCGAGTATGACGCCATTATTCTTGCCGTCGCGGGTCTGAAACGCCTTGGACTTGAAGAACGCATCCGCAGTGCGTTAAGCCCGGAAGAGTCTCTGCCTGCTGTCGGGCAAGGCGCTATCGGCATCGAATGCCGTTTGGATGACGATCGCATTCGCCAGCTCCTTGCTCCACTCAATCACACCGAGACCGCTGCCCGCGTACTGGCTGAACGTGCGATGAATGTACGTCTTGAAGGCGGCTGTCAGGTGCCGATTGGTAGCTACGCCGAGCTGGAAGGCAATACGCTGTGGTTGCGTGCGCTGGTTGGTGCACCGGATGGCAGCCAGATGATTGTCGGTGAACGTAAAGGAAGCATCGTCGATGCTGAAAAAATCGGTATTGCCTTGGCCGAAGAGCTGTTAGCGAAAGGGGCTAGCGCCATCCTTCAGGCCGTTTATCAAGGGTCAAGTTCATCATGACGATTCTGGTTACCCGTCCGTCACCCGCTGGCGAACAACTGGTGACCCGTTTAAGGAAGCTCGGCTATCACGCCTGGCACAGCCCGCTGATCGAGTTTTCGCCTGGACGAGAACTCGCTGGTCTGCCTGCACAATTACAAGCGCTACACGCCGACGATCTGGTGTTTGCACTCTCACAACACGCGATTCATTACGCCGATCCCATGCTGGCACGCACGGGCATAAGCTGGCCTGCGCATCTCGCTTATTATGCCATTGGCCGAACCACAGCACTGGCGCTGCATAAAATCAGCGCACACCCTGTCACCTATCCACCTGAACGTGAAACCAGCGAAACGCTATTGCAGCTCCCTGAGCTGCAAGATGTTGCAGGGAGACGTGCTCTAATACTGCGCGGCAATGGCGGAAGGGAATTATTGGGAGAAACATTAACTGAGCGGGGTGTACAGGTCATCTACTGTGAATGCTATCAGCGTAGAGATGTTCACTATGATGGTTCGGAACAAAGCCGCCACTGGCAGCAAATAGGCATCGACAAGCTGGTGATTACCAGCGGAGAAATGCTACAACGGATCTATACTTTAGTACCTGATTACTATCGGGCTTCCTGGTTACTTGGCTGCCAGTTGATCGTCGTCAGTGAACGACTGGCAGAACAGGCACGTCAGTTCGGCTGGCATGATATCCGGGTGGCCGATAACGCCGATAACGATGCGCTTGTGCGCGCACTACAATAAACCTGATCATGGGATGTACCATTATGACGGAACACAATACCCCCACAGCTCCATCCGACGAGGTTGCTGAACGGGTTGAACCCGCTCATCAGCAGCAAGATCCCGTACCACAGCCCAAGCGCAGTGGTGCCATACTAGGGGCGATCGCCATCGTGGTTGCGCTGGCAATAGGCGCTGGCTTGTATTATCACGGCCACCAGCAGGCACAGAGAGAAACTGCCTCGCTTCAACGTCTGGAATCACAGCTAAACGCATTGCAACAGCAGCATAAGCAAGAACAGCAGCAGTGGCTGGACGCTCAGCAGCAGCAAAGTAAAGCGCAGGACAGCGCCACACAGCGTCTTGAGGCATTAACGCGTCAATCAGACGAGCTGCGCGATAAGCTGGCGGCACTTTCCAGCCATGACACCAATACCTGGCTGATCGCTCAGGCAGATTTTCTGGTGAAACTGGCAGGACGCAAGCTGTGGAGCGACAAAGATGTCACCACCGCAGGCGCATTGTTGAAGAGCGCGGATGCCAGTCTGGCAGAAATGAACGACCCTAGCCTGATAGACATCCGTCGTGCATTGACCAGCGATATCAGCGCGCTGGCTGGCGTGAGCCAAGTTGATTTTGATGGCATCATTCTCAAAGTGAACCAGCTCACCGACCAATTGGACAACTTGCAACTCGCCGACAACAACACCGATGAAGCGCCGATGGACGCTAACAGTACGGAGTTGTCCGCGTCATTGAGCGAGTGGCGCCAGAATCTGAGCAAAAGCTGGCACAACTTCATGGCTGATTTCATCACTATTCGCCGCCGTGACAGTGCCGCAGAACCACTGCTGGCACCGAATCAGGATGTGTATCTACGTGAGAATATCCGCTCACGCCTGTTGGTCGCCGCACAGGCCATTCCTCGTCACCAGAACGAAGTGTACAAACAATCGCTGGAAACGGCCGCAACCTGGGTCCGCGCCTACTTCGATACTACCGACCCCACGACGCAGGCCTTTTTGGATCAGCTTGATGCCTTAAGCCAACAGTCGGTCTCACTGGATGTCCCAGCCGAGTTACAAAGTCAGGCACTGTTAGAAAAATTGATGCAAACGCGCGTTCGTAATTTACTGGCTCAGGCGCCAGCCACACAGCAGGGAGAGTGAGCATGCTAAAGGTCTTATTGCTGTTCCTGATCCTGATCGCAGGCGTTGTGATCGGCCCAATCGTCGCAGGTCACCAAGGTTACGTCCTGATTCAGACGGATGACTATGACATTCAAACCAGCGTGACCGCTCTGGTTATTATGCTGGTGCTATTTTTCCTCGCCTTTCTAGCGGTAGAGTGGCTGCTGCGTCGGCTCTTTCGCACCGGCTCCCGCACGCGGGGCTGGTTCCTCGGTCGCAAACGCACCCGCGCTAGAAAGCAGACCAAAGCTGCGCTGCTCAAGCTGGCCGAGGGGGATTATTTACAGGTAGAAAAACTGCTAACTCGCAATGCCGATCATGCCGAGCAGCCCGTAGTTAACTACCTACTGGCAGCAGAAGCCGCGCAGCAGCGCGGTGATGAATTCCGCACCAAGCAATATCTGGAGCGTGCCGCCGAAGTTGCAGATACCGACCAGCTTCCGGTAGATATTACGCGCGTGCGCATTCAGCTAGCGCGTAATGAAGATCATGCTGCACGTCACGGCGTGGACAAATTGCTGGAAGTCGCACCTCGTCACCCTGAAGTGTTGCGTTTAGCGGAACAGGCTTTCCTGCGCACTCACGCCTATAGCGCACTGCTGGATATTCTGCCTGCGATGCGCAAGATCAATCTGTACCCCGAAGCGCGTTTGCTGGATCTACAACAGCAGGCCTATATCGGCCTGATGAATCAAACGATGGCAGATGGTGGCAGCGAAGGGCTGAAATCATGGTGGAATAATCAGAGCCGCAAAGTACGTCACGAGATTCCACTTCAGATCGCGATGGCTGAGCATTTGATCGAGTGTGACGATCATGATACTGCCCAGAAGATCATTCTCGATGGGCTCAAACGTCAATATGACGAACGTTTGATCCTGCTGATGCCTCGCCTCAAAGCTGGCAACCCCGAGCAGTTGGAAAAAATGCTACATCAGTACATCAAGCAACACGGTGCAACACCGCTGTTAAACAGCACGTTAGGCCAGTTGCTGATGAAACACGGTGAATGGCAGCTGGCAAGCGATGCCTTCCGCACCGCGTTGGAACTGCGCCCAGACGCGTATGATTATGCCTGGCGTGCAGATGCATTAGAGCGGCTGCATCTGCCGGATGAAGCGGCACAAATGCGGCGTGAGGGGCTACTGCTCACGCTACAGCAACCCGCTAACTAATCACCAGGTTATCCCCTTCATAAGGCTCCTTTCTGGAGCCTTATTATTTTTATGTTTCGGGAGCAGGCAGTTACCAAACATTTTCAGCAGACGAAAAAAAACGCTTACCGATAAACGGTAAGCGTTGAAAATATCAGGTCTGTCAGACAACAGTATGGTGCCTCACTCAACGTTATGTCCGGAAAGCCCGATGGAGATTCACATCTTCATCTGGAGTTGGACGATAGGCACCTCAAATTGGCTCTGCGTCATTCCCAGGATTATGAAGCCGAAGCAAGCATAGAAGGTGGAATGAGCATCTACCCGCTTATTTAAGCATAAATTATGCCAACATGCATAATTTTATTGCTATCGATTCATGAATTCACGATAACCAACTAATAATAAATACTATTTTTATTTCTTCACTGCGATAAAAGCAAAAACACACTGGGGAGTAAAAACGAGATCGAACTCACAAAAACTGTCTCCATTCAGAGACGAATTTATCAAATAAAATATTAATCATTATTAATCAATAAATTAAATGTCTCTTTTTTACGACACTCGATCACCCCAAGTGTCGTGTTTTTCCGACAGTGTTGTCAAAGCTGCTAATTCAGCTGAAAAAATAAAAAAATATCCGCGCCGGAAAACTGGCGCGGATTGCATTATTTAACAGAAGAACTTAGCGAGAGGAGAGCTGTTCCAGACTCTGCTTCGCCATCTGATACAGATAGTGTGCCGTCGGGAACAGTGCGCTGTCGTCAACGCGGAATTTCGGGTGGTGCAGCGCATACGGTCCACCGGAGCCGACCATCATGAACGTACCCGGCAGTTTCTGCTGATAGAACGCGAAATCCTCACCAATCGGGCTGGCTTCCACGCGGCGTGCTTCAAACCCTTCGTCACTTGCCACGTTCAGCGCAAACTCAACCCACTCTGGCGTGTTGATCACCGATGGCGGTCCTGCGTGCCACAGGAACTCAATTTCCGCACCAAAGGTGCTGGCGATCCCGGAAACGATCTGGCGGAAACGCTGTTCAATTAAATCACGCGCGTCTTGGTTGAACGTTCTGACCGTACCTTCAACGTAGGCGGTATCCGGGATAACGTTCCAGGTGCTGCCGCTATGAACCTGGGTAATCGACACCACCGCGTTATTGTCAGACGACACCGTGCGGCTGATGATGGTCTGTACGGCAGAAATCAACTGGCCCAGAATGATAATCGGATCGTTGCCTTCATGCGGCTTCGCTGCATGGCAGCCTTTCGCCGCAATTTTGATCTCAAAGCGGTCAACGCCCGCCGTCAGCGCACCGTCTTTCCCACCGATGACGCCAACGGGCAGCGTCGGATCGTTGTGAATACCAAAAATCGCCACCGCATTGTCTAACGCACCAACCGCAATCACTTCCGGTGCGCCCAGCCCGGTTTCTTCAGCCGCCTGGAACAAAATCCGCACCGTGCCTTTCAGCTCCGGCTCGATTTTCTTCAGCAAAATCGCCGCGCCCAACGCAGCGGAAGAGTGAAAGTCATGACCGCAGGCGTGCATCACCCCTTTGTTGAGTGACGTGAATTCTACGCCGGATTCTTCTTCAATCGGCAGGGCATCGATGTCGGATCGCACCACGACCAGTGGGCCATCCTGTAGACCACCGACTTCTGCGACCAGACCGGTTTTCAACGGCAGATCGAGAACGCGAATCCCTTCTTTTTCCAATACCGCACGAATCTTTTTCGTGGTTTCGAACTCCTGATTCGACAGTTCAGGGTTGCGGTGTAAATCGTGGCGAAATGCCTGAATAAACTGAGCCAGAGGCTCGTGCTGAGGTGCTGTTCTCATCAATTCTTGCTCCACATTATCTTGCCCTGTCTGGCAGGGCGGCCTTGTTCAGGCGTGCAGGTGTGTCTACGTGTGCGTTAAATATCGTATTCAAGCGGCTCAGGCAGCTTGGTCAACTGACGCAGGAAACGCTGGGTTTGCGGGTTGTCCGAGAAGCTAATCACCTGCTCCGCCGGGCCTTCCTCAACGATGTGACCATCCGCCATGAAGATCACCCGGTCGGCCACTTCTTTCGCAAACTGCATTTCATGGGTAACGATCACCATTGTAGTGTCGTTTTTCGCCAGCTTCTGAATCACCTGAAGCACTTCGTGTACCCTTTCCGGGTCCAGCGCCGAGGTTGGTTCATCAAACAAAATGGCTTTCGGATCGACCGCCAGCGCACGTGCAATACTCACGCGCTGCTGCTGCCCGCCGGACAACGTCACCGGATACTGCGCCGCCTGCGGCAACAGACCAACCTGCTCCAGCAGCGCCAGACCGATTTCATCCGCCTGCTTCTTCGGCATTTTTTTCACGACAATCAGCGCTTCCGTTACATTCTCCAGCGCCGTCTTGTTCTTAAACAGGTTATAACTCTGGAACACCATCGCCGTCTGACGGCGCAGCGCGTAGGCCTCCTTGGAGGAATAACGATGCGTATCCAGCGTTTGGTCGCCAATTTTTATCGTGCCTGACTCTGGTGTTTCCAGCAGGTTCAGACAGCGTAGCAGCGTGGATTTACCCGAACCGGATGGGCCGATAATCGCCACGACTTCGCCTTTCGCGATATCGAGGCTAATGTTGTCCAACACCACCTGATCGCCAAAGCGTTTAGAAAGATTCTTTACACTGATCATGTCAGCCCCTTATCGCTGTAGCGAGTGATTCAGTTTCTTCTCCAGCTGTTTTTGCAGCCAGGCGTAAACCACAATCACCATCCAGTAAATCAGACCCACGACCAGGAAGGTCTCAAAGAAACGCAGAGATTCAGCGGCAATCATCTTGCCTTCCGCGAACAGTTCGGAGACGCCCAGCGCGAACGCTACCGAGGTATCCTTAATCAAGGAAATGAAGGTGTTCCCCGTCGCTGGCAGCGCATTCAACATCGCCTGCGGCAACACAATGCGGCGATAGACCTGCGCTTTGCTCATGCCAATGGACAGGCCCGCTTCCGTCTGGCCGAAATCCACCGAGGCCAGACCCGCACGGAAAATCTCGGCCATGTAAGCGGAGGTTTTCAAGCTAAAGCCGATAATCGCGGCCGTCATCGCATCCAGATTGGATAAACCAGGAAATAGCTGCGGCAGGCCGAAATAGATAATAAACAGCTGAACCAGCGATGGAATGCCGCGGAACAGCGAGATATAGAGCTCAACGATTTTTACCACGACGACGATCTTGCTTTCACGGACTAACGCCAGGATAAGGCCGAGAACCATAGCAAAAAACATCGATACCACGGCAAGAAACAGCGTGGTCGGCAAATACATTAATACCTGGGGAAAGACCTTTAACAGGTAGGCAAGATCGATATTCATAAGTAATACCATTAATGCATCCACCGGCCATACTGCGCCGGTGGAACAGGGTTATGACTATTGGCTATATAACAAATCATCTGGCTACATAACGAGTCATCAAGCGAGATGGCGACTCAGCCGAGATGACAACGTGAGGTTATTTAGCCGGTGATACCGTGATGTCTTCGCCAAAATATTTTTCGGAGATAGATTTCAGACGTCCATCTTCACGCATTTTCGTCAATTGTGCATCGAACTGTTTACGCAGCGCATCGCCTTTCTCGTCCTTATGGAACGGGAAGCTGACTTCTTCAATCACCAGCGGTTCGCCAACCAGTTTGAACGGCAGATTACGTTTATTGATTTCCGCCAGCAGGATCGGACGTGAATTCACGTAGCCTTCAACGCGTTTGGACAGTGCATCGTTCATCGCGCCATCGCGTGTTTCATAGGTACGGATGTTTACGCTGCCATCGGCAAAGGCTTTTTTCAGGTTATTAACGTGGTTAGAACCCAGAACCCCAGCAACCGTCTTCCCTTTCAGGTCGGCCAATGTATTAATATCCGTGTTGTCTTTATGCGTCACAATCTGGCTGCCGTAGAAGCTGTACGGCTGGGCAAAATTGTATTTTTCCTGACGCGCAGGAGTAATGGCTACCACGTTTGCCACGGTATCCAGCTTTTTCGCTTCCAATTGCCCCATCAGGCCACTGAAATCAGCGGTAACCCACTCAACTTTGTAGTTCAGATCTTTAGCAATGGCTTCAGTGACTTCAACGTCAAACCCAACCAGTTTGTTATCTTGCTTGAAACCACTTGGATAACTTTGGCCTGTTGAACCCACTTTCAATACTTTTTCCTGCTCGGTGCCGCTCTTCCCAGAATCACAGCCGGCAACAAGAAAGGCGGTCGTCAGCGCCAGAACAGACAACGTTACTTTTTTCATCATTTTACTGCCTCTCTTTTTGAGTTTTTATCTTTCCACTGGTCATACAATTGGTTATCAAGGATTTTTTCCATCCAGATTGTCAGGTGTCCTTTTCCCAGATTCGTCTGCCCGACCTCCCTGAAACCATAATTTCTGTACATCTCAATCAGCCACGGGTGGTTTTGCGCAGTGCCCAACGACACCGCCGGCGCTTTGAGCTGGTTAATCAGAATTTCTTCTTCGAGCCAGCCCATCATTTGCTTACCCAACCCCTGTTTTTTATAGCCAGGGTGCGTCGCAAACCAACCCAGATGCGGTAAACCGAACGGGCCAGGCTCAGGCCCCCACGGATAGCGGATGGTGAATGACGACACCATTTCCCCGCCTTTTTCCATCACATAAACGCCGTGTGAGGCGATATGCGTGCGCACCATGTCGATATCCGCATGGGCGGCGGAAAAATTGATACCGAGCTGACGAATCGGCTCAAACGCCGCCAGCGCCAGCGCCAAAAAAGTTTCATCATCCGCAAGCGTAGCCTGACGAAATACGATACTCATGGTTTCACCTTATGCTGGTAACAAGCCGGAGTTATCCGCATAGCGAATCACATCATCGACCTTCTGCGGCGCGCTGCCGACGTAGTTCGCCGGATTCAGCCATTCGTCCAGATCGGCGGCGGTCACCTGTTCGGAAAGCACCGGATGGGCTAGCAATACCGATTTAAAGGACTGATTCTGCTCAAATGCCTGCATAGAGCATTCGTAAACCAAATGGTGAGCAGTCTGCTTACCGAGACGTTTACCAATCTCGAACATGACTTTTTCGGACAGCAGCAGGCCATTTTGCAGATCGAGGTTCGCCAGCATTTGCTTCTCGTTGACGGACATACCACGCAGGATGCCAAGCGCGTTCTGAAGCTGAGCAGACAGATAGATGTTGATTTCCGGCAGCGCGATCCACTCCGCACGCCAGCTCATCGCATCACGCTCATGCTCAACTTTCATGGATTCATGAATCAGCGCGGCGCTCTTAAACAGCGGTGCTGTCAGGCTCGCCAGCCCTTCCAACGCGGCAGGGTTACGTTTATGCGGCATCGTGGTAGAACCGATTTTCCCTTCAGAGAACGGTTCTTCAATTTCGTTAATCTCGGTGCGCATCAGGTTATACAGTTCGTTGCCGATTTTGCCCAGCGTACCGCTGATCAGCACCGTAACGGAGGCATATTCGGAGAAGCGATCGCGGGCAGACTGCCAGCCGATATTCGGCGTATTCAGCCCCAGTTTATCCAGCGTCAAACGCTCGATTTCCGGCCCTTGCTCGCCAAAAGAGGCATAGGTGCAGATGGCACCATTGATGTTACCGACCAAAACACGCTCTTTGATTTCACCCAGACGTTCGAGGTGACGGATAAATTCATCCAGCCAGACGGCCAGCTTGAAGCCAAACGTGGTGGGCAGCGCCTGCATACCGTGGGTACGGCCGGCCATCAGCGTATGTTGATATTTCTTCGCCAGACGTTTCAGTTCAACGGCCAGCAATTGTGTATCTCTGACGACAATATCAAAAGATTGTTTCAGCTGTAACACTGTCGCGGTATCAACGATGTCCTGCGTGGTCACGCCGTAGTGAATAAACTCACCCGCAGCGCCACACTGTTTCTGAATCGCGGCAATCGTCGGCATCAGAGAGTGCTTCATGCGTGCGGCATCTTTTGCAATCTCTTCAACGTTAAGCGCGCTTGCGTCAGCGTTTTCTGCAATGGTTTTTGCCGCATCCAGCGGAATGACACCCAGTTCACCCTCGGCAAGCGCCAGGGCAACTTCTACTTCGACCTGTTTAGTCAGGCGGTTATGCTCAGACCAAACGCCGCGCATTTCAGGCGTGCCAAAATTATTCCCTATAAGAAGAAAATCAATAAGATGTGATGCCATAATTAACTCGTTAGTGTTGGATTTATCAGGCGGGGTTTTATGTCGTCTTTTTAATTTTTAAAAATATAACATGCGGAAATTATGCGCTTTATACCTTTCGGATCTATCTTAGATCAAAAAGTTTGATTGCAAAGTATGCATCTGGAAACGTTCGCTAACACTCTCCCTTGGGCTGAGAAACCCGCTTGTCACTTTCTCCTCTCTACAATGAAATCCCTTGCTCGTATCACTGCTGACGAAGGATTATCATGCTTTCCCACTACACATCGCGAACGATCCGTATTTTATTGATTGTCATACCGATTATTTCAACGTTCTCTACCCAAGCCCAGGATCGCTACCAGTTGGAGAAGGTGGTTGAAGTCAGCCGCCATGGCGTTCGTCCACCGACCGAATCCAACACGACCGAGTTAGAATCCGGCACGGCACGACAATGGCCGCAGTGGGTAACAAGGGATGGCGAGTTAACCGGACATGGCTATGCCGCCACCGTGCTAAAAGGCCGCTATGAGGGCGAATATTACCGTCAGCAGCATTTATTCGCTTCGGGTTGCCCAGTAGAGCAGCAGATTTATGTGCTTGCCAGCCCGTTACAGCGCACTCGCGCAACCGCGCAGGCCTACATGGACGGCATGTTCCCCGGCTGCGGCGTTGCGACGCACGCCGTTGAGGATGAAAAGCACGATCCGCTGTTCCACGGGGATAAAATGGGAATTGGCACACTCGACCCCGAACGGGCAAAAGCCGAGGTGTTGAAAGCGATGGGCGGCGACTTGGATAGTGCCTATCAGCGTCTTAAGCCCAGTATCGAGCGGTTAAAACAGGTCGTATGCGCAGCAGACAAACCCTGCCTGGTGTTTGATAAACCGTGGGCGCTCAAACAGGATAAAGACGGTTCAACTTCTATCAGCGGCCTAAATACGCTGGCAAATATGAGCGAGGTTTTCCTGCTGGAATATAGCGAAAACCTGCCGCTGGCACAGGTTGCCTTCGGCCATGTCCGCAACACGCAGGATCTCACCCCGTTGATGGCTCCGATGACGGCTAAATACGACGTCACCAATGATGTTCCCTACATTGCACAGCGCGGCGGTTCGCTATTGATGCAGCAAATCGCACAGGCACTGGCGCAAGGGACATCAGCAGAACAGGACACCGCACAAGGCGAGCCGCCGGCAGTACCTTACTTGCTGTATGTCGCCCACGACACTAACATCGCCTATCTGCGCACGCTATTGCAATTTCACTGGCAACTACCCGGTGATACCGCCGATAACATCCCGCCCGCGGGCAGTCTGGTCTTTGAGCGCTGGCGCGATACCACGACTCAGCAGCGTTTTTTGCGTATTTATTTCCAGACACAGTCGCTGGATCAGATCCGTTCGCTGACACCGCTGGGCGAGCAGCAGCCGTTACTGAAAGAGGAATTTACGTCTCAGGGCTGCCAGCAGACAGAACAAGGCACGCTATGTCCTTTTGATACCACGCTAGAATCAATGCGAAAAAGTATCGATAGCAGCGCATTAGCGATGGTGTATTACGCGCCATAGTTCGCGAGTTCATCGAAAACAGTAATATCCTGCCGGGTTGATGAATCCGGCAGGACAGCATGGCTATCTACGCACATTTTCCACCGCCAGAATCGCGCGGCTCAGTGCGTCAGGAGAGAGAGAGAACGGCAATAACGCCGCGCTATCCGTTGGGAATTTAAAGTGTGTCACGATATGCTTCACCGTTTCCTCATATTGCTCCCCTGCTATCGGAAGCGATAAAGGCATACCATAGCGATATAACTGCTCCAATAAACCCTCATCAACACACTTGCTGTCGTGAGCCAGAAGAGATTGTACTAGCAATCCAAATCCGACCTTTTCACCATGTAGCCAATCGTGCAATTCGGGGATATAGGTCAAACGGTTATGAATAGCATGAGCAACACCCGGAGCAGGGTTTTCATCCCTCATACTATTAGCCAGTCCCGCACCAGCAATCGCCGCATCAATAACCTTCTGCAACGCAGGCGTCACCTGCTGATTTTCGTTATCGCGTATCGCCTGCTCTCCCCATTGTTCAAAGATATCACGGGCAAAAGTGGCGGCCTGTATCTTGAGACTCAGTGCCAGACTATCGCTACACGAGATCAAGTACGGCTGAAATTCATACCATTTCGCCAACGCGTCAACGATCCCGGCTTTCAAGTAACGTGTATCGCTACGTGCAATGACGGAACTATCAACCATGACAAGGACAGGCATCCGTTTGAGCACAACAGTCCCCTGATGCCCGCCTTGATCATTATAAAGAATACTAATTGGCGACCAGGCCGCGCAGGTAGCCGCTATCGTTGGTAGTGTGGCAACCTGCCCATCTTCCAGTCCATCCGCTATGGCCTTAGCACAATCCAGCACACGCCCGCCGCCAATCCCTACGACAAACTGAATGTTATTCCGTGCAATTTTTTCACGGTGGTATTCCACACTTTCACGCGTACATTCTCCGGTTAAGAAATGCACATCAAAAGCAATTCCGTTGTTCTTAAGGCTGCCAGTCACTTCATTCTCAACCGCTTGCCAGGCACTTGGGCTGGTTAAAATCGCAATGTTCTGACTAAACGAGTGAATCAGTCCACCGACATGACGACACAAATCAGCCTGATGATGATAAGCAAGGGGAGATTTTATAGATAACACAAGAATTCCTTTTTAACTGGCAGTTGCCATTCTTTCATAACCACGAGGAAAGCCCATAGATTGGTTTATTAGTTTAAGAATCCCGATGAAATTTGTAACGAAAGCAAAGGGAATAAATTATAGCGTTACGATATAAACCACTCATTTTTCGCAGTGATATAGTTCACTTTAGGCTCTTAAATCTATATCTATCAAATAATTATATTAAAACCCAAATTAATATCATCATGACACTAGGGAATAGGGATTCCACTATGCAAGCACGCTTCTTTATTAAACCTAAAACACTCTTGCTCGCGGCTGGGATCGCCGTCGCCGTAGCTGGGTGTGATAATTCGGCTTCTACAGATCAGCCACAGGTTTTACGCATTGGAACCACCGGACAGAGTTTTCCAGGTTCTTATAAAGAAAACGGTAAACTCGTTGGCTATGATGTAGAAGTCGCTGAAAAAATAGCGAATGAACTGGGATATAAGGTCGAGTGGACAACGTCGGACTTCAGCGGTTTGTTGGGGCAGTTAGAGGCAGGAAAACTTGATACTATCGCGAATAATTTCGTCCAAACCGAGGCTCGTCAGAAAAAATACAATTTTTCTAAATCCTACCTCACTTATGCTTCACAGGTGGTCACAAGTATAAAAAATGACGATATCCAGTCTTTATCCGACCTGGACGGAAAAACAATTGCAGGGGTTCTAGGATCGACACACGTCACGAACCTGCGTAACGCTTTTCCCAAAAACAATATTACCATTAGAACCTACGAGACTCGGGATGGTGCGGTCAATGATGTCATCAATAACCGCGTACAGGGCTATGTCAATTCACGCCCGATTCTACTAGCCGAAATCAACAAACATAAACTGCCGCTCAAGTTGGTTGGGGAGCCGTTATCTCATGAACTCGTTAGTTTTCCGTTTGCTAAAAATCCACAAGGCGACACCCTGCTCGCCGCTTTTAACGAAAAGCTCGACACATTAAGAAGCAACCGCCAGTTGAACGGATTGGCCGAAAAGTATTTCGGTGACGATGGTGTGCTGGGGCATGAATCCAAGGCTCAATAAAAACAGCCTATCGGTAAAAATCCAGTCTATTGGTAAAAATCAAAGTGCGGAGACACAACCGTTCATATCCGCACTCTACCCGTATAATCTCAAATAAAAAATTAGGGTTTATCGTCGTGACATGATTTTCAGACGAAAAAAAAGCACATCTTTCGATGTGCTTTTTCTTGTAATTGGTCGGCGAGAGAGGATTCGAACCTCCGACCCACTGGTCCCAAACCAGTTGCGCTACCAAGCTGCGCTACTCGCCGAATTTACTGCTTTTTGTGAACATCACTGATGTTCTCGTTTGTGTGGTGCGAAGAGAGGGACTTGAACCCTCACGTCCGTAAGAACACTAACACCTGAAGCTAGCGCGTCTACCAATTCCGCCACCTTCGCATAACTCACAAACTATTTTATTAACGAAAAACCGCTAATTTACTGCTAAATCTGGGGTGGCTAATGGGACTCGAACCCACGACAACTGGAATCACAATCCAGGGCTCTACCAACTGAGCTATAGCCACCATCACCACATTTTACATCTTATTACGCGGTACTTCCTTTTTACGGGATACTTTCTTTGCGAAGAAAAGTGTACCACCGCAGCTCTTGCACACAACATACTCGTTTACACAATATAATGGTGCGCCCGACAGGATTCGAACCTGAGACCTCTGCCTCCGGAGGGCAGCGCTCTATCCAGCTGAGCTACGGGCGCTTAGCGCCGTTGCGGGACGGGATATTACGGACTTAGCGACTGGCTGTCTAGTGCTTTTTTATCGAAATGATGCGTTTGCTTATGCTTTGCTCATTTCAAGCTAAATAACGTACAAATCCGCGCTTCCCGCCCCCAAACACAGCTATTTACCCCCTGCCAGCGACGTTTTTTTGCCCAATCCCAGCGCAAAATAACACAAGCTGACCACGGCTAAAAAAGTGATACCGACCAATAAAGACATCCGCGTATCGATATTTATATACATTCCCACCAGCACACACAGCAAAAACGCCATCGTCAGGTAGTTTACCCACGGGAACAGTATCGATTTAAACGGATGTGCGGCCAGCGCGGCACGATGCTGCTCACGGAAACGCAGTTGGCTGATCAACACCACAAACCACGGCACCATACCCGGCAGCACGCTAGCGCTATAGACATAAACAAACACTTTTTCCGGGTTAGGGATGACGTAATTCAAAAGCGATCCAGCCACCAGACAAAGAATAGAAATCATGACGCCCGCTGCGGGTACACCGCTGGCCGTCACTTTACCTAACCAAGCAGGAAGCTGACGGTTGTTAGCCAGCGAATACAGCATACGACCACAGCTGTACATGCCGCTGTTGCAGCCTGACAGCGCAGCCGTCAATACCACAAAGTTGATGATGCCCGCCGCCGCAGTGATGCCGATTTTGGCAAACGTAAGAACGAACGGGCTGCCAGACGTACCGATTTCATTCCAAGGGAAAATCGTGACGATAACGAAGATCGCGCCCACATAGAAAATCAGGATGCGCCACAGAATGTTATTGATCGCACGCTTCAGCGTCACCTGCGGATTTTTCGCCTCACCCGCGGTAATGCCCACCAGCTCAACACCCTGGTAGGATGCCACCACCAGACAGAGGGCAAACAGCAGGCCTTTCCAGCCTCCGGCCAGGAAACCGCCGTGCTCGGTCAGGTTACTGAACCCGGTCGCCTGACCATGGTTACCAAAGCCAAAGAAAATAATACCGACACCGACTACGATCATCACAACGATGGTGGTGATTTTAATCATCGCAAACCAGAACTCGATTTCGCCATACAGTCTTACTGCCGCAAGGTTTGCGCCTGCAACCAGCGCAACGGCGGCAATAGCAGGTATCCACTGCGGTAAATCAGGGAACCAATACTGAACATACACGCCAATAGCGGTAATTTCCGAAATCCCGACCGCCATCCACATAAACCAATAACCCCACGCGGTGAGATAACCGAAGAAGGGATGCATGTATTTATGTGCGTAGACGGCAAACGATCCCGCTACCGGCTCCAGATAGAGCATTTCGCCCATTGAACGCATGATGAAGAAAACGAAAATCCCGGCAACAATATAGGCCAACAATACTGATGGCCCCGCCCACTTCAGCGCGCTGGCCGCGCCCATAAATAGCCCGACACCGATTGTGCCACCCAGCGCAATCAACTCAATATGTCGGGCTTCCAACCCTCGATGGAGTTTTTCCTGCTTTACATCTTCTGCCATATATCCTCTGTCTTTATGTTGTGTTTATCCCAGCTATTGCCAGTTATTGTTCTTATTTCAGAAATGCGATCTATTAGAAAAAATGTTCCTCGCCTCAAATTGGCGGCCATGAAAATACCGTAATGTGAACGGGAATAACACATCAGGGACGACGAATACGTCAAAGATAGAATTCTGTCTTTCTGATTGTTTGGCAAACAGACAATTGAAGTCGAATAGGAATGAAAGATCAGGGTTATCTACTGTAGGGAACGGCTGCGAGGGAAAGACAATGAGAGACAGATTGGCGCGTTTAACGCGCCAATTCAATGAAGTTACAGACGACCGCTGTAGTGATAGGCGACATATTTCAACAGCCTAAACTGCCGAAAAATACGGCTCGGCTGGGACAGCAAACGATACAGCCATTCCAGTCCTAAATTTTGCCACACGAGCGGAGCGCGTTTCACATGCCCGGTAAAGACATCGTATGTTCCACCGACGCCCATATACAGCGCATCAGGATAGTGGTGGCGACAATCGCGCATCAGAATTTCCTGTCGTGGCGACCCCATCGCGACGGTGACAATTTGTGCGCCGCTAGCACGAATGCGCTCAAACAGCGCATCACGCTGCTCCGGCGCAAAATAGCCATCCTGACTGCCGACAATATTGACGTTCCACTGAGTGTGTAGTTTTGCTTCCGTTTGTGCCAGCACATCAGGTTTACCCCCCACCAAAAACACCGGCGTTCCCTGTTTGCCTGCCCGTTCCATCAACGCTTCCCACAGGTCAGCACCCGCAATACGTGTGACGTCAGCCTCTGGATATTTGCGCCGAATGGAACGTACAATGCTGATACCGTCCGCATACTTATACTCTGCACGATCGAGCAACGTACGCAGCGCCACATCTTTTTCCGCCGTTAGCACTTTCTCAGCGTTAATCGCGATGAGCGTCCCCGTTTCAACCCGCTCGCCTGCAAACAGATAGTCAACAAACTGCGCCCTATTGCGAAAACCATGAATGGACAAACCACGGATAGCATACAGGGGAATAGCCTCTCTCGTTTTCAACGCTGTCATATCTGCTCCTTTATCACAGTATCCTGTACGGCGCTGGGTGTGGGCGCTAGCGGCGTGGCACGTATGCGCCTCAAACGCTGCCGGATGAGTCCAGCGCTTTCCAGCAGCCAGTAAAGCAACTTCGCTACGAGCAGGCATAGGCCAAATACCAGACAGAAAAACACCACGCGTGAAACGAAAGCATCGACGCCTTCACGCGCCAGAACAATGATATTGAATACTGCACCGAAGCAGAACGCCTGCAAGATAGCGGCCTTATAGCGGTTGCTATCGTTCTTCCCTAGCTCGTACACCCAGTCAAACCACTTGATAACCAGCCCCACAGCGATCGCCCCCAGCGGGATAAACAGCACCCCGCCCATTACCACCAATGAGCCTAACAGCGTGGGGGATATCGCTAGCCCTGAGTGGTTATTCAATACTTCCCAAGTGAAATAGTTTGCACTGTTTAACACGAGATTCGGACGATCGGGCCATAGCCAGGAGGGAATAAATACGTAGAAATCGCGGGCGATAGGTGCCAGTCCCTGAAATTCAATCTTGTCATAGTTCTGCCACAACAGCGCCAGATTTTCCCAGGGCGAAAAGGTGTCACGAGTTAAATAGAGGAAGGTATAAAAGGCGTAATCGCCGCTGACATCCAACCCGTAGCGCTTCAGCGCTAGCCAGAACATCCCGATAACCCCAAACACGCCAGCCGCAGCTAACATCCAGAGTGTAATCCAGCCGCGCACGATACCAATAAACAGAAACAGCGCGAAGGCGATGATCAGATTCGCACGCGTACCGCCGACAATCACATACGTCAACATCCCAAACGCGACCGTTCCAATGAGGAACATCAGCCATGCACGCTGCGTCTGTCGCAGGAAATACACCACCAGCATGGCCGGAATGAAGAAGTAGAAAAAGCGTTTCAACGCCACGCCGGACACATCACTGGAGAATATCTGGCTGTAAGAACGCAGTTTAAACAGCAAGAAGCCATTGTTGAGGAAGAAAATGCCGACGGTGGCTACCGCGATCAACGCCAGCAGCAGCCAGGTCAGGTTGGCTTCAACCCGATTCACCGTCAGAAGTGGCGCACGTGGCGCGGCGGTTTTCTGGCGTAATCGCGTTTTATAGCTGACGTAATAGATCGCATAGAATGCCGTTGCGGACAGCATAGCCTGAAGCAGGTATTGCACGGGGACGACGTCAACGCCAAACCGGAACACCAGCACACAGGTAAATGGAAAACCAAAATAGAACGTCAATAAATAGAGCAGAGAAAACAGCACGTTAAAATTAAAACGTACCCGCCGAAACTCCATCCAGGTCAGGCTCAGGATAAAGATGACAGAAATCAGGTAGACGACAAACAACCCGCCAAATTGCCCCAGCGTCATGTTGGTTCTCCCGCCGCCAACGCCAGCGCATCCCGCCAGCCTTGCAGATAATTGGGATTGAAGAACGCAATCTGGTGTTTATCTACCGATGCCAGTTGGCGCTGTGCCTCGCGCACCAACGCTTCATCCATCTGATCACCGTAAAACAACACCGGTAGACCTTGCTCCGTCAGGTCCTGCCAGAACGGATTTTTCCGACTGATCACAAACGGCACACCAAACTGAATTAGCAGACATAGCGTCCCGATTCCCTGCTGGCGATCGAAAATAAAATAGCCCAAATCACAAGTGCGTAGCATGTTGAGATAATCATCAAACGCCAGTTGCTCTTTCAACAGTTGGAAATTTTTCACGCCGAATAGCGCCAAACCGTCCTTTTCCACCTGTGTGATGTAAGACGCGTTATTCGCGGGGTAGCCCATGGGCACAATAACCCGCACATTGTTCCCGAACTGTTTGTGAATCGCCTGCAACGCTTCCTGATGACGATTCGTGCGATCGCCAGAATTGCCGACCAGAATCGTCATCGGCCCAGCCAGCGCTTTATCCACCTGCATGCCCGTTAGCGCTGGATTCATCCGCGTCGGAAAATACAGCAATGACGTCGGTACACGAGGCGCACGCGGCTGATACCACGCCAGATCGCCACGCGTGGCAAACACATGTCCGACACGCTTCTGCGCCATACGCCGAAGCCAATAAAACAGGCGGTATTTCAGACTGCTTGCTTCTTCATACAAATCCGCGCCCCACACGTGCCAGAAAACCTGCTCAGCTTTGATTTTCCCACTCAGCAACGCCAGCCACAGCGTGGGGTTAAACTGCCCATGCAGGAAAAAGCGCATCTTGCGGTTCGATTTTGCTCTGGCGATAACCGCTTCAGCCAGCGTTTTTTTATCCACGCAGGTTTCGATACGCAATGCAGGAAAATCGGCTGGCGAAATGCCGTCGCGGGACGCCACGATGAAATGCCGAATCTGCTGTTCGGGGAGTTCCGTCGCCAGTACGTCGTTAAAAAAACGTAAAACGGTCTGGTTATGATGTGGGATGTCAGATCCCAAGACATGAATCAGTGTCGTCATGCTCGCCTACGGTAAATAATGAATACGCAGCAACAAAGCAAAAAATAGACCAAGTAGGTTGCCATATAGGCCTGCGCTGCGCCTTGTGCGCCATAAAGCGGAATTAACCAGTGAGAAAAACCGGTTAACAGGAGAAACTGGCTGACTTCCGTGAGCAGATAAAAGCGCAGCGCTGCTTTTGCAATGACCAAATAGCCAAAGACGTAAGCGCCCACTTTCATTACATCGCCTACCAACTGCCAAACGAAGAGATCTCTCATTGCGGTAAACTGGCTGGAGAACAGCAGCCAGATAGCAAAATCTCGCAGCAGCCACACGCAAAAGCTGACACCCGCTACGACGGGCAGTACAAACTTCAGCGAGCGTACAATTTCCTGCGCCAGCGCAGCCTTGTCCGTCAGACGCGAGAGCGTTGGCAACAGATACACGGTAAAGGAGGCGGTAATAAATTGCAGGTAAGCATCGGAAATACTGCTGACGCCCTGCCAAATACCCACTTCATCCCAGCTGTAATGCGCCGCCAGCAGGTTACGCATCATGATGTACGCAACGGGCAGCGTCACGGCAGTCATCAACGCCATCAGTGTAAATTTGCCCAACTGCCCAGCGATAGCACGATCCCATGCCGGTTTTAGCGAGGCCAGCGACAGCGGCGTACGACGTAATAGCATGATGCCTGCCGGAATGACCAACAATGCAGGCACCAGCGCCAGCCCTGCGAGTGCACCAACATAGCCGCCCAGCCGCAGACAGAGCCAAAAGGCCGCCAGCCCAATCAGGCTACCGCCGATAACGGCCAGCGCATTGCCTATCGCATCCCGATAGCCTTTGAGGATCGCCAGAAACAGGTTGGCGTAGGCGATTCCCATCTGGATAAATGCCAGCGCGCGCACCACATCGCGATAGTCGTCATGCCCAAACAGCAGATTGGCGATAGGCGTTGCGGCCGCCAGAAAGAGTATTGCCAGAAAGGTGGAGAATCCCAGCACCAGCGTGATAGATGTACCTAGCAGCGGCCTCAGTCGTTCTGGCTGTTGCTGGTACTCCGCAACATATTTGGTAACGCCGTTGAAAATCCCCGCACCGGCGAGTACACCCAACACCGTAATTAACTGGCGGAAATTCCCTGCCATCCCCACACCGCTGGGGCCAAACATGACCGCCAGCAGTTTGACGACAACCAGTCCCGCGCCGATTTTTATCAGCGTGGAGCCTGCCGTCCATATCGATGCTTTCGCCAACGACATATCAGGAGAAAAAGCTCAGAATGGTATTGATGACGGTGCGCTGATTGACGTCTGACAGGTTGTAGAACAGTGGTAAACGCACCAACCGTTCGCTTTCCTGCGTAGTGTAGCGATCGTCACCGGAGAAACGACCAAAGTTCAGACCGGCCGGGCAGCTATGTAGCGGGATATAATGAAAGACCGTCATGATCTCGGCTTCTTTCATGTAATTGATAAACGCACTGCGATCGTCCTGATCGCGCAGTTTGATATAAAACATGTGCGCGTTATGAATGCCATTGGCAGGCACGGTCGGCAAGGTAAGTCGCCCGACATCGGCCAACGATTTAAATGCAGCATAGTAGTTCTGCCACAGCTTCAGGCGACGCTCGTTGATCGGCCGCGCCGCTTCCAACTGTGCCCAGAGATAGGCGGCCTGAATATCTGCCATCAGGTAGCTTGAGCCAATGTCGCGCCAGGTGTATTTGTCCACCTGTCCACGGAAGAACTGGCTACGGTTGGTGCCTTTTTCACGAATGATTTCCGCCCGTTCCACCAGTCTGGCGTCATTAATCAGCGTAGCCCCACCCTCGCCGCCCGAGGTGTAGTTTTTGGTTTCGTGAAAACTGAAGCAGCCGATGTGGCCGATAGACCCCAGAACGCGCCCCTTGTAGCTGGACATCACGCCCTGTGCCGCATCTTCCACAACATATAAATCGTATTTTTTCGCCAGTGCCATAATCGCGTCCATCTCGCAGGCGACACCCGCGTAGTGAACCGGCACGATAATGCGCGTTTTTTCCGTAATTGCCGCTTCGATCTTCGTTTCGTCAATGTTCATGGTATCCGGGCGGATATCGACAAACACGATCTTTGCCCCGCGCAGCACAAAGGCGTTGGCGGTAGAAACAAAGGTATAGCTCGGCATGATCACTTCATCACCGGGCTTAACGTCCAGCAGGATAGCGGCCATTTCCAGCGACGCGGTGCAGGAAGGCGTAAGCAGGACTTTCTTGCTGCCGGAATAATGTTCCAGCCACTGCTGACAACGGCGAGTAAACCCGCCATCGCCGCACAATTTACCGCTGCTCATGGCAGCCTGCATATAATCCAGTTCCGTACCGACAACCGGTGGCGCATTAAATGGAATCATGTGATCACCTGTATAACCAATACGCCGTGCTCTCAATCGTAGCACCACGGCGAAGATAAAGACGAAGCGCCGCCACGTTGCCAACCTGCGTTGCGACCCGAAGGCGTATCAACCCTTGCTGCCGGCACCACGTTTCCGCCAGCGCCATCAGCTGTGAACCAATGCCCCGTACCGTAACACCAGGCCAAACACCGAGTAGCCCGATACGTGCATCTCTGTCATTCACTCTGCGTAGCGTGACCCATCCCTGTGGATTGCCAGCGGCATCTTCCGCCAGCAAACAGCAGTGGTCGAACGTCCCGCGCACGGCATTTTCAATCCACTGCGCATAGAAGCGCCCGCTATCTTCCGGCTGATACCACGGGGAACGAAAGCGGCTCAGCGCAAAAACGCGTGATGCCGCGTCCCTCAGCACAGGAATATCGTCGGGTGTGGCTTCACGCCAGCGCGGTAGTGGCGTAATAGCGGTAGCAGGGTGCAGCGACAGACAGAGATCGACTTCCCCCTCCACCAAACGAAACCCGAGATCGGCCAATGCATCCGCCAACACCAGATTGTCTGCCGCTATTTTGGCCTGCGTCAGCGCAAATGCGTTCAGCGCATCACACGTCAACACGGGCGCAGCAGGCGAAAAACTCAGCTTACCGCTGTCAAGCTGGAAGAATTCGCTCTCCCAACCCAGCGGTTCAACCGTGGCGCGAATGTCTACCTGTCCTGCTGATGTCGGATAGGTCATCGTTTCGCCCCTTTCTTTTCTGCCATATGACACGACGTTTAGTCGTTCAGCCCTAAACGCTCACCGGTATAGGAACCGTCCTGCACGCTGCGCCACCATTTTTCGTTATTCAGATACCAACTGACGGTTTTTTTCATGCCTGTCTCAAACGTTTCTTCTGGACGCCAGCCCAGTTCACGTTCAATTTTCCCAGCATCGATCGCATAACGCATATCGTGACCTGGGCGGTCTTTCACGTAGGTAATGAGATCGCGATAATACGCCACGCCAGCAGGCTTATTCGGTGCCAGCTCTTCCAGTAGCTCGCAAATCGTCTGCACCACTTCAATGTTTTTACGTTCGTTATGGCCACCGATGTTGTACGTCTCACCGATTTCGCCTTCCGTCACCACTTTATACAGTGCACGAGCGTGGTCTTCGACAAACAGCCAGTCACGAATTTGTGCGCCGTCGCCGTAAACCGGTAGCGGTTTGCCCGCGACCGCATTCAGGATGACCAGCGGGATCAGCTTCTCAGGAAAGTGGTAAGGGCCGTAGTTATTCGAGCAGTTGGTGATAACCGTCGGGAGCCCATAAGTGCGCAGCCAGGCGCGAACAAGGTGGTCGCTGGACGCTTTCGACGCCGAATAAGGGCTGCTCGGCGCATAAGACGTGGTTTCGGTAAACAGATCGTCCGTCCCATGCAGATCGCCAAACACTTCATCGGTAGAAATATGGTGAAAACGGAACGCACCTTTGTCCACATCAGCCAGGTTCTGCCAGTAGTGGCGTGCCGCTTCCAGCATGGTATAGGTACCAACAATATTGGTTTCGATAAACGCTGCGGGGCCGTCGATAGAGCGATCGACGTGGCTTTCTGCTGCCAGATGCATCACCAATGCGGGCTGGTAAGCCGCAAAGACGCGATCCAGTTCAGCGCGATCGCAGATATCCACCTGCTCGAACGCCAAACGATCACTATCAGCGACCGGAGCCAGAGAAGACAGGTTCCCAGCATAAGTCAGTTTATCGACAACAACGACACTGTCCTGCGTTTCAGTCAGAATGTATCTGACCAATGCTGAACCAATAAACCCGGCTCCACCGGTAATTAAAATACGTTTCAACGCCATACTCCTTTGGTATCAATGACCCACTGTTGTTTCACATCTTCTGGGTTAATCGCTTTAAACTGACGGTGGTCTACCAGCATCACGAGCACATCGGCTTCTTTTAATGCGCTGAGGGTATCGACCAGTTTTACCTGCCCGGCCAACACGGACGGCAGGTGTTTGACATTCGGTTCGACGACTAACGTCGCGCCGGTATTCCATTGTGCAATCATCGACGCAATCCCTACAGCAGGGCTTTCGCGCAAATCGTCGATATCAGGCTTGAACGCCAGCCCAAAGCAGGCCACCGTAACCTCGCTAGCGCGTTTATCCGTCTGTGCCAGATAATCCGCTACGGCCGCTTTTACGCGATCGACTACCCAAAGCGGCTTACCATCGTTCACCAGCCTGGCAGTGTGAATCAAACGTGCCTGCTGCGGATTCTGCGACACAATAAACCAAGGGTCGACCGCAATACAGTGCCCGCCAACACCAGGTCCAGGTTGCAGGATATTGACGCGGGGATGGCGATTTGCCAATCGGATAAGTTCCCATACGTTAATGTTTTGTTCGGCACAAATCAGCGAGAGTTCATTGGCAAAAGCGATGTTAACGTCGCGAAAACTGTTTTCGGTCAGCTTACACATTTCGGCAGTGCGGGAGTTAGTAACCACACACTCACCTTCCAGAAAGATGTTGTACAGTTCGCTGGCGCGGGCAGAGCACACGGGAGTCATACCGCCAATAACGCGATCGTTCTTAATCAACTCCACCACAACCTGACCGGGTAGTACGCGTTCAGGGCAATAGGCAATATTGATGTCTGCCGTTTCCCCAACCTGCTGCGGAAACGTCAAATCCGCTCGCGCATCGGCAAGCCACTCGGCCATTTGCTCTGTCGCTCCCACAGGGGAAGTCGATTCCAGAATCACCAGATCGCCTTTCTTCAGAACAGGCGCGATGGAGGCTGCCGCCGCCTGAACGTAGGCGAGATCGGGTTCGTGATCGCCTTTGAAAGGCGTCGGAACGGCAATGAGAA
This sequence comes from Pectobacterium sp. IFB5596, assembly GCF_021432585.1. NCBI lineage: Bacteria > Pseudomonadati > Pseudomonadota > Gammaproteobacteria > Enterobacterales > Pectobacteriaceae > Pectobacterium > Pectobacterium sp. IFB5596. The sequence continues at coordinate 80,167 of NZ_LXFY01000007.1, forward strand.
AGGCATCGGCCGGTACAGGCTTCGTCAGCGCCTGAAGGTAACCATTTTCTACCGCGACCTTGACCAACGTATCCAAATCGGGTTCGACAATATGGATTTCACCGCGATTAATCGTTTCGACGGCCAGTTTATTCACATCGACACCGATGACTTTTTTCTGGCGTGACGCAAAGGCAGCCGCAGTCGGCAAACCGATGTAGCCCAAACCGATTACGGAAATGGTAGTAAAGCTCATAGTATCACCCTAATTTTTATGTCTGCCGCCGCAAGGCAACGTTTAAAATCGCTCCTGGCGATTTTTTATGTCGGGCTATCCCTGCCCGACACCCTTCGGATCGTCGCAAGCGACGTTTAAAATCGCTCCTGGCGATTTTTTAAAGCATCAACAATGCGTTGACAGGCTTGACCATCACCAAAGGGGTTATGGGCGCGGCTCATTGCCTGATATGCCTCTTCGTCCGTCAACAGCATAGACACCGCATCGACAATGCTCGCCACTTCCGTACCGACCAGTTTGACGGTACCTGCTTCCACCGCTTCCGGTCGTTCCGTCGTATCGCGCATCACTAATACCGGCTTGCCTAGCGACGGGGCTTCTTCCTGAATGCCGCCCGAGTCGGTCAAAATCATATAAGAGCGATTCATCAAATACACGAAAGGCAGATAGTCCTGTGGTGCAATCAGCATGACATTATCAATACCGCTCAGGATACGATTCACCGGTTCGCTAACGTTAGGGTTCAGATGAACGGGGTACACGATCTGCACTTCAGGGTGTCGCCGGGCAATATCTGCCAGCGCGCTACAAATGCGCTCAAAACCACCGCCAAAACTCTCACGCCGATGCCCGGTAACCAGAATCAGCTTTCTATCGTCGTCCAAAAAGGCATATTTTTCATCGAGACTACGGCGTAACGTAGCATTGCCGACGATCCGATCACGTACCCAAAACAGCGCATCAATCACCGTATTGCCCGTGACAAAAATATGTCGATCGGACAAATGCTCACGCAGCAAATTTTGTCGGGAATTTTCCGTCGGAGCAAAATGGTACATCGCCAAGTGCCCCGTCAGCTTACGGTTAGCTTCTTCCGGCCAAGGCGAATACAGGTTGCCAGTGCGCAGACCCGCCTCTACGTGACCGACCGGTATACGTTGATAAAAAGCCGCCAGACTGGTTGCCAACGTCGTGGTGGTATCGCCATGTACCAACACCAAGTCCGGTTTGAACTCTTTCATAACGGGCTCAAGCCCCGATAAAATCCGGCAGGATATCTCACTGAGTCCTTGTCCCGGTCGCATAATATCCAGATCGTAATCCGGCGTAATATCGAACAAACGCAGCACCTGATCCAGCATTTCCCGATGCTGGGCTGTTACGCAAATTCTCGATTCAAAGGCTCCATCCTGAGCCAAGGCATGAACCAGCGGCGCCATTTTAATGGCCTCCGGCCGGGTGCCGAAAACAGTCAACACTTTCACATTGAATCTCTTTAATCAGGTTAGACGCAGATGCTCACTGAGCATCAAACGCAAAGCAGCAAGCCAGTTAGCGCGGACGGCGCGTCAAGGCAATACCCGCACCGATAAGCGCACCAATCGCACCCCACATCACCATCAAAAATGCCCGGCGCGGGCTGTCACGCTTCACCGGTTCTTCCGGCGTCCGCAAATAACGATACGTCTGGAAACTGGCTTCGAGCGTTGGCCCAACGTTCAGCGTTGCCAACATCGCACGATTTTGATCGTAATCCAGTTCGTAGTGAGGGCCGCTGGTCTGTAACGTCTCCAGTCGGGCTTGTAGCATCGGTCTACCAAGCAGGAACATTTCCGATGCGGGGATTTCATCAGCCGGTGTATCCGTCTGACTACGGCTAATACCTTGCTGTTGTGCGATCTTCAGCGCCAGCTCAACGCTGCGAACCTCACGATCGTAAATCGCTTTTGCTACCGCTTCCTGACGCTTGATCTGCGACTTCATGAAAATGGTTCTGGCAGCCCAAGCACCTTTAATCTCTTCATTCAGATGGCTGGCAGCACGCAGACTGGCAAAAGCCACATACTGGCGGAGCAACGTATTCGCATCAGCAGAAGTTTCGGCCACTAACTTAACGGAATCATTGGTTTTTTTCCCATCATCGCGCGCCGCAAACTGAATATTGTTGACCATTTCATCTAGCAGGGCTGCATCCGCCTTGGCATCGCCTTCCAGACGTTGCTTGTAATAGTTGGTCTGTAACCAGAAATCACGGCGAGTATCATAGGCCGCTAATTGCATGATGAACTCACCATAAGCATCTGCTGAAATAGGGGGTTGTTCAGGCGGAGGGGTGGAAAAAGATCGCGCGTCGAGGTTACGCAGGAATTGCTGCTGCGAATAATATCCACCCAGCATATTGACCGTCGGCTTGTCGGTAATCGCTGTCGCGCTCCACTCCTGTTTCACAAGATAGGAATAGCCTAGTGCCACAACGGCAAAAAGCAGGCCGATTGCTATCGGCCACACCTTTCCACGCCACAACAAGCGAAATAACCCACGGATATCCAGTTCGTTATCAATCAACGCATTCCCGGTAGACAAGTTCTCTGATTTCATTACTTCCCCAAAGTTATTTGGTCAGGATGACTGCTTTTGCTCATCGGAATGCCGCATACGGCGTTTGACTCGCTTGATAAAACGGGCGACCCGCCATGCTCGTTTCAGGCAGTAGCCATACAGTAAAAAAACAAGCAAGAATAATGCCAACATGACCCACTCAGGTACGAAAAAGAAATATTCTCCCAACACGCCGACTACCGCCAACAAGGCGGCAGCAAGCGTAATCAGCACAAACGCCTGACGGGAAGAAAAACCGGCTCGCATCATTAAATGATGAATATGCTGTCGGTCAGGCGAGAACGGGCTCATCCCCTTACGCAAACGTCGATACATAATGGCGATCATATCGATCAGCGGGATAGCGATAATCCACAGCGCGGTAACGGGATTAATCGGATGCTGTGGGCCTTGCGTCGTCTGAATCAGGAGCCAGATGGCCGTAAAGCCAATCATCGTGCTACCCGCATCACCCATGAAGACCTTATAACGTCGCCCAAACATGCCAAGGTTAAGCAGAATATAAGGCAACGTCGCCGCGATCATGGCGAAACACCACAATGCCAGATTCGTATGGCCGCTCAGATACAGCAAAATACCCATCGCTCCAAAGGAAACACTGGATAATCCACCGAGCAGCCCATCGATCCCATCGACCATGTTGAACGCATTGATCGCAGCCCAAACGGCAAACAGCGTAACCAAATAGCCAAACGGCCCCAGTCCCATCTGCCATGGGCCGAAAATGTGCCCTAGATTGTGTATCGTCAAGCCAGCAAAGGCCATCATCACTACCGCGACAAACGCCTGCACAACGGCACGAATTTTCACGCTGATATCAAAACGATCGTCCAGCATGCCGACAAACACCAGCACACCTGCACATAACAGGTACAGACGGAAGTTGAGGATGTATTGATCGGTAATAAAGTAGGTAAAGCAGATACCCGCATACACGGAAATGCCGCCGACCAGAGGCACAAGACCCCGATGACGTTTACGGTAATTGGGACGATCGACAAGTCCTATTTTACCCGCGATGCTGCGAGCAAAAAAAAGAAAGCCCAGAGAAAACAAGAAAATAAATAGTAATTCGGTACTCATAGTGAGCAAGTTCACCGTTAACAGCTGCGCTGTAGCTGTTCAGTATAGACTCGGTTTACGCCTTATATCCTATCGCCCATGTTGATCGCCAGTACAAATTGAAGTGGTAACCGCACCTTTCTCGCAGACAACACATTCACAGCCGATTAATTGAGGGATAAAAAAACGCCACGACCCAGCGTGGCGTTCCCCGAGTTATCCGTAATGTACCCGTCATACTTCAAGCCGCATGTGCGTTGGCTTCCCTTACTCACCCCAGTCACTTACTGATGTAAGCTCCTGGGGATTAATGAGTCTCATAAATGAGACTCACCCTTCGGGCCAGCGTTCACGCTGTTCAAATCGGTCTGGCACCGATTTGTCGTGCGCTTGCCGCCTTCCTGCAACTCGAATTATTTAGGGTATATATAGATGAACGCCCGGATTTATGAACGTTTCATCATATCGAAGAATTCATCGTTGGTTTTCGTCATCGCCAACTTGTTGATGAGGAACTCCATCGCATCGATCTCACCCATTGGGTGGATGATTTTGCGTAGAATCCACATCTTCTGCAATTCTTCAGAGGTAGTAAGCAACTCTTCTTTACGCGTACCGGAACGGTTGTAATCAATCGCCGGGAACACGCGTTTTTCTGCGATTTTACGCGCCAGGTGCAGTTCCATATTACCTGTACCTTTAAACTCTTCGTAAATCACTTCGTCCATCTTAGAACCGGTATCAACCAGTGCGGTGGCGATGATGGTCAGGCTACCGCCTTCCTCAACGTTACGAGCAGCACCGAAAAAACGCTTCGGACGATGCAGGGCGTTGGCATCCACACCACCGGTCAACACTTTACCCGACGCTGGAACAACGGTGTTATAAGCACGCGCCAGACGGGTAATGGAGTCCAGCAGAATGATAACGTCTTTCTTATGCTCAACCAGACGCTTCGCTTTTTCGATTACCATTTCAGCAACCTGAACGTGACGGGAAGCAGGTTCGTCAAACGTTGACGCAACCACTTCACCTTTCACCAGACGCTGCATCTCGGTCACTTCTTCTGGACGTTCGTCAATCAGCAACACCATCAGCACACAGTCAGGATGGTTGTAAGCAATACTCTGCGCAATATTCTGCAGCAGCATGGTTTTACCTGCTTTCGGCGGTGCAACGATCAGGCCACGTTGCCCACGACCAATTGGCGAAGCCAGATCTAATACACGCGCCGTCAGATCTTCTGTCGAACCGTTACCGCGCTCCATACGCAAACGAGAGTTTGCATGCAGTGGCGTTAAGTTTTCGAACAGGATTTTGTTGCGGGCGTTTTCAGGTCTGTCGTAGTTAACTTCGTTAACTTTCAGCAGTGCAAAATAGCGCTCACCTTCTTTCGGCGGGCGAATCTTGCCAGAAATGGTGTCACCAGTGCGGAGGTTGAAACGGCGGATTTGGCTGGGAGAAACGTAGATATCATCGGGGCCTGCGAGGTAGGAGCTGTCTGCGGAGCGGAGAAAGCCGAAGCCATCCTGCAATATCTCCAGCACACCATCGCCGAAAATATCCTCGCCGCTTTTGGCATGCTGCTTCAGAATCGCGAAGATAATATCCTGTTTACGCATGCGGGCCTGGTTTTCCAGTCCCATATTTTCGCCAAGAGTAATTAACTCAGAAACTGGCGTATTCTTTAATTCGGTAAGATTCATAGTGGTGGGTTCTTTAACTCGGGGTAAATCTCGAACTATTAACGTGAATGGTATGGCAGGATCATCCGTGCCTCTATAACAGCCTTCAACCACCGGATTCCTGTCTGGTTTCACACCTGAAGCGCATTAAATCCGCGCAAAACGACATCCGCATAAACGATATCCGCATAAATCAACGGCAGGAGATCGAAGACACATAAAACCAATTATTGTAAAACTCGTAGACTGCCCAAATCGGATCACAAACGTGTTGTAAAACAATTGCTTTTCAAAAAAGACTTTGTAAAACAATGTTCTTTCGATTTCGACACAGAATAATGCTTTAGACTCTAACTTTTAGGCTTAAGCCTAAGGGCTTAAACATAGGCAAGTACGATATGCAGTGATGAAGAATCTAACACGCTTCCCGACGAGCAGCAAGCAGTCAATATGAGAATTGCATATTGACCGATCGCGCCCGTCGGCCCCCCCTTTCCAGGGGCAAGCTAATTACAGATTTGCCGTCAGGAACTCTTTCAGTTGCCCTTTGGACAGTGCGCCGACTTTTGTCGCCGCGACTTCGCCGTTTTTAAACAACAGCAGCGTAGGAATACCACGGATACCATATTTCGGTGCAGTTGCAGGATTTTCATCAATGTTCAGCTTGGTCACCGTCAGTTTACCTTCAAACTCTTCGGCAATTTCATCCAGAATAGGAGCGATCATTTTACAAGGACCACACCACTCAGCCCAGAAATCAACCAAGATAGCGCCATCAGCCTGCAATACTTTCGTACCAAAGCTGTCATCAGTCAGGTGAATTATTTTATCGCTCATATTTTACTCCACAGGATTATTTCTAGCTCGTTGGTGTAGCATTAACCAACAATGGCTTGACTTTATTTCACCGGATACGCTTTCGTAAAGCAATAGTTAGCTGATATTCTACCACACTATGAGCAAAACACACTTAACTGAACAGAAGTTTTCCGACTTCGCCCTGCACCCGCAGGTTATCGAAGCCCTTGAAAGTAAAGGGTTTCATAACTGTACGCCTATTCAGGCGTTAGCTCTGCCATTAGCTTTGTCAGGGCGTGATGTTGCGGGTCAGGCGCAAACCGGTACCGGCAAGACGCTGGCTTTTCTTGCGTCTACTTTCCATTATTTGCTTTCACACCCTGCAAACGCAGAGCGTCAAACCAATCAACCACGTGCCTTAATTATGGCACCTACTCGTGAACTGGCTGTCCAGATTCACTCTGACGCAGAAGCGCTATCTCACCTGACTGGGCTAAAACTGGGTTTAGCCTACGGTGGCGACGGCTACGACAAACAGCTTAAAGTGCTGGAAAGCGGCGTTGATATCTTGATCGGCACCACGGGTCGCCTGATCGACTATGCCAAACAAAACCATATTAATCTGGGCGCGATTCAGGTCGTCGTGCTTGACGAAGCGGATCGCATGTACGATCTCGGTTTCATCAAAGATATCCGCTGGTTGTTCCGTCGTATGCCAGCCACGTCACAGCGCCTGAACATGCTCTTTTCCGCTACGCTCTCCTACCGGGTGCGTGAACTCGCGTTTGAACAGATGAATAACGCAGAGTACGTGGAAGTTGAACCGGAACAGAAAACCGGTCACCGCATTAAAGAAGAGTTATTTTATCCGTCCAACGAAGAGAAAATGCGCCTGCTCCAGACGCTGTTGGAAGAAGAATGGCCGGATCGCTGCATTATTTTCGCGAATACCAAGCATCGCTGTGAAGACATCTGGGGTCACCTGGCTGCCGACGGCCATCGTGTTGGGCTGCTGACGGGCGACGTCGCGCAGAAAAAACGTCTGCGTATTCTGGAAGAATTTACTCAAGGTAATCTGGATATTCTGGTAGCAACGGACGTTGCAGCGCGTGGTTTACACATTCCTTCTGTGACCCACGTTTTCAACTACGACCTGCCGGATGACTGCGAAGACTACGTTCACCGCATTGGCCGTACTGGTCGTGCAGGGCAAAGCGGATTTTCTATCAGCCTGGCCTGCGAAGAGTATGCATTGAATCTCCCGGCTATCGAAACCTACATCGGCCACGGTATCCCGGTCAGTAAATACAACAGTGACGCGCTAATGAGCGATTTACCTGCGCCGAAGCGTTTAACACGCCCACCGCGTTCTAATAATGGCCCGCGCCGACATAGTAATGCGCCACGCCGCAGCGGAGCGCCCCGTAATAACCGTAAACGAGCGGACTAACCGTTGATGCAGAGCTCTTCTTCACTTTACGCTGCCATCGATCTCGGATCGAACAGCTTCCATATGCTGGTCACACGGGAAACCGCAGGCAGCATTCAGACGCTGGCGAAAATAAAGCGTAAGGTCCGCCTTGCAGCAGGGCTGGATAAGCAGAATCGGCTCTCACAGGAAGCCATGCAGCGTGGCTGGCAGTGTCTACAACTGTTCTCCGAACGGTTGCAGGACATTCCGCAGGATCAGGTGCGTGTCGTCGCGACCGCAACTCTGCGACTGGCAACGAACGCTGACGACTTTCTGCAACGGGCTCAGGAAATTCTGGGCTTGCCGATTCAGGTTATCAGCGGTGAAGAAGAAGCGCGCTTGATTTATCAAGGTGTAGCACATACCACGGGCGGCCCGGATGCGCGTCTGGTTGTGGATATTGGCGGTGGCAGTACCGAACTGGCAACAGGCATCGGTGCAAAAACGACCCAGTTGATCAGCCTCCCAATGGGATGCGTGACGTGGCTGGATCGCTATTTCAGCGACCGCAACCTCGAAGCCGGTAACTTTGAACGCGCTGAACACGCGGCGCGTGAGATGTTGCGCCCTGTCGCAACTTCCTTGCGCGAGCAAGGGTGGCAAATCTGCGTCGGCGCTTCCGGTACAGTGCAAGCACTACAGGAAATTATGGTCGCGCAGGGAATGGATGAATACATTACTCTGCCGAAGCTCAGACAGCTTAAAGAGCATGCGATTCAGTGCGATAAGCTGGAAGAGTTAGAAATTGAAGGCCTGACGCTAGAACGTGCGCTGGTTTTCCCCAGCGGGCTCGCCATTCTATTGGCGATCTTCCAAGAGCTCGACATCAAAACCATGACGCTGGCTGGAGGCGCGCTGCGTGAAGGGCTGGTCTATGGCATGTTGAATTTGCCCGTCGATCAGGATATCCGCCACCGCACACTAGAGACGCTACAACGCCGTTATCTGCTGGATACCGAGCAGGCTAAACGCGTCAGTACGCTGGCAGACAACTTTTTGCAACAAGTTGCCCGTGACTGGCAGTTAGATAGTCGATGTCGCGAGTTGCTGCGCAGCGCCTGTCTGGTGCACGAAATCGGTTTGAGCATTGATTTTCGGCAGTCTCCCCAGCATGCAGCCTATTTGATTCGCCATAGCGATCTCCCCGGCTTTACGCCAGCCCAGAAGAAGCTGTTAGCCACACTTCTGCAAAACCAAATTAACCCCGTCGATTTGATGCCGCTCAGTCAGCAGAATGCGCTACCGGTCAATCAGGCACAGCGCCTATGCCGCCTGTTGCGTCTGGCAATTATTTTTGCCAGCCGCCGTCGCGATGACACATTGCCGGCAGTGCGGTTACGCGTAGAAGGTGAAGCATTGCGTTTGATTCTGCCTGCTGGCTGGCTGGCTCAGCACCCGCTACGAGCAGAAATGCTGGAACAGGAAAGCCGCTGGCAGAGCTATGTACACTGGCCGCTGATGCTGGAAGAAACCCCGGCTTAACGGATATATATTATCCCCTAAATAATTCGAGTTGCAGGACAAAACGTTAACGTTTTGAACAACGTGAAGCGTTGGCTCTTTAGGGCGATGCTCAGTGATGAGCATCGTAACGCGGCAAGCGCACGACAAATCGGTGCCAGACCGATTTGAACAGCGTGAACGCTGGCCCGAAGGGTGAGTCTCATTTATGAGACTCATTAATCCCCAGGCGCTTACATAAGTAAGTGACTGGGGTGAGTAAGAGAAGCCAACGCACATGCAGCTTGAAGTATGACGGGGATGGTTATTCCCCTTTTGCTTTCGCCAGCATCGCCCGAATATTGGCAACGTTCGTCTGGCCTTTCTGCATACGCTCTTGTGCGCTCACCACTTTTCTTTCCGTTTCCCACACCACATCATCTTGTGGCAGTTCAAGCAGGAAGCGACTCGGTTCTGGGCGCATTAGCTCGCCATACTGGCGGCGTTCTTTACACAGCGTGAAGAACAGCTCGCGCTGGGCACGTGTAATTCCCACGTATGCCAGACGGCGCTCTTCGTCGACGTTGTCTTCATCAATGCTGCTCTGGTGCGGCAACAAACCTTCTTCCATCCCGACCAAAAAGACGTACGGAAACTCTAGTCCTTTGGATGCATGCAGCGTCATCAGTTGTACCTGATCCAGTTCCTCTTCACTCTCTCCGCGCTCCATCATGTCCCGCAGTGTGAAGCGCGTCACTACTTGCGTCAGCGTCATGGGTTCATCCAGTTCGGAGCCTTCCAGCATTTCCGTCATCCAACTGAATAACTGATTGACGTTCTTCATCCGCATCTCTGCGGCTTTTGGGCTGGGTGAGGTTTCGTAGAGCCAGCTTTCGTAGTCCAACCCATGAATCAGGTCGCGCACGGCTGCCACAGGTTCACGCTCCGCCAGACGGGCAATCTCCGCCAGCCACTGCGTAAACCGTTGCAGAGATTCCAGCCCACGCCCAGTCAGAGATTGGCTCAACCCAAGATCAAAACTTGCGCTGAATAGGCCTTTATTACGTTGTCCTGCCCACTCGCCCAGCTTCTTCATCGTCGCTGGGCCAATCTCACGTTTGGGCGTGTTCACAATACGTAAAAACGCACTGTCATCGTCCGGGTTAGTCAATACACGCAGGTAAGCCAGTAAATCTTTGATTTCAGGTCGAGAGAAAAAAGACGTGCCACCGGAGATGCGATAAGGAATACGGTTCTGCATCAGCATCTTTTCAAACAGACGCGACTGGTGGTTACCACGATACAAAATGGCATAGTCGCCGTACTGGGTCTTTTTAATAAAGTGATGGGCAATCAGTTCGCCAACAACACGCTCGGCCTCGTGATCTTCGTTGTTGGCGGTAATCACTTTGAGCTCATCACCATAACCTAGCTCCGAGAACAGCCGCTTTTCAAAAACGTGCGGGTTATTAGCGATGAGAATATTGGCAGCTTTCAGAATACGCCCGGATGAACGGTAGTTTTGTTCCAGTTTGATCACGTCAAGCGCGGGGAAATCCTGCTGTAATAGCACCAGATTCTGTGGCCGCGCGCCGCGCCAAGAGTAAATAGACTGGTCGTCATCGCCTACGACGGTGAAACGCGCGCGGGTGCCGACCAGCAGTTTCACCAGCTCGTACTGGCTGGTGTTGGTGTCCTGATATTCATCAACCAGCAGGTAGCGTAAGCGGTTCTGCCAACGTTCACGCACCTCAGCATTCTGCTTCAGCAACAGCGTGGGCAGCAAAATCAGATCGTCGAAGTCCAGCACGTTACAGGCACGCAGGTGTTCGTGGTAAAGCGAGTAGCAATGCACAAACAGCTTGTCGCGTTCGGATCGTGCGGTCGCCGCCGCACCCGCAGGATCGATCAGATCGTTTTTCCAGTTTGAGATCGTTGAGATCAACTGTTGCAGCAGCACCTTATCGTTTTCCAGCCACTGCTCCGTAAGCTCTTTCAGCAGCGCCATCTGATCCTGATCGTCAAACAGGGAGAAATTGGCTTTCATACCCAGCGCGGCATATTCACGCTTGATGATCTCTAACCCCAGCGTATGAAACGTCGCAATCATTAGCCCGCGTGTTTCTTTACGCCCCAGCGTTTGTGCCACGCGTTCCTTCATTTCACGCGCCGCTTTGTTGGTAAACGTCACAGCAGCAATGTGCCGGGCCTGATAACCACACTGGCGAATCAGGTGCGCAATTTTGTTGGTGATCACGCGGGTCTTGCCTGAGCCAGCGCCCGCCAGAACCAGACAAGGTCCGGTGACGAATTCGACGGCATGCTGTTGGCTGGGGTTTAAGCGCATAACGATCTTGCTCACTGATAAAACGGAAGGCGATTGTAGCAGAAAGCCGTATCGATCTTGACCGGGGATTTGTTATTAAGGAAAGCACGTCGCAGTCCACATCTTGCGTTGCAAATGTTACATTGCGCGCCGGAATCTCTTTTGCAAAAAAGGTAATAACATGGCAAATACCGCAGCAGCCCTACATATCCTAGTCGATACCGAGCAACTGGCTAACGACATTCTGGCTCAATTAGAAAAAGGTGCCGATTTCCAGAAACTGGCGCAAAAACACTCAACCTGCCCATCAAAACGTAACGGCGGCGATTTGGGTGAGTTTCGTAAAGGCGACATGGTGCCAGCTTTCGATAAGGCGGTGTTTTCCTGCGAATTGCTGAAACCGTTTGGTCCGGTGAAAACCCAGTTTGGTTACCATGTGATCAAAGTGCTGTACCGCAACTAAGCCGTTATACCAACGCTTCTGAACATAAAAGCGCGCCTACCTTACGGTTTGGCGCGCTTTTTCTATTGAATGCCTTATTAACCTATCGCCATCAGGCTGGCGTTACCGCCTGCGGCGGCGGTATTGATACTCAGGGAACGTTCGGCCAGCAATCGCTCCAGTTGAACGTGGGTATCACCCTGCGTATAGCCTAACAGCAGGACAATCGGGCCATCACGTTCCGCAAGCGCTTCGCTGATCTGCCGTAGCCGATCGGCATCGCCATGATAAATGACGCCGTGAAAAGACACCTCATCATGGCGTTGCCAGTCATGTACAAGCTGAATACACGACTGCACCTTCTGCGGTAAACGTTCGTAGAGCGTTTTCTCCTGTTCACCTTCAGGCCACAGGAGTTTTCCGCCCGTTGCCAGCACCGCTGCCGCCTGAATCAAACGGTCGTCCTCATTATCTGCCAGACATAGAATCCGCTCACGTGGCGACAACGTATACGTATTACTTTCCCCTGTCGGGCCAGACAACTGTAGCGTTGTTCCACTAACACTATGCTCTTTATAACGCTGGCACAGCGCCGCCAGATCGTGACGTTCACCGCTAATCGCCCAGTCTTCCAACGCCTGTAGTCCCGCCAGCAGCGCCTGCTCACGGTTCTGCTGTGCAAATTCTGCCGCAAGCGCGCCGTCCGGTCGATGTGCCAGTAAGCGGTATAGATAAAGCGGTCCGCCTGCCTTTGGTCCGGTTCCCGATAGGCCTTCTCCGCCAAACGGTTGAACACCGACAACGGCTCCCACCATATTGCGGTTCACATATTGATTACCCACCTTCGCCCTGTTCGTTACACGCTGGATGGTTTCATCAATACGCGTATGTACGCCCAGCGTCAGGCCATAACCCGCCGCGTTGATCTGCTCAATTACGGTATCCAACTGCTGGCTTTGATAGCGAATGACGTGTAAAACTGGACCAAAAACCTCTTTTTTCAGCTCGTCTATCTTGCCCAGTTCGATCAGGGTCGGCTTTACAAACGTTCCGTGCCGCCATGTCTCCTCGTCCTGCGGACGCGCAGCCTGAAATACGGTATGGCCTTTCGCCCGCATCGTCTGGATATGCAGTTCCACGTTCTCTTTCGCTTCCGCGTCAATCAGCGGGCCGATGTCGGTCGATAACCGCTCAGGATTCCCCATTCGACACTCCGCCATCGCGCCGCGCAGCATAGCCAGCGTGCGATCCGCGATATCTTCTTGTAGGCACAGCAGACGCAGCGCAGAACAACGCTGTCCGGCACTGTCGAACGCAGAGGCAATAACGTCATTCACCACCTGTTCCGTTAGTGCAGAGGAATCGACAATCATGGCATTCAGGCCGCCCGTTTCGGCAATCAGCGGCGTCAAACGCCCCTGTGGATCGAGTCTGCCAGCGATGCTACGTTGCAGGGTTTTGGCTACGGCCGTCGAACCGGTAAACACCACGCCACGTACTCGCTCGTCGTTCACCAATGCACTACCGATGGTTTCCCCCTGCCCCGGCAGCAGTTGCAATACGCCCAAGGGGATTCCCGCTTCATGCAGAATACGTACCGCCTGCGCCGCAATCAGCGGCGTTTGCTCAGCCGGTTTCGCCAATACGCTGTTTCCTGCCGCCAGTGCAGCAGAAATTTGTCCGGTAAAGATTGCCAGCGGGAAATTCCACGGACTAATGCAAACGATGGGACCCAGAGGACGATGGGTATCATTGGTGAAGGTGTCTCGCACCTGACTCGCGTAATAGCGCAAGAAGTCCACCGCTTCGCGCACTTCTGCAATCGCGTTACTGAAGGATTTCCCCGCCTCCCGAACCAACAGCCCCAGCAGGCTTTGCAACTGCTCTTCCATCAGCGAAGCGGCCTGATTTAATATCGCGGCTCGCTCAGCGGGCGGCGTCGCAAACCAGATGGCGCTGGCATGCACTGCGGCATCTATTGCCCGTTCAACATCTGCCACGGAGGCATCACGGACATAGCCCACCACATCGTGCACATCGGCGGGATTCACCACGGGCTTTTCTTCGCTTGCCTCGCTTTCCCCCTCAATCATTGGCGCGGCGTACCACGGTTGTGTCGCGTGACCCAGCAACGCACTGGAGAGCGAGGCCAGCCGATGCTCATTCGAGAGATCCAGCCCGCTCGAATTTTGCCGCTTCCGACCATATAGCTGACGCGGCAGAGGAATGCGCGGATGCGGTGCGCCCATACTCCATTCCACTTTTGCCAGTGCCTCTACGCCGCTAACCGGATCGGCAATCAGCGTTTCCAGCGCCATTGAGGTATCCGCAATGCGGTTAACAAACGAGGTATTCGCGCCGTTTTCCAGCAGACGCCGTACCAGATAAGCCAGCAGCGTTTCATGGGTTCCGACCGGGGCATAAATGCGGCACGGTCGGTTCAATTTACCGTCTGCAACCGCGCCAACCACCTGATCATAGAGCGGTTCCCCCATGCCATGCAGGCACTGGAATTCATATTGACCGGGATAATAATTGTTGCCCGCCATGTGGTAGATCGCGCTTAGCGTCTGCGCATTGTGCGTGGCGAACTGCGGATAAATCAGATTCGGTACGGCCAACAGCTTGCGGGCGCACGCCAGATAAGACACATCGGTATAGACCTTACGCGTGTAGACCGGATAGCCTTCCAGCCCGTCAACCTGCGCCCGTTTGATTTCACTGTCCCAGTATGCCCCTTTCACCAGGCGAATCATCAACCGCCGATGGCTGCGCTGTGCCAGCTCAATCAACACATCTACCACATACGAGCAGCGCTTCTGGTAAGCCTGAATGACAAACCCGATACCGTTCCACCCCGCCAGTTGCGGTTCCATACAGAGTTTTTCCAGTAGATCGAGCGAGATCTCCAGTCGTTCGGCTTCCTCAGCGTCAATATTAATCCCGATATCATACTGGCGCGCCAGCAGCGTCAGCGATAACAACCTCGGATACAACTCATCAAGCACGCGATCATACTGCGAACGGCTATAGCGCGGATGCAATGCCGATAGCTTGATGGAAATACCCGGTCCTTCGTAAATCCCACGCCCGTTCGAGGCTTTGCCGATAGCATGAATTGCCTGCTGATAGGCCGACAAATACGCGGCAGCATCAGGCTCCGTCAGCGCCGCTTCACCTAACATATCGTAAGAGTAACGGAAGCCTTTGTTCTCTCGCTCACGGGCATTCGCCAGCGCTTCACCGATGGTTTCCCCCGTGACGAACTGCTCTCCCATCAGCCGCATAGCCATATCGACGCCTTTGCGAATGAGCGGTTCACCGCGTTTACCGATGATGCGATTCAGCGAATTCGACAGGTGCGCTTCATTGTGTGTCACCACCAGCTTGCCGGTAAACAGCAGTCCCCAGGTTGCGGCATTCACGAAAAGAGACGGGCTATGGCCGAGGTGCGCCTGCCAATTTCCCCGACTGATCTTGTCGCGGATCAGCGCATCGCGTGTAGATTTATCAGGAATACGCAGCAGCGCTTCGGCTAAACACATTAGCGCCACGCCTTCCTGAGAAGACAGTGAGAATTCCTGTAACAGTCCTTGCACGATACCCGCACGCCCGTTTCCGGCTTTCTGACTGCGTAATTTCTCTGCCAGTCGATAAGCCAGTTTCTGCGTTAATTGCGATAATTCATCGGTAAGTCTTGCTTGTTCCAGCAAGATGGGTACCAGTTCATTTTCGGGGCGACGATAAGCAGAAGTCATGGCCGCTCGGATAACGGACTGGGGAAGAACCTGCTCGGCGAAATCAAGAAAGGGTTGGTAGGTTTCTTCTTCTCGAGATTGCGGCATAATCTCTTCTACTTCAATGTGGCTCACGTTCGCCCATTGCGGTGTTTCAGGAGTGTCGAGGCCACTTTCGAGGCGTTCGAGGTAATGGAAAATAGCCTGTTTGATCAGCCAGTGCGGTGTACGATCAATACGCTGTGCTGCCGCCTTGATGCGCTCACGTGTTTCCTCATCGAGTTTTACACCCATCGTGGTAAAGCCCATAGCGTCCACTCCTGTGATTAGAAGATGCACATCGGGATAACGTCAATATCAACCATGTTGCAACTTTGTGCAACCTTGTTAACAAATGGAACGGTTGCTACCCATCATCACCTTCAGGCCTCGTTCCGGCCTGAGTGATTACTATAAAACACAGCGTCGCCGCGACAGCGGCACGAAAAAAATGTGGAGAGTTGAATGACAATAAGCACACCCATGCTGGTGACGTTTCTGGTGTATATTTTCGGGATGGTCCTCATCGGCCTGTTTGCCTACCGCGCCACCAATAACTTTGGCGATTACATCCTGGGTGGACGTCGGATGGGAAGCGTCGTCACTGCCCTGTCGGCTGGCGCTTCCGATATGAGCGGTTGGCTGCTGATGGGATTGCCGGGCGCCATCTTCATTTCCGGCATTTCTGAAAGCTGGATCGCGATCGGCCTGACGTTAGGTGCCTACCTGAACTGGAAGTGGGTCGCTGGACGCCTGCGCGTACATACCGAGGTCAACCACAACGCGCTGACGCTGCCTGACTATTTCACCCATCGTTTTGAAGATAACAGTAAATTACTGCGCGTGATCTCCGCGATAGTCATTCTGGTTTTCTTCACCATCTACTGTGCTTCCGGCGTCGTCGCGGGGGCTCGTCTGTTTGAAAGTACCTTTGGCATGAGCTACGGCACGGCATTATGGGCAGGAGCAGCAGCCACTATCGCCTATACTTTTATCGGTGGATTTCTGGCCGTGAGCTGGACGGACACCGTTCAGGCCAGCCTGATGATTTTCGCCCTGATCCTGACGCCGGTGATGGTCATTTTATCGCTGGGAGGAATAGATACTTCACTCATGGTGATTGAAGCGAAAAATCCGGCCAATCTGGATATGTTCAAAGGGCTCAACTTTGTCGCTATCATCTCGCTGATGGGCTGGGGTCTGGGCTATTTCGGCCAGCCGCACATTCTGGCACGCTTTATGGCCGCTGACTCACACCACACCATTCATAACGCACGCCGCATTAGTATGACCTGGATGATTCTGTGTCTGGCAGGTGCCGTGACGGTGGGCTTCTTCGGCATCGCCTACTTCCACAACAACCCGGACCAGGCCGGTAACGTGGCGCAAAATAGCGAGCGCGTCTTTATCGAGCTGTCCATGCTGCTGTTCAATCCGTGGATTGCTGGCGTGCTGCTGTCTGCGATTTTGGCTGCCGTGATGAGTACGTTGAGTTGCCAGCTGCTGGTGTGCTCCAGCGCCATCACCGAAGATTTGTACAAGCCCTTCCTGCGCAAGAATGCCAGCCAGAAAGAGCTGGTGTGGGTAGGGCGTGCGATGGTGCTATTCGTCGCTATCATTGCTATCGCGCTGTCGCTTAACCCTGAAAACCGTGTACTCGGTCTGGTGAGCTATGCCTGGGCAGGGTTCGGTGCCGCCTTCGGACCGGTGATTTTGATTTCTCTGCTGTGGCCGCGTATGACGCGCAACGGCGCACTGCTCGGCATGATCGTAGGTGCGGCAACGGTACTGATCTGGAAGCAGTATGCCTGGCTGGGTCTGTATGAAATCATCCCCGGATTTATCTTCAACAGCCTGACTATTTTCATCGTCAGCCTGCTGGGTAAAGCGCCGTCAAAAGCGATTACCGACCGCTTCAAGCAGGCAGAAGCGGAATACCAGTCCGTTTAGTCATAATGCCCGTGGCATCGTTCGCCGTGCCACGGGCTTATCTTTACCCGAAATGGGCTCTGACTGCATCGACAAAGGTTTTCACTTTAACCGCTGCCCGCCGTCCCACCGGCACCATGACGTGAACCGGGCGAGCAGGCCCATGATAGTCAGACAGCACCTGTACCAGACGCCCACGGTCAATTTCCTTACGTAACACGGCCTCCGGCCCAAGCGTGATACCATATCCCTCTATCGCAGCATGCAGCAGCGCATTCCAGTCATTAGCAAAAAGCCGACCTTCCGGCCTGATTTCTTCCGTCTGACCGTCCTTCTGAAATACCCACCGACAAGACGTCACGGCGGTGCGCACGCCATAAATAAGGCACGCGTGGCGTGCGAGACTCGATGGCGTATCTGGCATGCCTTCACGCGCCAGATAGTCAGGCGATGCGCAAGCGATCAATGAGTAAGGCTGAAGTGGCCAAGCCACCATTGAACTATCCGCCAATTCACCGATGCGAATGATAACTTCAAACCCCTCTTCTATCGGGTCAACCAGACGATCGTTCAGCGTCAGCGCAATTTGCGTGTCAGGATAGCGAGCAAGATAGTGTGTGATAAACGGCGCGAACAGATGCGATCCCCAGGTAACGGGCGCGTTAACCTGAATCATTCCCGAAGGTGTCACCTGCATTTCACGGGCAACGGCATCAGCATCTTCCGCTTCAGCAAGCACAACCTTACAACGCTCATAATAGCGCAGACCAATATCCGTCAGGCTTTGCCTCCGCGTCGTACGGTTCAGCAACCGAACGCCAAGCCTCGCTTCGAGCCACGCCACCTGCTTCGCCACCATCTGAGGTGAGGTGCCCAGCACCTCTGCCGCGGCGGCAAAAGACCCCAACTCCGATGCTTTGACAAAGATGTTCATGCTGGTCAGCCGATCCATGATTCACTCATATTTGTTGTTTGTTTTCGCTTAAAAGCACAATTTATCTTCAAATTGTAGGCAATTAAGATTCTCTTCTCAAAAGCATTAAGGAGAGAAAGATGAAAATTGGCATTATTGGTGCGGGCTTTGTTGGGCGGGCAATCGCTAAATTAGCGCTTCAGAACGGTCATCAGGTCATGCTCAGCAACTCGCGCGATCCCCAGTCACTGTTCAGCCTCCGTCCCATGATCGGCTGCGATATCGGCACCGCCACTCAGGCAGCGCTCTTTGGCGACATGGTGGTTATCGCCGTTCCCTTTACCGCCATCGATAAGCTCCCTGAACAGGTTTTACGGGGAAAATCCGTCATCGATACCGTCAATTACTATACCGAGCGAGATGGTAAGGTCACCGCACTGGATACGCGCAGTACCACCACCAGCGAGCTACTGGCGCGTTATTTACCAGACGCCAGGATCACCAAAGCGTTCAATGCTATCCCCATGACACAACTTGAAAGCGATGGGCTCCCGACAGGCTCAGCCAATCGCCGTGCGCTACCGCTCGCGGGTGACGACGAGCAGGAAAAAGCCATTGTGGCTGAACTCTATGATGCCTTCGGATTTGATGTTGTCGATGCGGGAAAATTGTCTGAAGGATGGCGCTTTGAAAGGAACATGCCGTCTTACTGTGTACGGATGACAAAAGCGGAATTAATCACTGCGCTGGCACTGGCCCCACGTGAAAGCACTGCCGATACACAACAGAGATAACTCAGGCTTAGGGATAACTGCGGATAAAAAAATGCTGCTCCCAGAGGGAGCAGCATAGAAATTATCGTGTTTCGCTAAACGTAAAAGCGAACATTAACCTGCGACAGCGATACGCTTCATGTCTTTCATGTAGCCACGCAGCGTGTGGCCTACGGTTTCGATTGGGTGGTTACGGATAGCTTCGTTAACATCACGCAGTTGCGCGTTGTCTACTTCAGTACCCGCGACCGCTTTGCCCAGATCGCCCGGTTGCAGAGATGCCATGAACGCATCTTTCAGCAATGGAACGGCAGCGTTGGCAAACAGGTAGTTACCGTATTCTGCGGTATCAGAGATAACCACGTTCATTTCATACAGACGCTTACGCGCGATGGTGTTGGCGATCAGCGGCAGCTCATGCAGTGATTCGTAGTAAGCCGACTCTTCGATGATGCCGGAGCTCACCATGGTTTCAAACGCCAGCTCAACGCCCGCTTTCACCATCGCAACCATCAACACGCCGTTATCAAAGTATTCTTGCTCAGCGATTTTACCGTCGAACTGCGGTGCATTTTCGAACGCCGTTTTACCGGTCTCTTCACGCCAGGTCAGCAGTTTCACGTCATCGTTCGCCCAGTCAGCCATCATACCGCTAGAGAATTCGCCGGAGATGATGTCATCCATGTGCTTCTGGAACAGCGGAGCCATGATGCCTTTCAGTTGCTCAGACAGTGCGTAAGCACGCAGTTTCGCCGGGTTAGACAGGCGATCCATCATCAGCGTAATCCCGCCTTGCTTCAGCGCTTCGGTGATGGTTTCCCAGCCGAACTGAATCAGTTTTTCTGCATAGGCAGGATCGGTGCCTTCAGCAACCAGTTTGTCGAAGCCCAGCAGAGAACCGGCCTGCAACATACCACACAGAATAGTCTGTTCACCCATCAGGTCAGATTTTACTTCTGCAACGAAAGAAGATTGCAGAACACCAGCACGGTGGCCGCCCGTTGCCGCCGCCCACGCTTTGGCGATTGCCATGCCTTCGCCTTTTGGATCGTTTTCAGGGTGAACCGCGATCAGCGTCGGTACGCCGAAACCACGTTTGTATTCTTCACGCACTTCCGTACCTGGGCACTTCGGCGCCACCATCACAACAGTGATGTCTTTACGGATTTGCTCGCCCACTTCAACGATGTTGAAGCCGTGAGAGTAACCCAGCGCTGCACCCTGTTTCATCAGCGGCTGTACTGCCTGAACCACGGCAGAGTGCTGTTTGTCTGGCGTCAGGTTAACGATCAGATCGGCCTGCGGGATCAGATCTTCGTAGGTGCCAACGGTGAAGCCGTTTTCAGTCGCTTTGCGCCATGAGGCACGTTTTTCCGCAATCGCTTCAGCACGCAGGGCATAAGCGATATCCAGACCAGAATCGCGCATGTTCAGACCCTGATTCAGACCCTGAGCACCACAACCGACGATCACCACTTTTTTCCCTTTCAGGTAGCTCGCCTCATCGGCAAATTCATCACGCCCCATAAAGCGGCACTTGCCCAATTGATCCAGCTGCTGACGCAGGTTTAATGTGTTGAAATAGTTAGCCATGTCGTGCTCCGTATACGGTTTTTGTTTGTCTGTTATTCAGAAAAGGATTCCCGCCAGATGGGAATTCACTATGACCCCATCATATGACAGGAATTGCGTTGCTTAAATTGATATATTAGCAACGTCATATTGCACTATATGCAAGATAAAAAAACGGCTGCAAGATAAAAAACGAGGCCTGCATCGCATGGATTTACGTGATCTCAAATTATTCCTACATCTGGCAGAAAGCCGACACTTTGGCCGTACCGCCAAAGCGATGCACATCAGCCCGTCCACGCTGTCACGACAAATTCAGCGGTTGGAAGAGGATTTAGGGCAGACGCTGTTTCTGCGCGATAACCGTACCGTGCAGCTCACCGATGCCGGAGATCACCTAAAGCTATTCGCTCAACAAACGCTGCTGCAATACCAGCAGCTACGCCACACGATAGACCAGCACGGGCCGTCATTAAGCGGTGAACTGCGGATATTCTGCTCCGTCACCGCCGCCTACAGCCATCTGCCACCGATTCTGGATCGCTTCAGGGCGCTGCATCCGCTAGTGGAAATCAAGCTGACAACCGGCGATGCCGCCGATGCCGTTGAGAAAATTCAGTCGAACGATGGAGATTTGGGGATTGCAGGACGCCCGGAAGCGCTGCCTGCGAGCGTTGACTTCATGCCGCTCGATGAACTGCCTCTCGCGCTGATTATCCCGGCGCTTCCCTGCCCGGTTCAGTCGCTGGTACGCCAATCAGAACCGGACTGGTCGCAGATTCCGTTCATCCTGCCGGAACACGGCCCAGTGCGTAAGCGCATCGATCAGTGGTTCCGCCGCAATCACATCACCAACCCACAGATTTACGCCACCATCTCCGGGCATGAAGCGATGGTATCGATGGTTGCGTTAGGCTGTGGCATTGCGCTCATTCCCAACGTGGTACTGGAAAACAGCCCGGAGCCGGTACGCAACCGCGTCTCTGTCTTTGCCGAACAGGTGATGGAACCGCTTGAGCTGGGCGTTTGCGTACAGAAAAAACGGCTTAGCGAACCGCTGATTGCCGCCTTTTGGGACATATTACAGGACGCATCATGAAGATAGCCTTCGCGACCATCATCGCAGCAGGAGCGGTACTCGCCTCACTCAGCGACCCTGCGCACGCCGCCAGTTTCCCCTGCGAAAAAGCCACCTCGACGCAGGAAACGTTGATTTGCGCCAGCCCGTTGCTCGGGCAGCTAGATGAAGAGCTGGCTCAGGCCTGGAAGGCATCCCGCGCGTTCCTGACGGCGTACGGCAACAGCGCGCCGTGGGAAAAAACGCTCAATCAATTTCAGCGCGGCTGGCTGACCACGCGCGACCAGTGCAAAGACGAAGACTGCCTGCGACAACGTTATCAGCAGCAGTTAAACCGGCTGCGCTACCTAAATGACATCGCGCAGCACGCGCTGCCTTCCCCGATTACCCCCGTGAAAAGCACATCCTGTTTCCACGGTTCATTCAGCTATGAGTACGTGATGTCGGGGCTTTCCGCCGAGGAGTACCGCGATCTGGGAGAGTATTTTCGGGAAATGTATGACCAGAAAGCGCCCTATCATGCTGTTAGCCTGACCATGACCAACCAGCGTGGCAAGCTTGAAGGCGGCGCGTCCATTGCATTCCGCTATGGTAACAAGCTGGATGATTCCGGCTTCACCGCCCGTCAGATGAGCGATACGCAAGCCATTGGCAAAGGTGAAAGCAGCTTCGGCCAGCAGGTGAAAATACTGCTCACCTGCATTGACGATGATCATCTGCAAATCGCTACCTTCGGCAGCAATCAGGAAGAAGGTTACCTGTTTAACTATTTGCTAGAGCGCGATAAAACGCCACTGGAGCCGCAAAAAACGCCGTAGCGTTGGCTCACTCTGGCGCTAACGTTCAAACCACTTATCCGCCGAAAATGCCCGCGTATCGGACTCTGTTTCCTGCGCGGCTTTTTTCATGGTTTCGACATTCATCAGGTAATGATAGAGCGGCTCAAGCTGGGTAAATCCGCGAGCTAACACCGTCACCAGATCGCCGGAAAACAGCGCTTCCATATCCTGCCGGGTAGATATCGCGGCAAACGATTTACGGTTATACCAGTTCGCCAGTTCCGGCTCCTGCTCTTTAATCAGCGGGCGTTTGTAGCTGTCCCCTTCCAGAGTGAAGGTGTCTCCCAGACAGCTCGCCACCTCAAGGAACTGTGACGGGTTACCACGCAGCGTCTGACGGAACAGATCCATCGTATTGCGCGTCGCGCTGTAATAGCCCAGCCCGTAGCGCCAGGTATCCGGCGTGATTTCAAAGAAATACACCGGGGCATCCGTCCAATCTTTGCGGGTACGCTTGAAAGTGAGCCACATATGGCTGCGATAGCGTGATTTATCATGGGAAAAACGCGTATCGCGATGAATACGGGAGAGGGTTTTACCGATTGCCGGGCGGATTTCAAAGTGGTCGTCAATCTGTAGCATGGTCAGACTGAGTTCATCTACCAACGTGCGAAATGGCGCAACCAATTGCTCATCGTAAATGGATCGATGCTCGTCAAACCACGCTTTATCGTTGTTCTGCCGCACCTGCTGAAGAAACGTCAAACCCGCTTGAGAAAAACCCGTAAACTGTGTTGCCATAGAGAAATACCCTCCCTGTTGCTGTCAGATGGCATAAAGATAACGCCGCCAGTAGCGAAACGCCATCGTCAGCGGAAAGGTCACCTCATCGCCCAAACCACTATTTCCTACAGTTTCCCAAAAGCATGAATTATTTTTATCGTTACCTTTTTTCTTCTCGGATCGGCCATGACAACATCCATTTATATTCATTATCCCATGAGCAACAGCAGATAATATTACCCTCACGCCAGTATTTGTGGAAATCAAAGTATCGTAATTTCTACATAAGAATTTACAGAGAAATAGCTACAGGATTTTACTTAATTTAGAACATGCCTCTATAGCTGATATGTTAGCATTATTGCAATTTAAGCAAGGTAATTATTAACAACAAAATCCTTTGATGAGGGAACTATATAATGAAGGAAGCATTAAAACTGGGGATAATGGGGTTCGTTGCACTTTCTGTTTCGGCCTGTGATAGTTTAGATCCGACAAGTCAGAAAGGCGTATTTTATTACAGCAACCCGACTGCAAGTAATATTACCTTCAAGGTTGATGGACAAAGTTATGACGTTTTGCCGAACCATAGCGACAAAATTAAACTTTCACCCGGTAAGCATCTATTAGAAAATAATAAAGGTGAGCGTTTCTCCTTCATGGTTTTTGATAATAACAACGGCGGAATTATCAATCCGAACAACCAGGTTTATTATACACTATCCGAAATTTATGCCGTTGAAGGAAAAGGAAAAAGCTTTAAGCCGACGACCTACGAGGTGATGATTAATGGTCATCAGATAGAAATGGCCGTCAGAAGTGCTAACGCGTCGGTCATTGATGCCAACATGTTTAAATGCACCTATCAATTAGGTGAAGCCTTCCCTGATTCCATCACCACCCGAGATAAAACATCAAATGGTAACATCAAGTCTAAATGTTTTGATAAGCCAGAGCTCGTTCAATACATTGCAGATGTCTATGGCGAAAATCTTGCCGCCGGCGCTAACGAAGATAAAAATAAAGATTCAGTCAACATGCAATTTAATTACGACCTCCCTGCTACCAGTGGTCTTCATCCTAAAATCCAGGAATCGGCAGAAAAAATAGTCGACCTGTTAAAGACGTTGCAGACAACGGATGACAGCGCTATTCATGAAAAACTGAGCAAACAATATTTTCAGCTGAGCACTGATTTCACTCAAGCCTATGTCAGTAACACATCTACCCATACTGCTGAACAACATAAGCAACACGGCGATTTCGTTAAGCAATCAGGGTATTTTTTCAGCTACGGCATTTTGGCTAAATAGCGCTACCCGACATCATTCAAGATACGTGGCAAAACGTTAGTCCATCAGGGCGACACATTCGCAATGTGTGTCGCTCTGACGCAACGGCCTAAGAGATATAGCCGAAACGGTGCTGTCATTAGGTGGAGCAAGCGCCTGAACAACACCCTTTTCACGGATATTCACAACGGTCAGGCCTGATGCAGCGCCTGACTGACCGCTTGTCGTTGTTCCAATAACGCGGTGCTGGTTCGATCGCGAGGATAAGCGAGATCGACTGGTAGAATCGCACTAATCCGACCCGGTCGGGGTGACATCACCACCACCCTGTCGGCCAGAAAAACGGCTTCTTCCACGTCATGCGTTACCAGCAATATCGTCAAATCCGTTTGTCGGCGGATCTCCGCCAGACGTTCTTGCAACTGCTGCTTAGTCAACGCATCTAGCGCGCCGAAAGGTTCATCCAGCAAGAGAATACGTGGCGTCGACACCAGTCCGCGGGCAATCGCCACACGCTGCGCCATCCCGCCCGAAAGCTGATGCGGCCACGCGTCGGCAAATGCTTCCAGCCCCATCATCTGAAGATAGTGTGTAATACGCTGCGCAGCGTCCGCAGAGGAAAGATTGAGGTTGAGCATGCCAAGGCGGATATTGTCCGTCACGGTGAGCCACGGAAACAGGCGCGGTTCTTGAAACACCAGGCTGACATCGTCGGGAATACCGCGCACAGACCGATCGCCAATCAGAATACGCCCACGTTCGGTGGTATCAATCCCAGCCGCCAAACGCAGCAGCGTCGATTTACCGCAGCCGCTGGCCCCAATGACCGCAACCAGCTCGCCCGCGAGCAGCGACAGATCAATATCCTGTAACACCGTCAGCGGTGCGCCGTTGACGGTAAAATACTTGGTAATATGCTGAAAATGCAGTGACATAGATTCTCCGTTAACGATCACGCAAAGCGCCAGCGCGTCAGCCGCCGTTCAGATAAGGTCATCAAGCGGGAAAAGAACGCGGCTACGATCGCAATCAGCACGACCCCGGCCATGATGCGATCGGATTCAAGCAGTTGCTGTGCGCGAATCATCATGCCGCCCAGCCCTTCTCCCGACGGCATGAAATACTCTGCGCCAATGGCTCCGGTCCACGCATGCATCAACGCCAGCCGTAAACCGGAAAAAAGTGGCGGTAATACGCTGGGAAACACCAGCGCGCGCAACGTCTGCATAGGGGTAAGGCGCAAAACCTGAGCCACTTCCAATAGCGCAGGGGGAAGTTGGGCGATCCCCTGACGGGTTGCCAACATGACGGGAAAGAACGCGGCCACGGCGATAAACACGATTTTGGCGCTTTCCCCTAAACCGAACCAGGCCGTTATCAGCGGCAGCCAGGCGAATAGCGCCACACAGCGCAGTGCAGACAGTGCCGGATTAAACAGCCTATCGGCGATACGCCAGCCACCGAGCACCGCGCCGACCAGCACGCCGATCCCGCTCCCCAGCAGAAAGCCCTGGAGCGCACGCAGCAGGCTGGCATTCAGGTCGGCCAACAGTCCCCCCTGAGCCAAACCCGACCACAGCGCATCAATCACACTGCTTGGTGCAGGAAGAAAAGCCACGTTCACCCACTCACGCGTACTGCTAACCTGCCACAACGTAACCAGAGCCAATGGCGCGAGCCAAGGCGTCAGCGATAGACCCGGCAGCGCAGAGCTCAGGCTATCGCGACCCAATATCGGCGCAGGCCAATGAATCCAACGACGTTCCAGCTTCAACAGCACGCGTTCCCCGGAAAATCCCAGTATCCCGATAATCAAAATGCAGACAAACACCAGATCCAACATGAACAACTGACGGCTCTGTACCAGCAGGTAGCCCAGCCCTTCGCTGGATGCCAGCAGCTCTACTGCAATCAGCGCCACCCATCCGGTGGAAAACGCTAGCCGTACCCCCGTCATCACATACGGCAACATCGCGGGCAGAATCAGGTAACGCAGGAAGGCGATGGGCGGTAAACGCAGGCTACGCGCCATTTCATGCAGCTTTTGCGGCGTCTGTTGAATACCGGCACAGGTGTAAAGCGTCACCGGCACCGTCACCGATTTCACCAACACCACCAGTTTCAGCGCTTCACCAATGCCTAATGACAGCATCAAAAGCGGTATCCAGGCTAACGTTGGAATCTGTGCGATGACGGTGAAGAGTGGCATAAACAGCGCATTCAGGCGTCGATTCAGGCCGAACAAACTACCCAGCACCAGACCCAGCGCGATGCCGCCGCCGAAGCCCATCGCAAGCCGCATCAGGCTAATGGGCAACTGATGAATCAGTTCTTCGGGGACAAAATCACGCGCACTGTCGATGACCGCCAGCGGCGAAGGCAGTATCTGCTCAGACATCCACCCGTGCCGACTGGCCAGCCACCATCCGGCCAATACCAGCAATGGCACGAGCAGTGACGCGATCAACGACGTTGCCAGCGCAGAATATCCCGCCGATAGCGCCCCCGTGGACAGCGAAGCATCAGAAGCGGAACGTAGTCGCAGTGTGTATTTGGGCATCATGAGCGTCGGTATCCGGCTAGGTTATTTCTGCGTCAGCAGAGATAAACGTGTAATCCCCGCCTGCTCAACATCGGCCAGTAGCGCCGCTACCGCGCCATAATTGGCCTCTTTGTCCGCTTGTACCTGCACCACCAAATCAGAATTACCCGCTTTCGCCTGCTGCAAGCGCGGCACCAGTTGCTCGCGTGCCAGGTTTTCTTTATTGATGAAGACGCGCTGCTCACCATCAATACTAATCACGATCGGATCGGCGCGATCGGCCGGGGCCACCGCCGCCGTTTTCGGTAGCTGAATAGGAATGGCATTGGTCAGCATCGGCGCAGTAACGATAAACACCACCAGCAATACCAGCATGACATCCACGAGTGGTGTGATATTCATTTCACTCATGACGTCGTCGTCATTACGCGAGGTAAAGGCCATCTCAGACCACCTCTCTCAGATTCTTTACGGAGAAAGCCGCAGAGGATGGCTCTGTGCTGGCCTGAAACGTACTGACGTGAAAATCATTCGCCTGCATCACGCTGTAAACATCATGGGCAAAGTCATCCATATCCGCGACAGCCAGCTTAAGACGGCGTAAAAAGTAGTTGTAGATCAGCACCGCAGGAACCGCGACCGCAATCCCGATTCCGGTGGCGATCAGCGCATTACCAATCGGCCCCGCCACAGTGTCGAGACTGGCAGAACCCGAAAGTCCGATCTCCTGCAACGCCGCCATAATGCCCCAAACGGTGCCGAACAGGCCGATAAACGGCGACGTACTGCCGATACTCGCCAACACCGCCAGCCCGCTTTCCAGCGAGCGGCGTTCGCGCTGAATCTGCTGTTGCAGCGCACGCTCGACCCGATCGGGAAGATGAATATTCAAAGCAAGCTGGCCGCTAATCCGCTCCGGCGCTTTAACGGCAGCCAGAGCAAGGTTTGCCAGCGAACCGGGCTGTTTCGCGCTGGTTTCTGGCGTCTGGCTGACGTCATCCTGCTGCCAGAAAGCCGCACGGAAACGCCGATCGCGCCGTTGCGCCAGCCGGTACTGGACAAACTTCAGCAACCCCAGCCCCCAGGTGACGAGAGAAAACAACAGCAGTAACAGAACCACTGCGCCTTCAGCAGAAAAGAGTTCAATGTGTCCGAGTGTCATAACCAATACCTCATGAGTTCAGCGAAAAATCGACAGGAACCACCACCCAACCGCTAACAGGCTGGTTGCCGCGCCGCGCTGGAACGAAAGACCAGCGCACCACTGTGTCTCTGGCAGCCTCATCCAGCGACGGATAGCCGCTTGATTGATGAATTCGAATGGTTTGTACCTTGCCGTCAGCACGCACCTGCACATTTAGCAGCACCGTGCCTTCATAACCGCGGCTAATCGCCACATCGGGATAAGACGGCGAAGGGTTATGCAGGTAATCAGCATTGGCCAGCGGCGGCGTTAACGGCGCGTCGACGGGCTGTACCGCCGCCTGTTGCGCTACCGGCGCAGGCGTTGTTGGCGCCACTGCCGATGCGGTTTCCGTCTGGGGCTGCGGCGTCGGTTTAGGCGCAGGCGTGCTCTTTTTCACCGGCGTCTTTTTCAGTACCGGTTCAGATTTTTTCTCCGGCACTTTTTTTTCCGGGGCCGGTTTTTCCGGTGCAGGAGGTAGCAATGCACTTTCATCCAGCAGCGGCTCGGTTATCGTCGGCTCTTCCAGCGGCTGCGGCGTCGGTGTCTCAGGTTCGGCGACCGGAACGACCTCTTGCACCACAGGTTCCGTTACCGAAGCAACCAGCTCAACGCTGACAGGCTGTGGCCGGGCAGGTACCGTAACCGGCGGCGTCGCCGCACTGTTGAACAACGCCAGCACCGCCGCATGCAATAGCAGCGTCGCTACCACGGCCAGCCAGCGTTCTGGCCGGGATGAAACCGTCGTATTGAGCTGCGGTAAACGTAGCGGCACCGCGCCGCTTACCCGCTGCGTGTTAACCTGCGGCATTGGCTCCGGTGAATAGGATCGGGATATCGGCGCGGCTCCCGCATAGAGTAATTCCGTCATGATGGGTTGCTCCTGACAATATATCTTTATCGCCCTATTTCACGTTGCAGGTGTCAGTGTATAGCTCACCTGGAATAGCGATTGGGATAATCAATTCTTCCCGACTATTTAATAAAGTCAACGTATGTATCTGCATATCGATATACTCGTAATACTTCAAGTTGCATGTGCGTTGGCTGCGTTCACTCACCCGAATCACTTACTTGTGTAAGCTCATCGGGATTCCTTCTCTTGCCGCCTTCCTGAAACTCGAATTATTTTGAGCATACTCATTTCATTCTTTATTTAATAAGACGATAGCGTTAATAATCGACACTCAGACTAAAGGGAAAAATTGCTGTCAGGCTAATGCATAGTTGGAATAGTTTTTTTTCGTTCGCTGCATAGCGGTGAAATAGACGATGAATACTGATTTAGCTATTTATTAAAAATAATAATGCTTTTTTTGTATTAGTCAGTTTATTGCCAAGCCTTTAAATGTGGTTCTGCAACGATATGACGCCGTTCGAAACGGGCGCAATAACACAATTTCTATTCATCGATTTCATTACTGGCGGGTAAAAAATAATGACGACATCAGGACGAAAATGGTTAGTGACCAGCGTATTGGCAATGGGTATGGTCTGGTCGGGTTTCACCTCCGCAATCACTGAAATTCGTATTGCCGCGCCAGACATTGGCGCAGGTACAAAACCCAGCGGCGGCGGCCTGCTCGATGTCATCCACAGTCAAAAACTGCTGGAGCGCGAGTTTAGCAAAGATGGGATCAGCGTACGCTGGACGTTCATCAAAGGCGCTGGCCCCGTCATTAATGAAGCGTTTGGCAACCATCAGGTCGATGTGGCCTATCTGGGTGATTTAGCCAGCATTATCGGTCGTTCGCGCGGCCTGGATACCCGCGTGATCGCCGTAGCGTCACGCGGCATCAATCACTATCTGGCCGTGGCAAAAGGCTCTGGTATTGAGAAAATTGCCGATCTGAAAGGCAAACGCATCGGGATCTTTCGTGGAACAGCAGGTGAACTTTCCTTCGTTAGTGCGCTTGACTCACAAGGCCTGAAGCCCTCTGACGTTAAGCTGATTAATCTCGATTTCGCCGCCGCCAGCGCGGCGTTAGCCGCCGGACAGATTGATGCCACCTGGGGCGGCAGCAATACGCTTTCATTGCGGGACAAAGGGCTGGCAGATATTCCACTCTCCAGCCGCGACCTGAACGGGGCGGGTCAGCTCAGCGGCTTCCTATTGGTGGATGAGAAATTTGCCAAAGGCAACGAAGATATTCTGCGGCGCTTAGTTAAAGTTCAGCGAGAAGCAGCAAACTGGGCTAGCGACAATAAAAATAAAGATGAATTTATTCAGCTATTAGCCACTCAGTCAGGCTACCCGGAAAATATATTACGCGTCGAATGGGATACATTACCGCCATTAACTGAGCGTCTTTCACCCGAATTAGATGCCGCTTTCGTGGAAAAATTAAAACGTGCCGTCACATTAGCCGATGAATCGCGTCTTATTCGACAACCATTTGATGTCGATAAATGGCTGGATGATTCTTATCTAAAAGCAACGCAGTAATTTACCCCCCCAAATTATAACCCACGTATTGCCGTGACATTCACGGCAATCGGCCACCTATTGACGACATTCGGAAGACGCCATGTATTTTAAAAAGCACCAACCGTATTTAAAAAAACACCAGAACAAAATAACGTCAGGCATTTTAATGAGCTGCGTTTTAACGCTCCCCGCCACGACGCAGGCAGCCGATCCGCAAATCGCAACGGACAATGCTCCTCGAACCGAGGCGACAACCGCTGCCCCCGTCCAACTAAAACGCGTGAAAGTGAACGCCCAGCGTACGCCTATTCAGCCACCGACCACGCTGGCATCGGTGATCGACGGCAAAACGCTCGAAGAAGAGCGGCTCTACCGCTTTGAGGAGCTGTCACAGCTCGTGACGGGGTTGGATGTCGATACCGTCGATGTGATGGACACGACCGTAACCATTCGTGGGATTGGCGATGGTGGCGAGAGCGGCACCAACATCGGTATGCCGGGCAGCGTGGGTCTGTTTGTCGATGGCGTCTATTTGTCTCGCCCCGGCGTTATCTCTAACGATTTGCTGGATATCGACAGCACCCGCGTGCTCAAAGGCCCGCAGGGTGCCGCCTATGGCTTTAATACTACCGGCGGCGCGATTGATATTCGCACCCGCAAACCGACCTTCACCCCCGAATACTCACTGGAGCAATCATTCGGACAACGCGGCTATCTGCAATCCAAACTGATGGCATCCGGGCCACTCAGCGACCACTGGGCGGGGCGCATCAATCTGTCACGCACTGAACGCGGCGGCAACGTCACGAATATCGAAAACGGCCATAAACTCGGAGGCAGCACCAATAACGGCGTGCGCGGACAGTTACTGTATCAGCCCAATGACAGCTTTAGCCTCAGAATCACCGGCGACTACAGTGATTCTACTCAGCGCCCCGTTTCGGTTCTGGTGAGCGCAACCGACGCCTTTCGCACTCGCGCCGAACAAACTGGCCTCAAGGTCGTCGGCGGTCGTCAGGTCGCTATGGATGACGAGAACGTCATTCGCGTTGCGCAAGGCGGAGGCTCGGTCGAGGCCAACTGGAAACTGAAGAGTGGATTTAGCCTGAATTCCCTCTCCTCATTGCGCTATTTCCGCGTCTTGCCCAGTACGGCGGATAACTGGAACATTCCGCTCTATAACGACAGCGGTGCCGATGTACGCGATCGCGTCTGGTCGCAAAGTTTTTGGCTAGATTCACCCAAAGGCAATAAGGTCGATTACTCACTCGGCGTCGATTACTGGGGAGAGAACCTCGATACCGAGGCAAACAGTCGCTACTACAACGACAATCGCGTACGGACATGGGTAGGAAATGGCTATCAGGGCATTAACGTTCAGCGCTTTGGTACGTTAGATGACACCGTTTATTCCGTCTATGGTCGCGGAACCTGGCACGCCGCCGATAAGCTGGACGTCATTGTCGGCCTGCGCCAGACCTACGAGAAAAAAGAGGGAACGTTTGTCCGCAGGAACCGCGCAACCTTTGATTCTGGCCCACTCTCGCAAACCAACCGCCTGCCTTCGGGCTCCGTCAGCCTAAACTGGTTTGCGGCACCCAACGTCACCCCTTATCTCACGCTGGGCTACGGGGAAAAATCCGGCGGCCTGAACGTGTCATCTGGGGCAGCAAGGCAGTTGGGAATCGACTCGCTGTACGTCGATCCAGAGAAAACTCGCTCGGCGGAGCTGGGGGTTAAAACCCACTGGCTACAGCGCAAAGTGGAATGGAATACCGCGCTGTTCTGGAGCGTCGTTGAAGATTTCCAGAATAACGCCTATGACGAAGAAACGGATACCAGCTACCTGATTAATGCCGGGAAATTCCGCTCGCGCGGCGGGGAATCTCAGCTGACGCTGCGCCCGCTTGATGGCCTGAGCATCAGTCTGGCCGGTACGCTGCTGGATGCCAGTTATCTGAACTTCCCTAACGCCCGCTGCCCGGCAGAAATTTCCGCCGTCTCGTGCGATATGTCAGGAAAGCGCGTCTTCAAATCCCCCAAGTTGAGCTACAACACGCGCGTGCGTTACCAGTGGGATACGCCAAACAATCTGCAAGCTTCGGTTTCCGGGCAATGGTCATGGCGGAGCTGGGCTTACGGTACGCTTGATGATTCCGAGAGCAACCGTATTCCCGCTTATGGTGTTCTGAATCTGTCTAGCGGACTGAGTGGCAAGCAAGGCGACAACCGTTGGAACGTATCGCTGTGGGTGAAAAATGCGTTGGATAAGAACTACTACCGCTCCGTCAGAGGCTCCAGCGCCACAACGGGCGTGATTGGCGAACCGCGCATGGTCGGAATATCGGTCGGTTACGACTTCAAGGGGTAATGTCATGAAGCAGATGACGTATTCACGCCGACGCTTCCTACGTGACAGCACGCTGCTGGCGCTGTCGGCACCGTTCTGGACCTCTGCCGCTGCGCCTTTGGCGGCGGCTTCCAACCTCGCTGGCGGAACTGCACCGCAGGTCAGCCTGCGCTGGCTGGACGGGCAGATCCCCCGTTCGTTTACCGGCGTCACCTGGGGCGTTCCCTGGCCGCGGGGGGCGGTGCGCAGCGATAGTGATTTCGCGTTGTACGATGCGCAGCAGCAAACCTATGGCCTGCAAAGCTGGCCGCTCGCCCGTTGGCCGGACGGCTCGATTAAATGGTCGGCACATGCTCTGGGCGGCGATGCCGCGCCGAAAGACGGCCTGACGCTGCGTCCGATTTCCGTTAAGGACGTGCCGACAGGTTCAGAGATGGTTAGCGAGCACGCGCGCGGCTGGACAATAGATACCGGCCGTATTCGCTGCGTCATTCCACGTTCAGGTTCTCGCCTGATCGAAGAAATATGGCGAGAGGGTCGGCTAGCGTTAACCAACGGCAGACTGGTACTGCGTATGCAGCGCGGAGCAGAGACAGACAGTACGCTGACACAGGACACCTATCAGGGCGTGATCGACACGGTCACCGTAGAGCAAAGCGGGGCGCAGCGCACGGTGATTGCGCTACGCGGTACGCACCATGCGCAGCAACAAGGGGTTAAGCACATCCCCTTTATTATCCGGTTGTACAGCTACGCGAACACCGATTCGCTGCGCGTGGTACACACCCTCCTCTATGACAACGATGACGAACAGCTTAGCCTGAAGGGACTTGGGCTGGCATTTGACGTTCCGTTACAGGGAGAGTTGCACGATCGCCATGTACGCTTCGTCTCCGACCAAGGTGGACTCTTTCGTGAAGCGGTACGCGGTCTGAGCGGATTACGCCGCGACCCCGGTGCGGCCGTTATCGCAGCCCAGCTAGCCGGGCAAGCAACGCCGCCGATCGCAGATTTTTCACCGGAGGTTGGCAAACGGCTGGATTACATTCCCGCGTTTGGCAGCTACCGCCTGACCCAGCACCATCCCGACGGTTTTCAGATCCATAAGCGCACCGAGGCCGGACAGGGTTGGTTGCTGTCCGCCACGGGCGAACGGGCAGCAGGCGTCGGTTATCTGGGCACGCCAACAGGCGGCGTGGCGTTCGGCCTGCGTAATTTCTGGCAGAGCTACCCCGCCGGTCTGGAAATCGACAATGCCCACACCGACGTGGCGACCGTCACGCTCTGGCTGTGGTCGCCGTGGGCGGAACCGATGGATATGCGCTTTTATCATGACGGCTTAGGCCAGGATACCCATGACAAACAGCGTGAAGGGCTGGCAATCACTTATGAAGATTACGAACCGGGCTTCGGCTCGGCGGTCGGTGTGGCGCGCACCAGTGAACTGTTTATCGATGTGCTGCCCACGACGCCCGACGCGGAAAATCTGGTGACGCGAGCACGGCGTATGCAGCAACCGCCGCTGCTGGTGGCGAACTCACCGGATTTGTATCGTGCGCAGGCATTTGGATCGATGTGGGCTCCCGCCTCCGCTGCAACACCGGCCCGAACCCGTCTGGAAAAACAGTTGGGCGCGTATTTCGACGCCTACCAGCAGGAGGTCGAGCAGCGAAAATGGTACGGCTTCTGGGATTTCGGCGATGTCATGCACACCTATGACAGCGACCGTCACGTCTGGCGCTACGATGTGGGCGGCTATGCGTGGGATAACTCGGAACTGAGTACCGATCTGTGGCTCTGGTATTACTTCCTGCACAGCGGACGCGCCGACGTGTTTCGTATGGCGGAAGCCATGACGCGCCACACCGGTGAAGTCGACGTGCATCATCTGGGACGCTTTAGCCCGCTAGGGTCCCGGCACAATGTCCGCCACTGGGGCGACAGCGCTAAACAGTTGCGGATTTCTACCGTCGCCAACCGCCGTTTTCTCTACTACCTCACCGCCGATGAGCGCATCGGTGAATTGATGGATGAACAGGTTGAGGCGCTGCGCACGCTAAGTGCGGTGCTGCCTGGCCGCAAAATCGGCCAGACGTATCCCGACAAACTCAATCATATCAGTCTGGGTTTCGGCACCGACTGGGGTGCCGTCGCCGCCGCCTGGCTCACCGCCTGGGAACGCCACGGCGATCCAGCAATGCGCGAACGCTTGCTCAACAGCATGCAGACGCTGGCCGCCCAGCCACACGGTTTTTTCACCGGTAGCGCCGCCATCGACCCCGACACCGGCAGATTCCTCCCTGCACCTGAGGATCAGGTAGAGATTTCGCATTTGAGCGCGGTTTTTGGCCTGACAGAAATCTGTAGCGAGCTGGTTGAGGTTCTGCCCGATCCTGCCTTTACGCGCGCGTGGCTCGACTACTGTCGGCTGTATAACGACCCCGTTGCGTTAAGCGCAGCCGTAGGGAAAACGGTGAAGAAACTTAATTTAGCTCAAGGCCATGCACGGCTGACCGCCTTTGCCGCGCGGCAACTGAACGATCGTACGTTGACACAGCGTGCCTGGGCAGAATTTACCGCAGGCAGCGGCGGTATTGCTAACCCAACACTCACGCAGCGACGCCTGACACCGCCTGATGTGCTCTACCCTATTAATGAACCGGTGATCAATTCCACCATTGATAAACATTCCGGTAGTACCGCAGCAACCAATCTGGCGACCAACGCCGTCGCCCAATGGGGATTAACCGCCATCGCCCTGCTGGCCTTGCTGGATGACATCCCCGCATCTTCTTAATGCCGCCATCCGGCGGCACGTTACAGGACATCATCATGATTGACCCTAGCTGTACTGAAAACACGCTCCTCCTGTCGCCACAGACAAGCGACACACGTAACGTTATCGATTCCCCCCACCGTGCGGCGCTTATCTGGTCCACCGATTCAGACGGACAGCCGCTACGCTGGCAGGTAGAGCAAGAAGACCCTGAGCGCACCACGCTCCAGACCACGCCCGAACGTCTAACGCTGGAGAGCGCCGCCGGGCTGACGATCTGGCTGGATGCGCCGCTCTCAGGCACCTATCGCATAGCCTTCACGCGGGAGCTTGTGGTCGCGGATCGCCCGCACGATCGCGTGTCCGACCTCAACCAATTCTGGGCGGCACGCGACCTGCATAATTCGAACCTGTTTACCCGGCACGGCAAGCTCAACGAATACGACAGCCTGAACCTGTACTATGTCGGGATGGGCGGCAACTGGAACAGCACCACGCGCTTTCGTTACTACGACGGTCACGGCGAGCGCCTGCTACTGGGTGAATACACCGATGCCGCGCATCTGCTGCGTCCTCATCATCGCTATCGTATCGTGATTGAAGTGGATCGGCGGGAAACGCGTTTTTGGGTTGATGACGTGCTTTATTTCAGCGCCAGCTATACACACACGCCCGCTCCGGGCTATTTCGGCTTTCGGACGGTATTTTCACGTCAGGAAATCAGTGAGTTCAGCATCACCCCGCTGTAAGCGACACGGGCACGCCGTGCAGGTCGCCATCGATCTGCACGAAGGTGTCGATCAGCTTACGCGCCAGCAGCGACAGGCGGGCGTCCGCCAGATAAATGATGCCGTAGTGGGTATAGAATTCGTCGGTGTTATCGTCCAGACCCGCAATCTTCAACATATGCAGGCCGTGCCGTTCGGGCTCATTGAAGTGATTGGTCGTGCCGATGGCATCTGAATGACGTACCACATCCAGCAGACTGTAGCCATTTTCACACTCGATACTGGTGCGAATATCCAGTTTACCGCTCAGTTGCACCAGCGCACGGTGCAGGTTGGGCGGGCGAATCGTTGCCGCCAGCGGATAGGAGAAGAATTGCTCAACGGTAATCGCTTCCTGCGCCGCCAGCGGATGCCCGCTGCGGCAGCAAAATCCCCAGCGATGCTGGCTCAACGGCTGTACCCGATAGCGGGTATCGAATTCAAAGTTACGCATATCCGCCACAATGAAATCCAGTTCTTCGGCCATAAGCCGATGGCCCAGCGCCTGCCAGTTATCAACGCGAAAGACCATCCGTACCTTGGGATACAGCCGGGAGAACGCTCCGATCACCTGCGGCATCAGCCAGGCGGCGGGAGCCGGGCCGCAGCCAAAATTCACTTCGCCCGCCTCTTTCTCATTAAATTGCTGAATATCGTTAAACAAATCGTGAGTCTGATTAATCAGGCGACGCGCGTGTTCCAGCACCACCAACCCTTTAGGCGTGGGTTCCAACTGGTTCATACGATCGATCAAACGCGTCCCAATGGTCTGTTCCAGCGACTGGATACTGCGGCTGAAAGCGGATTGGGACAGCTTCATCGCCTGTGCCGCCGAGGTAAAATTGCGATGCTCAATCAGGGCAATAAAGTGACGCAGTTGGCGAAGATCGATATTCATAGCGCGGCGTGTCATCAGGACGGAAGGAATTTTCAGGCTAACAGGTCTAATCGTGCAGAAAAAATAATAAAACCGATGTTTATATGCTTACTGGTTATATATCTAAAGCGGTTGATACGATGGGGGAAGCACTCATTGCTGGTGCCTAGCGCAGTCTCTTATACGCCAATCCAGAAACATCGGGAGGTTTTGCCGTTATCCGGCGTAAAAAATTATGCTAAGGAGATAGCGGGCTTAGGATGAGCGGCATGGACGCCGCGAAAGCTTGCGCCACGCATGGAGCATGTCGAAAGCGGTCCGTTAAGCCAGATATCGACGAAGGCACCGCGTAGCGGCATAATTCACGCCGAAAGCCAGGGGTCACGGGGCGAGCGGCGCGTGCTACGAGGTAG
This sequence comes from Pectobacterium sp. IFB5596, assembly GCF_021432585.1. Taxonomy (NCBI): domain Bacteria; kingdom Pseudomonadati; phylum Pseudomonadota; class Gammaproteobacteria; order Enterobacterales; family Pectobacteriaceae; genus Pectobacterium; species Pectobacterium sp. IFB5596. The sequence goes on from NZ_LXFY01000007.1 coordinate 118,239, forward strand.
CATGAGGATAGCGACATCAGCGCGCACGAAACCGTCTCAGCGTCCGCATAAAAATGGACGAAGAGACGGAGAGCGAGCGTCCGCTCGGGGTCAGAACAGCTTTTTCGCTGTCTCCAACCAGTCGCCTTTGAACGGACGTTTCATGTTCTCGATGGCATCAACGATGTCGTGGTGCACCATTTTCTCATTCTGGATACCGACACAGCGGCCACCGTAGCCCTGCTGTAGCAGTTCAATAGAATAGGCGCCCATGCGAGAAGCCAGAATACGGTCATACGCGACCGGCGAACCGCCGCGCTGAATGTGGCCAAGTACGGTGGCTCGGGTTTCGCGCCCCGTCTCTTTTTCAATGTATTTCGCCAGTTCATCGACGTCACACACCAGCTCGGTAATCGCGACAATCGCGTGCTTTTTGCCTTTTTCGATGCCCGCTTTGATTTCGCAAACCAGATCTTCCGGGCTGAACGGCACTTCCGGCAGGACGATGAATTCACAGCCGCCGGCAATCGCTGCCGCCAGTGTCAGGTCACCGCAGTGGCGTCCCATAACTTCGACAATCGAAATACGTTGGTGAGAAGAAGAGGTGTCGCGCAGGCGGTCAATCGCCTCCAGCACGGTTTCCAGCGCGGTGAAGTAACCGATGGTGTAGTCCGTTCCCGCTACGTCGTTATCGATCGTGCCGGGCAAGCCGATACAGGGAAAACCCATTTCCGTCAGACGTTTGGCACCCATGTAAGAACCGTCACCGCCGATGACGACCAGCGCATCCAGACCGCGTCTCTTCATGTTTTCCACACACACCTGACGCACCGCTTCGTCACGGAACTGTGGGAAACGCGCGGAACCGAGGAACGTGCCGCCACGGTTAATCACATCCGATACGCTGTAGCGATCCAACTGCTCCATGCGATCTTCGTACAAGCCCTGATAGCCATCATAAATGCCGTAGATTTCCAGCCCTTCCGACAGTGCAGCACGAACCACACCCCGAATTGCCGCATTCATACCTGGTGCATCGCCACCGCTCGTCAACACTCCGATTCTTCTAATCATGACAACCTCTGGACTTGTAGATGTAATTTTGCAGGATTCTTCTATCGTAAACTCACCACCGCTGTTACGCAGGCAGCAACACCTTGTTCTTTTATTAGCATATTATAACAAACACCCGAAGCTGAATTGATTCAGGTCAGGCTACATTGTGCATAAATTTTCATGACCTATCACGTTTTTAACACTAAATGCTGAAAATACCATCGCCTACATCGCCAACCTGCCACGCTGGTTTTCCGGCACGGCGGAAACCGGGTCCTGATGGATCATAATGTCGGCGCCCGGAAATTGTTTACGTAACGCCTGCTCCAGATCGTCCGCAATCTGGTGTGCCTCAACCAGCGGCAGGGCGTCATCCATTTCCAGGTGTAGCTGAATAAAGCGCGTTGGCCCGGAGCGACGGGTGCGCAATGCATGTGCACCGCGAATACCCGGCCAGTTCACAATCACCTCAGCAATAGCACGATGTTCGTCCTCCGGCAGCGCACGATCCAGCAGCGACTGCACCGCGTCATACCCCATACGTAACGCGCTATATAAAATATAGCCGCCAATCCCCAACGCAAACAGGGAGTCAGCACGCGTAACGCCCTTCCAACTGAGTGCCAACGCCAGCAGAATCGCACCGTTCATCAGCAGATCGGACTGATAATGCAGCATGTCCGCTCGTACCGCCTGACTGTGCGTGCGTTTAACCACCCAGCGCTGGAACGAGACCAGCAACAGCGTAGCCAGCAGTGCAATGAGCGTCACCCACATGCCCACTTCCGGCGCGTGCAACGCCTGCGGCTCCAGAGAATGTTGCAGCCCCGTTAGGATCAGGAACAGCGCCGAACCGGAAATAAACATGCTCTGCGCCAGCGCGGCCAGCGATTCTGCCTTGCCGTGGCCGAACGCATGCTCAGTATCCGCTGGCTGCAACGAATAGCGAACCACCAACAGGTTCACCAGCGACGCGGCGATATCCACCAGCGAATCGACCAGCGACGCCAGCAGGCTCACCGAACCGGTATGCCACCAGGCGAACACTTTCATCACAAACAACACCAGCGCCACGGCGGTTGCGCTCACTGCCGCCAGCGTCACCAAACGTGCATAGTGTGGATTCATCATGCCCTCACAGAAGGTCTGTTGCCCGGATTCAGCTCGTTAATGACGTTTTTAACACACGGGAATAGCGGACAAACGTGAAAATACAGCACATCGTCGCCAGCACCGCCATCGCCGCCCCCATGTAGCCGATATCGGGCAGGCCAAGATGGATAATGACCTGATTACCGAGCAGCGCACCGCCGCCGATCCCAATATTATAAATCCCAGAATAGAGCGCCATCGCCACGTCGGTTGCGTCCGATGCCAACGTCAACACCTTGACCTGCATACCCAAACTCAGCGCCATAATGGCAATCCCCCAGACGATACACAGCGTCGACAGGCTCCAGCCGCTGAATGACAGCGGTAGCAATAGCAATAAACACACCGCCAGAAACGCGAATGATACAATCAGAAAGCCTGCCGGATACTTGCTGCTGTAGCGGCTGAACAACATGCTGCCAATGATTCCGGCACCGCCGAAAATCAACAGCAGAATGGTCGTGAAGTTTTCACTCAACAACGCCACTTTCTGGATAAACGGCTCGATGTAACTGTAGGCGGTAAAGTGCGCCGTTACGATCATGACCGTCAGGCCGTATACACACAGCAGCGCAGGGCGCTTCAGCAGGAGAGGCAAGCTCTTTAACGAACCGGAATTGCTGCTCGGCAACACGGGCAGGAGCTTCATCAGACCCAGCATAATCACTGCGGCGATCAGGCCAATAAGGACAAACGTCACGCGCCAGCCCAGATACTGCCCGACCACGCGCCCTAGCGGTAATCCCAGCACCAGCGCCAGCGCCGTCCCGGTCGCCAGCAGGCTCAACGCCTGCGCTTTTTTATCCGCAGGTGCCAGACGCACCACCAACGATGCCGTAATCGACCAGAACACCGCATGAGACAGCGCCACGCCAATACGCGCCATGACCAGCACCCAATAATTCCAGGCCAGGCCAGATAGCACATTACTGATAGCGAACAGGATAAAGATTTTGATCAGCAGGCTGCGTCGTTCCATATCGCTGGACAACAGCATGCAAGGCAGCGACATCAGCCCAACCACCCAGGCATAAATCGTAATGATCAGCCCAACCTGTGCGGCGCTCATGGAAAAGCTGGCGGCGATATCTGACAACAGCGCGACAGGGGCAAACTCGGCGGTGTTAAAAATGAATGCCGCCAGAGAAAGGCTGACGACGCGTAACCAGGCGGTCGAACGGGGAGAACGGGTCATGGTATTGATATCAAAAGTTAAAATAAAAGAATGCGCCCCCCTGTCACGGCAGAGGCTAACGCGATGGAGCAATGGTACAGGGAAAGTATGACATCGCCATGTAATGGCGAGCGGCCAACGATGTTTCAGCGTGCTTTTATGAGGATGTCAGCCAAAAGCCTGAAGACAGGTAAGGGAACATTCATGAGCATCATTTTTGGTGCTCATATTCTACGCGTTACCACTCCCTTACGCTGTCTTTTTTCGTGCCTTTCTTGCCCTATTTTTATTCTGCTTCCGACGGGAAAAGCGCGTTACGCGGATGAAGCTTGGCGTAGCACAATCGGTAATCCGTTTTGCAAACGCTGAAGTCTGTCGCAAAGAAAGACGACCCGCAGCAGGCTATCAACTTCAGGTTGGGGCTGCGCTATATAGTGCGACAACGCACGCTCAACGAGCGTTAGGCCCAGCTCATTGGCGGTTTTCATGGCGTGCTGCAACTGTTCTCTTTGCGTTGTGGTTAAATGCCGACGCCCAGTGCAGGCCTGTGCATCCAATACACCAAGGATCGGCTGGCAAATGCGCTGTGCCAGCGTCAGCGGTGGACGCTGTACCGTTTTTCGCTGCCTCTTCTCAGCCAGCATGGTTTGAATATGGCTAATAAAACCCAGCGCTTTCTTCTCACTTTTAACGGTCTGAAAATCCAGACTGAACGCCTTCACCACCCCGCCCTCCCTTACCAACAGAGAATAGGGATGAAGATCGATATCATTCCCACGCCGACGAGGCTGAACCAGCACCGCCACAATCTTCCACTTTTGCTGTGTGGCCTGTTTAAGCCTGTCTATCCGCTGGTGCTGTGCCTTTTTCCAGTTGAGGCTCAGGTACAGGGCATTATCCGCGTCGTCAAAAACTGGCCAGACGATACGCTGCTCCACCTCATGCCAGACCACGGGTTCATAGCGATGTACATGCAGCAGCAGAGGCTGTGGATAGTCCTGATTCTCTTGCTCAAAATAGCGAAATAGCTGCGACCAGTCGGCAATTCCCCCCGTCGATTTACACTGCTCATACGCAGCAGCAGGCCACGGCGTACCATCAAGGTTCGCGTAGCTTTCACCGCCAGCGGCCAATTTGCCGTCGTCAGAAAAGCGCGGGTGGTGCAGCGTAAACGGGGCACGCATGATGTGCTCACCCAACTGTTTCCACATGGCCTGACCCTGCCACACACTTTGCTGGCTGAACGTCACATCATGACGATCGGCACGCGCTTGCGTGCAATGCAGTAACTGCTGGTTTTCACTCTCCCAAAACGAAAAGGTCGCACCGCGCGCACCGCCTTCTGTCACCCACCACTGCGCCCCTAACGGCACAAGCGATAGCGCCTCAGGCTGCTGTTGATACTGCCGCCGCACCTGCCCCCGCAGCAGCAGCAAGCGTTCAGGGCTCGCCTGCCCAAGCTGGAATAAATACGCCGACAGGCGGGCAATAAACAGCAGGACATCACGTTCTTCCAGGCTGTAATGCCTTTCGGCTAATAAGCTGACCTGCCCGCTCAGCGTGCGCAGGTAGCCCGCCAATCGCGGCAGTCCTTCCGCACGGGCGGACATATTCAGCAAATGAAGCTGCCGCGCACTACTTTTACTGATGTGCGACAGCCCCTGATTCATAACGTCACGGATAAACGCGTTCAGCATAGCAATCAGCGCCTGCTCATCCGCATTTAACGCCCTTTCACTCGATTCCTGAGCGAAACAATCCACAGGCCACGGCCAGACGCGCTGATTTTCCGCAAAGAGGCGGGCAATGGCAGCAAGATGCAAAGCAGGCTGCTTCTCACGTAAGAAATCCGACAGCATGCCGGTCAACCCCGTTCCGGCCAGATAGATCACGGGGCTTTCCAGCGTTGGCAGGTAAATTTTAAGCTGGTTTGCCAGCGGCTCCGTTCTCACCGACGCTTCCGCCCACATTTGTACAAATCGCGCCGCATGCCGCGTTTGCACTTTGCCGACCTGCTTCATTAAGACATCGGGATCAAGCAGCAAGATCTCGGCGAGCACGTCTATCGGTGGTGCTACCGTCTCCTCAGAGAGGACTGTCGTTTGCTCCGCATCCCGTTCAGCATGGGTTTGTAGCCACAGCACCGCCGCCAAAATGTGCTTACAGCAGCCGGTAGCCGGGCAATCGCACCGTGCAGTTTGTATCCCCTGCGCATCAAGCACCACTTTCTGACCATCACTGGCAAAATGCCCTTCTTGCCCCGCGTCAGTCACCAACGTCACTTTGTCGCCTGCCAGATCTTTTTTGGCTCGGCGCAGTAAACCAACATTAGTAAAAACGCTCAGCGCTTCTTCATCATAATTCAGGTAGAGACGTTGCCAGCTCATCGCATCACCTCCGCCAGCCACTGTGCAAAATGCTCCGGCGTTAACGCGGCAACATGCATCCCGCGATCGGCCAATTTTTGCCCGATTGCGGCGTCGTAGACCGGGTGTGCCGCCTCATCCAGTGCCGCCAGCCCTAACAGCGTGACTTGCTGGCTGTGCATACGCTGCACGCAACTGAGCAGGTGATTCAGTGCACCACCTTCTTCAAAATCACTGATTAACGCCACGATAGTTCGTTGCGGATTTTGTACGCGCTGTTCGCAATACTGCATGGCTTTCGCAATGTTTGTCCCGCCCCCGAGTTGAACCGTCATCAGCACCTCGACTGGATCGTGGGCAAGATGCGACAAGTCCACGACCTGCGTATCAAACACGATTAAAGAAACCCGCACCGCAGGCAACGTCGCCAGAATGCTGGCGCAGACCGCCGCGTACATCACCGAGCTGGACATCGAAGCACTTTGGTCGACGCACAAAATGACATCCCACGGCATATGCCGCTGCATACGTGAATTAAAATGCGGTGTTTCAATCACAAGGCGCTGCTTCTCGCGATCAAAATGCTTAAGATTGGCCGCAATCGTGGCACGCCAGTCGAAATTTTGACTGCTGGCAATCGGCGAGCGTCGGAATCGATTACGGCGACCGGTAAGCGCGTTCGTAAAGGTCGGCCTCAGCGTGCGTAATATCTCATCAACCACCTTGCGAATAATGTCGCGTACCGCCTCACGCGTTTGTTCATTCATCCGGCCACGCAAACTCAATAGCACCTTAGCCAGCGCTGGCGTAGGTTCCATGGCTTGCAGCGCTTGCGGATCGTTGAATAAATGCGTGATTTCATAGCGTTCAATCGCTTGCGATTGCATCCGCTCAAAGGTGCTACTGGGGAACAATTTACGCGCCTGATTCAGCCAGTTCACCGCCGTCAGTTGAGACTGATCCAAAGAGCCGTGGCGTCCACCTTCCAGTTTGAGGCCACGGCGCTGATATTCGCGGCGATAGAGATAATCCAGCGTGCGTTCCACTTTCAGATCCTGCGCATCAAACGCCGCCTGACCTAACGCCTCATCGGCATAGTGGCCCAGAATCAAGCGCCAGCGTTTACCATTTTTTTCTTTATCATCATGGGCACTCATCGGGCTGACCCCTTCTCTGTTTCGTACCATGACAGTAAATCGTTTTCCGCCAGCTGTTGCTCCATCTGTTGGTTTAACTGCATCGTCTGTAGCATCTCCCGCTCCGTGAAATCTGCTTGCCAAAGGTGCATGTCCGGCACAGAGAAACCACATTGCTCGGCAATATAGCTCGCTAACGTCGCATTCTGCTTCGGTGTAAGTTGGCTGAAGGCAAAGCGCAGGTCGGGCAACACATGCAGGAAACGGTCGTCATCCCACTGCGAAATCAGTGTGTTTAGTTTATCGACCAAGCGCGGGGTCTTGATGATAAGCTCAGGAGCCGCACGCATTAATCCCACAAAATAGCGCACCGCTTGCTCAGGCTCGCTCCCCTGACTAAAGACGCGCGATAGGTTGTCATCAAGAGCGTGCTCATCAATGTCACCACCGAGATAGCGCAGCGCATCAACCGCTCCTTTTAATAACGGCACGTCCTTTAACTCTGGGGAGATCTGCTGCAATTGGTGGTAAAAATCACGGCTGGCGGTACTGGAGGGAGTGAGCGTCGGCATAAATTCAATCAGCTCGCGCAAGCCAAGCAGTGCCGTAAAATGCGTTTCCTGCTGGGATTCATCGCCTGCCGTGATGGTCGGTAAACAAAACAGCGCCTGTGAAACCAGCTTAAGCAAGAGTTGCGTTAATTCAGGCTGATTGCGTAAGCCAAGAAAATCACGCCCACGCCAGAGATGAATCAGACTATGCCCGCATTCAACGAGTGAATCTACGCGGAAATCGTTGTGTATATCATCATGTAATAAACGAAATAGCCCGGCTAAACGCGACTGTAGCCCTAATAGCGCTGCCTGAATCAGCACATGCACCGCATTTTTACTCGACCGATTCTGCCCTTGTTCCTCTAACTGCTTTTCCAGATAGACGACTTTATCGATAGCAATCGCTTCGAGCTGGCTTCCTTTCTCCGAGAGCGCAATCAATCGCCCTTCGATCGACGGCGTCCACGCATAGTGCCACTCTTCAAAGAGCAGATCGAGATTGTGACCGCCCAAAAAATCAGGGCCGTTACTGCGCGTCGCAAAACCCACTTCAAGGAAGCTCAACAAATGAAGAAAGCGGCTACGCGCACGATGCTGCGGGTTGCGATAAATATCCAAGCGGCTTAGTTTGACGAGCGTGTCATCAAGTTTAAAACGATGATATTTCGCTAACCGATAGGTTTCATCAACCAGCGGTGGCGTCGCACTGCCTGCCGGAATCTGTCCTAGCGCATGGCCAGAGAATGTTTTTTGAATCTCAAGCCACAGTTCACTCTGCGCATCATCGATACTGCCTTTGATAAAACTACTCTGTAGCCCATCCAGCAGATCGTAACGGCCAGGGCCGTCATGCCCGCGCAATGCCGCAAGCTGAACACACTGATCTACCGCATTTTTTACCGTGATATAGCTGGGGGGATCGTCAAAAGCTTTGGCACGGAGCATGCTGGCAACCTCAGACAAAAAACGCATCCCCATGTTATTACGGTATTCCTGGGTTGTGAGCGGCGGTAATCCCTTTTCCGCCCGCCGATCGCCCCGCTGCGCCATAAGCATTTGCCAGCTTCGCTGGTAGTAAGCAGGCGCAGGCATGCCGGATGCATATCCATTGAGCGCATCTAATCTGTCAAAGCTATAGCGAATCAGCCACGCGTGATCTTTTTCTGCCTGCTTAAGCTGTTTTTGGTACTGCTTTTGCGCGGCATCCGTGAAGACACTGAACAATTTGCCGTCGTGAGATAGCCCTTCGAGCAGCGCCAGAGAATGAAAACCACCGGTGACGACCAGAATTTTCCCCGCCGGGTTCTCAGCACGAACCTGCATGATAGCGGCAAGCATATGTGCCTCACGCTGCGCAGAGCCCTCGGCTTCCAAAACCTGAGGCTCATAATCCAGTCGCGCCAGCGCACACCAAACCAGCGTATCGCGGAAAAGCGATTGCCAGTCGGTCAACGCCTCAATTGAGCGTAATTCAAATAAATGTTCCCATAAATCATCGTGATCGCGGCAGTAGCATTTCTTGGCGAGTGCCGAAATAAACTGGCTGTGGGCGAGATAGCGTTCTGCTTGCAGGCTCTGGCTGGCATCATCCTGCCGTTCCTCAATCGCGATTTGCTCAACCCACGGCAAATCTATAAAGCGCAATGCCGCACCGTGTTGATGCCCGGCGTGCAGAGCCACCCATTCCGGCGAATAGTCACAGAAAGGGAAAAAAGCACTACGCGTAGCCGTTTGCGGCGCTTCACCGTCTTGCGGTTCACGGGATTGAACGTCAGCCTGCCCCATCACCGCGATGGGAGGCTTCGCGTCAGGGTGAAGCAAATCAGGCAACAGGTGATTAAAACTGACCGGTGCCTCAATCAGGATGTGAGCGGGATGGATATCTTCAATCAATGACAACAGGCCATAGGCACAAGCGGGGCTATGGTGGCGCACCGGCGCGAAATAGATCTGCTGCGACTGCAAAAAATCCCATGTTGCCAGCGCCTGTTTCATCCGTGCGGGCAGTACGATGTTCGAGAGACTCACTGGCGCGCTTCCTCATGAAAAAGAGTCCGTGAAGTAATCGGTAACAATGGGCTACAGCCTAATGCCGATCGTTCAAAAGCCGAGATACTCGGAGTGACCACAGGGCGAGGTGTCCCTGCGGGAACCTCATCCCTGTGTTTCTCCTACTATGAGGCTTAAGTGACTGGCATCAGGCCACGGCCTTACTTCCAAAACTGTCGTGAGGCATCATAAAACGCTTTCCAGTCATCGCTGCTTTTTGCCCGTTCCCGCGCCACGTTATCCACGTAGTAACGCATACGTTTCGCATCGTCAGGGTTATCTTTTAATACCACGCCGATAATCTGGCGTGCGATGGCGCCCGCATTCAGCGTGTTATCGCCCAGATAATGCGCCTCAAGCGCGGAGGCATAGGCAATATTGACGGCTTCCGCACTCGACATCACCGCATCCGGTGTTTTGATGCTGCCACCGTCGCGCGTATTGCCGGAGCGAAGCTCCTGGAATGTGGTCACCAGCAGTTCAATGACGCTTGGTGGCACAGTGACCAGCGCAGCCAGTTCGCCCAGTTCACGCGTAAGCTGCGTTTGAATCAGCGCGATCTCGAATTCAGGATCTTGAATCGGCCTCACGGTTTCAAAGTTAAAGCGCCGTTTTAATGCCGCTGACATTTCATGTACGCCGCGATCGCGCAAGTTCGCCGTGCCAATCAGGTTAAAGCCGGGTTTGGCACTGATCCGCCCTTGTTCACCCATTTCAGGGATCATCAGCTGTTTTTCAGACATCAACGAAACCAGAACATCCTGTATTTCCGGTGGACAGCGGGTGATTTCCTCAAAACGGACAATCCTGCCCTGCATCATTCCCTGATAGAGCGGTGAACCGATCAGCGCCCGCTCGGTAGGGCCTTCAGCAAGCAACAGCGCATAGTTCCATGAATACTTGATATGATCTTCAGTCGTTCCCGCCGTGCCTTGAATCGTCAGGCCAGAATCCCCCGAGATAGCCGCGGCAAACAGCTCAGACAGCATGGATTTTGCCGTTCCGGGTTCGCCAACCAGCATCAATCCCTGTTTCCCCAGCAGCGTCACGATTGCGCGATCGACCAGCGCATTATCACCAAAAAATTTGGCGGAAATCTCTAAGGCCTCGTCACCTAAAATAAACTGCCGCACCGCACGGGGTGAGCGCAGCCAGCCCTGCGGCTTAGGGTTATTTTCGTCCGCTTTAGTCAGGCGCGCTAATTCATCCGCAAAGCGAATCTCAGCATGCTGACGCAGCACATTGCTGGCCGTCGATGGGTGTTTTTCCATGTTCGTGTCTCTGTTCGCCACAAAATAATGAACGAAGCCGGCACAATGTGTACCGGCTCCATAAGCGGATTACCAAGGCGTTTTGTTTTCCCAGTCGGCATCGTATCCCGAACAGGCCTGTGCAACTTTCAGATAATCGGCGTAACTTTCTGCCAATAAGATGGGCGGAACATCCTGCAATGCCAAATTATTGCGATCCCAGTAATTTTGCTGATTTTTCTCAAAGCTCAAATCAAACAATACCGCCGGAATATTTTCTTCTGGCACGTAACTGCCACTAAATCCAATATTCACGTACAAATCCAGGCTGCTGAAATGTTTGTAATAGTGGCTAAACGAACCGCCATCTTCCGCTGGCGCACGCTGATAGCCCATCTTGGTTAAGACGCCGCGCAGCGTGAACGTATCGGTCAGCCACCCTTTTCTATCCTCAATTTCAACCTGTTTGAGATCGTGTTCCGGCACGGCGTGCACCATCTGCGAGAATAAAAATGTCACTTTATAGTCGTTAAAATGCGCAAGCCAGGCTTCACGCGTGTCGTTATCCACCACCGCCGCATGAGCAAGCTGAATCACCGTGTCGCTTGATAATTCAACCTCATCATCTTCAAGATTAATTAAGCAGCCGTCATCCGTTGGCCTGAAGGTATTGAGCACCTGCTCACCCTTCACTTCTTGCCACACTAAGCGCTCAATCAGCGGCCGCATCACCGGATGAATCATGATGTACGTCTGCCAGTCTTCACTCGGCCATTGGCGCTGGGCGCACATCGATTCATATAAACGTGCGGTTTGGAGGTCGATCACCTGCTTAAGCTCTTTTTTGCTCGACGAGAACAGCTTTTTCGCGTCTTTTATCTGCTCTTCATTATCCGTTTTGCGTGCGGCAGGCAGGGCTTTAATTTCTTTTCCTTCCGGGTTCAGGAGCACCAACCGTTGCTTGCTGTCCATGCGAGCGGTAAAGATCCTCTCGCCGTATTCCAGCACTAACGTTCCCGTTTCATCCATCCCGGCAGTGGGGATCGTACGGTCGGCCAGTTCATCGGCACTCCAGCCATTGCGATCGGCAATCTCTTTGACTAGTTCACGCGCCTTTCCCTGAATCGCCGCGGTACGGTAGCGGCGTGAAAGGGAGAGCAACAATTGGATAATGAGCGGATCGTCGCTAACCGCCATCGCACTGATCATCGCTTCGATCTGTGAACGACGCTGATAATGGTCACGCGTATAATTGCGTAATGCGGAGACGGCAACATGGCCTTCGATATGGCTAATCAACGCCAGCATGCCTTTCTCACTGATTGCAGACCCTAAATAGCGCCGTAAGACTTCCTGCTTTATTTCTTCAGTCGTCTGCTCCAACGTGTAATTCGCATACTTTTGGGAATATTCGGGATAACGTTCAAGATAATATTGATAGGTCTTTAAACGTCCTGGTGCCTCTTTATGCGCTTCCAACATAGCCTCTTCCAGCGATGGGTTTTTTACATCCTGAGCGATAAACGTATGTAAAATAAAATGACCCAGTTTCTGCTGGCTCTCTTTGGCTAATAAACCGACATAGCGCTGTAATAACGTATTACCCGCGGGCATTTTTAATTTCACCGCCAGAATTATCCACCATTTGATAATGTCGGCATCGACGGCCTTGCCGTTTTCCCATTTCAATGGTGGTATCGCGTTATAGTCAAACCAGCTCATGCTCGCTGGCGGGTTTACCTTTAACCCTTTCAACGCTTCGTCACGCAATACCTTTTCGGACAAATACGGCGAAATATCCTCACCAAACTGCTCTAACGCCGCCAGCAATGCGGCTCGGACGGTTTCTCTCTTCTCTTTTTTTAACAATGCATAAAGCGGCGCGATGCTGTCTGTATTTTTTATCCGCGCCAGCCATTCGATCGTGGTAATACGGATTTCTTGTTTCGCGGAATGCAAACTTTCCTGTGCATTCACATGCACATTCGGCAACCTTTCCAGCAGCTTCTGCGCACTCACGCGGAAAGTTTTATTCTCGCCTAATGCCAGTTCCATAATGCGGGGAATAAATTGTGCGGGGATAGCAGGGAACTTATCAAGCAGCTCAAAGGCCTGACCCAATTCAAATTGGCTATATTGGCTTTTGCTCTTATTTGGCAACAGCCCTAATGCTTCGGCAATATACTCTGGATATTGAGAGAAAAAAGGCCACAGCTGTTCCGGTTTAGGGAAGAGTTTCACCCCATCATTATAGGACTCTAAACAGAGTGAAGCGACGATTCGTGCGGGCTCACGGCACCCCAATTTTTGCAAAACGCCTTCAATCTGCCGTAACTCTACTGCGGCGACAACATGCGCTGGCACTTCATTTTCTATTCGAGAGGTACTTAGATTAAAGTTTGCATGCATGTTGCCAAAAATAATTCTCATCGCATGGTAAAAAGTAAACTCAGGAAGAGCACTCAGGCGATTCTTATACTTGATAATGTTGATATCTTCATTAGATAGTGGCTTCCCACTATTCCCCAAATTCAGTCTATCAACCAAACCATGGCAATGCTCAACACTGACGGAGTTTATTTTTTTATAATACTCTTGCGCCCATTTATATTTGTTCGCGCTCTGTTTGTTCTCTGCGATTTCTTTTTCTGCGCTTATTTTTGCTTTTTCCAGCATTTCAGCCAGATTTTCAACCAGAATCGCTTTTGCGCTTTCAGGCAATGGCGTATCGGCAAGCAGCGTTAACTCAGGTAACGCTGGTATTTCAATATCTTGTGCCGTATCAACAACGTCAAAGCGTGTAATGGCACTTTCGATACTTTTTATCACTGCCTTACTTTTTTCCAACTGCAATGCATGCTCTAAAATGTCTTTATTTTCGCCCTGACGGGCAAAGAGATCGGCAGCCTGAGAGCGCTGCTTCGGTGTTCCGTTAAACAGGATATCACTCAGATGTGTTTTAATATCGCTAGCAGGGAGAGTGTTCAGCAACGGTTCCGCTTCATTACGTACCGTTTTTCGCTGATCTATGGCTAATTTAACAATGACGTCTGCGAATAAAATACGCAATGCTTCACGATCGGATAAATATTTCAGAAATTGAATCAGACCCGGTGCAGAAAGCTTTTCCACCAGTGTGGTACGGACAAATTTTGCATGCGCTTCGATGTAGGCCGACAAATCAGGGAGTTCAAAGAAAATATTTAACTGCGAACTATAATAGTCAGATATTTCTGCCCTATCAAAGATCGCAAATAAAATAAATTCACCCTTATCATGTCCCTGTTCATTAACCATCAGATCGTCAAGCAGTTGAATACGCCAACCCGTCCGATGCGTCAATTTCAAATTTTCATTAGAGGTGCTTTTTAACGTCGTAGACAGCGCATCACACAGTAAGTAAATCATCCAGCTTGGCACTTCGCCCGTTGTGATTTTTATATTTTTATTTTGGCATGCCGCAGATAAAACTTTAGCAAAGCGTATAACTTGTTCATTGGTGAGAGCTTTACCTACTTCAGAATAGAGTTTATAGCGTGAATTTCTCGCTTGCCTTATTAATTTATTATATTCACTCGTGTTAAAACTATTATTTTGAACATACCACCAATCAACCGTACCGGGTTTATCCAAGAGTACCGCTGCTTTATCAGCATCCAGCTGGTTTAAGGTATAAATCACCTCAGGTTCAGTGCCAGTCATGACATAATGGAACAACTTTTTTGGCAACGTTTTATCAAGCTCTCCAAGCGGTAATAGAGACTCTTGCAACAATTTTTCCGTTGGTGAAACATCCTTATTACCAAAAAATGGCAAAAGATCAAAAAATTTCTTTATCATGCCGACACCTAATCATGTATAGATAAACAGCAATTTTTTAACATGAATTGTTATTATTCTCAATTTTAAAATTCATATTTTTTCACCAACATTTATTTTGTATATCATTGCTTTTATTTTGTATATCATTGCTTTTATAGAGAATAAAACCAGTTAATCTAATTCCTATCCAAAATTTCAGATGAAAATAGAATAGATTTAAAATAGCGCAATATTCCCTAAATAATCCGAGTGGCTTATGCGAAGACGGCTCTGACTTTCCCTGTCACTGAGCACGGTACGCTTCTGGAGGGCGCGAGTTACGAGGCCGTAGCGGGCCAACACATCGCGCCGTTCAAAACGCTAACGTTTTGTCACGCAACTCGAATTATTGAGGGTATAAGTTCACCTAATATCCACGCCGCTGTAATTAAATTTCACAAATTGCCAAGTCCGCATCAATGCAAGTACAAAGAATGGGGAGAAGAAAGAATCGTCAATTGACGAACCCGCCTTATCGTGGCTAGATGGAGGCAGTGCGTCAAAATATGTCAAGTGAAATAAACTTACAAAAATGGTAGGGATGGGTCAGGGTAACTATGAACGAACAATATTCCGCAATGCGCAGTAACGTCAGTATGCTCGGCAAACTACTCGGCGATACTATCAAGGAAGCACTGGGTGAAAACATCCTTGATAAAGTCGAAACAATCCGCAAGCTGTCAAAGTCATCTCGTGCAGGTAATGAAAAACATCGTCAGGAACTACTGACCACACTGCAAAACCTGTCTAACGATGAACTGCTGCCCGTTGCCCGCGCATTCAGCCAGTTCCTTAACCTGACCAATACCGCTGAGCAATATCATACGATTTCACCGCACGGCGAAGCAGCGAGTAACCCGGCACAGCTTTCCAGCGCCTTTGAGCGTCTAAAAGAAAATAAAGATCTGACCGAACGCGATATCCGTGACGCGGTAGAATCGCTGTCGATCGAGCTGGTGCTGACCGCACACCCAACCGAGATTACCCGCCGCACGCTGATCCATAAATTGGTGGAAGTAAATACCTGCCTCAAGCAGCTCGACCATAACGATTTGGCGGATTATGAGCGCAATCAGATCATGCGTCGTCTTCGTCAGCTGATCGCACAGTCCTGGCATACCGATGAAATCCGCAAAATTCGCCCTACTCCGGTAGATGAAGCCAAATGGGGTTTCGCCGTCGTGGAAAACAGCCTGTGGGAAGGCGTGCCCGCCTTTTTACGTGAACTGGATGAGCAGTTGGAACAGGCTTTCGGCTACCGTCTGCCGGTTGATGCCGTACCGGTACGTTTTACCTCGTGGATGGGTGGCGACCGCGACGGTAACCCGAACGTCACGGCGGAAGTCACTCGCCACGTGCTGTTACTCAGCCGCTGGAAAGCTGCCGATCTGTTCCTGCGTGATATCCAGGTGCTGGTCTCCGAGCTGTCGATGTCCGAATGTACGCCGGAGCTGTTAGCGCTGGCCGGCGGCAGCGAGGTACAGGAACCGTACCGCGCCATCATGAAGTCATTGCGTTCGCAGTTGAGCAGCACGCTGAGCTATCTGGAAGCACGTCTGACAGGTGAAGAACGTCTGCCCCCTAAAGATCTGCTGGTTACCAACGAGCAGCTGTGGGAACCCCTGCACGCCTGCTATCAATCGCTGAAAACCTGCGGCATGGGTATCATCGCCGACGGTCGCCTGCTGGATACGCTGCGCCGCGTGCGCTGTTTCGGCGTACCGCTGGTACGTATCGATGTCCGTCAGGAAAGCACCCGCCACACCGACGCGCTGGCCGAAATTACCCGCTATCTGGGTCTGGGCGACTATGAAAGCTGGTCAGAATCCGATAAGCAGGCCTTCCTGATTCGCGAACTCAGCTCCAAGCGCCCGCTGCTGCCGCGCTACTGGGAGCCGAGTGCAGATACCAAAGAAGTGCTGGATACCTGCCGGGTGATCGCGAAAGCGCCACAGGGTTCTATTGCCGCTTACGTTATTTCAATGGCGCGTACGCCTTCCGACGTGCTGGCCGTTCAACTGCTGCTCAAAGAAGCCGGTTGCCCGTTTGCGCTACCTGTCGCACCGCTGTTTGAAACGCTGGATGACCTGAACAACGCCGACGATGTCATGACGCAGTTGCTGAGTATTGACTGGTATCGCGGCTTTATTCAGGGCAAGCAGATGGTCATGATCGGCTATTCCGACTCAGCGAAAGACGCAGGCGTGATGGCCGCCTCCTGGGCGCAGTACCGTGCGCAAGATGCGCTGATCAAAACCTGTGAGAAAGCCGGCATCGCGCTAACGCTGTTCCACGGACGCGGCGGTTCTATCGGTCGCGGTGGCGCACCGGCTCATGCCGCACTGTTGTCACAACCACCGGGCAGCCTGAAAGGCGGCCTGCGCGTGACAGAACAGGGCGAGATGATCCGCTTTAAATACGGCCTGCCGGAAGTCACCATCAGCAGCCTGGCGCTGTATACCGGTGCGATTCTGGAAGCCAACCTGCTGCCACCGCCGGAACCAAAACAGGAATGGCATCAAGTGATGGACGAACTGTCTCGCGTATCCTGCGATATGTATCGCGGATACGTGCGTGAGAACCCAGATTTCGTTCCGTACTTCCGCGCGGCTACGCCGGAACTGGAGCTGGGTAAACTGCCATTGGGCTCACGCCCGGCCAAGCGTCGTCCGAACGGCGGCGTGGAAAGCCTGCGTGCGATCCCGTGGATTTTCGCCTGGACGCAGAACCGCCTGATGCTGCCAGCCTGGCTGGGGGCAGGTGCCGCGTTGCAGAAAGTGGTGGATGATGGCAAGCAGGGGCAGTTGGAAGAAATGTGCCGCAATTGGCCGTTCTTCTCAACGCGTATCGGCATGCTGGAGATGGTGTTTGCCAAAGCCGACCTGTGGCTGGCGGAGTATTACGATCAGCGTCTGGTAGAAGAGAAGCTGTGGCCGTTAGGGAAACAGCTGCGCGATCAGTTGGCCGCCGACATCAGCATCGTGCTGGCGATTTCCAATGACGATCACCTGATGGCAGATTTGCCGTGGATCGCCGAGTCAATCGCACTGCGTAACGTCTACACTGACCCTCTGAACGTGTTGCAGGCAGAGCTGCTGCATCGCTCACGCCAACAGGAACAGCCGGATGCCGATCTGGAACTGGCGTTGATGGTCACCATCGCGGGCGTCGCAGCGGGCATGCGTAATACCGGTTAATCGCGACAACACATTAATACGCCAAACGTACTCACTTAGGAGGCCTCTCAACAGAGAGGCCTCAGATCGTTGACAAACCTATTTGCCGAATGAAAACGGGCGTAACGGAATAGAAGAGTAAAGCGTTTGCGCCAGGGATAATGAGATGGACGCTCCAACTTAACGGCATCAGATGTGCCAGAGTATGAGTGTCAAATCTCAAAAGAAGGAGCGTCCAAATGCAAGTATCTACCCTTGGTATCGATCTGGCAAAAAACGTTTTCGTTCTTCATGGTGTCGATCACACCGGCCAGACTGTACTGAAAAAAAAACTCTCGCGGGCAAAGGTT
>NZ_LXFY01000008.1:0-102522 GCF_021432585.1 Pectobacterium sp. IFB5596
GGAAGTTGACCGTTAAGCCGGGTTCTGTCGTGGACAGTCATTCATCTAGGCCAGCAATCACTCACTGGCTCAAGCAGCCTACCCGGGTTCAGTACGGGCCGTACCATGTGAACCCCTATTTGGCCTTGCTCCGGGTGGAGTTTACCGTGCCACGAACTGTTGCCAGTCGCGCGGTGCGCTCTTACCGCACCCTTTCACCCTTACCTGATCCCACTTGCGTGGGCCATCGGCGGTTTGCTCTCTGTTGCACTAGTCGTAGGCTTGCGCCTCCCAGGCGTTACCTGGCACCCTGCCCTATGGAGCCCGGACTTTCCTCCCCTCCACCTGTCTCCCCCGAAAGGGACGGCAGTGAAGCGGCGACTGTCTGGTCAACTCCGGCGCGGATAATAGGGGAAATTACCCTATTTGTCATCCCCAGATTCACCACTATCGCCTTCTTGCTCCAGCCCATAGCGGTAAAGTGCGTTTTTCTTCACGCCGTGAATTTCAGCCGCCAGCGCCGCCGCTTTCTTCAGCGGCAATTCAGCACGCAATAGCGCTAGCGTGCGCAGTGCTTCAGAAGAGAGTGCAC
Source organism: Pectobacterium sp. IFB5596 (assembly GCF_021432585.1). Lineage (NCBI taxonomy): Bacteria > Pseudomonadati > Pseudomonadota > Gammaproteobacteria > Enterobacterales > Pectobacteriaceae > Pectobacterium > Pectobacterium sp. IFB5596. Next base: position 572 of record NZ_LXFY01000008.1, read on the forward strand.
TGTCATCAATCTGATGCCCTTCCACAATAAGCACCATTTCCCCTTTGCGGCGATTCTCGTCTTCTTTTACCCAAGCCAGCAATTCACCTACAGGTGCGCCGTGAATCGATTCCCAGGTTTTGGTGATTTCACGCGCGAGCACCACATAACGCTCAGTCCCCAGCACCTCGCTGATATCCTGCAAGCTGTCCAAAAGACGATGTGTGGATTCGTAGAAAATCAGCGTGCGGGTTTCTTCCTCTAGCTCACGCAGCTTATCTTTGCGCCCTTTAGTTTTGGCGGGCAGAAAACCTTCATAGCAAAAGCGATCAGACGCCAGGCCGGACGCAGAGAGCGCCGTTATCGCCGCGCAGGCACCCGGCAGTGGCACCACGCGAACGCCTGCTTCACGGCAGCGTCGAACCAAATGGTAACCGGGGTCGTTAATCAGCGGCGTGCCCGCATCTGAAACCAGCGCGATGCTTTGCCCTGACTGCAATTTAGCCAGTAGCACATCCGCTTTTTGTTGTTCGTTGTGATCGTGTAATGCGAACAGCCGCGCATTAATCGCAAAATGTTGTAACAGCAGGCCGGTATGGCGGGTATCCTCTGCGGCGATCAGATCAACGCTCGCCAATACCGCTAGCGCACGCTGCGTGATGTCGCCCAGATTACCGATTGGCGTGGGGACAATGTAAAGGGTAGATGCAGAAATATCTGCTTGTTGGTCTTGATTCATTGTTTCATCCGGGTTGCCGATTTAATATTGAGCATCTTCAAAAAAAATCACTGGATACAGTATGCTTCCTTTTCATTTCGTCCGTACCCAGGCAGGGCGTGTTATCCCTGTTTTGTTAGCGGCACTGTTTCTCGCAGGCTGTCCAAGTCACGCACCGCAGAGCCCACCACCCGAGGTTCAGGGCAAAGCCGACGCATCATCTGATTATTATCTGCAACAGATGCAGCAAAGTAGCGATAATAACAAGGCTGACTGGCAATTACTTGCTATTCGTTCTCTGCTACAGGAAGGGAAAGCCCCTCAGGCAAGCCAGCAGTTCAACGCGCTACCAGAAAAACTGAGTGCAGCGCAAAAACAAGAACAGCAACTGCTCAGTGCGGAACTGTCCGTCACCCAGAATAATATGGAGGTGGCCAAGGCAGCGCTGAGCCAGCTTGATATCGGTGCACTTTCCGATCAGCAGAAACAGCGTTATTACCAGATACAAATCAAAACAGCGCAAGGGCGTCCTTCCATTGAGCTACTGCGGGCCTATATCGCACAGGAGCCGTTGCTGAAAGGCGACGAGCATCAGATGAATCTCGATCAAACCTGGCTGACGCTGACGCAAATGTCACCGCAGGAGTCTGGAGCGCTGCTGATTAACGCAAATGAAAACGTGCTTCAGGGCTGGGTGGATTTGCTAAGTAATTATCAGAACAACCGCGAGTCCCCTGACCAGTTACAGAGCGCCATTCAGGATTGGCAGACGCGTTATCCGCATCACCCTGCTGCGAAAACGCTACCTACGCAGTTAAATCAGGTCATCAATTATCAGCCGTCGTCTGTCAACAGCATCGCGCTGCTGTTACCGCTTAACGGCCAGGCGCAGGTTTTTGCCAATGCGATCCAGCAAGGTTTTAACGCAGCAAAAAATGGCCAGATAGCCACTGCCCCCGTATCTACGCCTGCCGCACCGGCAACAGGTACCACGCAAGACGGACAGGTAACGCCATCATCTGATGGACAGGGGGCTCAATCACCTGCGCCATACAGCGATCAGGCGGTCGCATCAACGACACCTGCGCCCGAAGCACAACCGACAAGCGCGGGGTTGTCCGGTTCGCTTCCGGTCAAAGTGTATGACACCTCTTCACAACCGCTGGCTAATATTCTCACTCAAGCACAGCAGGATGGTGCATCGCTGGTTATCGGCCCACTGCTGAAAAATGAAGTGGATCAGTTGGCAAGCAGCCAGTCGCCGCTGAATATTTTGGCGTTGAACCAGCCGGAACACGTCGAAAATAGCCCTAATATTTGCTATTTCGCGCTCTCCCCAGAAGATGAAGCCAGAGACGCAGCTAAGTTTATCCATCAGCAGGGTAAACAGCAGCCGTTGGTCTTAGCCCCTCGCGGCGCGCTGGGTGACCGTATCGTCAATGCCTTCGCTCAGGCCTGGAACCAACAAAGCGGCACCAGTTCTTTGCAACAGCGTTTTGGCAACACGGCGGAGTTAAAACAGGCTATCAATAGCGGCGCGGGCTTAAGCCTGAGCGGCCAACCCGTTAACGTTTCTCAGCAACAAACACAAACGGGCACGACCATTGGCGGCCTGACCATCCCATCACAGGTTCAACCAACGGTCAGTTCCTCCGTCAGTGGTAATATTGATGCGGTCTATATCATCGCCACGCCAGACGAGCTGGCGCTGATTAAGCCAATGATCGACATGCGCACGACATCACGCGCTCGCCCTGCGCTCTATGCCAGCTCACGTAGCTTCCAGGCAGGGTTAGGCCCTGACTTCCGCCTCGAAATGGAAGGTTTGCAGTTCAGCGATATTCCACTGCTCGCAGGCGCGAACCCGGCATTGATGCAGCAGGTCAGTAGCCAGTTTAAAAACGATTACTCGTTAGTCCGCCTGTATGCCATGGGGATGGATGCCTGGACGCTCGCCAGCCACTTTGGCGAAATGCGCCAGATTCCGGGCCACCAGATCCCCGGTGCAACAGGTATGTTAAGCGCAGGACCGGATTGCACTATCAACCGGCAGCTCACTTGGCAACAATACCGTCAGGGTCAGTTGGTACCTGTTCTCTGAATCAACGAGCGGCTGGCGCAGTTTACGAACAACAGGCTCGGCGCTATCTTGAACGCGCGGGCCTAACCTTCACCGCCGCGAATGTTACGCTACGCGGCGGCGAGCTGGATTTGATCATGCGCGATCGCCATATCTGGGTGTTTGTCGAAGTACGCTATCGGCGCAACGCGCATTTTGGCGATGCAGCAGCCAGCGTCACTCGCCACAAACAGCAGCGGTTACTGCATGCCGCCGCCGTGTGGTTGGCGCAGCAAGGAGCCAGCTTTGACACGGTAGATTGCCGTTTTGACGTGCTGGCCATTACGGGCAAAGAGTTCAACTGGCTCCCCAATGCCTTTGCTGCACAGGGATAATACATCCTTGATGGATTTCAATTTACGTAGGTTAACTCAACGTGCTGGATAGAATAAAAGTTTGTTTTACTGAGAGTATTCAAACGCAGATTGCAGCGGCAGAAGCCTTGCCTGACGCCATTTCCCGAGGTGCGATTGCGATGGTGCAATCTCTGCTAAACGGTAACAAAATTCTGTGCTGCGGTAACGGAACATCGGCAGCCAATTCGCAACATTTTGCCGCCAGCATGATTAACCGCTTTGAAGCAGAGCGCCCCAGCTTACCCGCCATCGCACTAAATGCAGATAATGTGGTCTTAACTGCGATAGCGAATGACCGCTTACATGAAGAGGTCTATGCCAAACAAGTCAGAGCATTAGGTCAGGCTGGCGACGTACTACTGGCAATTTCAACCCGTGGCAACAGCCGCGATATTGTGAAAGCCGTAGAGTCTGCCGTTACCCGCGACATGACGATTGTCGCTTTGACCGGGTACGATGGCGGAGAACTGGCCGGGTTGCTCGGGCCGCAGGATGTGGAGATTCGCATCCCGTCACACCGCAGCGCCCGTATTCAGGAAATGCACATGTTGACAGTAAATTGCCTGTGCGATTTGATTGATAACACACTTTTTCCACACCAGAACGATTGAAGGAGCACTACATGAGGATAAGTTCTGCATTTGCCGTGCTGTCTATCGCCCTGCTGCTACAAGGCTGTGTCGGGGTTGTCGCAGTGGGCAGTGCCGTGGCGACCAAGACGGCCACTGACCCGCGTACCGTCGGCACGCAGGTTGACGATGGCACACTGGAAGTCCGCGTGACGAATGCAATCAGCAAAGACGAGCAGTTGAAAAAAGAGGCTCGTATCGTTGCGACGGCTTATCAAGGGAAAGTACTGTTAACCGGGCAGGCTCCAAGCACAGAGATGGCGAGCCGGGCTAAGCAAATCGCCCTCGGCGTGGAAGGTGCAGCCGAAGTCTATAACGAAATACGTCAAGGCACCCCGGTTTCAATGGGAACCGCCTCTCTGGATACCTGGATCACCACCAAAGTTCGCTCACAAATTTTGGCTAGTGACACGGTTAAATCCTCTAACGTAAAAGTCACCACGGAAAACAGCGAAGTCTTCCTGTTAGGTTTGGTGACACCGCGTGAAGGCACCTCCGCCGCAGAAATTGCCAGTAAGGTTAGTGGTGTTAAACACGTCACGACCGCCTTTACCTACCTGCAATAACGCGACGCTTCTACGAACAAAAACCGCTGATGTACTCATCAGCGGTTTTTTTATTTCTGTGCGATGGCGGTATATTTTCCCCCGATAGAATCAGGAGTTAATAGGATCAAGGTATTACAGGATTCAGCAGCCAGAGCGCACGGCGGGTTTCAACACTGATATGGCCCTGTTCTTTATCCCGCGCGTCAGCCTCACCCGTGAGCAATTCAGCAAAACCCGCTTGCTTGATTTGCATCTGGTAACGCGGCGTTTTCAAACCACGTTCTGCCTGCAATAGCAGCGGGATAAGGCGACTGCTTTGCCTGTCCATTGTCTTGCGCGGCCACGCTTTGTTTTCATCCAAATACGGTGCCATAAAATCCAGCGCCTTTATCACACTGCTTCCCTTCGGCGTTTGATATTGCCAAATATTCTCCCCGACACGGGAAGCCAGAGTAGCCATATCCGTTATCGCCTGAAGGTTGAAGTAGCTGTAATGGAAGGAACGGGTACGCGCCAATTCTTCCGGCTGAGCACCATCTGGTTGCAGTTGGTGATCCAACTTTTCCCGCTGCAATTGCGCCATGGATTTCACCACGTCGATTTTGCCCAGATACCACGCGATGCCTGCGACCTGTACGGTATACCAGCTACCGTGATTATTCTTGGCCGTTGCCTCTTTTTTCCCCAGCTTACTGGTTTGCAACCAGTGCAGATAATCGTTCATCCATTTCTGCATCTGCTGCTCATCCTGCGTCGTCCAGCCCGGTGCCTGACGCAGCATAATCAGCGAATCGACGATCCGGGTGGAAAAATAGCGTCCGTCCAACACGCCCGACCCTCTACCCGGCGCGATACCCGGCACGCCTTGCGCGAAATCGAGATTAGGGTTCATACGCGTAGCAGGGTCGATAAACCAGCTACGGATCATCGATATGGCTTTATCGGCATACGCCTGTTTGCCCGAGAAGTACCACGCCAGCGTCAACGCCTGCGTTTGGGCAGTAAATTTTGCCAGCCTTACCCCATCGGTCTCCTCATCCTTGCTGGCTGGGTTTACCTGCCCATCACGACGAATCCAAGGCAAACCATCAGCTTTGTCGGGATCGGGCCACCAGTAGGCGCTGAGGCTCAAATAATCATGCTTTGAACCACTGGGTGGCGTGGATTTCTTTTCCGTCACGCTGGGGTTATTTATTTTCAACGCGCGATCGGCTTCCGAAATAAGCTGCTCGTACGCCATTCGCGTCTGCGGCTTTTCCGTTTTCTGCTGAAGTTGCTGTTTTACTACGGATAGCTGGGGCTGCTGCAAGAAGGCGTAGGGATTATCGGGGGGTGACGCTTTAGGCTCCGCGTCCGCACGGGCAACGGAAACCACACAACACAATGCAACCAGTAAACCTGACCAATAACGTAACCGCATACTTTCTCCTGATGTCGAAAACACGAACGTTAGCGCAAAAAATTCTCGGTATACTAAACGTGTAAGCCTGATTAATTCAGATTGTTATCTCGCAAAAACGCATCACCGCCCATCTGTCGCATCTGGCGCAAAATCCACTGCTGGCGTTGAATGACATAGCTGGAGGGCGCATTCGCACGAAAGCGAATGGGGTTCGGCAGCACCGCCGCCAGCAAGGCAGATTCACTTGCAGTCAGACTGCTGGCAGGCTTATTGAAATAACGTCTGGCAGCGGCCTCCACGCCAAAAATCCCAGGACCAAACTCGGCGATATTCAGGTAAACCGTAAGAATCCGCCGTTTTGTCCAGACCAGCTCCACCCCGGTGGTAATACCCGCTTCAAGGCCCTTACGCACCCAGCTACGCCCATCCCACAGAAACAGATTCTTCACCATCTGCTGCGATAACGTAGACGCCCCGCGAATCCGCTGCGTGTTGCGTTCGTTGTGTTTCAATGCCTGACCAATCGCATCAACATCGAAACCCCAATGCTGAGGAAATTTTTGGTCTTCTGCCGCCATCACCGCCAGCGCCATTTCCGGTGCGATATCGTCCATAGCAACCCAATCCGAATGGGCAACATAGGAGAATTCGCCTTTCAGCCATGCGCTGAGCTGCCTGTCGACCATCACTGCGGAGAACGGCACTGGCAGGAAAGAGAACAGCAGGATGCCAGCGAGCCACGCCCCGACGACAGCTAATACACTCCGAACAATCAGACGCTTAAGCCACGCGAGCAAGCCTCCACGTTTTCGGTTCCACCTCATTCGGTGAGAGCCAATACGCGAGCAACAAGCTTATCAATACCTTGCGCCGCTTCGCTGATGGAGTTAGCCAGCATATAGGCTGGTGTCGTCACGATTTTATGCTCCTCATCCACTACGATATCATCGACTGGACAAACAACGTGGATGCCACCCATTTCTTCGACAGCTTCAGCGGTATCGATATCGTTACCAACAGTTACACGAACGGGTACACCCAAGATCGTCGGCAACAACGCAGGTGAGATGCAAATAAAACCAATTGGTTTACTTTGCTTATAAATTTCCCGTGTGAGCAGTTGCAGCGTTTCATCGATCTGGCAGGCCGATCCCTGCGTGGCAAAGTCGCTTAAATTTTTTGCCGCGCCAAAACCTCCCGGCACAATCAACGCATCTAAATCTTGTGCATTCGCGGTAGAAAGCGGCTGGATTTTTCCTCTGGCGATCCGTGCTGATTCTGCTAAAACGTTGCGATTCTCACCAGTTACGTCACCGGTCAGATGATTAACCACCTGTAATTGCGGCTTATCTGGCGCAAAGCAAACTGCCTGTGCACCCGCGCGATCCAGTGCAAGTAACGTCAACACGGCTTCATGAATCTCGGAACCGTCATAAACACCACAGCCACTAAGGACAATGCCGACTCGTTTCATCATCTTTTCCTTCATTTCATTACATCAACTAATTGATTTTTTAATTGACAAACACTAATCTACATCACACATTTTAATGATTCTTGTAACAAAGATTTCCACATTTGCTATTTTGTTGCTTGATGAAGATGTACAGTACTTGGGGTTTACTTGTTGTTGTAAGTTCTTCAGTTACTGTTGTAAGTTGTTGTAGTTAAGATACGTTAAAGACACGAATATCCGCACTTGCGAGTTTACAAACCCTGAGATCTAAATGCAGGTGCATGTTTTCCCTGGTGTTGGCGCATAATTCGCGCACCCCGGCTTCGGTCGGGGTCATTTTTTTCTACCGTATGAAAACGTGCAAAGCCCCGCATTCTCCATCCCTCTTCAATCGTAAACACCACTCAATCTAACGTCGCCCTGCATTTTTCGCATGATATCCTGTAACACGAAAAAATTTCTAACCGCGTTACTCGCCACATCCTTGTGGCCGCAGCAAACTGAATCAGGACTCTTTTTCTGCTTTTGCTACCCAATCACGCAGTACCTGAACGTCATGACGCCAGTCATGCTTAAGCTCATCGACCCATTCCTGCACGTTATCCCACCATGCCGGTAGCGATGAAGTCTGAATCTGCTGGGCAATCTGTTGCAGGTGCCGTAACCCAACGGAACCCGCCGCCCCTTTAATTTTGTGTCCTTCTTCCGTAATACCTTTCTGGTCGCGCGCCGTCATGTTGGAATCCAGAATCGCCAGATAGCCCGGCATCATCTGTTCAAACATCTCCAGACTCTGATGAATTAATTTCGGCCCCACCAAATCCAGATACTGTTCCAACATCGGAATATCCAGCAGGTCTTCTTTTGCTTTTTCCATTTCATCACCTTCCTCAGCTACGGGGTTTTCCGTCCACACCGTGTGGTTATCCCAAAATTGTTTGATGACGGCCGTCAGCGCAGGCACCGACAGCGGTTTGCTGAGCACGTCATCCATACCCGCATCCAGATATTCGCGTTTATCTTTCAGCACATTCGCCGTCAGCGCCACCAGCGGCGGCATGTTGCGGTTGGCATAACGCGAACGTAGCTGACGCGCCACGTCGAGCCCGGTCATATCCGGCAGTTGAATATCAAGCAATACCAGATCGAACTCATCGGGATCGAACATATCTAGCGCGTCTTGCCCGGTCATCGCGACATCCACGCTATTACCCAGTTTCTCCAGCACCGAACGCGCCACCACCACATTCAGCTCGATATCCTCCACCAACAGAACATGCAGCGCGGGTAGCGGCATGTCATCATCGTCTTCAAGGTTGCTTCCCGCCTCATCAACGCTCGGCGCAATGACGGTCAGGGTAAAGCAGGAGCCCTTACCTTGCGTACTGGAAACATGAATATCGCCCCCCATGTTCTGTGCCAGACGCTTCGACACCGCCAGACCAATTCCCGACCCCGTTGCAGGTTTCCCGCCGTGCTGGTCTTTGACCTGATAATACATGGCGAAGATTTTTTCCAATTCATCGGCCGGGATGCCCATCCCTGAATCTTCAACCTCGAAGCGCAGGCGATCGCCCTTTTCATGCCAGACGCGCACCACAATTTCGCCCTTTTCGCCGTTCTCACCCTTCGGCGTGAATTTCACCGCGTTACTGAGCAGATTCCACAGAATCTGCCGCAGGCGCGTGCCGTCAGTAATCACTTTCTGCGGCAGAGGCTGGTGCTGATCCATAATCAGCTTCAGGCCTTTCGGCTCCGCCAGCAGGCCGCCGAGGTTTTCCAGATCCACCAAAAAGCCAGTGAAATCGATCGGTTGATTATCCAGTTGCACCTTGCGGCGCTCCTGTTTATCCATCTCAATCACGTCGTTAAAGATATTGCCCAGCGTAATCGCGCTGACGTGGATAGTTTTCAGGTATTTTTGCTGCTCAGGGTCAAGTTGCGTATCCAGCAGGATACGACTTAACCCGACAATGCCATTAAGCGGCGTACGAAGCTCGTGGCTGATAGTTGAGATAAAAGTGGTCTTCTCCCTACTGGCGTTCTCTAACGCGTCCTGGTAACGCTTACGCTCCGTTATATCGCGTCCAAATCCCATCAGCCCGTGGCGTTTGCCCATCCGGTCATAAAACGGCACTTTGCGCAGCTCAAAACAGGCTTTACGCCCATCGGGATAAACCAGCCACTGTTCATAGGTCAGAGAAACGTTATGGCGGAACACTTTCTCGTCCGTCTCCATGACTTTCTCGGCAATGTCGGGGGCGTAAACATCTTGCGGCGTCAGGCCAATGAGCTGCTTCTGGCTTTTACCTACCAGTAGCTCCATCGCGCGGTTGCAGCCGGAGAATTCTTTATCTTCGTTACGGTAGTAAACCAGATCCGGCGAGGCATCGAGGAACGAACGCAGCAGCGCAGACTGCTGCTCCAGCTCAATTTGCGCCTGTTCACGGCGGGACATCTCTTCTTTGAGGCGGCTCATCACCAGCACACGAGCCTCTTCCGCTTTGATACGATCGGCGATTTCCTGATTGAGCTGTGCGATGTTCTCCTGAAGCTGCACATTCAGTTCCAGATCGCGATGGCGCATCTCTTCCAGCTTCGCGACCAGCTTCGATAGCCGCTGACGCGACTCTTCAAGCTGTTCCACCACCACAGAGAGAAAATAAACGGCCCAGGGCGTAATCAGCAGCCCGAAGAAAATAGAGCGGACAACGTCGATATTTTCGACTTCCCCACTGAGCAGCAGGGTGACCGCCATTTGTACCACCATCGCCAGCAGCACCAATACCGAGGCCAGCAGCAGTGAAAAACGGACAAGCCCCAGTTTTACCATTAAATCAACATAGTACTGAGCCAACAGACGAATTTGCTTCATAGCGATTTCCCTTAGACACCCACCCGCGCATCATAACGTAAAATAGCGGTTTATACGGCGCTGCCTCGTAGATTCACAACATGAAATACCGGCTTCTACTGCCCGTCTCTTTTGACGCATCAGACGCCATCGTACTGGTAAGGTGCGCCCAATGCGGAACCCTGTACACCGTGTGTTTGCAGATAGCGATCCAGCTCTACCATGCCCGTCCAGCGATTTTCACACCAGAGCGGAGCCAGCAGGGTCGGGCGTCGGGCGCTGGCGGAAATGCGGTGATAGATCACGTCAGGCGGCGTATGGCGAATCATCTCTCCTGCCGTTTCCACGTAGCGATCCAAGGCTAATTCGGGCAGCCTTCCGGCGCGCCAGGCCTTCGCCATCGTGCTGCCTTCTACGATATGGAGAGGATGAAGCTTAATCCCTTCCACCCCGGTCTCAACGACCTGCTCCAGCGTCGATAGACAGCACTGGGCGTCTTCTCCCGGTAAACCGACAATCAGATGACTACACACCTTCAAGCCGCGCTCACGCGCGCGGCGGGTGGTTTCCTGATAGCAGGCAAAGTCATGCCCACGATTAATACGGTGTAGCGTTTTGTCACAGGCACTTTGCAACCCGAGTTCCAGCCAAACTTCATAACCCTGGTCGTGATAGCGGGACAATAAATCCAGTACGGCATCTGGCACACAGTCGGGGCGCGTCCCCACGCAAAGCCCCACCATCTCAGCCTGCTTCAACGCTTCCTGATACATACTCTCCAGTACCTGAACTTCGGCATAAGTACTGGTATACGCCTGAAAATAGGCCAGATAGCGCTTGGCTCGATTCACCTTTCCCGCCTGTGCTTCCAGCTGCTGCGCAATACTGCGTTGTTGCATCTGCTCATCGGCAAACGAAGCGACATTACAGAACGTACAACCGCCCCGCCCCAGCGTGCCATCACGGTTGGGACAGTTAAACCCGCCGTGCAGTGTCAGCTTGTGGATCTTCTCGCCATAGCGGCGTTGAAGATTTCCGCCAAACATATTGATTAATTTTTGCAATTGCATATTCTAACCTGCTCCCTTGAGGAACAGCAGACTACCTTTCTCTTGCCCCCTTCGCGATGACCGCGATCAATCACACACATGCCAATGAAATGCATTTTTATTCGCTTTTAGTGAAAATAAACTCACGTCTGTGCCAATTAATTTTTCTTATCTCGTAGGCATGCCTGATGAAAAGATGAAGCAATACTTAAAAATAGTTTCATTAAATCTAAAAGTAGCCATATACAGAAGAATATTCTACAACGCAGAAATAACGTAGCATGGATAAGGGTTCTTACGCTTTTGTATAGTGATACAGCTCACACTTCAATTAAATCCCATATTCATTTCCCGCGATAGTTTTTCTAAAAAAATCATTATGTTTCATACGTATAACTAAAAATTATCGCTTATCAGCACATTTTGCACTGGTATTTGACCTGAACAGGGTTTCTCGCTAATTTGGGAATCCGCTGGAAGCTTTCCTGACGGGTCCATGATTCGTCATATTTATGCAGTAAATGAAGACTCCCTCTAAAAACAAGTCATTTACCACTTGTGAGACCGTCACGAGAGGCCGAAGAAGAGAGCGTAATACTAGCCGCTCAACGCCACGGTGCTTTCTCGCAGTAGGTTGTGAGAGTCACACAGAGCCTGGGGAGGTTCACTAATATGTTGTACGATGCATCCCAAGAGAGAGATAACTGTGGTTTCGGACTAATCGCCCATATAGAAGGTGAGCCGAGCCATAAAGTAGTGCGTACCGCTATTCACGCACTTGCACGCATGCAGCACCGTGGCGCAATCCTTGCTGACGGCAAGACTGGCGACGGCTGCGGTTTGTTACTTCAGAAGCCCGATCGTTTCTTTCGCCTGGTGGCAGAAGAGCACGGCTGGCGTTTAGCCAAAAACTACGCCGTTGGCATGATGTTTCTCAATCAAGACGAAGATCTGGCTCGTGCCACACGTCGGATTGTAGAAGAAGAGTTGCAGAACGAAACGCTGTCGGTACTGGGCTGGCGTGAAGTTCCGACCAACCCGGATGTCCTGGGTGAAATAGCCCTGTCATCCATGCCACGTATTGAGCAAATTTTTGTTAACGCCCCGGCAGGTTGGCGTCAACGTGATATGGAACGCCGCCTGTTCATGGCGCGTCGCCGTATCGAAAAGCGTATCGAAGACAAAGAGTTCTACGTTTGTAGTTTCTCCAATCTGGTGACGATCTATAAAGGTCTGTGCATGCCAGCAGATCTGCCACGCTTCTACCTCGATCTGGCCGATCTGCGTATGGAATCAGCAATTTGCCTGTTCCACCAGCGCTTCTCAACCAACACCGTGCCGCGCTGGCCGCTGGCGCAGCCATTCCGCTATCTGGCGCACAACGGTGAGATCAACACCATCGCCGGTAACCGTCAATGGGCGCGCGCACGTGCTTACAAATTCAAAACCCCGTTGATTCCAGATTTGCAGGATGCCGCGCCGTTCGTTAACGAAACCGGCTCCGACTCCAGCTCGCTGGACAACATGCTAGAACTGTTCCTGAGCGGCGGGATGGATATCATCCGCGCCATGCGCCTGCTGGTTCCACCAGCCTGGCAGAACAACCCGGACATGGACCCTGAGCTGCGCTCATTCTTCGACTTTAACTCTATGCACATGGAACCGTGGGATGGCCCAGCCGGTATCGTGATGTCCGACGGGCGCTATGCCGCCTGTAACCTGGATCGTAATGGCCTGCGTCCCGCACGCTATGTCATCACCAAAGACAAGCTGATCACCTGCGCGTCTGAAGTGGGTATCTGGGATTATCAGCCGGATGAGGTGGTTGAAAAAGGACGCGTTGGTCCGGGCGAACTGATGGTGATCGACACTCGCAGCGGCCGCATTCTGCACTCTGCCGAAACCGATAACGATCTGAAAAGCCGCCATCCTTATAAAGAGTGGATGGAGAAAAACGTTAAGCGTCTGGTGCCGTTTGAAGAGTTGCCAGACGATCAGGTTGGTAGCCGTGAATTCGACAACGAGCTGCTGGAAACCTACCAGAAACAGTACGGCTACAGCAGCGAAGAGCTGGATCAGGTTATCCGCGTGCTGGGTGAAAATGGTCAGGAAGCGACCGGTTCCATGGGTGACGACACGCCGTTCGCCGTGCTGTCGAGCCGTCCACGCATTATTTATGACTACTTCCGTCAGCAGTTCGCGCAGGTCACCAACCCGCCGATCGATCCGCTACGCGAAGCACATGTGATGTCGCTGGCGACCAGCATTGGTCGTGAAATGAACGTCTTCTGTGAAGCGGAAGGTCAGGCTCACCGTCTGAGCTTTAAATCGCCGATCCTGCTTTACTCCGACTTCACACAGTTGACATCGCAGGATGAATTGCACTATCGCGCCGACACGCTGGATCTGACGTTTGATCCGTCGCAGCAAACGCTGCAACAGACCATCGAAAAACTGTGTGACGAAGCAGAAAGCAAAGTCAGAGACGGTGCTGTTCTGCTGGTGCTGTCCGACCGTGGCATTAGCGAATCTCGCCTGCCAGTCCCTGCGCCAATGGCCGTCGGTGCCGTTCAGCGCCGTCTGGTGGAAAAGAGCCTGCGCTGTGATGCCAACATCATTGTGGAAACTGCCAGTGCACGCGACCCGCACCACTTTGCAGTACTGTTAGGCTTTGGTGCGACGGCTATTTATCCTTACCTCGCTTACGAAACGCTGGCGCGGATGGTGGATAACCACACCATCGACAAACCTTATCGTGCTGTGATGCTGAACTACCGTAACGGCATCAATAAAGGCCTGTACAAGATTATGTCCAAAATGGGCATCTCGACGATTGCGTCTTATCGCTGTTCCAAGCTGTTTGAAGCTGTGGGCCTGCATAAAGACGTGTCGACGCAATGCTTCCTGGGCGTCGTCAGCCGCATCGGCGGGGCAAACTATAGCGACTTCGAGCAGGATCTGCTGAACCTGTCTAAGCGTGCCTGGCTGAAGCGCAAAACGCTGGAACAGGGCGGTCTGCTGAAGTTTGTTCACGGCGGCGAATATCATGCCTACAACCCTGATGTCGTCACCACGCTGCAAACCGCGGTGAAAACCGGGGAGTACAGCGATTACGAGCAATACGCCAAACTGGTTAACGAGCGTCCAGCCGCGACCTTACGCGACCTGCTGGCACTGAAACCGCAAGAAGGCGCAGCCATCGCTATCGACAGCGTTGAACCGGCTTCTGAAATGTTCAAACGTTTCGATACCGCCGCGATGTCTATCGGTGCACTCAGCCCTGAAGCGCATGAATCGCTGGCAGAAGCGATGAACGGGCTGGGCGGTTTCTCCAACTCCGGTGAGGGTGGTGAAGATCCCGCGCGTTACGGCACGAATAAAGTGTCCCGTATCAAGCAGGTTGCCTCTGGCCGCTTTGGTGTGACACCAGCCTATCTGGTTAACGCCGATGTGATTCAGATTAAAGTGGCACAAGGTGCGAAGCCGGGCGAGGGCGGCCAGTTACCGGGTGATAAAGTCACGCCGTACATTGCTCGTCTACGCTATTCCGTGCCGGGTGTAACGCTGATTTCACCACCGCCGCACCACGATATTTACTCTATCGAAGATCTGGCGCAGCTGATTTTCGATCTGAAGCAGGTCAACCCGAAAGCGATGATTTCGGTAAAACTGGTGTCCGAACCGGGCGTCGGTACTATCGCCACGGGCGTTGCCAAGGCTTATGCCGACCTGATCACCATCGCTGGCTACGATGGCGGCACAGGTGCCAGCCCACTGTCCTCCGTGAAATACGCGGGCTGCCCATGGGAACTCGGTCTGGTTGAAACGCAGCAGGCACTAGTGTCCAACGGTCTGCGTCACAAAATCCGCCTTCAGGTGGACGGTGGCTTGAAAACCGGTCTGGATATCGTCAAAGCGGCGATTCTGGGTGCAGAAAGCTTCGGCTTCGGCACCGGACCAATGGTTGCGCTGGGCTGTAAATACCTGCGTATCTGTCACCTGAATAACTGTGCAACCGGTGTTGCAACGCAGGATGAGAAGCTGCGCCGCGATCACTACCACGGTCTGCCTGAGCGTGTAACCAACTACTTCCACTTCATCGCGCATGAAACCCGCGTGCTGATGGCAGAGCTGGGGGTCAGCCGTCTGGTGGATCTGATTGGCCGTACTGATTTGCTGGTTGAACTGGACGGTTTCAGCGCGAAACAGAACAAGCTGGATCTGTCGCCGCTGCTGCACGCCGCACAGCCTCAGCCAGGCAAAGCGCTGTACTGCACGGAAAGCAATCTGTCGTTCGATAAAGGCTTGCTGAACAAAGAGCTGCTGGCACAGGCACAGCCGCACATCGATGCGAAACAGGGCAAAGCGCTCTATTTCGATATCCGCAACACCGATCGTTCTGTCGGCGCGACGCTGTCTGGTGCGATTGCAGAGAAACATGGCGATCAAGGGCTGGCAGGCGATCCGATCAAAGCTTACTTCTCCGGTACAGCAGGACAGAGCTTTGGCGTCTGGAACGCTGGCGGTCTTGAGCTGAAACTAACTGGCGATGCCAACGACTACGTGGGCAAAGGCATGGCGGGCGGCAGTATCTCCGTGCGTCCTCCGGTCGGTTCTGCCTTCCGCAGCCACGAAGCCAGCATCATCGGTAACACCTGCCTCTACGGCGCTACCGGCGGTAAGCTGTTTGCCGCAGGCCGTGCTGGTGAGCGTTTTGCCGTACGTAACTCCGGCTGTATCACCGTAGTAGAAGGCATCGGTGATAACGGCTGTGAATACATGACAGGCGGGATCGTCTGCGTACTGGGTCGTACTGGCGTGAACTTTGGCGCAGGTATGACGGGTGGATTCGCCTACGTGCTGGATGAAGACGGTGAATTCCGCAAACGCGTTAACCCGGAACTGGTGGAAGTGCTGGATGTCGAAGAACTGGCTATTCATGAAGAACACCTGCGTGGCCTGATCACCGAGCACGTGCAGAATACCGGTTCACACCGCGGAGAAGAGATCCTCGCTAACTGGCCGACCTGGGCACCGAAATTTGCTCTGGTGAAACCGAAGTCAAGTGATGTGAAGGCATTGTTGGGTCACCGTAGTCGTTCCGCAGCCGAGCTGCGGGTTCAGGCGCAGTAAGAGGTCATCATGAGTCAGAATGTTTACCAGTTTATCGACTTACAGCGCGTTGATCCGCCCAAGAAACCGCTGAAGATTCGTAAAATTGAATTTGTTGAAATCTACGAGCCGTTCTCAGAAAGCCAGTCCAAAGCACAGGCAGATCGCTGCCTGTCATGCGGAAACCCTTACTGTGAATGGAAATGTCCGGTACACAACTACATCCCGAACTGGCTGAAGCTGGCGAACGAAGGCCGCATTATCGAAGCGGCTGAGTTATCGCACCAGACTAACAGTCTGCCGGAAGTCTGCGGCCGCGTATGCCCTCAGGATCGTCTGTGTGAAGGGTCTTGTACGCTGAATGATGAGTTCGGCGCGGTCACCATCGGCAACATCGAACGTTATATCAATGATAAAGCGATCGAAATGGGCTGGAAGCCGAGCGTTGCCAACGTCAAACCGACCGGTAAACGCGTCGCCATCATCGGCGCTGGCCCTGCTGGGCTGGCCTGTGCCGATGTGCTAGCACGCAGTGGCGTACAGGCCGTGGTTTTCGATCGTCACCCTGAGATCGGTGGCCTGCTGACCTTCGGTATCCCCTCTTTCAAGCTGGAAAAAGAGGTAATGGTGAAACGTCGTGAGATTTTCACCGAGATGGGCATCGAATTCCGCCTGAACACCGAAGTCGGCAAAGACGTGCAGATGAAAGCGCTGCTGGACGAGTACGATGCCGTCTTCCTCGGCGTCGGCACCTATCAGTCTATGCGTGGCGGATTGGACAATGAAGACGCTCAGGGTGTCTACGATGCTCTGCCATTCCTGATCGCCAATACCAAGCAGCTGATGGGCTTTGAAGCCGCAGTAGACGAACCTTACGTCAGCATGCAAGGTAAACGCGTTGTGGTGCTGGGAGGTGGTGACACCGCAATGGACTGCGTGCGTACCTCGATTCGTCAGGGTTCAACGCACGTTACCTGTGCTTATCGTCGCGATGAAGAGAACATGCCGGGTTCCAAACGCGAAGTGAAAAACGCGCGTGAAGAAGGCGTCGAGTTCAAATTCAACCTGCAACCGTTAAGCGTCGAGATCAACGGCGCTGGCAAAGTGTGCGGTGTGAAAATGGCGCGTACCGCACTGGGTGCGCCGGATGCCAATGGACGTCGTCGTCCTGAAATCGTAGAGGGTTCCGAGCACGTACTGGAAGCCGATGCGGTCATCATGGCGTTCGGCTTCCGTCCACACAAAATGGCGTGGCTGGCAGAACATGACGTCAAGCTGGACGATCAAGGTCGCATTGTCGCACCGGAAAGCTGCGATAACGCCTTCCAGACCAGCAACCCGAAAATTTTTGCGGGCGGCGATGCAGTACGCGGTTCCGATCTGGTGGTTACTGCCATCGCAGAAGGCCGTAAAGCCGCTGACGGCATCATGAACTATCTGGAAGTGTAAGAACGACCCACTCCTCTTAAGGGCAGCGCTAGCTGCCCTTTTCTTTTTTCCGACGTAATCTCAGTATTCAATCTTTACCTGCATAAAGCGCGATAATATCCTGCTCAGTCAGCGTTGGCGTCTTCTCGACAAATGAGTAATAGCCCGGTTTCTTATCAATATAAATCTGCGATATCAGCGTTTTATCCGTCTCATCAGCAAAAAAACCTGCCGGAATATGGTAGGCATCACCAC
The DNA here is from genome assembly GCF_021432585.1 of Pectobacterium sp. IFB5596. NCBI lineage: Bacteria > Pseudomonadati > Pseudomonadota > Gammaproteobacteria > Enterobacterales > Pectobacteriaceae > Pectobacterium > Pectobacterium sp. IFB5596. The sequence continues at coordinate 18,477 of NZ_LXFY01000008.1, forward strand.
CGCGCAGTCGGTAGAACAGATGTGTTCCACATATGCGGCAAAAACCGCGCTCAGCCCATTCCGATGACTGCCAGACCGTAATGTTCTCCTCGCCTTCTATCTCAATCGCCGGATCGGTACATTCAACTGCCATGAGCGGCCCACCGCCCCACGTCTGGCACATTCCACAATGGCAGGCAGCAACGTCACTGACCGAATGCGTCGTGGAAATCGTTACGCCGCCACATAAACAACGACCTTGATGCATAGATCCTCTCCTGATTTTCTGTGCGCTCAAATCGCAATATCCTAACAAGGGATATCACCGCCAGTTTCGGTTATAGCATAGGTTATCTACGCGCTTTCCCTTATTTTCAGGAAGTCGGACAGTGCCCCATTTTCACGCTACCTTTCCCTAAACGTCGTGTTCAGACGCGGAAGTAAGCTGCGCTATATCAGCCAATGGCAACCGCCCCACTCCATTCGAAAGATAACACCAGAAAGTCCAATAAAAACTTTAACTTTCCACTTAGTTTTAAAGAACTTTTCGTAATAAATCCTTCAGCATCACGATAAAAGCGTACACTTGTCTCCGGCATTTACTTGTCTTTATTGAGATTGGATTTCATTAAGGAGTAAATATGACAACCGAAGTGGCACTTGTAACAGGGGCTGGTCAGGGAATTGGCCGCGCGATTGCTCTCAGATTGGCGAAGGACGGGTTTGCCGTCGCCATTGTGGACTATAACCAAGAAACTGCGCGTAGTGTGGCGCAGGAAATCGAAAAATCCGGCGGACAAGCCATCGCATTACAGGCCGACGTCGCAGATCGTGAGGCAGTGTTCACTGCCGTCGCAGAAACCAAAAAACGCTTTGGTGACTTTAACGTCATCGTCAATAACGCCGGTGTTGCTCCCTCAACTCTGATTGAAGATATCACGCCAGAAGTCATCGATCGCGTTTACAACATCAACGTCAAAGGCGTTATCTGGGGTATTCAGGCGGCGCTCGATGCCTTCAAATCTCTGGGGCACGGAGGCAAAATCATCAATGCCTGTTCACAGGCTGGACACGTGGGCAATCCTGAACTCGCCGTCTACAGTTCGAGTAAATTCGCGGTTCGGGGATTAACGCAAACTGCCGCACGCGATTTAGCGCCACTGGGCATCACGGTCAATGGCTACTGTCCGGGTATCGTAAAAACGCCGATGTGGGATGAAATCGATCGGAAGATCTCTGAGTCAGCAGGGAAACCGCGTGGATATGCAACGGAAGAGTTTGCCAAACGCATCACACTGGGTCGCCTGTCCGAGCCGGAAGATGTCGCCGCATGCGTCTCCTATCTGGCCAGCCACGATTCTGACTATATGACAGGACAGTCGTTACTCATTGATGGCGGAATGGTGTTCAATTAACACAACTGACTAACTGTAGCGTGCAGTAAGACAGGTATAGAAAAGGGCACCTCTGCGGTGCCCTTAGAAACAGATTACTTCACGACCCGTAGCGAGGGTCTACCACCTTTAGGCGGCTGTGGCGGTTCGTCATCAGAACCCGAGCCATCCTCAGGTGCTTCAGAATCAGGCGAGCTATCGACAATCGACATGACTGTCCCTGAAGAAGGTGCACCTTCCTGAAAGTCCTCATACTCGCCTGCGGCTTCGTAAGCAGGCTCGGACTCAAACATCGTTCCAGCCCCATTCTCACGGGCATAAATCGCCATTACGGCCGCCATCGGCACATAAACCTGGCGCGGTACGCCGCCAAAACGAGCATTGAAACGAACGCTGTCATCAGCTAACTCAAGGCCGCCAACAGCACGTGGTGCGATATTCAGCACAATCTGGCCGTCACGGGCGAACTCCATCGGCACCATAACATCTGGCAGAGTAACATCGACTACCAGATGAGGCGTTAATTGGTTATCCAGCAACCAATCATAAAAGGCGCGTAATAAATACGGACGACGCGGAGACAGTTGAGACAACGCCATACAGTTTAACCTCGGGTTTGCAAACGCATTTCACGTTCCACTTCCGTCAGGGAAGCCAGGAACGCATCACGCTCAAAGACGCGTGTCATGTAGCCCTTCAGCTCTTTCGCGCCCGAACCACTCAGTTCAATACCTAACTGCGGCAGACGCCACAGCAGTGGAGCCAGATAGCAATCCACCAGGCTGAACTCTTCGCTCATGAAATAAGGCGCTTCATTAAACACCGGGGCAATAGCCAGCAGCTCTTCACGCAATTGCTTACGTGCCGCATCCGCTTCCTGAGCGCTGCCATGCGTAATTTTCTTCAGCAAAGAATACCAGTCGCTCTCAATGCGGTGCATCATCAGGCGGCTGTTACCGCGCGCAACCGGATAGACAGGCATTAACGGCGGATGAGGAAAACGTTCATCCAGATACTCCATGATAATACGTGATTCATAGAGCGTCAGTTCGCGATCGACCAACGTCGGCACAGAACCATAAGGATTGAGGTCAATAAGATCCTGAGGCAGATTATCCATGTCCACCTGTTCAATCTCGACACTCACACCCTTTTCCGCCAATACGATGCGGACCTGATGGCTAAAAATGTCGGATGGACCAGAAAACAGCGTCATTACCGAACGTTTGTTGGCAGCGACAGCCATGAAAACCTCCAAGTTTATCGAGAAAATACGGCGAATAGCCGTGCAATGGGGAATCTGCAAACCGCTATTCGAAATTTTGCTCGCCAATGTGTAAACATCACCTGAAAAAATACGTCGTTTCAAACAGCGACGACAGTTGGCACACGGGCATAAAATCGGCGAATAGCTTATCAGATTTTGTTCGTTTTGTGGGGGTATAAGCACAATTTCATCGTTAACATACGGAAAGTAAAGCGTATATTTCGAGGAAATTTATTTTTAGGCATAAAAAACCCGGTGACAAGCACCGGGTTTTTCGCATTGATTTCGCTGCAAAGCAGCCAGAAATTAACGCTTGGAGAACTGAGGACGACGACGTGCTTTACGCAGGCCGACTTTCTTACGTTCAACCTGACGAGCATCACGGGTAACGAAACCTGCTTTACGCAGTTCGCCACGCAGAGACTCATCATACTCCATCAGAGCGCGGGTGATACCGTGACGGATCGCACCAGCCTGACCAGAGATACCACCACCTTTAACGGTGATGTACAGATCTAATTTCCCAACCATGTCGACCAGTTCAAGCGGCTGACGAACTACCATGCGGGCAGTTTCGCGACCGAAGTACTGTTCCAGACTACGCTGGTTGATAACGATGTTACCGTTGCCCGGTTTGATGAACACGCGAGCGGCGGAGCTTTTGCGGCGACCAGTGCCGTAGTATTGATTTTCAGCCATTGCCTATAATCCCGATTAAATGTCCAGAACTTGCGGTTGCTGTGCCGCGTGATTGTGCTCGGTGCCCGCGTAAACTTTCAGTTTACGGAACATAGCACGACCCAACGGGCCCTTCGGCAGCATGCCTTTAACCGCGATTTCAATCACACGCTCAGGACGGCGGGCAATCATCTCTTCAAAGGTCGCTTGTTTAATACCACCGATGTGACCGGTGTGATGATAATAAATCTTGTCAGTACGCTTGTTGCCAGTTACAGCAACTTTGTCAGCGTTCAGAACGATGATGTAATCACCCGTATCAACGTGCGGGGTGTATTCCGCTTTATGCTTGCCGCGCAGACGACGAGCCAGTTCAGTAGCGAGACGGCCTAAAGTTTTACCGTTCGCATCAACAACGTACCAGTCACGTTTTACGGTCTCTGGTTTAGCTGTAAAAGTTTTCATTAAAAGCTTACCCAATAATTAGTTACACGTTGGTGAACACCCAAACGCTCGAAAACAGTTGAGGCTCACACGACCATCAAGTCCAGCAAACCTACCCCTTCGAATAGCCATTGCCGGCACTATAAAGTTTTTGGGAAAAAAACTTTGTTGTAACGTGGGGTCGCAAGATTATAGAGAAGTGATTCTCAAAAATCGACCTTTTTTCACACGCAAATGACGAAAAACCGTAGCCGGTGTTACGCCAAATGCGGCTGCCGTAGGTACTCTTCGCTTTGCATTTCCTGCAAACGGGATAAACAGCGCTGATATTCAAATTTCAGGTGCTCTCCCTGATAGATATCAAACATCGGTGCCTGTGCAGAGATAATGAGCTTAATACGCCGATCGTAGCATTCATCCACCAATGCCAGAAAACGGCGGGCGGTGTTCTCTTCCTTCGTTTCCATCACCGTCACATTGTGCAACAGCATCGTGTGGTAGAGGCGCGACAGCGCGATGTAATCGTTCTGGCTCCGCGCCTCGGTACACAGCGTGTGGAAATCAACGGCCAGCACGCCGTCACTTACACCAAGTGTCGTTAATGGACGATGATTGATCTCCAACACCGGCCCCGGCGTCTGCCATGGCTTCCCGGTCAACCGCGTAAACATCAGCTGCATTGCCGCACTCGTTTCCTCATTCAGCGGCGAGAGATAAAGGTGCGCCTGTGTCAGCGTACGCAGGCGATAATCGATACCCGCATCGACATTACGTACTTCACAGTGCTGTTTAATCAGCGCAATAGCAGGAAGAAAACGGGCGCGTTGTAATCCATTGCGGTAGAGATCGTCTGGCGGAATATTTGATGTCGCCACCAGCGCAATGCCGCGGGCAAACAGCGCGCGCAGCAGTTCGGCCAGCAGCATTGCATCGGTGATATCAGAGACGAAGAATTCATCGAAACACAACACGTCGGTTTCCGCTTTAAAACCGTCGGCCACTTTTTCCAGCGGATTTTCCTGCCCTTGAAACTGGTTCAGTTCTTCATGCACACGTAGCATAAAGCGATGGAAATGCAGGCGCATCTTGCGCTCGGCGGGCAAGCTATGAAAAAACATATCCATTAGCCAGGTTTTACCACGCCCAACACCGCCCCACATGTACAGTCCTTGAACTGGGGCAGACTCACGTTTATCACTCAGCCCCAGCCAGCGACGCCATTTCCCTGCACGACCGGATGTCCCCGTACCGTCATCCGTCGCACGCTCACAGAGCGCCTGATGTATCGTATCCAGGCGCACAACCGTTTGCTGTTGTACCTCATCCGGTTGATATTCACCGGCAGCAAGCGCCTGCTGGTAAAGCGCCAAGGGGGTGGTTTGCTGCCGTGTTTTTTGCTGCCGAATGCTCTGTGGAGTAGCCATCGCAATCCCTGAGAAAAAAGTTAGTCGTGTTTTGCTGTGTGTTGCCGTCGATTTAAGCCGTAATCGTCGCAGTTAACAACCTTGATGTCTGCGATAGGTCAACATTCCCCTCAGTCATCGAGCATCAGGATTCCACTCGGGCAAGGTTAACGGTTATAGTGACTATTATTAAGTGAAAAACCCTACGGGACAACGACGTCAAAATAGGAGCTATTATGACTTGGGAGTATGCGCTGATAGGTTTAGTTGTCGGTATTATTATTGGTGCTGTCGCCATGCGCTTTGGTAACCGTAAGCTGCGGCAACAGCAGGTCCTGCAAAATGAGCTGGAGAAAAGCAAAACCGAACTGGAAGACTATCGTCAGGAATTAGTTGGACACTTCGCCCGCAGCGCGGAGCTGTTGGACAACATGGCGGATGACTATCGTCAGCTTTATCAACACATGGCGAAAAGCTCCAATAACCTGTTACCTAACGTTCCCGGCCAGGATAATCCGTTTAAATACCGTCTGACCGAGTCAGAAGCGGATAACGATCAGGCACCGGTGAACATGCCACCACGCGATTATTCCGATGGTGCGTCAGGTTTGCTTCGCGGCGAGCGCCCGATTCGCAAATAATATCAACTAATTATACCCTAAATAATTCGAGTTGCATGAAGGCGGCAAGAGAAGGACAAATTCGTCGGGAACGAATTTGACCAGCCAACGGCTGGCCTCCGGTGAGAGACAGGATGTCTCTCATTTCATCCCGATGAGCTTACACAAGTAAGTGATTCGGGTGACAAATCTGCCGGGAGCAGATTTGAACGCTGCCAGCAGCGGCCCTTTAGGGCGAGGCCCACGACGGGCCGAGTATTTAAACACAGCCAACATACATACAGCTTGAAGTATGACGGGTATAGCGTGAGGCTTTCTGGCCTCACGCTTTCCCTTCTCTTGTTCTACGCTTATTAAGACGTACACCGCAGGCTGCCATCACCCGAGCACGCTCCACAAACAGCGATAGTTACAATCTGCTGACGAAACAGCAGTGAACTTTACACATTGATCGTCAGTCTGACTCTTCACCGTGTCTTTAAGTTTATATATCATCGTTTTATTCATCCGCAGGCCGTGAGAGAGTTAATAACAATGAAAAAAACGTCATTATTATTTAGTGCACTGGCAATGAGTATAGGTTTGACCCTGTCCACGCTTCCCGCAGCGAATGCTGCGCTGCCTGCCGTGGTTCAAGGACAACAAACGCCAAGTCTGGCCCCGATGCTGGAAAAAGTCTTACCAGCCGTCGTCAGCGTGCATGTTGAAGGTACACAGGTACAGCGTCAGCGCGTACCAGAAGAGTTCAAGTTCTTCTTTGGCCCAAACTTCCCAACGGACAAACAAAATTCTCGTCCGTTTGAAGGGCTGGGCTCCGGCGTGATTATTGATGCAGCAAAAGGCTATGTGCTCACCAACAATCACGTTATCAATAACGCCGATAAAATCCGCGTCCAGCTTAATGATGGCCGTGAATACGATGCTAAGTTGATCGGTCGTGACGAGCAAACCGATATCGCCCTGCTCCAGTTGAATGACGCCAAAAATCTGGTCTCCGTGAAAATGGCGGATTCCGATCAGTTGCGCGTCGGTGACTTTGCCGTTGCCGTTGGTAACCCATTTGGCCTCGGCCAGACGGCGACCTCCGGCATTATCTCTGCACTGGGGCGTAGCGGCCTGAATCTTGAAGGGCTGGAAAACTTCATCCAGACCGATGCTTCCATTAACCGTGGTAACTCCGGTGGTGCGCTGGTTAACCTCAACGGCGAACTGATCGGTATCAATACCGCGATTCTGGCACCGGGCGGCGGAAATATCGGCATCGGTTTTGCCATCCCTAGCAACATGGCCCAGAATCTGGCGCAGCAGTTGGTTGAATTTGGCGAAGTTAAGCGCGGGCTGCTGGGTATTAAAGGCAGCGAGATGACGTCCGAAATGGCGAAAGCGTTCAACGTCGATGCCCAGCGCGGTGCTTTCGTCAGCGAAGTTTTACCGAAATCCGCCGCGGCCAAAGCCGGAATCAAGGCAGGCGACGTATTGACAACGATGGATGGCAAACCCATCAGCAGCTTTGCTGAACTGCGGGCCAAAGTTGGCACCACTGCGCCGGGCAAGACCGTGAAAATCGGCCTGCTGCGTGATGGGAAACCACAGGAAGTTTCCGTCGTGCTGGATAACAGCACATCGGAATCAACCAGCGCCGAAACGCTTTCACCGTCATTACAGGGCGCTTCCCTGACGAATGGTCAACTGAAAGACGGCAGCAAAGGCGTACAGATTGATAACGTCACCAAGGACACGCCAGCAGCGCAGGTTGGCCTGCAAAAAGGCGATATCATCATCGGCGTAAACCGCGAGCGTATTGAAAACATCACGCAGTTGCGCAAGCTGCTGGAAGCGAAACCGTCCGTTCTGGCGCTGAATATCGTCCGAGGTGAAGAAACAATCTATCTGCTGCTACGTTAATCGTTCGTCGTTTTTACGACAGCCTAACCGGCCAGAGATGACACGCCATAAAAAATCGGACACCGAGTCATGCGGTGTCCGAACTTCTCGTGATATCCTCCCCTTATCTCCCTTTCCACAGTAACTCACGGCCATGCTTGCTAAATTATTACGTTCAGCACTATTTGGTGCCCTTGTCGCCGGAATTATTCTGGCCGTACTGCCGTTTATCGGATCTGGCACGTCGTTTCTGAAAAGCAATGACAGAAACACTGATGGCTCGCCCGTAAGCTACCATCAAGGCGTCAACCGTGCGGCTCCTGCTGTGGTTAATATTTATAATCGGGTTGCCAATGCGGAAAAACCCAATGAAGTCGCCATTCATCCTCTGGGTTCTGGCGTCATCATGAATGACAAAGGGTATATTTTAACCAATAAGCATGTGATTAATAACGTGCAACAAATCCAGATCGAGCTGTCAGATGGCCGGCTGTACGAAGCCCGCGTGATCGGTTCCGATACCCTGACAGACCTGGCTGTGTTGCAAATTGATGGCGTCAATCTGCCCGTCATCCCCATGAATCCAGACCGTATCCCGCACGTTGGTGATGTCGTCATGGCGATCGGTAACCCTTATAACCTAGGGCAAACCGTCACACAGGGCGTTATTAGCGCCACTGGCCGCGTCAGCCTCAGCACTTACGGCCAACAAAGAAGCCAGGTAGGACGCCAAAATCTGCTGCAAACTGATGCGTCAATTAACCACGGAAACTCTGGCGGGGCGCTGGTCAATACGCTCGGTGAATTGATTGGTATTAATACCCTCTCTTTTGATAAAAGCAGCAATGGCGAAACGCCGGAAGGCATTAGCTTCGCGATCCCCGTCGCATTGGCTACCAAAGTGATGGGTAAACTGATTCGCGATGGCCGTGTGGTTCGCGGCTATATTGGCATCAACGGTGTACAGCTCGAAAATATTGAGAACAGCACGTTAGCCAACAATCGCGGAGCTCAGGGTCGATTGACCGGCATTCTCGTCCAGACCATCGATCCCGGCGGTCCGGCGGATAAAGCGGGTATCCGCATTGAAGACGTCATTGTTAGCGTCAACAATAAGCCCGCGCGCTCGATTATCGAAACCATGGAACAGGTTTCGGAAATACCTCCCGGCACCGTTATTCCCGTCACGATTGAGCGCGATAACAAACAAATCACGCTACAAATGACGATTCAGGAATTCCCTACCCAATAGCGGCATCCAAGGCTACTTGATAAAACAGTATCAGCAGGTAAATAAGAAACCGGGTGGGAAACCACCCGGCTGATGGAGATCATTTGAAGAGAAAACGGGTGAAGCGCTTATTCGTGTTCTTTAACACGCTCGATGTTCGCACCTAAGCCACGCAGCTTATCTTCGATACGGTCATAGCCACGATCGATATGATAAATACGATCCACCGTCGTCACGCCTTCCGCAATACAACCCGCTAATACCAGACTGGCCGACGCCCGTAAGTCGGTCGCCATCACCTGTGCTCCCGACAGCTTATCAACGCCGTGGCAAATCACGGTATTGCTCTCGATCTCCGCCTGTGCGCCCATACGGATAAGCTCAGGCACATGCATGAAGCGGTTCTCAAAGATAGTTTCGGTAATCACACCCGTTCCTTCTGCGACCAGGTTCAGCAGGCTGAACTGCGCCTGCATATCGGTCGGGAACCCAGGATGCGGTGACGTGCGAACGGTAACCGCTTTCGGACGCTTACCGTGCATATCCAGGCTAATCCAGTCTTCGCCGATTTCAATCTCCGCGCCTGCTTCACGCAGCTTCGCCAATACCGCATCCAGCGTATCAGGACGGGTATTACGGCAGATAATCTGACCGCGAGATACCGCAGCCGCGACCAGAAATGTCCCGGTTTCAATACGGTCGGGCACAACGCGATACACACCGCCGCCCAAGCGTGCGACGCCTTCAATAGTGATTTTATCGCTGCCTGCACCGCTAATTTTCGCACCCAGCGTATTCAGGAAGTTTGCCGTATCAACAATCTCTGGCTCACGCGCCGCGTTTTCAATAATCGTGGTGCCTTCGGCCAGCGTTGCTGCACTCATGATAGTGACCGTGGCGCCGACGCTCACTTTGTCCATCACGATGTGCGCGCCTTTCAGGCGGCCATCAACCGTGGCTTTCACATAGCCTTCTTCCAGAACGATCTGCGCCCCAAGCTGTTCAAGGCCGTAAATATGCAAATCTACCGGGCGTGCGCCAATTGCACAGCCGCCGGGCAGCGAGACCTGTCCCTGCCCGAAACGCGCCACCAGCGGCCCCAACGCCCAGATAGAGGCGCGCATGGTTTTCACCAGATCGTACGGCGCGCAGAACACGTTCACCTCGCTGGCATCCACGTGAACGGAACCATTGCGTGTAACACGCGCCCCCAACTGACCGAGTAACTTCATAGTCGTGTCGATGTCACGCAGTTTCGGTACGTTCTGAATTTCGACCGGTTCTTCTGCAAGTAACGCAGCGAATAGGATTGGCAACGCAGCGTTCTTGGCGCCGGAAATGGTCACTTCCCCCGCTAAGCGAGTTGGCCCCTGAACACGAAATTTATCCATAGTCTTTGTATCTCAATGTCTTAATTCAATATTTCGTCACACTGATACCGGCAGTTTATCCCCACTCGTACGGGGAACCCTTAGAAACCGTTCAGTTTACGGTCGCGCTGCCACTCTTCCGGCGTATAAGCCTTGATCGACAATGCATGAATACGGTTATCCGCGATGTACTCCATCAGCGGCGCATAAACAGCCTGCTGTTTTTTGACTCGGCTCATTCCAGCAAAAAGTCCGCCCACCGCGATGACTTGAAAATGGCTACCATCACCAGAAACATGGGCTTCTTCCAGCGCTAATGCGTTCATCAGCACGTCTTTAATTTCGTTATTTTCCATCGCTCTCGATTTCTATGTCAGGGGGAGATGATTTACAGGGGGGTATCTTAGATGAATATGACGCTATCTTAAACAAAGAATACACCCCTTCAGACGATGCCTAAAGGGGCGAATCCGGTAGCCGGCGTTACCGCTTAAGACACCGGAATGATTTCATTCAGGTTATAGAGCGCAATGAGCGTTTTTAACCGATCGCTGGCACCAACAATCGTTATCTCTCCGCTCGACGACGGCTGTTGATAAACGTGCATCAGCAATGCCAACCCGGCAGAATCAACACGGTTTAATCCTGACACATCCAGCGTGGTTTTACCCGCTAGCAGCGATTCACGCTGTTGCCAGAACGGTAACAGCGTTTCACGATCGAGATCGCCCGTTAATGCCAGCGTTGATTCCTGCGCCTGCCAGTTCAATGCGTTCGCCATGTTCGTACCCAAATTACTTTTTCTGATCCAACGTAATTGTCTGCTTCGCCGAGGATTCCAGCTGTTGAGTCAGACCATCAACGCCTTTCTGACGCAGTATTGACGCCCATTCGTTCTGCTTAGTGGTGATCATGCTGACACCTTCAGCAATCATGTCATACGCCTGCCAGTTACCGGTTTTACTGTTCTTACGCCATTGGAAATCCAGGCGTATCGGCGGGCGGCCACCGTTATCAACAATCGTGACGCGAATGGAAACGATATCAGCATTGCCCAGCGGCTGTTCAGGGGCGATTTGATAGCTCTGCCCGTTATACATCGCCAGAGCCTGGCCGTAAGCCTGCTCAAGATAGGCTTCAAACGCTTTGAAATAGGCATCACGCTGTGCTGGCGTCGCGTCTTTGTAGTAACGGCCAAGAACCAGCGCACCGGCGTATCTCACCTGTACATACGGCAGCAGCTCTTCACGCACGACAGTACGTAAATAATCAGGGCTTTGCTTGATTTTTGGCTGCTCGTTCTTTAAACGATCAAAGGTTTTTTCCGCCGCTTCATTCATTAAACGATAAGGGTTCGTTTGATCCGCCGCGTTGGCTAATGGCGCGACCACCAGTAAAGCCACCATCAGTAAACGTTTAAACATGCAGATATCCTCTTATGGATGTGAAGGAACAGGTTCGTTGCTGTGCTCAGGCGTTGCCGTAGGATCAGCACCCGTCGCCGTACCCGATTGACTAGCATTATCCTCGCTATTGCTGCCGCTCTTATATAGGAATTGACCGATGAGATCTTCAAGCACCATGGCGGACTTGGTGTCCTGAATCACACCACCGTCCTTCAAAATCGTCGTGCCCATCTCTTCATCTTCAAAGCCCATGTTCAATGCCAGATACTGTTCACCCAGCAAGCCAGAGGTACGAATAGCCAGAGAGCTGGTATCGGGAATATGATCGTAACGCTGCTGAATATCCATCGCCACGCGTGGCAGATACGTTTTCTCATCCAGAGAGATATCCGCTACGCGACCGATGACCACACCGCCAATTCTGATCGGAGAACGCGCTTTTAACCCGCCAATGTTGTCAAACGTCGCGTACAAGCGGTACGTTGGCTCACTGCCGATCGATTTTAGATCGGCCACTTTTAGGCATAAAAAAAGAATGGCAGCCAGCGCGATCAACATAAACACACCAACCCAGACTTCAGTTTTCTTTGTTTGCATCGACTCAGTTCCCAAACATCAGTGCTGTCAGCACAAAATCCAATCCCAGTACTGCTAACGACGAGTGCACGACGGTTCGTGTCGTTGCACGGCTGATCCCCTCAGACGTCGGGATCGCGTCATAGCCGTTAAACAGTGCAATCCAGGTCACGGTAATCGCAAATACGATACTTTTAATCACGCAGTTCAGCACATCCTGACGCCAGTCAACCGCGCCCTGCATGGCAGACCAGAAGAACCCACTGTCGATACCTTTCCAGTCCACACCGACCAGCCCGCCTCCCCAGATCCCCACAGCGACAAAAATCACCGCCAGCAGCGGCATGCTGATTAGCCCCGCCCAGAAGCGCGGCGCGACAACGCGGCGCAGTGGATCGACCGCCATCATCTCCATGCTGGAGAGCTGCTCAGTTGCCTTCATCAGCCCAATCTCCGCCGTCAACGCAGAGCCCGCACGTCCGGCGAACAACAGTGCCGTCACCACCGGGCCAAGTTCACGCAGCAGCGACAGCGCCACCATCATGCCCAGGCTAGCCTCGGCGCTGTACGTTGTCAGGATGATATAGCCCTGTAGCCCCAACACCATGCCGATAAACAGGCCAGAAACCATGATGATAAGCAGAGACTGCACGCCAACGCTGTAAAGTTGTTTCACCAACAGCGGCCACTGTTTTTTAAATTCGGGTTTACCTACCAACGCATTAAACAGCATCAGCCCAGCGCGCCCAAACGTGGCACTGGTAGAGATTCCCTGACGTCCTAGCGACGCCAACGTCCGTAATAACATGGCTGCGTTACCCCTCTGAACCTAGCAGCGACGCTTTATAGTCACCCGCAGGAAAACGGAAAGGCACGGGCCCATCGGCGATGCCATCCAGGAACTGACGAACCTGCGGGTCATCATTCGCCCTAAGTTGATCTGCCGTTCCTTCCGCCACCACTCGCTTGTCGGCCACGATATACGCGTAATCGGCGATGCTCATCACCTCCGGTACATCATGAGAAACCACAATGCAGGTCACGCCCAATGCGTGATTAAGCTCATCGATCAGCTTCACCAGCGTGCCTAACGTGATCGGGTCCTGCCCGACAAAAGGTTCGTCGAACATAATGAGTTGCGGGTCAAGCGCAATGGCTCTCGCTAACGCCGTCCGCCTCGCCATACCGCCGGAAAGTTCAGCAGGCATCAGCTCAGCAGCCCCACGCAACCCCACCGCTTCCAGCTTCATCATGACGATGCTACGCAGTAACGATTCTGGCAGTTGGGTATGTTCGCGCAACGGCCAGGCGACATTGTCAAACACATTCAAATCGGTGAATAACGCGCCGGACTGAAACAACATGCTCATTTTCTTGCGCGCGCTGTACAGTTCCCTGCGTGACAGCGCCGGGATATTCTCGCCATCAAACCAGATTTCACCACTGTCTGGCTGTAGTTGCCCGCCAATCAGGCGTAACAACGTGGTTTTACCGATACCGGAAGGCCCCATGATCGCAGTGACCTTGCCTTTAGGAACATTCAGCGTGATATCTGTGAAAATCTCTCGCTCTCCGCGCCGAAAGCTAAGACCACGGATCTCGACCAGATTAGTTGCCTCATGGTTCATTATTTCCATTCCTTACCAATCAGTACGCTTATAGAACATCTTTCACTCCAGCCTAACGGCTGACTTTCATTAGAGTGAGAGTTTTACAAAAACTTACCGTAAGTTCTTGTCCAAAGTTGCGGCATAAACCGTTACCTGATTTTACTTATCGCGACAGGTTTTACTTTTTCGCCAAGCGCCGTCAGAATTAGCACTCATCACAGAAAAGGGCTTTTTGTGCGAAATTCGTCCAGAAATACTGACTTATTCGACAACAAGCCAGTGATTATACACTAAATAATTCGAGTTGCAGGAAGACGGCCTGCCAAGGCGAGGCTCAGAAATGAGCCGAGTATTGCCAACGCACCTGCGGCTTGAAGTATGACGGGTATATATCCTATTAAAGGACGCTGCATGCTTTTTGCAACACTACTCTTGTTCGTTGGTTTGCTATTACTGGTTTACGGTGCCGATCGTCTTGTCTACGGTGCCGCCGTGCTTGCGCGTTCTCTCGGCTTACCGCCTTTTATCATCGGCATCACTATTGTCGGCTTCGGCACCTCACTACCTGAGCTGATCGTTTCTGTTACTGCGGCCTTAAACGATCAAAACGATATGGCCGTCGGCAATGTTATCGGCTCCAATATCACCAATATTTTACTCATTCTCGGCAGCGCGGCACTCATTCGCCCACTCACCGTACATTCGACTCTGCTGCGCCGAGAGCTGCCGCTCATGTTGTCCGTCACTTTATTGTGTGGCGTTTTGCTGCATGATAGCTACCTGAGTCGCGCCGACGGCATGATGCTGCTCTTCGCCGCCAGTCTGTGTCTGGTCTTGATACTGCGTATGGCACAACAGGCACAGCGGGAAGGCGGCGACAGCCTGACTCGTGAACAGTTGGCAGAACTGCCGCAGGACGACAGCAATCAGATGGCTGCCGTGCTGTGGCTGATTCTCGGTATGATTATTTTACCCATGGCCGCCCGGATGGTGGTGGATAACGCGACCGTCATTGCGCGTTACTTCGATGTCAGCGAATTGACCATCGGGCTGACCATATTGGCGATCGGCACCAGCCTGCCTGAGCTTGCTACGGCCATCGTCGGGACGTTGAAGAAAGAAGATGATATTGCACTGGGTAACCTGATTGGCTCGAACATCTTTAATATTGCGATTGTGCTGGGCGTGCCCGCACTACTCTCGCCAGGCGCACTGAATCCTCAGGTTTTTCAGCGCGACTATTGGGTCATGCTGGCGGCGAGCGTGTTGTTAACCGCACTATGTCTCAGCAAAAAACGCCATATAGGACAGGGCGCAGGCGCATTATTATGCTGCGCGTTTATCGCCTACCTTACGGTGTTGTTCTGTTTTTCATAAGAACCTGTTTTCGTAACTACGCGGTTCCGTTTTTCACCATAATCAGGACTATTGGTATGTCACAGTTTGAACACGATGCTCATCTAAAACAGCAGTCTGACCGTGCACTATCCGATCATGCAACACAAGCCGATCACGAACGACAATCCGATCATACGCAACAGAAGGGGCCTGAACTGCCAGCAAACTTCGATTTCCAGCAGGCAGGCAAGCAGGTACTGAGCATCGAGCGCGATGGGCTTGCGCAATTAGATCAGTATATTGACGACAATTTTACGCTCGCCTGTAAAAAGATCTTTCACTGTCAGGGCAAAGTAGTAGTGATGGGAATGGGCAAGTCCGGCCACATCGGCTGTAAGATTGCCGCAACCTTCGCCAGCACCGGTACGCCCGCTTTTTTTGTCCATCCAGGCGAAGCCAGCCACGGCGACCTTGGCATGGTAACGCCGCACGATATCGTGATCGCAATTTCCAACTCTGGCGAATCCCATGAAATCCTGTCGCTGATCCCTGTTCTGAAACGACAGAAAGTGTTCCTGATCTGCATGACCAGCGCACCAGAAAGTACGATGGGTAAAGCGGCGGATATACACCTGTGCGTCCACGTTCCTCAGGAAGCCTGCCCGCTCGGTTTGGCTCCTACCACCAGCACGACTGCGACGCTGGTGATGGGCGATGCGCTCGCCGTGGCGTTGCTACAGGCGCGCGGTTTTACTGCCGAAGATTTCGCCCTCTCTCACCCCGGTGGCGCACTTGGCCGCAAACTTTTACTGCGTATCAGCGATATCATGCATTCTGGCGACGAGATTCCCCATGTCCCACACGATGCCTCGCTGCGTGATGCACTGGTGGAAATTACGCGCAAAAATCTGGGTATGACGGTAATCTGCGAAGCGGATATGAAAATTCAGGGTATCTTTACCGATGGTGACCTGCGCCGTATCTTCGACATGAATATTGACTTGAACAGCGCGCGCATTGCTGATGTGATGACCGCGGGCGGCATCCGAGTTGCACCGCAAACGCTGGCGGTGGACGCACTTAATCTGATGCAGTCGCGCCACATTACCTCAGTGCTGGTGGCAGAGAACGATCGCCTGGTCGGCATTGTCCATATGCACGATATGCTGCGGGCTGGCGTGGTTTAAAAAGAAAGGATAATTGTGAATGAGTGAAACCAGGGCGCAAACCGATACCTGTTATGGGCCTGTCGATCAACAGGTACTGGATAAAGCCCGTGAAGTTCGCCTGTTAATCTGCGACGTTGACGGCGTGATGTCCGATGGTCTGATTTACATGGGTAACCACGGCGAAGAGCTGAAAGCGTTTAACGTCCGTGATGGCTATGGTATTCGCTGCTTGCTGACGTCTGGCCTTGAGGTTGCCATCATTACCGGGCGTTCCGCAAAATTGCTGGAAGATCGCTGTAAAACACTGGGCATTAACCACCTTTATCAAGGGCAATCGGATAAGGTTTTGGCCTTCAACGATCTGTTGGATAAACTGTCGGTCACAGCAAATCAAGTGGCCTATATCGGCGACGACATGATCGACTGGCCAGTGATGGCACAGGTTGGTCTGAGCGTTGCCGTAGCGGACGCCCACCCGCTGCTGTTACCGCGCGCGGATTATGTCACCCGTATTGCGGGTGGCCGTGGCGCAGTTCGTGAGCTGTGTGATTTGATTCTGTTCTCGCAGGACAAGCTGGAGCATGCCAAAGGGTTGTCGATATGAGTAAAACCAAGCGTTGGCTGACCGCTTTTCTCGCCCTGTTGGTATTGATCCTCATCGGCTGGAATATTGCGGATGACGACACCGTATCGACACCGGATGCAAATGACCCTACTGTGCCAGTCTACACCAGCGAAAAGACCAACACTCAGGTATACAGCCCTGCGGGTAAACTAAGCTACAGACTGATTTCGGAAAAAGCGGAGTATTTCAACGATGAGCAGTTGAGTTGGTTTACGACCCCCGTTGCCACGCTGTTCAATGAACAAGGCATTGCAACCTGGTCAGTACGCGCCGATCGCGCCAAGCTGACAAAAGACAAGATGCTCTATCTGTATGGCCACGTCGAGGTGAATAGCCTGACAAAGGACACTCAGCTTCAGCGCATCACAACGAATAATGCCCAGGTGAACCTGGTCACGCAGGACGTCGCTTCCGATGATGAAGTCACCCTGTACGGCGCCAGCTTTACCTCAAGCGGAATGAAAATGCGCGGAAATCTGCGTAATAAAACGGCCGAGTTGATCGAAAAGGTAAAAACCTCTTATGAAATCCAAAACCAATAACCTGATGCGTAACACCCTGATCGCCAGCTCGCTGTTCGCCGTCAGCGTTTCCGCCTTTGCCGTGACTGGCGATAGCAACCAGCCTATTCACATCGATTCAGCCCAGCAATCTCTGGACATGCAGGGCAACACCGTGACGTTCACCGGCAATGTTGTCGTGAAACAAGGAACGATTGAAGTGAAGGCCGATAAGGTCGTTGTGACACGTCCACAGGGTGCACAAGGCAGCGAAGTGGTGGAAGGTTACGGTAACCCCGTGACGTTCTACCAGATGCAGGATAACGGCAAGCCGGTAAAAGGCCACGCGCAAAAAATCCGCTATGAGCTGGCCAAAGACCTGCTGGTACTGACAGGCAATGCCTATCTGGAACAGCAGGACAGCAATGTCAAAGGCGATCGCATCACCTATTTGGTGAAACAACAGCAGATGGAAGCGACCAGCGATAAAGGAAAACGCGTGACGACGGTGTTAGTCCCCTCTCAGCTTCAGGAGAAAGAGAACAAAAGCCAGCCTTCTCGTTCTCAACAACCGCAACCACGGGTCACTGAATAAGTTATGGCAACATTAACCGCAGAAAATCTGGCTAAGGCGTACAAAGGCCGTAAGGTCGTGGAGAACGTCAGCCTCACCGTCAACTCCGGTGAAATCGTCGGCCTGCTCGGGCCGAACGGTGCTGGAAAGACCACAACATTCTACATGGTCGTGGGTATCGTCCCACGTGATGAAGGACGCATCGCCATTGACGACGACGACATCAGCCTGCTTCCTCTGCACGAGCGCGCCTTACGCGGCATCGGCTACCTGCCGCAGGAAGCCTCGATTTTTCGTCGCTTAAGCGTCTACGACAACCTGATGGCGGTGTTACAGATCCGTAAAGATTTGACGACCGAGCAGCAGGAAGATCGTGCCAACGAGCTGATGGAAGAATTCAATATTACTCATTTGAGCGATAGTCTGGGACAATCTCTGTCGGGTGGGGAAAGACGCCGCGTGGAGATTGCGCGTGCGCTAGCGGCAAACCCAAAATTTATCCTGCTGGATGAACCGTTTGCGGGCGTAGACCCGATCTCCGTACTGGATATTAAAAAAATTATTGAGCATCTGCGTGACAGCGGACTGGGCGTGTTGATTACCGATCATAACGTCCGCGAGACGCTGGATGTCTGTGAACGAGCCTACATCGTGAGTCAGGGCAACCTGATCGCCCACGGTTCACCGACCGATATTCTGGCCGATGAACAGGTAAAACGCGTCTATCTGGGCGAAGGCTTCCGACTCTGATAGGGTAATATTTTCTTTTTGCAGTACTTATGGGACGTTAGCGCGATTTATGAAGCAAGGTTTGCAACTCAGGCTTAGCCAGCAACTGGCCATGACTCCACAGCTCCAACAGGCAATTCGGCTGTTGCAACTGTCCACGCTTGAATTGCAACAGGAGATTCAACTGGCGCTGGAAAGCAATCCGTTGCTTGAACAAACGGATCAGCACGACGAAATCGAGTCATTCGAAAAGGCAGACAGCGATTCACTGGATACCGGTGAAGCCCTCGAGCAACGGGACATGCCGGAAGAATTACCGCTCGATGCCACCTGGGATGAGATTTATTCCGCGGGCACGCCGTCGGGCACTGGCACCGATTATCGCGACGAAGAACTGCCAATTTATCAAGGTGAAACCACGCAAACGCTTCAGGATTACCTGATGTGGCAGGTTGAGCTGACGCCGTTTTCAGATACCGATGCCGCCATCGCGACCTCGATTGTCGATGCCGTGGACAACACGGGCTACCTGACGGTGCCGCTGGAAGACATCCTTGACAGCATCGGTGACGACGACGTGACGCTGGAAGAAGTCGAAGCCGTACTTAAGCGCGTGCAACGCTTCGATCCTGTAGGCGTTGCTGCTCGAGACCTGCGCGATTGTCTGCTGGTACAACTTTCCCAATTTGACAACAGCACGCCGCGCTTGCTCGAAGCTCGCCTGATCGTCAGCGATCATCTCGATCTGTTAGCCAACCATGATTTCCGCAGCCTGATCCGCGTGACTCGTCTAAAAGAAGAGGTGCTGAAAGAAGCGCTGGCGCTGATCCAATCGCTCGATCCCCGTCCGGGACAATCGATCAACACCGGTGAATCTGAATACGTGATTCCTGACGTGCTGGTACGTAAAGTTCAGGGGATCTGGGCCGTCGAACTCAACACCGACAGCGTTCCCCGTTTGCAGATTAATCAGCAATATGCGGCGCTGGGGAACAGCGCGCGCAACGACAGCGACGGGCAATTTATTCGCAGTAACCTGCAAGAAGCGCGCTGGCTCATCAAAAGTCTGGAAAGCCGCAATGACACGCTGCTGAAAGTGACCCGCTGCATCGTCGAACAGCAGCAGGATTTCTTCGAGCAGGGCGAAGAATTCATGAAGCCTATGGTACTGGCAGACATCGCCCAAGCGGTGGATATGCATGAATCCACTATCTCACGCGTGACGACACAGAAGTTCCTGCACAGCCCGCGCGGCATTTTTGAGCTAAAATATTTCTTCTCCAGCCACGTTAATACCGATAGCGGCGGAGAAGCCTCGTCAACGGCAATCCGCGCGCTAGTGAAAAAGCTTATTGCGGCGGAAAACCCTGCGAAGCCATTGAGCGACAGCAAGCTCACCACACTGCTCTCCGATCAGGGCATCATCGTGGCACGCCGTACCGTCGCAAAATACCGAGAGTCTTTATCTATCCCACCATCGAATCAGCGTAAACAACTGATTTGATCTCAACAGAGAAGGAAGACACTATGCAGCTCAACATTACCGGACACCACATCGAGATCACTGAACCACTGCGTGATTTTGTAAATGGCAAATTTGCCAAATTAGAGCAGTATTTTGACCGGATTAATCAGGTCAATGTGGTATTGAGAGTGGAAAAAGTTCAGCAAATTGCCGAGGCCACGCTCCATGTTAATGGTGGGGAGCTGCATGCAACCTCCGAGGCGGCAGATATGTACGCCGCGATAGATTTATTGATTGATAAGCTGGCAAGACAGCTCAATAAGCATAAAGATAAGCTCAAGCAGCACTAATTTTCTCCTTTGCCATTTGGTAAAGGAACAAACCCACGCTATCCGACGGATGGCGTGGGATCACCAGAAGTGAAAGCGTCGTTAAGTGAAAATAAAATGAGCCACGATCCCGTATTGCAACTCAGCACCGTCTTACGTCCTGAGTGCACCCGAAGCACCGTCCACTGCCAGAGTAAAAAACGGGCATTGGAAATTATCAGCGAGCTGGCCGCCAGGCAGCTTAACATTCCCTCGCAGATTATCTTTGATGCCATCCTGACCCGGGAGCGGATGGGCAGCACGGGAATCGGCGGCGGCATTGCCATTCCTCACGGTAAGCTGGAAGACGATAATGCGCTGGGTGCCATCGGTGTTTTCATCCAGTTAGAGCAACCGATCGCTTTCGATGCTATTGATAATCAGGCTGTTGATCTGCTTTTTGCCTTGCTGGTTCCAGCGGAACAATGTAAAACCCATTTGCATACCCTGTCGCTTGTTGCCAAACGACTGGCGGATAAAACGGTTTGCCGACGCCTACGCGCGGCGCAAAGCGATGAAGAGCTGTACCAGATTATGACGGAAGCGGGTTAAACCAGACGATCGTCATACTCACGATGACGGGCTATTCGCAGTAGAACGAGAGAATGCTTGCAATCCGTGCGCTAAGCCGTCATTTTTTAGCGATACATCATAAAAATCATGGCAATGAAAATTCGCCATCACGTTGCCAGAGGGGAGTCGTCAGATGGTACTGATGATTGTCAGCGGTCGCTCAGGTTCAGGAAAATCTGTCGCCCTGCGCGCATTGGAAGATATGGGGTTCTACTGCGTAGATAATCTACCAGTGGTTCTGCTGCCAGAACTGGCAAATACGCTTGCGGCTCGTAATATTTCTGCCGCAGTCAGCATTGACGTGCGCAATATGCCGGAATCTCCAGAGATCTTCGAGCATGCCATGGAGCAACTGCCATCAAGCTTCTCGCCTCAGTTGCTGTTTCTGGACGCCGATCGAAACACGCTGATCCGTCGCTATAGCGATACCCGCCGCCTGCACCCACTGTCCAGCAAGAATCTGTCGTTGGAAAGCGCGATTGATGAAGAAAGCGACCTGCTGGAACCGCTGCGTTCGCGCGCCGATCTGATTATCGACACCTCAGAGATGTCGGTGCACGAACTGGCCGAAATGCTGCGTACACGGCTGCTCGGCAAGCGGGAACGCGAGCTTACGATGGTGTTCGAATCGTTCGGCTTTAAGCACGGTATTCCTATCGATGCGGATTACGTCTTTGACGTACGTTTCCTGCCGAACCCGCACTGGGACCCGAAACTGCGTCCGATGACCGGTCTGGACAAGCCCGTTGCGTCCTTCCTCGACCGACATACCGAAGTGCACAACTTTATCTACCAGACTCGTAGCTATCTCGAACTGTGGCTGCCGATGCTGGAAACCAATAACCGTAGCTACCTGACCGTCGCCATTGGCTGTACTGGCGGTAAGCACCGTTCAGTTTACGTCGCTGAACAGTTGGCAGACTATTTCCGCTCACGCGGTAAAAACGTACAGTCACGCCACCGTACGCTGGAAAAACGTAAACCCTCGTGATAGTCGGCAAACCAGTACAGCCAGGTAACCCATGACAGTCCGGCAAACGGTTGAAATCAAAAACAAGCTCGGTATGCACGCTCGTCCAGCGATGAAGTTGTTCGAATTGGTGCAGAGCTTTGATGCGGAAGTGATACTACGTAATGACAGCGGCACCGAAGCCGAAGCCAGCAGCGTGATTGCCATGTTGATGCTGGACTCGGCGAAAGGGCGTCTCATTGAGGTAGAAGCGACTGGCCCAGATGAAGAACAGGCGCTTGCTGCCGTCATCAAGCTATTTGAAGCTGGGTTCGACGAAGACTAGCGATTCCCTTAGCTGGCTATACCCTAAATAATTCGAGTTGCGTGACAAAACGTGAGCGTTTTGAACAACGCTATGCGTTGACCCTTTAGGGCAAGGCCAATTTATGGCCTTGTAACGCGGCAATCGCGCGAATCCCCAGGAGCTTACACAAGTAAGTGACTGGGGTGAGTAAGGACAAATCGGCTTAGCCGATTTGAACGCCGCTTGCGGCGGCCCTTCAGGGCGAGGCTCAGAACTGAGCCGAGTATTGCCAACGCACAAGCAGCTTGAAGTATGACGGGTATCTGCCAGCCTTAGTGCTTCACTTTCCTCTCAGAACCTCCTACTATCTACCTCTATAAATCATAATATTTTCTTATACCCCCTGCTCCTCTGGGCGCGGGGGGTTATTTTTATATCATCTGAAAATACCAACTGGAGAGGAGTATGACGAAACCTAACCTGACAATCAGTGAATTGGATGCAGAACGTCTGGATAAGTTATTGGAGCAGCCCGCCTTTGCGGACAGCGATATCGCACAGGCGTTGAATGAGGAACTGGATCGGGCAGAAATTTTGCCTTCAGCATCGATTCCCTCACATGTCGTCACCATGAATAGTCGGGTGCGTTTCCGCGATCTGAATACCAATGAAGAGCATATCCGCACACTGGTGTATCCAGCCGCGGTGAAGGACAGTCAAGAACCGCTGTCGGTGATGGCTCCGCTGGGCGCAGCACTATTGGGAATGCATGTGGGAAACACGATCGCCTGGAAATTGCCAAACGGTGAAGAAACGCGAATTGAAGTAGTAGAACTACTCTATCAGCCAGAAGCCGCAGGCGAGTACCACCGCTAAATCAGCAAGGTGCTACTCTGCCATAAATGCATGCTGATAAAGGCATAGAGTAACAGCCGTCGGACACTGCCGACGGCGACGGTTACTCGCGCAGAGTAAGCTTATTCCCCTGCGATCTTCATTTCAGGCAGCAACACGGAACCACACTGGATGTTGCTCCGGGTTTCGATATCGTTCCCCACCGTCACAATATTGCGCAACATATCTTTCAGGTTGCCCGCAATCGTAATCTCGCTGACCGGATACTGAATTTCACCGTTTTCGACCCAGAAGCCAGATGCCCCACGAGAATAATCTCCCGTCACACCGCTCACACCTTGCCCCATCAGTTCGGTCACCAGTAGGCCTTTACCCATCTGTTTCAACATGCCGTTGAAATCTAAACCTTGTCCGGCAATCCGCCAATTGTGGATGCCGCCCGCATGGCCGGTGCTCTGCATCCCCAACTTACGTGCGGAGTAGCTCGTCATCAGCCACGTCTGCAACACGCCTGCTTTCACAATTTCACGCGCCTGCGTCCGCACACCTTCGCTGTCGAATGGCGTAGAAGCCAGCCCTTTTAGCAAGTGCGGCAGTTCCTCAATCGTCAGCCACTCCGGCAGAATCTGCTGACCCAGTTTATCCAGCAGGAAGGTAGATTTACGATAAACGCTGCCGCCGCTGATGGCACCGACTAGGTGACCAAACAAACCTGTCGCCACTTCCGCAGAAAACATCACTGGTGCCTGCATGGTCGGCAGTTTACGCGGTGACAGACGGGATAACGTCCGGCGTGCGCATTCTTCGCCCACCCATTCAGGGCTCAGCAAATCATCCAGCGCACGGCCAACGGTATAGGCATAATCCCGCTCCATATCACCATTCACTTCGGCAATCACGCAGCTGGACATGGAATGACGGCTGGAGCAGTAGCTTTTTAGCAAGCCATGGCTATTGCCAAACACCTTAACGCCGTAGTGACTGTTAAAGCTGCCGCCTTCAGTGTTAGTGATACGCTTGTCAGCCTGTAATGCAGCCTGCTCCGCACGAGCGGCTAATTCAATGCCGCGATCCGCATCCAACTCAGTTGGATGGAACAGATCCAGATCTGGCGCATCAAACGCCAGAAGATCGCGATCCGCAGAGCCAGCGAAAGGATCGACTGAGGTATAACGCGCGATATCCAGCGCGGCCTGCACAGTACGGGCTATCGCATCCGGGCTAAGATCGGTAGACGATGCGCTGCCTTTACGCTGTTGGTGATAAACCGTAATGCCCAACGCACCATCGCTGTTGAATTCAACATTTTCAACGTCACCATAACGGGTACTGACGCTAATGCCCGTCGTTTTTGACACCGCGACCTCTGCCGCATCAGAACCGGCACGCGCCAGTTCCAGTGCCTGAGCAACCGCGAGTTCCAGCGCTTTACGCTGCCCTGCAACCTGAGTAGTTATCGTCATTGTTCTGCCATAATGAGTGGAAGAAAGCTCACCATCATCATCCCCGCAACGAGCACAAAAGGGGCGTATACTCTCTATACTTCGCGCAGCCAACGCATAGGCAACGTGAAGTATGACGAGCATAAAATGGTGTAGCATAATGCTTTCTAGTCTAACAGGATCTACGGACAATTTCGCACAAAGCCCAAACCTGTTAGTATCAGCCTCTTTTTTTCTGGTGGGCGCGCTGTTCACCATCCCGGAGCCGCTACGCATCGCGTTAAGCATTGCTCCTGGACACTTTTTAGGAGCCAACCATGAAACAAAAACCCGAAGACTGGCTGAATGACGTCCCGGATAATCAAGAAGACGACGAAGATGATGAAATTATCTGGGTCAGCAAAAGCGAAATAAAGCGCGATGCTGAAGCACTGAAAGATCTCGGCGCGGAGCTGGTTGAGCTGGGAAAAAACGCCCTGGAGAAGATTCCGTTGGACGACGATCTGCGTGCAGCGGTGGAATTGGCACAGCGGATCAAGAGAGAAGGCCGTCGTCGTCAGCTACAGCTCATTGGTAAGCTACTACGCGCCCGCGATCCAGAACCGATCCAAACCGCGCTGGATAAGCTAAATAATCGTCACAATCAGCAGGTAGCCTTGTTCCACAAACTGGAACAGCTGCGCGACCGCCTGATTACCGAAGGGGACGATGTGGTTCCAGAGATCCTGGCACTGTACCCACATGCTGACCGTCAGCAGTTGCGTTCTCTGGTGCGCAATGCGCAGAAAGAGAAAGCGGCAAACAAGCCGCCGAAATCCGCCCGTCAGATCTTCCAATATCTGCGTGAACTGGCTGAAACCAAAGACTAACGACAATCGCGGGATGAGAGCATGGCTCACTCATCCCACGCTTTATCAATACTCGCTATGAGAGATATTTCGGCTTTCTTGCACCATCGGGTAATTTCTTGACAGGGTAGAATTCGGTTCGTATTCTGTCCAAAAGTCGTATTATGTACAAAAAGAAACCAAGGAATTATCATGTCCCTTGCAGAGCAAATCAAACCTATCACCTACCTAAAATCCAATGCGGCGGAGATCGTCAAGGAATTCGCGGTCAACCCTGAGCCCATTATTATCACCCAAAATGGTGAAGCTAAAATGGTGGTGATGGACATCACGGAATATGAAAAACAACAAGAAACATTTGCTTTGCTGAAGCTGTTAGCATTGGGGCGAAAAGCGTTTATGGAAGGTAAATATTCCGATGCTGAATCTTTTTTGGATGAAATGGACGACTGATAGCGATGAGAAACATTGTCATTCTTGACAGTGCCAAGGAAGAACTCAAAGACATTAAGCAATATGTCAGAGCAAAATTTGGCGATTCTGTATGGAACACGATCAATGCAGAATACAAAGTGGCCATCCAGCGCATTAAGCAAACACCTCAAAGTGGCAGCGATATTGACGAGCTGAAAGAACTTGGCGTCACAAATGTCAAATACATACTGGTCAGACAAACAAGAGTGGTGTACGAATTTGACGACAACATCGTTCTGATTCATCTGTTTATCAACACCAGAAGGGACTTCAGGACTCATCTATTCAAAAGGCTTTTAATTCAATAAATAACATTCACTATTGAATGAAACTCATCACATAAATAGCGCCCTGATCGTACCGTCTCCCCCAATGTTAGTTACTTAGCGCATGCTGATAATCACGTAAAATCCCAGTTAATCGCCCTACTGGCGCAGTCACACTCGTGGGAAGCTGTTGTTCTGTCAGCATCTGCTGATAGCGTTCAAGCTCATCCAACAGCTGCGTGAAATAGCGACTACGTGTGCTATCGCGTCGGGCTGAAATCACCTGCTCCGCCGTCGCACGAATTTGACGATGAAAGGCAGACAGTGCTGTATTTTGCGGAATATCCAGCGTTCTCAGACGCTGGTGCATGATGATCAGCCACAGCGCGAGGCGATACTTGGCAATGTCATCAGGGAAGCGGCTCAGCAGTAGGAACAGCTGCTGGTATAGCGCTGGCAAGTGATTTTCCTTACGCCGCGTCGTGTTAGTCGTCAGCGCCGAAACCGCGCCATACACAAAGCGGTTCAGTAGTGTTCTCCCCGTGTGTGCTTTGGTGTTATCCCGGATCAGCAGGATCACCATCAACGCCAGAAAACAACCGATGATCTGGCCGATCGCGCTGTCCAGAAACTGACTAATGTTGAATGTCATCGGGTTATCCAGTACCAGAATATTGATTGTACTGGCCAATGCCCCCAGCGAGCCCAGCCGACGCTTTTGTACTTCAAGACCAAGAAAGAAAGCCATCGCCCCCAAGCTTAGGCACAGCAGCAGCATACTTTGCTGCGTTGATGGCATGATAAACATAAACATCAGCGCACCCAGCGGCAGCGCGTAGATCGTCCCAAACAGAAAATCTTTCGCCATCATCTGTGGATTCGGCAACCGCATGGCAAGCGACGTCACCACCGCAATCATCACCATACACACGCTACCCGAGGTCCAGCCGGTACTGAGCCAAAACAGGCAACCCAGCGCCGTCGCCACGCCGGTACGTAAGCCGTTGATCATGGCATGATGGGTTTCGGCTGATGGCGCTTTAACTTCAACATCGCTGTTCAGCACGTCAGCTTCAATCGCCGTGATACGCCCGTTGGTCTGCACCCCTTTCGCCAATAGCAGATAGCGCGTTGCAGCCCCTACCCAACTGACCAGCGTAGGCGGCACGTCACGGCTGTCAAGCGCGATCAGATGGCGCAAGGCTTTCACACGGCAATGCACATCACGGAATGACTCAACGGGCTGATCTAACACCCGTTTCAGGCTACTTTTTACGGGAGTCGGTACGTCCTGCAAAATCAGGTAGGTCTCACACGCCTGTGTAATCATCGTGAGCGATTGCGTATGCAGCGACGTTAAGCGGCGATTGCTATTCTGCCAGCGCGAAGACTCCAGCATCAGGCTGCTGTGCATGCCGTTTAGCGCAGTCGTTTTGCGCACCAGCGCGTGCCATGCCGCATCTATCGCTTCTTTCTCCGTCTCGCTCATGCTGAGTTGCAGTAACCGATACTGATCCACTAATAATTCGCCGATACTGCGGTCAACATCCTGCTTGATCGAACGGGGAGAGAACAGTAAATCAGCCAGAATGGCGCAGACGATGCCCAGCACAATCTCGCTACAGCGCTCCACAGCGAACTGCGGCGTCAACAGCGGCGCCCCCTGCGTCGACACAATAATAATCAGTGCGGTATAGCCTGCCAGCCCGAACACATAGGCGTTTTCGACTTTAACCAGCGAGGATACCCAGGTGCAGAAGCCAGCCCAAATACAGCACAGCATCAGCATTACCACAGGAGCACGAACGGTGGCAATAATGATGACAAGTGCGCCAATACAGCCGATAAAAGTCCCAACAATACGCAGCATGCCACGATGGCGAATCGCACCGGAGAACGGTTCACCGCCTGCGGCAAATGCCGGGCCAGCAGCGACAATTGCCGCCGTCAGCACCGACCAACGTGGGGTTTCTAACTGGAGATGGAACCCCAGAAACAGGGACAACACAATCGCAAAACTCAGTTTGAAAGCGAAGCGAAGGCGTGCAAATTTCGGTGTCGTAAAGAACATGGGGCGGGTCAACGACGCAGTTTTCATCATCGCCTCACTTAGCCAAACTCACGCAGGCGATAAAGCAGGCGAATGAGCGGTGACGGTTTTTTATCATTGTTGACCTGCTCGCCGGTAATCACCACGGTCGCCGTGGTGCCAGCCGGATAGAGGTCACCCATTTGCCGATCGAGACGAATTTTTACCGGCACGCGCTGTGCCAAACGCACCCACTCCAGATTGGAATCTACGTTAGCCAGGCCTTTCGTATTCGCACTATTGCTGCTGTTATTTACCCCAGCCGCCACGCTATCGACCGTACCGTAAAATATTTTTTCGCTACCCAGCGGCGTGATTTCCGCACGATAGCCGCGGCGGACACCTTCAAGTTTGGTCTCTTCCATATACGCCAGCAGGTAAAACGAATCCTTCTTCACCAGCGCCACTGCCGTATTACCACGTTCGATAAATTCACCGCTCTGCACATGCAGGTTGGTCACCCAACCGTCGGCAGGGGCGCGTACCACGGTGCGCTCCAACTCCAGTTTCGCCAGCGACAATACCGCCTGCGCTTTAGCAAGCTGGTGTGTTGCGGTTTCTAGCGCATTGCTGGACTGATCGATATTTTCCTGTGACATCGCGCTGACGCCCAGCCGCGCACGACGTCCTGACTCCCGACGTTTTTCGGTTACCAGCGCCTGATAGTAAGCAACATCGGCTTCCGCCTGCGCAACAGCCTGGTGGTAACGCGGCTGATCGATGACAAACAGCACATCGCCTTGGTTCACCAGTTGATTGTCCGTCACGCGAACATCGCTCAATAAGCCGCTGACATCCGGCGCGATTGCCACCACATTCGCAGTAAATTTGGCGTCACGCGTCCAGGGCGATTCGGTATAAAACGCCCAAACACGGAAAATGGCCACAATCGCACACAGCACAACCACCAGCGTGATGACAACACGGCTCAGTTTTTTTATCAGCACGGCCTGCTGCCTAAACAAGGTTAAAAAGAAATTTTTCACAGATGCCTCACAGGCCGTAACGGAACAGTAAATAGAACAAGCAGCAGAACAGCGCGCTGTTAAACAGCGCCGGATGCCAGACAAAGTCATAGATCCCCGTTGGTTGCAGCAAGCGGTTCACGACAAAAAATAGGGTCAATGACACCAGCAACACAAAAAATACGGGGGGAAATGACAGCCCGAACAGCACCATAACCGGGAGTGAACTCATCCTCTTTTCCTTTTTTCTATTAGGTAGCGGTAGCGCGCAGGTTCGCTACCGGATGGTAAATTATGTTGTCTGATACTGACGTTCAGCATAGACAAAAGCGCTTCATCCCGCAGGCTGGCTGCCAGCGAATGAGATAGCGTTAAACTGATGAGTAGCGATGACTAACGATGGGAAATCAGCGTATTACTTATATTGAGTAAATAATTATAATCATTGAGGACCCTGAGCAGACAATGTTCCACCCGGCACCACCGGATAGGCTATATTATGGCTGCTTATTATCACCTTATCTACATAGTGTGATCTAAATCACTTTTAAGCCAGAGTGAATAATGGAAAGACTAAAGAGTATGTCGGTATTTGCCCGCGTGGTGGAATTTGGTTCTTTTACCGCCGCCGCTCGCCAGTTGCAGATGAGCGTATCCGCCGTCAGCCAGACCGTCACCAAGCTTGAAGATGAACTACAAATTAAGCTGCTTAACCGCAGTACGCGCAGTATTGGGCTGACGGAGGCGGGAAAGATTTACTATCACGGCTGCCGTCGCATGCTGCATGAAGCACATGAGGTTCATGAACAGCTTTATGCCTTCAACAACACGCCGATCGGCACGCTGCGCATTGGTAGCTCGTCCACCATGGCACAGAATGTGTTGTCCACTATGACTGCGGAGATGTTGAAGGAATATCCCGGTTTGTCCGTCAATCTGGTCACCGGGATTCCCGCTCCCGACCTGATTGCCGACGGATTGGATATCGTCATTCGCGTCGGTGCGCTACAGGATTCCAGCCTGTTTTCGAAACGCTTAGGTTCGATGCCGATGGTAGTTTGCGCCGCGAAAAGCTATCTGGCGCAGCACGGCACACCGGATAAGCCGGCAGATATGGTGAACTTTTCCTGGTTGGAATACAGCGTACGGCCCGACAGCGAATTTGAACTAATCGCACCGGAAGGCATTTCGACCCGCGTCACGCCACAAGGGCGTTTTGTTACTAACGACCCACAAACGCTGGTACGCTGGCTCAAGGCCGGAGCGGGCATCGCGTACGTTCCGCTGATGTGGATCGTGGACGAGATCAAGCGCGGCGAAATCGAGATTCTGTTCAATCGCTACCACTCCGACCCGCGCCCGGTCTACGCGCTCTACACTCGCAAAGACAACCTGCCGCTAAAAGTACAGGTCTGCATTAACTACATGACGGAATACTTCAAAAACGTCGCCCTGACGTATCAAGGCTATCGGCAAGACCATGGAGAGGAAAAAAAATAGGTTGTGCAAAGAGGAAAATGCGAGGCGTTTCCCTCTTTCATACAAAACACATCCCCATACCACCATTCGTGCGTTATACCTCTTTCTTTCGTTCAAGAAAGTAAAAATCACATGGATGACGTACGAATAAATTCGTACAATATGGGTGAAGGGATGGGATTTAAGGATGCCAAAAAGCAACTTATCATCTGTTTGCAGTCGGGGAATGTGCTACATGAAGCCAGAGGGAACATCAGTACGAAGAACTTGCTGGCAACTGGGCAAGCATCAATAACAGAACTCATTGATATTATTTATCAATCTGCGGGGACATCCTACGCGTCTTCACCCCATCATTTTGCAGCGCATATTGATGTTCATATCATCCGTTGCCGCCATCGGGGAATACCGTGGTATATCAAATGGTACTTTACCGAGCCGGATTGTGTCTTTATTAGCGTCCACCATTGAGGCGATGACATGAAAATTTTCAAAGTCGGCGATACACAGTCCATTATCTGTAACACATGCCAGTCACTTGAAACTGCGACATTTCAGCTTAAAGACGTCCCATTCAGCGACAACAGTGGCGTGGTGAGACAGGTTTTGGTTGGCGTTTGCAATCGCTGCGGGAATGTTGCCACCATTCCCCATCAGTCTACGCCCATGATTAAGAAAGCGCTGGATGTACAGCGTAAGGCGCTGGAAAGCAGAGTCCCTGCGCACATGATAGACATCCTGAATCTGGCAAGTTGCGAATTAGGTGGCGAGCCCGATTTTATTCCCACTCTGATGAAATACTATCTTCATACACTAGCGGCCGACCGCATAGCAGCACAAGATATCCCGCGTTTTCTGCAAAGTGATTTGGCAAAAGGAAAATCCGAGAAACGTCTTTCTCTTAAAGGCAGACATGTCGCGGCAGACATCGACGAACTAAAAGCCGCGACAAACATCTCCAGCACAACAGACCTGTTAAAAGGCATTGTTCTCAAAATTAAGGAAGACGTCTTGGTACAGCGAGATGAAATACACATCCAGCAGCTCAAGTCGATTATTGCCGCGGTTTCCTGATTTTTTACTCCATTACCTCACAACCCAAGAAAAAAACCGCGCTCATAAAGCGCGGTTTTAAAGGAGGATCAGAGCAAACTACGCCGTGCCGCCAACGGTCAGGCTTTCCAGCTTCAGCGTAGGCTGACCCACGCCGACTGGCAGGCTTTGCCCTTCTTTACCACACACACCGACGCCTTTATCCAACGCCAGATCGTTGCCGACCATAGAGATCTGTTGCATCGCTTCAATGCCAGAGCCAATCAGCGTCGCACCTTTGACTGGCGTGGTGATACGACCTTTTTCGATCAGGTACGCTTCGGACGTCGAGAAGACGAACTTGCCAGAAGTGATATCCACCTGACCCCCGCCAAAGTTTGGCGCATACAGACCGTATTCGACGCTGGAGATAATCTCCTCCGGCGTGGATTTGCCAGCCAGCATATAGGTGTTGGTCATACGCGGCATCGGCAGATGCGCATAAGATTCGCGGCGACCATTGCCCGTCGGCGCAACGCCCATCAGGCGAGCATTCAGCTTATCTTGCATGTAGCCTTTAAGAATACCGTTTTCAATCAGGACATTGTACTGCCCTGGAACGCCTTCATCGTCCATTGAGAGAGAGCCGCGACGTCCGCTCAACGTGCCATCATCCACCACCGTACACAGCTCTGACGCGACGAGTTTACCCATCTGCCCGCTGAACACTGACGTACCGCGACGGTTAAAATCACCTTCCAAGCCGTGACCCACCGCTTCATGCAGCAACACGCCCGGCCAACCTGCGCCTAGCACTACAGGCATCGGCCCTGCGGGTGCGGCCACCGCCGACAGGTTAACCAGCGCCATGCGCACAGCTTCTTTCGCCCACGCATCGACGCGCGGTTCGCCGTCCGTCACTTCCCAGAAATACGCATAGCCGCCACGCGTGCCGCCGCCGCTGCTACCGCGCTCACGTTTACCTTCAGCTTCAACCAGCACGCTGATTGACAGACGCACCAGTGGACGCACATCCGCCGCCAGCGTGCCATCGGTCGCAGCCACCAGCACCAGTTCATACACGCCAGTCAGGCTCGCTGACACTTCCTGCACCCGCGTATCCGCAGCACGAGCAACTGTATCCGCACGTTGCAACAGTGCAATTTTATCCTCACGCGTCAGACTATCCAGCGGATTCAACGTTGGATAGAGCGCACGATGTGACACTTCACCCAACGTATGCGCCGTTCCAGTACCCTGTTCCCGTACAATACTGCGTGCTGCCTGCGCACTCTGATGTAATGCATTCAACGTGATCTGATCGGCATACGCAAACCCGGTCTTTTCACCGTCAATCGCCCGGATACCCACGCCCTGATCGATATTGTAAGACCCGTCTTTAATGATGCGATCTTCCAGTACCCAGGATTCATGGTAGCTGGACTGGAAATAGAGATCGGCATAGTCCAGACGACGCTCATTAAGCGACCCCAGCACAGCGGCGAGATCGTCAAGATTCAATTTATTGGCGGTGAGTAACTGCTCACTGACAAACGAAAGGCTCATAGTTTTTCACTCTTTATCAGATAATCGGCTGAGTATACTGCGCTGCCCTAACGGCATTATTCGCCTTTCTTCTTGTTCGGCTCACGCAACACTTCCTGAATCTTTGGCTGATCGAGGCTACCGGAAATCTGGTAGCGAATCAGCGAAATCTTGTTCCATAGCGGTGCCAGCACTTTGCTGGCAGCAAACACCGCGGCCCCTATAACCGGATTGACAGCAAATGCGGTCGCCACACCCACCGTCGCAGAAATTTCCGGGGCGATAACTGCTTCCATATTGACCTGTCGCTTAGCGAGGTCGAGATCGCCTTTCATCGCGATATCCGCCTCCAGCCCGTCGATCAGCATATCATCAGTATGCAGCACGCCGTCTTTAATCCATGCAGTACTGCGAATCGAGTCGAAATAGAACCCCCGACCAAACGTATCGCTAAAATCAAACCGCAGCTTACGCATCAGCGCATCGAAGCTCAATAAACGCAGCAGTTGCCCTGCCTGACCGGCGCCCACTTCGGCAATTTCACCTTTGCCAATGCGTGTGTGCAATATCCCACTCAGGCTAGCAATATCCGGCGCCCAAGGTGTACCACGCCAATACAGATCGTAATCCACATCGAAAGAACCGGCCTTCAGCGGTGAATCGACACCAAACCAGTTAGCATTCTGCTCCAGACTCTCCCCCGTCAGACGGCCTTTTAGCGCGGTCCGTACGCCTTCTGCGTTTTCCTGCCAGGTACCGTTGACCGTCAGGCGAGCCTTACCTGTATCAATGAGGCCGTCCGTCAGCGTTAGTTTTTCCTTTTCTGGTAGTAGCGTTCCCTGAATACGCCCCATATTCTGCCCGATAATCCAGCACTGGCGGCAGTTCACTGCCAGCGACGGCCAGTCTTCAAAGCTGATGCTCGGATCGTTCAGCGGCGATTTTTTCTCCGCCAGAGCCACCGGATTGGTCGCTTCATTCCCTTTCCATTGAGGATTGTAGTAGAGATAATTGATGTCGCTGCGCCACATCCCACGATTAGGTATCGCCACCGTTCCGTCAATTTCGCGTCCTTTCGCCTGCACTTCACTGCCGCCAAGCGTATTTTTGCGCGTAATTTCCAGATCGTGCCACTGCTGTCCCAACAGTTGCAGCTCGGACGTCCGCAGCGTCACCACTTCAGGGAAACGAAAAGAACTCCGCGCTTTTTTCCCTTCCACTGACGCCGAGGTACGCAGAGATGGCAAAAGCCCCAGCCAGCTTTCAGCATCCAATGGCGGAAGATCGAGCACCAGCGCGGCATCTGCTGGCAATGCAGGCGCTGCCGTTGCCGCATTTTGCCAGCTTGCCCGTGCCAGCGTCACGTTATCGCCTTTCAACAGCCATTGGCTATTGAAGTGGTTGTCCTTACCCAGCCGTCCCTGCATAGTAAAACCATTTAAGTCACCGCTGGCTTTTACCTCTAGAGGCAAACTCTCGCCAGTTGTCTTAGTTAGCGGGTTAGGTAAGTGACTGCTTACTTTGTTTAAATCAGCCTGTACATCAACATCGTAGGTGGTTTTACCCGAGTGCGGCAGGTTGACAGCAACCGTACTCTTCCAGCCTGCCGTGCCGGACAGCGCTTTGCTTGCCGATGCCGGTAAACCGGGCAATAGCGCGGGTTGCCACTCACCCTGCAATCCTACATTCACCAAAAAAGCCTTCGCTTGCTCTTCTGTTGTGAAGTTGACTGCCATCGGCTGATTCAGCCAATTTGCCTGTAGCGTTTCACTGCGTAAATTGCCGTTTTCATAGCGGAACTTACCCGTGAGATTCTTAATCGTGGTATCCAACGGTTTGATGTACAGACTGTTATTGTTTAGCGTAATGTCGCCACTGGCGCGGACATCATCACCAACAAGCGGAATATCCAGATGCAGTGTGCCTTTTACCGGCCCGCCAATTTTCAGCTCATCCAGTGCCGTACCCAGCGAGGATTTCAGCGGCGTCTGATGAAAATAGTTGCCCACTTCAGGCCCTGAACCATCCAGTTCACCATCAATAAGCAGCATCTCTTTTTCATAATCGGGAATGACTGCACTAATATTTTTGCCTGCCACCTTACCTAGCCAGGTTTGCGGCGCAAACATCCACAGACCGTTGTTGGCAAAATCCAGATTGATATCCAGCGGCGTCAGCGCAGGCCAGCCAGGCTGAAACTCAAAGGTGGCCTCTTTCACCGGCACCCAGACTTCAAACTGGCCTTCGTTGTGCATAAACGGGAAATGCTGCGGATTACCGGCAAAAATTAGCGTCGCGTTATCGACACGACCCCCCTTCAGCGCACCACTCAGATAATCCACCAGTTCGGTGCCCATAAACAGCTCGGGATAATAGCGCCAGGCATCCGCCGCATCGGTCAGCCGGATGCCAGCCAGAATATCCAGCTTCGGTTCTTGCTTGGTAGGCTGTTCATAGCGGAAATCACCGTTAGCCCACAGTGATTTCGCCTGCACATCCAGACCATGGCTCCAGAGCGCCAGCCCCTGCTCGTCGTCACGCCAGTCTATCGTGCCGCTGGCCTGCTTGATTTCGAGCGGCGCGCGGAACATATCCACATAGGGCAACGTGCTCTGTTTTAACGCGATGCTAACCTGACCACGTTCGGCGCTACCGCGCGCAGAACCGGAAAAGTGATCGACTCCTGGCAGCAGTTTCCACTGCTTCCAGCTTACATCCTGCCAATTGGCGTGAAAGCGGCTTCTCTCTGGCTGTTGCAGAGGGATATCGACGGCAACGGCATTCAATGTGCCCTTCGGTTGCAGTTCATCCCAGTGCGCTTTCAAAGCTGGCGTCGTACCGGACAACAGTGGAAGCAGCGTGCTTACCCGCTCCAGCGCCAGATTACTGGCTCGAATGCGTAGCTCTTCCTGCCGATCGGGCCCCAGCATGTGTTCATTTTTTGGCAGCCAGAGTGCGGAGAGCCGGCCTTTCGGCCAGGCGATGCCATCCGTTGCCAGATTCAACTCAGGAACCTCCACCTGCCAGCCGTTTTCCTGACGACTAACATGCAGCGTCATGTCATCGACATTCAGGCGATGTGCATCGCTACCTTCGCCCCAGCTTGCCGTCCCCTGATTGAGGAGCACATCACCACTGTGGATACCACCATCACGGACATTGAGCCACGCCGCCAGACTAAAATCAGCACTTTCCAGCCCGGTATTGCTTTTCATCCAGCGGCTGAGCCACGGCTTCATATCGATATTGTCCGCTTGCAGATAGAACGTGCCGTTGCCAAGCAACCCCCGTTCATCGTGCAAATCCATGCGCATCTGCACCACGCCGTGCTGGCCGTTAAAACTCGACAGGCTGATCAAACCTTCTGCACGATGCCGTTTGTCGGAGTTCAACCAGGTCAGTTGAGGAATACTCAGCTCCGCTCGGGAACCGGAAGGGGTAAGAAAGGTAATCTGGCTATCGCGCAGGTCAAAGTGGTCAAACTGGCGCAGGAAAAGATCGCTGACCTTCCCTGACTCCATCAGTTTGCTATCCTGCTTTTGCCCGTTAAATTGGCTATTAAGATCGAGCTTTAACTGATGAAACGTGAGATCGCGAAACTGCCAGCGCCCGTGCAACAGTGACTGCCACACATCCAGTGCCAGCGTAATGCGCTCAACCCGCCAGTCTGATTCCGGCAGCGACGTGCGAAATTTTTCAATTTCCAACGTGGGGCCGAAGGATTCCCAACGCCCCGTCATTGAGCCGATTTCGAGCGGGACGCCAGCAGCAGACTGCGCCCAGGTCACCAGCTGTGGCCGAAAATGATCGAGCTGTGGCAGCACTAGTCTTAAGCCGCTGACTAACAGCGCAACCATCACGACAAGCGTGGCACCCGTGATGACGAGTATTCCGGGCAGTCGCCTCACTAATTTCTCCTTCTTTCGTCGCCGACGACGAGCGCACGAATTTACATCATTACGACGTCAAACTGCTCCTGGCTATACAGGGGTTCGATTTGTACTTTAACCTGTTTGCCGACGAAAATTTCAACCTCAGCTAACGCGTGCGATTCTTCACTTCTTAGCGCCTCCCCGACAGCGGGTGAGGCATAGACGAGGAAACGGTCGGTGTCATAAGCGTGGTGGACGCGCACGATTTCACGCATGATTTCATAGCAGACGCTTTCTACCGTCTTCACCGTACCACGACCATGACAGGTCGGGCATTCGTGACACAACACGTGTTCGATACTCTCACGCGTGCGTTTGCGCGTCATCTCAACTAATCCTAGTTGAGAGAAGCCGTTAATACTGGTTTTGACCCGATCTTTACTCAGCGCCTGCTCCAGTGAATGCAGCACCCGCCGACGATGATCTTCGTTATTCATATCGATGAAATCGATAATGATGATGCCGCCGAGGTTACGCAGTCGCAGTTGTCGTGCAATCGCCTGCGTCGCTTCCGTATTGGTATTGAAAATGGTTTCATCCAGATTGCGGTGACCAACGAATGCTCCCGTGTTGATGTCAACGGTCGTCATCGCTTCTGTCTGGTCGATGATCAAGTAGCCACCGGACTTCAATTCAACCTTTCTGTCCAGTGAACGCTGAATCTCATTTTCCACATCAAACAGGTCAAAAATCGGCTGTTTGCCCGCATAATGTTCAAGTTTGCGGGTCATCTCCGGGATATATTCGGAAGTAAATTCCAGCAGCGCTTCATACGTCAGTCGGGAGTCAATCCGAATACGATCCAACGCCGCACCGGCGAAATCACGCAAAATTCGCTGCGCGAGCGCCACTTCGCCGTAGAGTTTACATTTGGTCTGGTTGCGTTTTTTGCGCTCCATGACCTTGCCCC
Organism: Pectobacterium sp. IFB5596; assembly: GCF_021432585.1. Classification (NCBI taxonomy): domain Bacteria; kingdom Pseudomonadati; phylum Pseudomonadota; class Gammaproteobacteria; order Enterobacterales; family Pectobacteriaceae; genus Pectobacterium; species Pectobacterium sp. IFB5596. The sequence continues at coordinate 56,773 of NZ_LXFY01000008.1, forward strand.
ACAGACGCTTCAGGAACGCGGCATCCTGCGAAAGTTCTTCTTCACCGATCCCTTCCGCAGCGGTGCGAATGATAAAACCGCCGTCATCATCACAATACTCAGCGACCGTTTTCTTTAAGCGCTCGCGTTCCGCTTCGCTCTCAATACGCTGTGAAACACCAACGTGCGAGGCTCCGGGCATAAACACCAGATAGCGCGATGGCAGCGTGATATCGGTCGTCAGACGCGCACCTTTGGTTCCCAGCGGATCTTTAACCACCTGAACCATAAGATCCTGTCCCTGACGCACCAGTTCGGCGATATCACGGACGTGAAAATTCTTCTGTTCGTCACCAGCAACGCATTCGGTGTGCGGCATAATATCGGACGCGTGCAGGAATGCCGCTTTATCCAGACCGATATCCACAAACGCTGCCTGCATGCCTGGCAGAACGCGGCTCACGCGGCCTTTATAAATGTTACCGACAATGCCGCGTTTCGCATCACGCTCAATGTGAATTTCTTGCAGAATGCCGCCGTCGATATAGGCAACGCGCGTTTCTGACGGTGTAACGTTTACCAGTAACTCAGCAGTCATGTTTTCCTCTTGCACTCCGCAACGCAGCAAAATTACTGAATAGTTCGTGAGTTTCTACCAACGGTAGTCCAACCACCGCGTAATAGCTTCCGTTAAGCGACCGGACAAAGCACCCACCTTTGCCCTGAATACCGTAAGCCCCGGCTTTATCCATCGGCTCACCGCTGGCAATGTATCGCTCGATATCCTGCGACGAAAGCGGACGGAAGGTGACATCGGTTATCACCAGACAACTCAAGAGATCGTCTTTATCTGCCAGCGCGACGGCAGTCATCACCTGATGTTGTTTCCCAGACAGTTGGCTCAGCATCTCTGCCGCGTGGGTTTCGTCGTGCGGTTTTTCCAATACCTGACCGTTCAGCACTACGATGGTATCTGCCCCCAGCACGGGCAAATCTAACGGTGCAATCGCGACGCCTGCGGCCGCTTTCTCATGCGCCAGACGCCGAACGTAAACGTCCGCCGCTTCCTCCGGTAAACGCTGTTCTTCCACCGCCGCATTCAGCACAGCAAAAGGAATGTCGAGCTGTGTAAGCAGTTCGCGACGACGGGGAGAAGCGGAAGCCAGATAAAGCAGGGTCATGAATCACCTTATTGCACAGTAAACTGACGACGAATTTTACGCATCAGCAGGAACAGCCACGGCCAGAGTACCCCATCAACGACGCTGTTCCAGAGCGTTTCCGGTCGGAAAGAGACATTAATAACTAAAAATTCCGCCCAGAACACCGTGAGATCCATCAACAGCGACAGTAGCATGACAATTAATGCCTGCTGCCATAACGCCATATTACGGAACAGCTGGAATTTAAAGGCCACCAGATAAGCAACAATGCTCAACGCCAGCGCCCGTACTCCCAGTGTAGACCCAAGAATCAGGTCCATAATCAGACCCAATATAAATCCTGTCCCGACATTGACCCGATGCGGCAATGCCATCACCCAGTAAATAAGAAACAGCGTCAGCCAAGAGGGGCGAAACATGTAGATTTCATCCGGCCACGGCATAATCTGCAACACCATAGCGATCAGAAAAGACAGCCAGATAATCCAGTTGCCATGCCTGCGATAACGGTTCATTGGCGACCTCTCGGCGACTCGGCAGTGGGCGCAGCGATATCAGGTGGAAGCGGCGGCCCCATTTCATCAGGTGAAGGTAACACCTGCGGCATCATCTGCATCAGGCGCTCATTGGCAACCCGATGTACTTCCGCTGGCGGCAGCGACGTATTGGCGTTATTTTCCACGCCCCACAGCAGCAATAGATAACGTAGACGTTGTAACCCTGCCGTCGGGCGAGCCTGAATTATCGTATAAGCGCGCTGCGTATCCGCTTTGACCGATGACACTACCGCGACCGGATACCCTTCAGGGAAACGCCCGCCCAGACCCGATGTGACTAACACGTCACCCACTCGGATATCGGTATTATTAGGCAGATGCTCCAGTTGCAGATCGTCGGTACAACCATTACCAGCGGCAATCACGCGGATATCATTGCGTAGCACCTGAATCGGCAACGCGTGGGAAACATCACAAATCAATAAAACCCGGCTGGTAAACTGGCCAACCGCCACAACCTGCCCCACCACGCCTTTATCGCTAATGACCGGTTGCCCTTCATACACGCCGTTCGTCTGACCTTTATCAATCACGACCTGATCGCTGTAAGGGTCGGTTCCGGCGGACATCACCTGCGTGACCATCTTCTGCTCATCCTGACGCAGCGGAGAGCCCAGCAGTTCGCGTAGCCGTGCATTTTCCTGCTTGAGCTGACCTAGCAGCAAAAGGTCACTGTTTTTCATCAACAGTTCCTGACGCAGCGCGGTATTTTCAAGGCCTAATTGCTCACGAGTGGCCAGCGACGCAGACATATTGTCCAGAGCCTGGCGCGGCCCATTTGCCAGAAAGTAGAATGGGCTGACGGCGGTATCCATGTACGTTCTGATTTTGGCGAACGAACCGAGCCGACTGTCCGCAACGATCACGACAATCGCGGTAACGACAGTAAGAAAAAGTCGTAATTGCAGGGAAGGTCCCCTGCTAAAAAGCGGCTTCATAAAGTTTGCGTATTCCTCGACAGCAACCTCAAATCGCTCCTGGCGATTTTTAACGTCACAAAGCAGCGCCCCATAGGGCTACAGGCAAATAAAAAAGGGGTAACCACGAGAGATGAAAAACGCAGGCGTTCATCCATCCGGTCCCCCCTTTTTCCAGACAGGATTACTCCTCGCTGAACAAATCGCCACCGTGCATGTCGATCATTTCCAGCGCCTTGCCGCCACCACGGGCAACACAGGTCAGCGGATCTTCAGCCACCACAACCGGAATGCCAGTTTCTTCCATCAGCAAACGATCCAGGTTACGCAGTAGCGCACCGCCGCCGGTTAACACCATACCGCGCTCGGAAATGTCGGAAGCCAGTTCTGGCGGGCACTGTTCCAACGCTGCCATGACTGCGCTGACGATACCCGTCAACGGCTCTTGCAACGCTTCCAGAATTTCATTGGAGTTCAGCGTGAACCCACGTGGAACACCTTCTGCAAGGTTACGGCCGCGCACTTCAATCTCAAGCACTTCGTCGCCCGGATAAGCAGAGCCAATTTCATGCTTGATACGTTCTGCCGTCGCTTCACCGATCAGTGAACCATAGTTACGACGAACGTAGTTGATGATCGCTTCATCAAAGCGGTCACCGCCAATACGCACTGAAGAGGAGTACACCACGCCGTTCAGCGAGATCACCGCAACTTCCGTCGTACCACCACCAATATCCACTACCATGGAACCCGTCGCTTCAGATACTGGCATACCAGCACCGATCGCAGCCGCCATCGGCTCTTCGATCAGGAACACTTCACGGGCACCTGCACCCAGCGCAGATTCGCGAATGGCGCGGCGCTCAACCTGTGTCGCACCGACCGGCACACACACCAATACACGCGGGCTTGGACGCATAAAGCTGTCGTTATGCACTTGCTTGATGAAGTGCTGCAACATTTTTTCCGTGACCTGGAAATCGGCAATAACGCCATCTTTCATCGGGCGAATCGCCACGATATTCCCAGGTGTTCTGCCCAGCATCTGCTTGGCATCATGGCCTACTGCTGCCACGCTTTTTTGGGAACCAGCACGATCCTGACGGATCGCAACCACAGAGGGTTCATTCAGTATGATGCCCTGCCCTTTAACATAAATTAGGGTATTGGCGGTACCCAGGTCGATGGACAAGTCGTTGGAAAACATGCCACGAAATTTCTTAAACATAACTAAAGGATAATCCTGCAAGCTGGGGGCGAAAAATAAATCCGCCTACTTTACCAACCACACGAAGCAGCGACAAGGCACGAAAAGGCTCTGCTTCGGTGAAAAATAAGTCTGCGTTGCGCACGTCGGCATCAGGGAGAAGACACAGAATGCCGTCTCCTCAGGCAGCAAGGCATTTTACCCCTGTCCACCCGACAGAATTGCACTAACACAGGACATAAAATCTAACATTTAATCGGATTGGCGCTAACGTAAGCACACACTAACCGATTTAACAAACGCCTCATTCTACGTCAATTTGAACAGGACGTTTATACTAAACACGATGCTGCGGTGAATATTTTTTCAGCTCATCCGTTACGGGGACTGATGCGGCAAAAAAATCGCCTTGCCCGCCATAAACCCCCTTGCCCAGCAGCACCCGCCACTCCTCTTTGGTACGCACACCAGCAGCAAACACACGGGTTTGCGTGCCTTTACAGGCCTCGGTCAAACTTTGCACAAAAAGCTGATTTTCCGGGCGACGCTCAAGACTGCGTACCAAACCGGGATGAAGCTTGATGACCTCCACGGGCAGCGACTTAATATACGTCGTGCTAACCAGTGTCAGACCCGCCTGCGTTACCGCCAGGCGACAGCCTAATCCCAGGATGACAGTAAGAACCGGGCGCAGGCGACCGATATATTGACAAACATCAGCCTCAGCAAGTTCAAATAAAATGCGCTGCCGCTGCGTTTTCGGACATTGCAGCAATATTTCTTTCAGCCAGCGCAAGAAAGGCTTTTGCAAAAGTGAGTCCACACTTACCGGTAAAGCCAGCGTTTCTCCGGGCCAGTTCGCCGACAAATCAACAATACGAGCGACAAGTTGGCGATCATAGCTGGTCGCCAACCCCAACTGTTGAACCAAAGGCATGTACTCTGCGGCGAGCAGTTCCTGTTCTCCGTCATAAATCCGGCTCATCATTTCACGATGATGCACAACCCCTTCTTTGGTGACGGCAGGCTTCTGATACAGCCGCGGCCCGCCACGCGCCAACGTTTGTTCCAGCAAGGTTCGCCATTTCACGCTGCCACGCCCTTTATCCGGCACCTGCCTGTCAAACACGCACCAGCTGTTACCGCCCTGCAATACCGCATTACGCGTCGCGTCCTCCACACTTTCCATGACCTGCTCAGCGCTTTGCCCACCGCGATAGGCGCAAATACCAATGTGAAGAATCTCCTCCCGATCGATAAGTGGACAAGCAGGGAGAATATCAATAGCTTTCACCAGTTGCGTGGCAATCGCATTGGCTTCCTTTAACGTACTGTGAGGGAGTAATACGGTGAAATCGCTGCTGAAATAACGTGCCAGCAGTGCGGAGGGATAACGCATGACAAACGTCGACAGCAGGTTGACTAACGTAAAGCGGTATTCCTGAAGGAGATTGTTATCACCATGCGTCTCCTGCAACGTTTCAAAATCTGGCACGCGGATCATCATTACAATACCGTGAGTCCCCACTTCTTCACCATCTTCCAACTGCGTGGTCAGTTGGTTGTCAAAAAACAGACGATTATTCAGTCCGGTTTCAGCATCCTGTGCGGCAAAGGCGCGGATTAAGGTATCGACCCGCCCGCGTTCCTCACGCGCTTCCACTAAATCGGACAACAGTTGATCGAGTGCCCCGCTAGTATTGACGGGCCATTCACGTACCGATCCCTGCATCACTGATTCACGTTCGCCTTTGAGAATACGCTGCGCACGCTTTTCCAACTCTTCCTGTCCGGCAGTCTGCTGGCGGAGCCAGCGGATGGAGAAGTACAGCATCAGGAGCATCACGCCAGCGGCCAGCAAAACCGACAGGGTAGACACTACAAAACGCGGTAAACCAATCAGTGGGTCGACATATTTTAAGGCGATCGTCATGTTCAAATGATGCATCAGCGGGAATTCGACTTCATGATAGAGATGCGTGCGTTCCCAACTGGCCTCAGGCAACTGTATTGAATAGAGGGTAGCGTCGTTATCCTGGATCTCCAGCACGACAATACCCGCCGTTTTCATCATCCCCGGCAACCAATACTGGATATTTTCAGGCGATTGCACTAATAACGCCTGATCGATACTGGCCGTGACCTCACGCAGTTGTTGCTCCGTTCGCGACTGGCTATAGTAACAGAGGCTAAATATGCTACTGAAAAGCATAAGAAAAATGGCGAGCGCCGTCAGCAATACCACGAGTATCGAGAATCTGGTCGTAAATCCCATCCCTGCGTCCTATTCCAAATAATTGTCATTTCTGCGAGTTTGTTGTTTTTTATCAGTTCGCATAGGCAAGCAACATAGTACCTTTATTAACAAAGAGTACCTGTAATAACTATACCCTAAATAATTCGAGTTGCAGGAAGGCGGCGAGCGAGGGCATCCCGATAAGCTTACTCAAGTAAGTGATTCGGGTAACTAAGCGACGCCAACGCACATGCAGCTTGAAGTATGACGGGTATATAGTCGTTAATGACTTCCCCATTTTAATCCTGCCACAGGAGATAGCCCATGCAGGCTTTAGTTCTTGAACAGTCAGACGGACTGACCCACGCTCAGATTCGCGAGATTGACGCAGAGCAGCTTCCCGCCGGGGACGTGACGGTCGATATAAGTTGGTCCAGCATTAATTATAAAGATGCGCTTGCCATTACCGGCAAAGGCAAAATTATTCGTAATTTCCCGATGGTTCCAGGGATCGATTTTGTCGGTACGGTAGGGCACAGCGACAGCGATCGGTTTACCGTCGGCCAGCCTGTCATCCTGACCGGTTGGGGCGTGGGTGAAAACCACTGGGGTGGTTTGGCACAGCAAGCACGTGTGAAAAGTGATTGGCTGGTGCCGCTCCCTGCTTCTCTGGATGCGCGTAATGCCATGATCCTTGGCACAGCAGGCTTTACCGCGATGCTGTGCGTGATGGCGCTAGAAGATGGCGGCGTGACACCAGAAAGCGGCGACATTATTGTGACGGGTGCCAGCGGTGGCGTTGGCAGTACCGCTGTCGCCCTGCTTGCAGAGCTAGGTTATCAGGTAACCGCCGTCAGCGGCCGTGCTGATAATACCGATTATCTGAAAAAACTGGGCGCCAAACAGGTACTGGATCGCAGTGAATTCAGTGGAACGCCTCGCCCATTGGAAAAACAACGCTGGGCTGGCGCAATTGATACCGTCGGCGACAACGTGCTGGCAACGCTGCTGGCACAGATGGACTACAACGCAACAGTTGCTGCATGTGGTCTGGCTGGCGGTATTGCGCTGCCAACGACCGTGATGCCATTTATTTTACGCAATGTTCGCCTGCAAGGCGTGGATTCCGTAATGGCACCGCTTGCTCGCCGCCAGCAAGCGTGGGAGCGTCTGGCTACCATCCTGCCTGAGTCGTTTTATCAGCAAGTCACGCAGGAAATCGGGCTGGAAGACGTACCAGCCACCGCCGCTGCGCTGCTGGAAAACAAAGTCACTGGCCGCACGCTGGTGAAAATCAGCTAACGCATTTCGTTGACGTATTAATTTGCGGAACGAAAACGGTGATAATGGAATAGAAGAGTAAAGCGTCCGCGACAGGGATGTCGCGGCTCGAGCGTACATGGATGTATTTACAGCGTCTTTACGATCTATCCATTATCATCGCTCAACGCATTATCAGTAATCTCGAGCGCTGTTACACCCTGCAAAAAAGTATTTCCTCTCTCCTACCGCGGTTTCTACCGCAATTCATCTATACTCGTCATACTTCAAGCTGCATGTGCGTTGGCTGCGTTCACTCACCCGAATCACTTACTTAAGTAAGCTCATCGGGATTCCCTCGCTTGCCGCCTTCCTGCAACTCGAATTATTTAGAGTATGTAACTAAGTGAACGGCAAGCAGTAAAAACGCCACTTTGCGTCAACAATAATAATGACTGGCGGGAGTTCACATGCAAAAACATCGCAAGTTCACGGAAGCCGACGTTACCCCGGAAGCCCTCTTCTATCAGCGTCGGCGCGTCTTAAAAGCGCTGGGTATTTCTGCGGCAGCGCTCGCATTGCCGCTTTCCGCACAGGCTGACCTGCTGGCCTGGTTTAAAGGCAGTGATAAACCCAAAGCACCGCCGGGTAAACCGCTCACATTTAGCCAACCTGCTGACTGGAAACTCGATCTGCCGCTCACACCGGAAGATAAGGTCACGGGCTATAACAACTTCTATGAATTCGGCTTGGATAAAGCCGATCCCGCAGCCAATGCTGGCGGGCTAAAAACAGAAGGCTGGACCATCAAAATAGACGGCGATGTCGCCAAACCACTCACGTTGGATATCGACGATTTGCTAAAACGCTTCCCGCTGGAAGAGCGAATCTACCGTTTTCGCTGCGTAGAAGCGTGGTCAATGGTTATTCCATGGGTTGGGTTTGAGCTGGCTAAGCTGATTAAATTCGCCGACCCCACCAGCAATGCGCGCTACGTGGCGTTTCAGACGCTTTACGACCCGGAACAGATGCCAGGGCAAAAAGATCGCTTCATGGGCGGCGGGCTGGATTATCCCTATGTAGAAGGGCTGCGGCTGGATGAGGCCATGAACCCCTTGGCGCTGCTGGCCGTTGGGGTTTATGGCAAGACACTGCCGCCGCAAAACGGTGCCCCCATCCGCTTAGTCACACCGTGGAAATACGGCTTCAAAAACATCAAATCCATCGTACATATCCGGTTCACTCGTGAGCGCCCCCCTTGCACATGGAATCTGGCGGCCTCGGACGAATATGGTTTCTATGCCAACGTTAACCCCCATGTGGATCACCCGCGCTGGTCGCAGGCCACAGAGCGCGTCATCGGTTCCGGTGGCTTACTTAACGTTGAGCGTCAACCCACGCTGCTGTTTAACGGCTACGCAGAACAGGTCGCTTCGCTGTATCGCGGCCTGAATTTGCGCGACAATTTTTAGCCATAACATCCTGCCGGGATAGGAACTCACCTCAGTATGAGACTGACTTTACAACATATTAATCGGCTAAAAGTGCTACTCCATCTGGCAGGTTTTCTGCCGCTGCTGTGGTTGATATTGTCGGTCGATCAGGGGTGGTTCAGCGCCGACCCTGCCAAAGATATCCAGCACTTTACCGGCAGAATGGCGCTAAAGTTGCTGCTGGCGACGCTGCTGGTTACACCATTAGCGCGCTACGGCAAACAGCCACTGCTCATTCGCTGCCGCCGTCTCCTCGGACTATGGTGTTTTTTCTGGGCGACGTTACATCTGGTAAGTTATGCGTTGCTGGAACTGGGTCTGAACCATCTGGCGTTGTTGGGTAAAGAACTGATATCCCGCCCGTATTTAACACTGGGGGTCATAAGCTGGCTGATTTTGCTGGCGCTGGCCGTGACGTCGCCACAGATAATGATGCGCAAGTTGGGATCGCAATGGCAAAAATTGCATAATTGCGTCTATTTAGTCGCCATCCTTGCGCCTATCCACTATCTTTGGTCAGTTAAAACGCTCTCACCGCAGCCTATTTTGTATGCGCTCGCGGCGCTGATATTGCTGCTGTTCCGTTATAAGAAATTTCGCCAATGGTGGCGCTAAACGCCGCGCTAGCACAGGAAAAGCCGATTGTGAGCCGCAGTAAAACTGACGCTGTTTTACGCCTTGGTGCAGGAATATCTCCGCAGATAAGACCAGTATTTAGCTGCGAATTGCCACGATATGGTTATAATGCACGACTTTACTTTCTCGGGTCGGACAATTTGCATCACGAAAGGTGACAAACGAATAGCTTCGCGCTATTTTGTGCGACACGGTTTTGGCAATCTTGGTCAATCGCGGGAGATAGCAGCACAATGGCAGAAAAGTTTCACATTTTGCTCTTGAACGGTCCAAACCTGAATCTGCTAGGAACCCGAGAGCCCGACAAATACGGTAAGACGACGCTAGCAGACATTGTCCGCGAACTGGAAACTCAGGCGCAGGCATTGAACGTGAAGTTTTCCCATCTGCAATCCAACGCGGAACATGTTCTGATCGATACCATCCATCAGGCCAGAGGAAACACAGACTTCATTCTGATTAACCCGGCGGCATTCACCCACACCAGCGTTGCGCTGCGTGATGCCTTGCTGGCGGTCTCGATTCCGTTTATCGAAATTCATCTGTCCAACGTGCATGCACGTGAGCCTTTTCGTCATCACTCCTATCTTTCTGATGTTGCGGTCGGCGTGATATGTGGCCTGGGGGCAGATGGTTATCAGTATGCTTTACAGACGGCGGTAAAACGCCTGTCAACTTCCAATTAAACAAAAGAGTACGGAACCACATCCATGGATATTCGTAAAATCAAAAAACTGATCGAACTGGTTGAAGAGTCCGGCATCGCCGAACTGGAAATTTCTGAAGGTGAAGAATCAGTACGTATCAGTCGTGCCCCAGCAGCGGTTAACTACCCGATGATGCAACAGGCCTATGCTACGCCAATGATGCAGCCACAGCCTGCTCTGGCCGCCGCCGTTGCACCAGCGCCAGTGGAAGCTGTTGCCGCACCGGCTGCCATCAGTGGACACATCGTTCGTTCTCCAATGGTTGGAACCTTCTATCGCACCCCAAGCCCGGATGCTAAAGCATTTGTGGAAGTGGGTCAGCACGTCAACGTTGGCGATACCCTGTGCATCGTCGAAGCCATGAAAATGATGAACCAGATCGAAGCCGACAAATCAGGCGTGGTTAAAGCCATCCTGGTCGAAAGCGGTCAGCCGGTTGAATTTGACGAGCCACTGGTTGTCATCGAATAACGAGGCTTATCATGCTAGATAAAATCGTTATCGCTAACCGCGGAGAGATTGCGCTGCGTATTTTGCGTGCCTGTAAAGAACTGGGCATCAAAACCGTCGCCGTTCACTCCAGTGCGGATCGCGATTTGAAACACGTATTGCTGGCGGACGAAACCGTGTGTATCGGCCCGGCACCGTCAACAAAAAGCTATCTGAATATCCCAGCGATTATTTCCGCTGCGGAAATCACGGGTGCCGTCGCGATTCACCCAGGCTACGGCTTCCTGTCCGAAAATGCGGATTTTGCCGAGCAGGTTGAACGCTCTGGCTTTATCTTCATCGGCCCACGCGCAGAAACCATTCGCCTGATGGGCGACAAAGTGTCAGCCATCACCGCCATGAAAAAAGCGGGTGTTCCAACCGTACCCGGTTCTGATGGCCCTCTGACCGACGACATGGACGCTAACCGTGTTCATGCAAAACGCATCGGCTATCCGGTCATCATCAAAGCCTCTGGCGGCGGCGGCGGTCGTGGTATGCGTGTAGTGCGCAGCGACAAAGAGCTGGAACAATCCATCAACATGACCCGTGCGGAAGCCAAAGCGGCTTTCAACAACGACATGGTCTACATGGAAAAATATCTGGAAAACCCACGTCACGTGGAAATTCAGATTCTGGCCGATGGTCAGGGACACGCCGTCTATCTGGCCGAACGTGACTGCTCCATGCAACGTCGCCACCAGAAAGTGGTGGAAGAAGCGCCAGCACCGGGCATTACGGACGAGCTGCGCCGCAATATCGGCGATCGCTGTGCCAAAGCCTGTATCGATATCAACTATCGCGGTGCGGGTACGTTTGAGTTCCTGTACGAAAACGGTGAGTTCTACTTCATTGAAATGAACACCCGTATTCAGGTAGAGCATCCGGTCACCGAAATGATTACCGGCGTGGATCTGATCAAAGAGCAGTTGCGTATTGCTGCCGGTCAGCCGCTGTCGATCAAGCAGAAAGACGTTAAGGTTCGCGGCCATGCGGTAGAATGCCGTATCAACGCGGAAGACCCGAATACGTTCCTGCCAAGCCCGGGTAAAATCACGCGTTTCCACGCGCCGGGTGGCTTTGGTGTCCGTTGGGAATCGCATATTTATGCCGGTTATACCGTACCGCCGTATTACGATTCCATGATCGGCAAGCTGATCACCTACGGTGAAACGCGCGAAATCGCAATTTCCCGTATGAAGAACGCGCTGGCTGAACTGATCATCGATGGCATCAAAACCAACATCGAACTTCAGATGAAGATCATGAGCGACGAAAACTTCCAGAGAGGTGGCACGAACATCCACTATCTGGAGAAGAAACTCGGCTTGCAGTAAATACTGCGCAATCGAGTCAAAAGGTCAGCTTATGCTGGCCTTTTGTTATTAATGCGTATGTATATACCTTAAATAATCTCATTCAGGGTCAATCACCCGGATCACATTTCCAGCGCTACCCAATGTTGATAATCAGAACGATAAATACGGCGCGTTTTATCAAGATATAAAGGGAACAGGCAAGAAGGGGTAAATAATCTGAGGGGAAGAATAAGCCGATAAATCCGTATCCGTCGGTTGTTTATCGGCTAAGCACGATATGCTTCGCTAAAGAAAGCAGTAATTATTTCCGGGTAGCCAGAATAATGCTGGAAGCCTTCACCAATGCGATCAATTCACTGCCCACCTCAATGTTCATCTCTTCCAGACTTTCATTGGTCACGGTTGAGGTCAGCGTCAAACCACCACCGGTAACCAGTTGTACCGTTGAGTTTACAGCACCTTTAGTGACAGAACTCACCTTACCGTGAAACTGGTTGCGAGCAGAAAAATTCAAGCCACATTCGGCTGATGCCAAAATAACCCAAGGCGCTTTCACCAACGCAATGGCGGGCTTGCCGACAGCCAACGCCATCGAATCACAGCTGGTCCGTGTAATGACTGTCGTTAACTTATCTCCGCTCTCCAGCGTCAATGCGACTTCATTGTTTACTGCACCTTCAACAATAGAAGACACAACACCCGAAAGCTGATTTCTTGCTGAAACTGACATAACGACTCCTTTTGGTTCATCTTTAACATAGACGGCAGACACCATACCGCACAGATAGCGGGAAGCCACGACATGATGAATCACCTGATTTTTATATCCACCGATACATAAGCAACATAATGGGCAGCATCGCCGATGGGGTTGATTCGGCTATTATTTCGCTTTCACATCACCAATATTCAGCGTTGTCGTACCAGAAGGGGAAATAATAGCGGCATAGTATGCTTTCCCCTGAGAAAATTATGCGATGCTACTTCCATCATTCGCCAATTACCTCAATATCAACAAATCACATACTCCCTTAGTATTATTTTGTGGCGAGACATCTTCTATTTCCGCTCTTATCGATCGGTGATATTGCCGAAATAAGGAAGCGGTATTCCTAATATGAGTCACTCAAGTCCGTTGTTAGGGGAAACACAGGGGAGGTCGCCTCACCCCTGTGGTCACCCCGTGCATCTCAATGCTTAAACGATGATATGCCATGCCGCACTGCTTTTTGGCTCATCCTGATAAAGCATTTTTTTCACCAAATGCTGAGTACTCTGCAACTGACTTTTACGCGTATGGCGTAATTCTTACTAGTCAATTGGCCTACATGCCGTAAAATTCCCGCTTTCGTCATCACGACGCTCATAACAATACCTATGCTCCCATTTACGGTGGAGAAGAACATGGATACACGCTTTCCTCAGGCGCACAAAGAGGCCCGATGGGCTTTCGGCCTGACGCTGGTTTATTTAGTGGCCTGGGCGCTTGCCGCCTATTTGCCTGATAACACACAAGGGATAACCGGCCTTCCACACTGGTTTGAGATGGCCTGCCTGCTGCTGCCGCTCGTGTTTACGCTGCTGTGCTGGCTAATGGTGCGCGTCATTTTCCGCGATATCTCACTGGAGAGTGATGATGCAAATTGAAATTTTATTGCCGCTGATTGGCTATTTACTGCTGGTCTTCGGACTGTCGGTCTATGCATACCGTCGCCGTCAGGCGGGCAACTTTCTTAACGAATACTTCCTCGGCGGCCGTTCAATGGGTGGGTTTGTTCTGGCAATGACGTTGATCGGTACTTACGTCAGCGCCAGCTCCTTTATCGGCGGACCGGGTGCCGCCTATAAATACGGGCTGGGCTGGGTGCTGCTTTCGATGATCCAGCTTCCCACCATGCTGCTGTCGCTGGGCATTCTGGGGAAAAAGTTCGCCATTCTGGCGCGGCGCTACAACGCCATTACGCTGAATGACATGCTGTACGCCCGCTACAACAGCCCGCTGCTGGTGTGGTTCGCGAGCATCAGTCTTCTGGTAGCGTTTATCGGCGCGATGGCCGTGCAGTTCATCGGCGGCGCACGCCTGCTGGAAACCGCAGCGAACATTCCTTATGACATCGGCCTGCTGATTTTCGGCGTCACCATCGCGCTGTACACCACGTTTGGCGGCTTCCGCGCCAGCGTGCTCAATGATGCGATGCAGGGCATCGTGATGTTGATCGGTACGGTCATCCTGCTGGTCGGCGTGATTTATGCCGCTGGCGGCTTACACAGCGCGGTGGATAAACTGCAACAGATCGACCCAATGCTGGTCTCGCCACAGGGCAGCGGCGGCATTCTGTCGATGCCGTTTATGGCTTCATTCTGGGTGCTAGTTTGCTTCGGTGTTATTGGCCTGCCGAACACCGCTGTGCGCTGTATCTCTTATCGCGACAGCAAAGCGCTGCACCGCGGGATTATTATCGGTACCATCGTCATTGGCATCCTGATGCTCGGCATGCATCTGGCCGGGGCGCTGGGGCGTGCCGTGATGCCAAACCTGACGATTCCCGATCAGGTTTTGCCCGCACTGATGGTCACGGTACTGCCGCCGCTGGCCGCTGGGATCTTTCTCGCTGCGCCAATGGCCGCTATCATGTCGAACATTAATGCGCATTTGCTTCAGGCGTCTGCCACGATCATCAAGGATCTCTATCTCAGCGTCCGTCCTGAGCAGATCCATAACGAACGTCGCATCAAGATCCTGTCCAGCATGACAACCTTGTTATTGGGGCTACTGGTGCTGTTGGCCTCCTTACGGCCGCCGGAGATGATTATCTGGCTGAACCTGCTGGCGTTTGGCGGGCTGGAAGCGGTGTTCCTGTGGCCGCTGGTGCTGGGCCTGTATTGGGAACGCGCGAACGCTGCGGGTGCGCTTAGCGCCATGTTCACCGGCGCTATTTGCTATACCTTACTGGCCAGCTTCAATCTTCATCTGGCCGGGTATCACCCGATTGTGCCATCGCTGTTACTCAGCCTGATGGCGTTTATTATTGGCAACCGCTTTGGTCATAACCCACCCGCGCCGGTTGCCGCTTCATCTTCACTTTAAATGTAATAGAGACTGCTATGCCGTGGATTCAATTAAAAATAAACACCTCAGGAAAAGTTGCTGAACAACTGGGTGACACCATGATGGAAAGCGGTGCGGTATCCGTTACGTTTCAGGATACGCACGATACTCCCGTGTTTGAACCGCTGCCGGGCGAGACCCGTCTGTGGGGCGATACCGACGCGATTGCCCTGTACGATGCCGAAACCGACATGAATGACGTTGTCGCCATGCTAGAGCAAGAACCGCTGCTGGGCGTCGGTTTTAAACACAAAATCGAACAACTGGAAGATAAAGACTGGGAACGCGAGTGGATGGACAACTTCCACCCGATGCAGTTCGGCAAACGTTTGTGGATTTGCCCAAGCTGGCGTGACATTCCTGACCCAACTGCCGTCAACGTCATGCTCGATCCCGGTCTGGCATTTGGCACTGGTACCCATCCAACGACCGCGCTGTGCCTGCAATGGCTCGACGGGCTGGATCTGGAAGGGAAAACCATCATCGATTTCGGCTGCGGTTCCGGCATTCTGGCGATTGCCGCTCTGAAACTGGGTGCAGCACGCGCTATCGGGATTGATATCGATCCGCAGGCGATTCAGGCCAGCCGCGACAACGCACAGCGCAACGGCGTTTCCGAACGTCTTGAGCTTTATCTGCCGAAAGACCAGCCTGCCGACCTGTCTGCCGATGTCGTCGTCGCCAACATCCTTGCAGGCCCGCTACGCGAACTGGCACCGCTGATTAGCGATTTACCAAAAGCAGGCGGTCACCTCGGCCTGTCTGGCGTGCTGGCAACGCAAGCTGAAGGCGTCGCAGAAGCGTACGCAGACAAGTTCACACTCGATCCGGTTGCTGAACGCGAAGAGTGGTGCCGCATTACCGGCCAACGCCGCGCCTCGTAATAACATTATCCCGCGAGTCCCGCCCACCGTCTATACAACGGTGGGCACACTTCTTCCTGCTATATCCCACGATTGATCCCCATAAACAGGCGTATTATTCAGCTCGGCAAGCGACTGGACGTCACCTGCGCCCGGCGCTCAACGATGCCATATCATTATTTTCAAGGGATGAAAAATGAAAGGTAAACTCTCTGTCGTATTGATGCTATCCGCCAGCTTTTCCGCCTTGGCGGCCGATCCGGTTCACTGGGGCTACGAAGGCGACGGCGATCCGGCGCACTGGGGAAAACTTTCCCCAGACTTCTCGCTGTGTGAGACGGGGAAAAATCAATCTCCTATCAATATCCGGCAAGCGCTCAACGCCCAACACGATCCCCTACAGCTGGCTTTCCAGTCTGGAACCCAGCAGATTATCAACAACGGGCACACCATTCAGGTGAACGTCGGTCCGGGGAATACGCTGCTACTGGATAACGAGACATTCACCTTGCAGCAATTCCACTTTCACGCACCGAGTGAAAATGAAATTGATGGTAAGCAATTTCCACTGGAAGGCCATTTTGTCTATAAAAACGCAGATGGCGCACTCACCGTTATTGCGCTGATGTTTCAGGAAGGAGCAGCCAATCTACCGCTAGCCACGGCATGGCAGCAGATTCCGGCTCGCGTCGATCAGGTAGAGGACGTACGAACGCCGATTGCAATTCAGGCCCTGTTACCGACCTCATTAAACTACTATCGGTTCAGTGGGTCACTCACTACGCCACCGTGCTCAGAAGGCATCCGCTGGCTGGTGCTGGAGAATCCCGTCACCGCCTCTGCTGAACAAATAAATCAGTTCAGCTCAGTCATGCATCACGCCAATAACCGCCCCATACAGCCGCTTAATGGCCGAATCATCATCCATTAAACGATTCCGCGAGGCTGGTCAGAGCATCTACTGGCCAGCCTCGGTTAAATTGATGCCCTTTTTTGCCGCATTCACCAACGTATTTCACTGATAAAGCATTGCTAGCCTGTTGTATCTCCAGTAAAAACGACCACGCTTACAGATAAAATTCTGTAAGCAGATGAATATTTTACAGAGCAAAAAATCGACACAAAAACATAACATACTGTTAAATATGAATAATATTTTCATATGCTTCTACGAACTGCATTTTCATTGATCGATAGCCGTAAATTGGTCAAAGTTTGGCCTTTCATCTGACGTAAAAAATGCGTAATATACGCGCCCTTGCAGGCACAGTATGGTCAATTTTTGTCTATGCACATTGGACAATTTCAGCTTACCAATCGTTTGATAGCAGCCCCAATGGCTGGTATTAGCGATCGCCCATTTAGAGCACTCTGTCACGCGATGGGCGCTGGAATGACCGTGTCTGAAATGCTTTCTTCCAACCCGGAAGTGTGGCGTTCAGACAAGTCGCGTTTGCGAATGGTTCATAGCGATGAACCGGGTATCAGGGCCGTGCAGATTGCCGGTTGTGACCCCGATGAGATGGCGGCGGCAGCGGGAATCAACGCTGATTCCGGCGCGCAGATCATTGACATCAATATGGGCTGCCCGGCGAAGAAGGTGAACCGCAAGATGGCAGGATCTGCGTTATTGCAGTATCCGGATTTGGTCAAACAGATCCTCTCTTCGGTAGTGAAAGCGGTAGACGTACCGGTGACACTGAAGATCCGTACCGGCTGGGCACCAGAGCATCGTAACTGTGTAGAAATTGCCAAACTGGCTGAAGACTGTGGCATTCAGGCGTTAACCATTCACGGACGCACCCGTGCGTGCCTGTTCAATGGTTCCGCGGAATACGACAGCATTCGGGCAGTTAAGCAGGCCGTTTCCATTCCTATTATTGCGAATGGCGACATTACAGACCCGCATAAAGCCAGAGCGGTTCTTGACTACACCGGGGCTGACGCCCTGATGATAGGACGAGCCGCTCAGGGAAGACCCTGGATCTTTCGGGAAATCCAGCATTATCTGGACACAGGGGAGTTGCTGGCACCACTGCCGTTGGTAGAGGTCAAGCGCTTGTTGATCGAGCATATACGGGAATTGCACGACTTTTATGGTCCAGGCAAGGGATTTCGTATTGCTCGTAAGCACGTATCCTGGTATCTCCAGGAGCATGCCCCAAACGACCAGTTTAGGCGCACATTCAACGCCATTGAGGATGCCAGCGAGCAGCTGGAGGCGTTGAAGGCATATTTTGAAAATCTTGCGTAAACAGAAAAAGAGCTGACAGAACTATGTTCGAACAACGCGTGAATTCTGACGTACTGACCGTTTCCACTGTAAACTCTCAGGCTCAGGTAACCCAAAAACCCCTGCGCGACTCGGTTAAACAGGCACTGAAGAACTATTTTGCTCAATTGAACGGTCAGGATGTAAGTGACCTGTATGAGCTGGTATTGGCTGAAGTTGAACAGCCACTGTTGGACATGGTGATGCAATACACCCGCGGTAACCAAACCCGCGCTGCCCTGATGATGGGCATCAACCGCGGTACTCTGCGTAAGAAATTGAAAAAATACGGCATGAACTGATAACAGTTTGTATCGCATTGTTTTATAAGGCGCTCGTCAGAAATGACGGGCGTTTTTTATTTAAACTGACTACACCGTTGACTACACCACCAATTGTTACCTGCGGATATGGCACGTATAAGACACGCTACTTTTATGCTGCTACTCGGAGCGACATCAGCGCTTTCCATGTACTAAACGCTGGTGGGCTTCCAGACACTTAACCCTGAGCCGGATCAGTTCCAGATATTTCCTGCGGAACGTGTCGCCTCGCATACCTGCGGGTTTTGGAAGTCTGGACATGCTAAACCCCACCCGTGCTATCTGATTCCAGTAATCCGGCCACAGTTCCAGCTTTGCCATATTTTCCATGTGTACCAACCGCCGCCAGCGTTTTAACTGGCTTTCACTTTGGCTGGCATAGCAAAGGCCGGAGCACGTTCGGCAGGTGAGCCTATCTGAATCAACGTACAGCTTGGTCGAACGCTTTCCGCATTGGGGGCATTGATACCAATAGCGTGTGCCGTAACTCGCTTGTGTAGTGACGAGAAAGAGGGGGAACGTGTTTCCGTTGAGGGTAACAGTAAAACCGTCATCACACCGTGTGAAGGTTGCGGGGATGATGGGTATGTGAAGGTTAACGGAAACGTCTTTCAGGAGGGTGAGGGTATCGTGCTCAATGAAAGGAAGTGATGTGGTGTAACGCCGTGTTCGGTTTCGCAATTTTCCCCCATGATCAATACGAAAAGATCTGCGAACGCCTACGCAACGGCGAATTGCATGTTATGGATAGATGCAGACATGGCAAGGGTTACAGGCCGTTTGCGAATTCCAGTGCGTTCCGTTTTGCGAATCGCACAATTCGCAGAGCTGCGCAGTTTTTTTCGCAGTTACACCAGCGCATTTTCTTCTTGCCGGATTTTTCTCTTCAACTGTTCGATAGCCTGGTGATATTCCACATCCAGCCAGTGAAGGCAGCTATTGACCAACGGCACATAGTCAACCCGCCAGCTTTCTTCATTAATTTTCACGCCAGTTACAGATAGCGATTTTCTGATATCGTCGATTGTAGATACCAGTCGGCCAGCGCCACCACATTCAGGACAGAGACTGCCCGGCTTTTTTGCTTGTTCGCCTGAACCTTTACAACATGGGCATACATCGCTATTACCGGCTTCCTGTTCTGACCACTGCCGGAGTGAAGCCTTCTCCAACACTATCTGATTGTCGAGCGTGGCGGCGCGTTCCTGCGCTATCTTGCTGCTGGTTTTGTTCTCAAGGCGTTTTTTCTCTGCGCTGAGGCCGCCGATCAGGTTCTTGGTGCGAACAGCTTTGGCACCATAGCGGCGTAACAAGCTGGCGCGTCGGGCGAGTTGTGGAGGTAATGGGCGGTAGACTGCCAGATTGATAGCCAGTAGGCAGGCTGCTACAGCGTGATCCGGTGTGTTCCGTTGTAAATGTACCCACTCTTTAACCGCTGCTTGCAATCTTTCATTGGCTGGGGTATCAGATTTGTATCGGAGCATGAACAGGTCATAGCCTACGGGATTGTGTAAGCTGGCGGTAGATAACGCTCCCAGATACTGATCGCGGCCTATTTTACCGCCACCACGGCAGGATGAGGTAAACGCGCTGGCGCTTCTGGCTTCGTGTAAACGTAAGGTGTGTTCGATTATGCTGGACATTAAGACCTCATTTTTATTGGATATATTATTCAACAATAAGGAATGAAAATGACTTTCAATGGAGACGTTTTTATAGAAAAACAGCCTCAATTATAACTACTGAACTAGACGACAAAGGCGTTCCTCTTGCTTGTGAACTATTTCATTTCCGTGCAACTTCATTAAAATTAACGGCTGTATCTGGTTTATCAGCATATGATTGCAATAAGATAATAAAAACATTGAATTTAGATGCTGGCGAAAAAAGCAATAACCTAATGACTCTTAGGGGAAAATCTGAACGCTGTATAAAAATAGAGGCGGATAGTAAAGATTTTAACTGTAATATCTATACTGATAACCAAGACAGCAACTCTCCTGAAGATAGATTTTCCGTGCAATTCATTGAAAAAATAGAGTTTAGCATATTCCCCATAGAGAAAGGGTGTTACTTCGATGAATTTTCTGGTTATTTTCAACCTATGAGCTATGTGGGCTCATCCACAGAGAACCACCTTATACTTGGATTTAATTTCTACATTCCAGAAAAAGATTTCTCCCTTCTTGTTGATAAAGTCGATAAGGGATACAACTCTGCAATTATCGGTCTATGGATACCTTGCCATCCTATATATCGTGAGCTGCCAGATGTTATTATTGATCCAAATAGTGAGGAGAAAAGACTTTCGTTTATTTCCTCTCTGAATATAGAGAAAAATAATTTCACGATTGAACCAGTTGAGGTTATAGAAGATACACCTACAGAGTTTGATAATGAAGCCGAACCCACTGAAATAGACAAGAAACTGAACGAATTAACAGAGTTATCAAAGAAGATATTAACCGCGTTGACGATAATAGCCGCCTGCATAGTTGGTTTTTCCCTTAAAACGATATTCTGAGCCATCCGTGGCTTGTAACCGTTATTCCACCATCCCTTGAGCGGTAGCCGTAATCGCACGGTTTACCGCTTCAAGGTTGCGCTCAAATACCGTGCTTCCTTTGGGTGTGTTCGCCAGTCTTAGTAGCGCATCCCGTACCGGTTGGCTTTCGTATATTCGCCCAACCGCGCCATAGGCTCCCATTGTGCCTATTACCTTTGCGGCGAGTACGGGACCACCAAACACACCCGCTAACCCCGGTCCCATAACGGAACCAGCTTGCGCCACCACCTGCCCATTAGGCAAGGTCACTGACGCCTGAGAAGCACGTTGTGTACTCTCCAAATAACGTTGCAGGCCAGTAAGATATTGCCGCTCTTCACCTTTAAAGAATATGCCTGTATTCGCGGAGTATTTGGTAAGCCTTAGCAAGAAACGATCAGGAGAAGCCTCGCCTTCTAACGCTTTGGCGATTAGTCCAGCGCGGGCGGCTTGCCTGCCCTTGTTGTTGAGTGAACTGTACAATGCTTCTATCTGGCTTTTTCTACTGTCAAATAACATCGAGTTGACGCTTTCCGGTGTGATGTGTCCCTTCTCCAGAATGCCTTTTAGTTTTGTTCCTTTTACCTTATCCGCTTCCTGGGCATAAACCGCTTTGGCGTGCACCCAACGAAATGCCTCCCGTTCCCCCAGAGCGCCATTCACTGCGCTATTAAGATCTTTGGTCATGGCTTCATAGACACGGTTAACGGATACTGTGGAACGATCCGGCATCGCCATGCGCTCCCCTTTCACATCCATACGGAATTGAGTACGCAAGTCATCCAGCAGGCTAAAATTGACGTTTCCCCCTGCTAGTTCGCTCCGATAATCTTTCAGACGGCTAATAGTCGCTTCATCGCTGGTTTTTCCCAGTCGTGATAACTGCGTAATTTCTCGGTCGATCGCATCAATTGCACGTTGAGGCTGAACATTGCCAACACCATCCATCTTGTTTCTGATTTCGTTAAAGCGATCGCCAGCAGCACGCTTAAGAGCCGTATTCTGCCCTTTAATGCTCTGAACCACATCGGCAGCGGAGTAAACGCCGTATCGCTGTGAAAACTCATCCACTAGTCGGGAGCGTGCCATTTGCTGATCCGCACGCATCTGTCCTGTACCCACGGCAGGGATTTTTTCTGCGTTGGCCTGAATTGAGCGACCGACAAAGGTTTGCGGCGGCATCACGTCGCTGGTCATCAACGGGGCGTTATTTTGTTTCGCATAATCGATAGCCGCCTGTGCTTCTGGGGCGATTGTGCCTTTCACCGCCCTGTAGCCAGCGCCAATCGCGTTACCTGCCATTTTGACTGTTCCACCAATCGCAGTTGCAATGGCTAAATCTTCCGGTATCGCGTCCACATCATTTTTACCGCTATTTTCTGCCATTGCGCCAACGGCATTCTCTGCCGCTGTTCGGGCGACAAAATCCCCTGCTTTTTTCATCACTCCACCAGCTACGGCCGGAGCGCGTGACGCAGGGTTGATAAAATAGGGCAGCACATCGGCGGCGACTCGTCCCGCTTCAGTCTGTGGCTGCATGGACTCAGGGAGCGAGAAACGGGCAGCAGGGGTGTAAGTGCCGTCGCCGATCCCTATTTTTTCACCTGCCCATGCAGCCGCACTTTGTACCGCATCGCCAGCCATAGGGATGATGTTGGCAACGTTAACGCCAGCCTGTGCAATCGCGCCACCCGCTTCAGACACACCAAGTAAGCCCTCTTGCAGTAAGCTGCGTGGTTCTGGCGTCTGCTGGACAAACTGCGCGTAGGGATTTTCCTCTTGGCTGGTGGTTGGTATGTCTTGCGGAGAAGAAGGGGTAACAAACTGTGCGTAAGGGTTGGCTTCCTCTGCCGGATCGCCAACACTCGCTGGCTGTGGCTGTGGCTGTGGCTGTAACGTGCTGGCGAACCCTTCTACAGCCTCCCTCGTCATACCGTCGCCGTTAAGCAGGTATTCCCCGCTAGGGACAGTCACAAAGAGCCGCCCTTGCTCGTCCTGTCTGGTGCTGCCGCCAAACTTGTTCGCTATCTGCTGGGCGATCTGCTGTTGCTGCTCCGGTCTCAGGTGCTTCAGATTGGATTTCATCGAATTCCAGTCAACCGTACTGAATTCTCTGGCCGCGCCCATTTCAGGATGAATGCCCGACTGTCTGGCCTGCGTCATGATGCGTTCCTGAATGGTCGGCTCTGCTGTGGGGGGAATGGGCTGCTGTGGGGATTTTTTCATACTCTGGGCATATTGCGGCACGTCTGGGGTAAATTCGGGCTGACCACCACCGATCAGCCCTTCATCTTTTGGGGAAGGTTGCCCTCCAAGATAGTGCTGACTGGCACCT
Organism: Pectobacterium sp. IFB5596; assembly: GCF_021432585.1. Lineage (NCBI taxonomy): Bacteria > Pseudomonadati > Pseudomonadota > Gammaproteobacteria > Enterobacterales > Pectobacteriaceae > Pectobacterium > Pectobacterium sp. IFB5596. Next base: position 80,183 of record NZ_LXFY01000008.1, read on the forward strand.
TGTCCAAAGGTCTGATCGAACAGGTGGGCGGTATCTGGTCGCTGGCGCAGCATGTCGATCGCCGTTTGCGGTATTGCTGGATTGTTGGGTTGTGCAGATGCGCCGGCTACCGTTGTGTTATCAGGCTGGTTTGGTGGAATAGGTTGTTGCTGACCACCAGCAGACGGCAGGCGAACAGCATAACCACCTTCCACTTTTTCCACCGTCGCGCCTGGCATTTTCGCCCATTTGCTGGCGTTGGCCACACGCTCATTAGAAAAGGGTTTGCCGCCGAATGTTTTCAGCTCGCCTTGCTCCTGCCCTTGATGGGTGTTCATCCCGTAAGCAGTCGCATAACGATCTCGCTTATCCGTCAGAAAGGTTTTTAGGTCATTGGCGCGGCGGATAAATTCTTCTTCGGACTGGCTAGCACTTAATCCCGACACGGCAATACGAGCTTGTTCCCCTTCAGCGTTAGACAGCGCCCCCATACCACGCAATGCCTGAATGGCGCTGAGAAAATTTTGCCCACCAAACTGTTTAAAACGTGTATCCCAGCTTGCTGCTTCGGTGCCTGGAATATGTTTGGTAACCACACCCAATCCGGCACCGACTGAGGTACTAAAGCCCGGATCGGTAAGCAGGCCGTCAATAGTCTTGATTTGCTGGTCATATGTTTCAACCACGTCTTGCCTTTGCAACTTGCCATCAGTAGACGCTTGCTGCTGTTTTTTCACTTCGCCCAGATACTTTTGCCGCTCCATACCGGAAGCGTTGTAGTCATTAACAATATCAGCGGGCGTTTTCCCTGCGGTAATTTGCTGGAAACGGATATGTTGCGGCACTTGCATGTAGTCTTGTACCGGCATAAAAGGCGCGTTCGGGTCTGGCTCGGTATAAGGATCGGTTTCTTCAAGATTGGGGTGTGCCATCCCCAGCAGATGGGAGCGCTGTGATAACGTCCTCATGATTTGTTCGCTGGACAGCGGTAACGGTGGGTCGTTGGGATCGGTAGAGCGGTTACGTGTGATCGGAGCCTGATACGTGGAGCCATCTTCCCGTGTTACGGTCACGCCAAAGTAAAAATTATCACCACCGCGCGGATCGGGCATGATGTGCGTCAGTTCCCGCGCTTTCATTGGCTTGCCATCGTCGGCGAGTTCACCAGGTCGTATCGTTAATTCCGGCTGAAGAATGCTGTTTGTGGCGGCAATCACCTTCGGGTCATCTGGGTTGATTTGCCCGGACATCAGCGCCGGTGCACGTGATTTAAGGTATAGGGCGCTCTGTGCGGCGTTGGAATTGGTCAGGAAGTCAGGATTCAACGCGGTGTAAAACTGTTGCGCATCAGGGGGAAGCTGTGACCACAGGCGGGTGGCGCTGTCTTTGTCTCCGGCACGGGCAGATAGCGTAATGCCCTCAACCAGATTCCCATAGCGTGTGGTCATCTCCTGTAGTTGCTGCTGCCGCTGCTGTCGTTTCTCACTCGCCTGAGAAACGGCCAGACTCCCCGCTGAGATATCGACGCGGCGTTTGTCCAGTGCGAGATCCTGAACCTTATTTTCCTGCTCGATTTTCTGTTGTTGAACCCGATTATTGTAATCGCGCTCATCGGTAGACTTCTGCCAGTTCTGGGTATTGACCGCCATGTCATAGTTTCTGTCGGCATTTTTCTGCTGCTGATCCAACATAAAGCGCCGTAGTTCTGATTCTTCACGACGCTGTAGCGCGTTATCCATCGTATTGAATCCGGCAAGGAAGCCGTCCGCTAATCCTCTTACATCAGCCATAATAATCCCCAAATTATGAAAATAGTGAGCCTGCAATCAAGCCAACTGCTGCGCCTACGCCCATGCCAACCGGACCAGCCCATGAACCATACGTTGCACCCATCGCGGCAGATGAGGCACCAATAGCCGCACCGCCAGCCGCGCCCATTCCCGCCATCGTGCCTTTCATCTGGTTGGCGGCCATTTTCTGCTGGGTTTTGAGTTGTTCGTTAGCCGATTCCCGCTGCTGCTCCAGCTCTGCTGCCTGTTGCATACCTTGTAACCCTTGCTGGCGTGTTTGTGCCGCAATATCAATTAAGCCGTATCCCACCGTGTTTACTCCTGCTCAAAAAGAGGCTGTGCCAACATGCTGATTGCTTCTGGCATGGTCGGCTCTGGTTTTTCACAAACTTGACGGGCGATAACGGCTGCACGGCGTTTCGCTCTGGACTGTTTAACGATCCACTCGTCGATATCAGCTTCGCGCCAGCCAACGGCGCGGCCTCCCGTGATGCTGAATGGTGCAGGGAATTGGCCGCTTTCCCACATCACGCGCACGGTTCCACGATCAAGAGACACTTTTTCGCATACCGCTTTTTCACGTAATATTTTTTCGCTCATGCCTGCATCTTCCGTTGATTGAAGTGATCGACCAGATAGCGCCGCATATCGTTGGGATTCGGGGGAAGTGAGTAAGGATTTACGCCATTTTCTTCCGCTAATTCACGTAGCTGGTGACTGGTGAGCTTTGCCAGATCGATAGCATCATTGCCGATTTTCACCACGTAGCTGTTTGCTGCCGCGTCCGCTTGCTGTTGTACCAGTTCCTGTTGACGGCGATAGTCAGCAATAATCTGCCGCTGGCGTTCGGCTTCTTCCACCTGCGCGGCCTTGCGTTTGGCGTTTTCCGGTGTGGCAAACATTTGAGGGAAGTTATCCAGCAAATATCCAGCAACAACGGGGGGAACATCGGAGGGGGTAGACTGGCGAAACAAAAACTTACGCCCTTTGTAATCAATGCGTTTTTCCGGCTTATCGCCGATGTAGACAATTCTTAGGTCAGTGCCGCCAAACGTGGTTTCTTGTTCTTCCTGGTGCTTTTCTTCTTCGCGTAATGCTTCAACTAATTCGTGAGCTTCCATCGTATGTATCCATGAAAAAAGCCTGCTGGGCGAACCATGCAGGCTTAGAGGGGGACTATGGCAGATTTTAGGCATAAAAATACCGGAGCTGCTTTTTGGGCATACTCCGGTATCTTTCGCGAATCTAGCGCGTATTGATGAATGGGGCAAGAAGGATGTTGATTATTGTCTAACTGGATTTGACATGAGCATGTTTATTGTTATGATTGGGTCATAACATTTACAGGATTACATATGGAACGTGATAGTGCTTTGGATTATCTGCTTTCATTGCATGGTGAGACAGTATATCGGGAAGATGGGTATTGGTGGAAAGTGGATGCCTGGATGGTTAAACAGACGGCTTCCATCCCCCACGGCATCCGATATGCGCTGACGCTGCATGATAAGCACAATACGCGGGTATTCGGAATGGATAACGCCCACGCCATCAAGCCCCCCAAGAAAGGGAAGTTTTCGGGTCGTCTGGTATATGACCATGTACACCGAACACCTGCGGATAAAGGTTATCCGTATGAGTTTGTGTCTGTCGCACAGTTACTTGAAGATTTCTTTACCAAAATAGATGAAGTTATCGCAGAACGTGAAAAGAGAGGTTAATACGATGAAAGCCCTGATTGGCGTCATGCCAGAAGCCGTGATCCGCGCGAGAATGCTTGCCATCGTTAAAGGTCAGTATAAGCCGGAAGAAGGGGAACCTAAAGTCTGGTTTACCTCCATGAACGCACTGGCTCAGGTTCTCAGTAATGAAAATATCGCTTTGCTGCGGCTTATGGATGAACAAAAGCCGGAAACCCTCACTGAACTGGCGGGAATGTCTGGTCGTCAGAAAAGTAATTTATCCGTGACGCTCAAAACATTGAACTCGCATGGCTTTGTAAAGCTTGAAAAAGTAGGGAGAAGTGTTAAGCCAGTCGCGATGTTTACAGATTTTGATATTCAAGTGAAGCAAGAGTTTATTGAGAAGTTTTCACCGAAAGCCGCCTGAACGTAGCCCAGCGAGCTGGGCTACTGCTCCTTGTCTTTTTTATTCCTGCCCAATTTCCTTATAGATCAGCAGAAAGGTGTTAGTTCGGTTGGTTCAGTTGGTTCACGGGCTTCTAAGCCTCGCCAGCACTGGATTTATGTGAACCAACACACCCCTTATTACGTTGGTTCAGCCGTGATTTTTGTTGGTTCACCCATCCAGCCAGAAAATGATTGGATACATCGCCGTGTTGGTTCAAATTGCCCGTTTGTTGGTTCAGTGTTGGTTCAAAACAGAAAATATTTCCCTTATAAAACAAAGAACCTAACAGATTGAACCAACTGAACTGACTGAACCAACATACTTTATCGCACGTAGGGGATTATTCCTGCGTGGCTTCTTCCTCTGGCATGTAGTGGATCACGTACACGTTAAACTGCCGTCCATCAATGCGGGGGGATTTACGCTGAAACCCTCTGCCGCTGGTGGGCGGGGTCAACATCCCCGTGGTTTTTAATACCTCTGCGAATTGCTTCGCATTAAACCCTTTGGCGATCTCGCCCTCAAACGCCGCGGGGAAGGTATAGAAAATCATCGGCGCATCCTCGTGCTTGCCTCTGTCGTCACGGTATCCGGCCAAATCCCGAATAGGCAGGCTGGTAGGGTCGTAAGGGTATGGGGCGAACCGGCTCCGGCCATGTGCATTCAGGAATGCTTCACACTGTTCGACAATTTGCCGATGCTCTTTGTTGCCTGTGCCAAACTCTCGCAGCCAGGCGTTAAAGCTGTGCTGTATGGCATCACGGCATTCCTGCTCATTCCATCCCGTGATCGTTCTCCCCACCAGCAACGCCGCTTCGAGAATGGCGAAACGCTCCGCTACACGGTGAACCTGTTCACCGTAGTTGGAAGGGATAAGCGATCGCCAGCGGCTTTCAGCCTCTCTGACAGCCTGAATCGCCTCTTTCTGGTGATGCGCAAGGTAACGTATCCATTCACGGCCAGCCGCGCCATGATTGACGCGATAAGCCGCTTTCAGCGCATCGGCATGATCTTTACCGCTTTTATATCCGTGGAACTGTTGTGCTTTTTCCAGTGGTAAATTAAGCAAGCGAACCAACTGACCGGCTTTGGATTTTATACCTGCACTGGTCAGAAAGGTTTCCATGTCCATTTCTCCTGTGCTGATCGCTACGGTGCGCCAGCGTTTTAGCTCACGGTTGCCGCCTTCCCGTGCGCCTTGCAACTTCCCGACACCGTTAAACAGCGTATAGGCAGAGGTGGAGACAGAACGCGCATCACTGCCTTGTCCCACCTCATCGAGTGGCAGCAGGCCGTCATTGTGCGCTTCAGCTTCGTTAGCAATCCCCAACGCTGTGCCGTACCAGGTGAGTTTTAACACATCTGGATCACCGTAAAGGCTGGTCGCGACATTGGCGGTAGTCGTTTTCCCTGCGCTGGACTGTTCATAGAAATGCAGGCCGAAACCGTCTGATTCAGACAGGCCGATTAGGGGGGCGGCTAAGGCGGCGGCGATCGCGGTCATCATGGAAGGGTTACCCTGTGCCAGTTTGGCTACGCCGTCCTGCCAGCTTGCCACCGATCCTTTAACCGCATAGCCGCCAGCGGCAGCACTACGTCCCCGAAACAAGACGGGTTGAAACGGTGAACCGATAATATCCCCATCTGGCATGATGTAAGCGCCACATTGCCAGCCCGTGGTGTGGCTGATCTGCCAGAGTTCGGCCTTTCCCTGATTCTGTAGCCAGTCGGCCAGAATAGCGCGTAGAAAGGTTTTTGTTGTCACGGTCACGCCACCTGCTTTCAGTGTGCGCCATCCTTCCCGTTCACCAACATCGGCCAGTGGTAACCCAGCGGTGACAGGCGTTTTACGCCCAGCCACATGCCAACGCAGTATCAAAAACTGATCGCTGTCGTCACGGCCACTGCCGATCACGTCTAGCGGTGAGCATAGCCAGCTTTCGTTGTTGATCACCTCACCGCTGACCTTATCCACTTTGGGCGTGATCCAGAAAACGCCATCTTTGCGGCTCTCGACACGTGGCTTTAACGGGTCATCACCATTCTGTTTGTCGTCAGCCGACACATCGGCCTGTCGCTGATACAGCGAATCGGCAAACGCCTGTGTCGCGGCATCTAATCCGAATTGCTGACGGTAATCGTCCCAGTCGGCTTTTTCATCGGTAGGCGGCAGGGCTATCCAGCCGTTCACCTCACGGGCGGCTTTCTCTGCCCAGTCCTTCCCCGCGTTCGGCTTACCTGCCACGATATCGTTATCCGCAGCAAGGATGATTTGCGCGTAGGGATACTGCGTGCGCATCGCCTTTGCTACCGGCACCATGTTGCCCGCATCGATAGCCGCGATGGTCAGCGCCTCAGGACGCATCAGGTGAGTGCTTAACGCCGTCGCCAGCCCTTCACCGATAATCACTGTGTCGGGCTGTTCAGGGGCGTTAACCGCGTGATACGCCCCACGCTTAGCGGAATCGGTCACCAGTCGCTTGCTGCCATCGGGTTTTATCGTCTGTGCGGCGGTGGTGGTACCGTTCGCGTCCTGTAACGTCAGCAGCAGGGTGCCATCAGACAGTAGCGGATACGAAAAGCCGATTAACCCTTTTCCGGCCAGATATGCAGACTCTCCCGACTGTGCCTGCGTGGTTAACTTCGCCAGACGCGGGGTAAAGCGTTGGGCTTTTTCGTCAACGGCAGGAGAACGCCCGTTATTTTCCGCTGGCGGTTCACTCTGGCGGGTGGGTTGTTCCCATGTCCGGGCATCGATACCTAGCACCTCCGCCACCAGTTGCGCCGCATCCATCGCGGCACACTGGCGAACGTTCATCACCAGCGCCAGCCCGTCACCAGCTTCCGGCTCACAGTGGCGGCAATGCCATGTTCCGCGCCCTTCCAGATTATCGAACTGAAAGCGATCGGTACCGCCACAGGCCGGGCAAGGGGTTAGCGTTGTCGGGTGACGGGGAACCTCGATCCCCAATTGAGAAAGTACATCAGGCCAGCGACCAGTAGCAGCGGCGGATACCTTGCGGATAAAATCGATATTACGCATTCACTTGCCCTCAGTGCGCTGTTGGTGTGGGTGGTAATTCATTGGCATTACACATCTGAATAAATTCATCGTGCATATCTGCCAGCGTTTGCCGCCCCATTTCGGACAGTCCAGGCACTGTGCTTTGATGATCGAGCATTCCCTGATAAAACAAAATGGCATTACGTGTGCCTTGTTCACGGCCAAATTTCCCAATCAATGCGCCTTCGATATTGTTCGCTATTGCAAAACGTTCCGTATCGGGATAAATGCGCATCGTGCCGTGTTTTCCTCGGTAGATAACCTCACTATGGCCGCCGTTCTCTGTGGTACTTTGCGCACCGTTGCGCTGCTGCTCTTTCATGAATTCGTAAGCCACCAGCCAGCGCCACATCTCCAAATTTTGCTGATCATTAGGCTGGAAATAGCCCTTTTCCTGAGCCTGTGCCAGCGCATGGATCACTCGCACCCCATTTAACGGGTCATGGTCATAATGGCCGCGATTCAGGCTGGAAAGTGCATAATCAAACGGGTGGCACGTTGCTACTTCATATTCGCCTTCATCGTCCAGCGCCATCAGGCAGACACCATCAGGGGAAACATCGATATACGGGGCGCGTTCTTGTTCCGGTGACTGGGGTAAAGAAATGATGTTGTTCATGCTGCGGTTCTCTTGGCTTTGTTACGTTTATCACCGCAATGCGCACGGCAATACTCATCATTGATTTCGGCAACCACTACCAGCGCGGTTAAGGCGACATTGCGGAGGGTGTCAAGTTCGGTTGAATCGTCGCAGCAGGTCATCAGGTCAAGAATGCCGCTGAGCATGGTCAGTTTTGTTTCGATCCCCCCCTTCATTTTCCCGCCTCCTGTTCCAGTGATTCGCGGACTTCGGCGTGCATATCGCTGGCGATCCCGATAAGGCCGGATAGCTGAGGGGAAAGGTGTTCTTTCTCCACCATTTCCTGAATGACGTGAAACAGGACAGAAATTTGCCCTGCACGAAACGCCGCCAAATCCAGCGGAATAGCGTTATTCATGGTCTTGACCTCGCTGTTTTTGCTCTTCCAGTAGCCATGAGGATGAGGTGCCGGATAAATCGCAGGCCAGTGCTAACGCTGTCGATAAATCGCCGTCATCCAGCTCTCTGTGTGTCATTTCGAGCATCATCAGCAGAACGCCCAACTTGTCGGCCTGCTGGGCTGCCTGTGTCAGTGAATGGTTATGCGCCATGTTTCACCTCATCCGTTTCTATCTGGCTGGCGCGGTACAAGTGATCGATGCGCTCTTGCAGGATGAATAACAGGATTTCACGCGCTTGCGGCTCATCGGTGTTAACAGCGGCGTAGGCCAGTGCGCGGCATTGGTCAATGATTTCTTCCAGTGCTAACGGAGTGTTATCGAACATAGCGCACCTCCTGAACGGGCAGGCGGCCAGCAAAAACCATGACACAGCCAGCAGGTGATTTTTCCCGTGCTTCGCGCTCGGTGGTGGCAACAATGCGAATAATGCGGTGAGACGACATACCCAGAGCCAGAAAGCGCCATATAAATTTGGGGTGAGTTTGGGTAGACTGTGAATCAGCCATAGCGTTACTCCTAATAACGGTGTGGTGAGAAGCTCAGTAAGTGTTCCCGCACTGCTGGGCTTCGTTATTTGTGTAACACCTGTGGATAAGGTGTTGAACACCAGCCTATTGTAAGGTGTTGAACACGTCAAGCGTTTACAATCACTTTTTTCATGCCATACTGTTGAACACCTAAAACGGAGAAACACTGATATGGCAACGAAAGCAGTTAATGGCCGGTCGCAAACTATTGCCGCCCGTGTTCCACATGAAGTGGTTAAAGAGGTTGAAGCACTGAAGGAAGAGGGTGAAACAACTGGGCAATTCGTTGTTTCTGCTTTACAGCGTGAGGTGAAATACCGGCAACGCAAGAAGTCAAAAGAATAGCCAGCCAGCGCACGCACAATTGCGCCAAGTAAATAACACGGGCGTTTTTCACATACGGTGTGTGCAGAGCCAATGAGATACTGGCGATTAATCATGATCGCTACCTCCCGCCAGTGGTAAATCCGGTTGGTAATCACGCCATAGCTGTTCTTCTTCTGCGTTTAAGCGTTGCTTCTGCTGTTTGCAGGCTTGCAGATCACGGCCTTTTTTACTGGCTTGCTTGAGGTAGGATTGTTTACGTTGCGTGAAGTCATGCAGGAATGCCCACGGCACACCGTAAGAGCCTGTTTTACGAATAGACGGGATAACCTCACCAAATACCCATTCACTAAAGCGATAGGCTGCCGTTCCCTCAACGGAAGCCTTACGACTGCGAGCAATAAGTTTGTAGAAGCCTGATTCTGAAATAATCGCCATCTTCTGGATACCGCCAAGGGTGGGTACTGAGTACCCCAACTTTTCATGCTCACCAAGCCGCCGTAGTGGAACCTTGTGATCGGTTATCTGCAATGCCTGGCAAACATCTTTAGCCACAAACCACGGTTCACCAGAAATATTCACGATCCGAACCTTCACGCCCTCAAAGTTGATAACAGAAATATCCTGTTCGCTGGCTTTGAAAATATCGCTCTGGCTGTTTTCAGGGTGAGCGAGTCTCTGACCGTTACGGCCATTATTTTTTGATGTCATAAATCAGGCTCCGTTAGCTGGCGGCGTAGTCCGGGTACAGGCTCATGATATGGTTAATTTCTTGCTGGGTAAGCGGCTGGTGGCCGTTAATATCGGCATTGGTATTTACTAGTCGAATGACGCGGGAGATATCATCACGCTTTGCAAAACGATAGCGGTAATGACTGCCGATCCCGTCCGTGTTTGGTTCGTCAATACGCTCCAACCGAATATCAAGCAGGCGCTCTAATTCGGTGGCGTAATTACGTCCAGAAGAAAGGCGGCAATGTAGGAGAATGTCATTCTCAGTAAAGCCGCCAGTACCGGAACGCAGCATGAAAATTCGTGCGCGGTGTTTTTTCGGTACTGCTTTAATGGATGTGCTGGCGGTATGATCAGATGAGTTATTTTTCATATCAACCCACTTTTTCATAAATAACTTTTGGCTGCATGCGTTGCCATTCCAAGATTTCAGACAGTATCCACCCCACAGAGCGACCACCAAGTTTTCTGCGTGCAGGAAATGCCCCTTCTTTCTCCATCATGTAGCGTGTGGTGCGACAAATGCCTGTGAGTTGGTGGCATTCAGCTTCTCGAATCATCCGATCTGTCAGTGTTGTAGACTGTTTAATTATGCTCATAAAAAAATGCTCTCGTTCGTTAATGTTCGAGAGCATTTAAAGTTAATTTGAGTCTGATTTGGGTGATATCACTTTGCATGTGAGGCGATATCACTTTTTATGCCTTCCTCTTTCAAGGTACTTTGACCATGTGCCTAAATCTGTTTTGGGAAATTCAACGCCACGATCTAATGCGGTTGCTTCAATTATTTCCTTCAATTTTTTTACCGGAGTTGAATCAACATTAACCCCAGAAAGTTCAGGAATAAGCTCAAGCAAAGCTCTTATGATATTTTCTTTTTTTGCTAATGTTTTATCTGACTCACCAATTTGGGAAGAACATAATTCATTTAACTCATCAAGATCTTCATACTTTATGTATAAAGCATCAGTATTAATTTCAACCTTAAACCCTAACGTGTTGAACTCTATTGCAAATTCATTTTTAACACTATTTACATCAGAGAAGAAATCAATTGTTGCTTTTTTTTCAGATGAAAACTCCAAGTCTGTAAGCACATAAGAATCAATGAAAAATAAGCCTTTTACTTCCTTTGCATAGTATCCATTGAAAGGTAAAAAATCAGTCTTTTCGTGAAATTGAACACCATCTGCACACCAGTCATCAAAAAACAAACTATCAAAGCAGTCAATCTCATCAACTGTGTAACTAGGCATATTGATTTGAAAATGAAAATAGTTTGTGAGGTTTTTGTGATTTATATATGCATAAATATCTAGCCATTCTTTTGCACCAAAATGAATGATATCGTTTACATCACACGATAATAAATTAGCCGCATCTCTTATGTTATAATATTTTCGTTTAGGGAAATTCATTTAGCCACCTTCATCAAAACCACATTTTTGTGGTTTTCAGATAACAGGGTTAATCTATCCATCCATTTATTCAGCGCGTCCATCTTTTCCGGTAGATACTGGCTACGATTATATACAGCCATAACACCACCCAACGTATGCCCAAGCAGTTGTTCAACAACGTGGGGAGCGATCCCCATATTGTTTAGCGTGGTAGCGAACGTGCGGCGTAGATCGTGAAGTGTCCACGGCTCTGAATGCCCTAGGCGTTTGTAGATACCTCTTCCCCACTGGCTGACAGCTTCCGGCGTCTTTATCTCACCCAGCAGCAGACCACTGTCTTTATTCTGATTGAGCAACGTCACTACAAATGGGCGAATAGCTTCAGGGATGGGGCGTAGTATCTTTTCTCCACCCTTGCTGTGCTCCCTCGGTACTGTCCAAATCCAATCTTCCAAATCCCATTCGCTGATCCGAGAAAAACGCAATTCCTGAGTTCTACAACCAAACACCACCAGCAGGTGTAACAATGAAGCATAGTAAGGCTTAAATTTTTGTCCTGTACTCTCACGCCAGATATCAGCAAGCTCCTGCCTCGTATGCTCCCTATCACGCTTATTCTGTTTTCTGCCTACATCGTCAATAGTCAAATCACTAAGAGCGTTACTTTCTGCATAACGATGCACACGGCAGAATTTAAGCGCTTGTTTGCACATCTGGAGAAGGTAGCCGGCAGCAACGGGCGCCTCAGATCTGACACGGCTGAAACATTCCAACCAGTGGCGGGTTTCACACATTGAAAGCGGATAATCACCTATGTAGGGGTAAATATGCTTTTTTAGTTGCTCAATGTGCTTACCAACATTAGCTCGCTTATGGGTCGCGTACTCTCTGATCCAGTATTCCAGCGCCTCTTTGACAGTAACCGGCTTGAGGCTTTCTTGGGTAGCGATGCTTAACTGGTGCTTGGGGTTCTTACCTTCAGCAAGCCATGCGCGGCACTGCTCCCGCTTTTCCCTAACAGCTTTAAGGGATAACTCAGGATAGTTGCCCAACTTTATTCGCTGTGGTGTAGCAGAACGGCCACCGATCCGGAATGTGAAATACCATGTCATTACACCAATTTTAGAGACTTTGATACTTAACCCATCGCCATCAGCGTAGAAGCTATCACCAGGGCTTTCCCTTCCCATCATCTTGCGCAGCGCAGTGTCGCTTAATTTGTTTGTCCCACCAGCCATAAAACCTCAATTAATATCCATAACTGACTACACCACTAACTACACATATCAATGTTACTCCATGAATGGCAACGAACAAAGACAAACAATAAAACATAATTATCGTTTTATATCATAATCATGAATGGACAGTTATGAAAAACCACGAACCATAAAAAACGTAGGTTTTGAAAATACGGCATGAACTGATACTAATCAGTTAAGCATTTGAAAAAAGGCGCTTTACCTCTTTTGGTTAAGCGCCTTTTTCTTTGCCATTTTTCAGGGCAGCAGCAGCCTTAGCGTGGCGGTCTGAGCCATTGCGTCTGCGAGATGAGAAATTCGTTGTTAATGACTCATCCCTTCTGCTTTATCGGTTTCCGACTCATGAAAGAGTCGGTGCAGGTTATCTAGCCGTTCCGCTAACACGAACGTTAAAATCTCTTTTGATTCTGGGTTGTTCAATTCAACAATGGCGTAAGCCAGCGGCCATTTCAATGTAGTAAATGTGCGTTTTGGGTGGCACAAGCTTATGCAAGAGCATTCCTTTTGCTAATCTGTACATGTACAAATTTGCTGCGTCGGAATTTTTATGAAATCGATAACCTATACCTACATGCGTGAACATCTGACCGAGGTTCTTGATGAACTTCGTAATGGTGTAGATTTTATTGTTACTCAGCGAGGTAAACCTGATCTCAAGTTGCAGGGGAACCAGATCGCAGGCTTCCCAGAGGAAAGCGCTGGTGCGTATTCTTCTACTCCCAGAGGGAGTAGCCGAGTTAAGACTGGCGAAGAGGTGCCGGTATTCCCAACGCCCAGGACTCTCTTTGTATCTACAAGTGGAAGTACCCGCCGAGGTAGCAGTACTGAGCATTATGAAAAAAGACAAACAGTATCGCAGCCCAAAAAATTAAGTTTTGTCGAGGCAAAAACGAGAACACAAAAACGACATGCGGGTGTCATAAAAATACTCGGAGATAAATAATGTTTGAATTTCTCACTATGGACCAGGTAATTGAAATTCAACAAGATACATTTGCTAGTAGCGGTCCTCCTGACAGAAACAGGTTGGGTGGAGCACTTTCAAGAGTCGAGAACTTACATTTCTACGAGTCATGCAACGATATTTTTAAACTTGCGGCTCTTTACCTAATAGCCATTGCTAAAGCTCATGCTTTTAATGATGCAAACAAAAGGACGCATTTCAGGCCGCAGCTATTTTTTTGCTGATGAACATAGATCCTGAAATTGCTGACGATCCTGAAGCCAGATCGTACGATCTGAATCAGTCTTATGAACTGGTAAAACTCACGGTATTTGCCGCGATGGATGAAGCAAACCTTGAACAGACCAGTTTCGCATTACGATTATTATCGTCCTATAGAAATGATCTCATGGATGATTATGATTCTGACTACCTGCTTCCCTTACAGTCTCCACTATCTGAAGAATAGTGTACGCAAAAATTCACGAAACACACCGACTCAACTACCCCTAGGCGGTTTGTTGAGTCGGCGTACTTCTCTGTTTGAACGTTGCAGCGAAGCGTGTAAAGACACTTCGTTTGATTGATACAATGTTGGCTAGCTAACCCATTAAACGCCTGAACCGCCCCTAATATGTCGTTTGTCACGGGTAGTCTAGATGTATCAATAAAACACAGCCAGACTAAGCAGTCGCCGACCCAGAATCAAAACACCTCAATCAGCTCAAATTCTTCAAACACCAGCAGCATATCTGGGGCGAAGGTGCCTTCTCGTTCGAAGAATGTCTGATGGCCTTCACGCCAGAAAGCCAGGCTTTTGTCGCCTTCGCCTTCTTTCGCTGCCATCTCAGCAGTAACGTCGCAGTAGCGCACCAGCGTTAACGAGCGCGTGCGAATGACGCAGGAGGGCTTTCCGGCACCGTCCAGAACGATGTTGTAATCGCCGACCTGTGGCGTTTCCTCGTTTTTAAACGCGTGATACGAGCTACAGGTTGCGGTTTTATGCCCTTCGAGTACCAGTTGCAGCAGCTCATCCGCCAGCGCGGGGCTGTCGCCAAATGACCAGCGTAGCGCGTCTGGGTATTGCTCTAATCCTTGCTTGCTCATCATCTTCCTCTGTTATACGGCTATGATTGCTCTGTTTTCTCACACCATGATAGCCATAAAGCGGCCATCAGGTAATATCCACTTCTACCCAGAGCGCGGCATGGTCGGACGCCGCCGTGTCCCATGAGGTGACTTCCGGTAGCGGCGTAACGGGTTCCGCGCCCTCTTTGGCGGCAATCTTATCGATATTATAAATCCCCCGACGCTCGACGTCCCACTCCACCACCGCCTGATGCAGCGGTGCAGACAAAAATATGTAGTCCAGTTGGTTTAACCGCGCGCCCTTCTTTCCGCCAGCGAAATAGTAGGTGTAGCGCTCTTTTTCCGGGCGTTCAGGGTCAATAACGGGATGCAAATCTGACAGGGAAAACAGCGGAGCCAAACTGTGCCAGGGGTTTGACGAATCCTCGTTCAAATCACCGAGAATGACCACGTAATCCTTCTTGAGATCGTAAGTCTGTTGCACAATCTCCGCGACGCGTTCGGCCTGATCGCGGCGCTTCTCCGCTCCACGCTGCCGCTCTTCTTCCGTTTGACCGCTCTGGCTTTTGAAATGGTTACATAGAATATAAATAGGCTGTTTGAGACCGGCATCCAGCGTCACTTCGAGACAATCACGACTAAATACGGGATCGAAACGCTTTCCGGCATCGAAAATATGAGTGCGTAATTGAGCGATCCGATAGCGCGTCAGGCAGGCCACATCAATGCCGCGCGGGTCATTTGGGCTGTCTATCATAACGAACTGACTAAATTTCTTTTTCCCGAGTACCTGACTGTTGAAATCCCTTAGTACATCCATGTTTTCAACTTCAACGGCGCACAGGATGTCGGCGTTAAGCAGGGTGATAATCTTGCCCGTATTCTTACGCTGCTGACTGCTGAACTCCTGTGCCTTAAACACGATTTCGCCGATCCAATCCCCGCGTCCCCGGCAGCTTTTATTAATTCGGAAGCCAGTGCCAGCGTCCTCCTTTTTCCATCGCCCCAGCGTGCCCGCGTCGGTGCGAATATCAATATAAGGGCGCAGTGCGATAGAAAGGCGGAACACCTGATCTTTCAGGGCATCGTCGTATTGGGGCTGTTCAAGAAGATGCTGAAGCTGCCTGATCTGCCGCAACAAGGCGTCAATCTGCTTGGAATCGGGGAGGTTGAGAATCGCGCTACGGTGGAACAGGTTCTCGACGTTATAGCTGGCGATACGGATCTTCATTGTTGTCTCCTGCTGGGTAGTGGCAAAAGCAATGATGTCCTTTGAGGATAGAAGCCGATTGTGACAGCAGGGTAACATTTACGGCAGCAGCAGACTTTTTCTATCGTTCTTTCGCACAAGATGGTTAAAACCGAGCAAGAGCACTATATTCACTACAAACTACGTTCAAGACTATATTCACTTCTGATATAAATCATCACACAACGTGATTTATAAACAGATGTGTTGTCGCGTAGATTCATTATTAACAAAAGTTATAAGCACATCGCTGCACTCCACTCACAGGAATTCATAATGAAAAAAATACGTTTTGCTTTACTGACCAGCGCCCTGCTTGCTACCAGCGTATTCGCTCATGCCGATGACCTTAGCGACATCAAGTCCGCAGGCGTTCTCAAGATCGGCACAGAAGGTACCTATGCGCCTTACACCTATCATGATAAGTCAGGCCAGTTGGTTGGTTTCGATGTGGATATTGGCCGTGCAGTGGCAGAAAAGCTCGGCGTAAAAGCCCAGTTTATTGAAGGTCGTTGGGACGGTTTAATCGCCGGTATTGATGCCAAACGCTACGATGCGGTCATCAATCAGGTTGGCGTAACCAAAGAACGTCAGGTTAAGTATGATTTCTCCAAGCCTTATATTGACTCCAAAGCCGTGCTGGTTGTCCGTGGTGACAATACCGCCATCAAGGATTTCAGCGATCTGAAAGGCAAAAAATCAGCCCAAAGCCTGACCAGTAATTACTCTAAACAAGCCACCAGCTACGGTGCTGAAATTGTACCAACGGACGGCTTTAACCAGTCGCTGGATCTGGTTCTTAGCGGCCGCGCCGACGCCACATTGAACGACAATCTATCATTCCTGGATTTCAAAAAGCATAAGCCGGATGCCAACGTGAAGATTGCCGCGACCTCAAAAGACGGCGAACCTTCCGCGATTCTGGTTCGTAAAAATCAGGCACCACTGGTGGAAGCATTGAATAAAGCTCTGGATGAAATCAAAGCAGACGGCACCTATAAAACGATATCTGTGCGATACTTCGGGGAGGATGTTTCTCAATAATCGCACTGTTATCAGAGCGCGTTGTTATAAACAGGACTGTTATATACCCTAAATAATTCAAGTTGCGTGAAGGCGGCAACCGCACGAGTCCCCAGGAGCTTACAAAAGTAAGTGACAGGGGTGAGTAAGGGCAGCCAACGCACAAGCAGCTTGAAGTATGACGGGTATCAGCGCGCTCTGTGATTAGCGCATACCGTTATCGGAGCTCGTTTTCATGCCGCCTTGGCTACAACTCATGGCAGACTCCTTTTGGAGCCTGCTCTCTGCGGGACTGAAATTTACCGTCCCTCTGGCTATCCTGTCTTTTATCTTTGGCCTAGCTCTCGGCATTCTCATCGCGCTGGTTCGCCTCTATGGCCCCAAGCCGCTGAAATGGCTGGGTGATTTCTACGTTTGGGTTATCCGTGGCACACCGTTGCTGGTGCAGCTTTTCCTGATTTTTTATGGGCTGCCCAGTGCGGGGATTACGCTGGATGCCTTCCCTGCTGCACTCATTGGCTTCACCATCAGCGTGGGTGCCTATAGTTCAGAGATCGTGCGCGGGGCAATCTTGTCTGTCCCGAAAGGCCAATGGAATGCCGCCTATTCTCTCGGCATGAATGGCAGACAGGCGATTCGCTGGGTCATCTTCCCGCAGTCCGTTTTCGTTTCACTGCCGCCGCTTTCCAATACGTTTATTTCCTTAATCAAAGATACGTCGCTGGCCGCTGTCATTACCGTGCCGGAGATGTTCTTATCCGCTCAGCGCATCGTTTCTGTGACCTATGAACCTCTGATTCTGTATGTCGAGGCTGCGCTGATTTATCTGATGTTCAGTACTGTCTTGAGCCAATTGCAGGTTAAGCTCGAAAAGTATTATCAGCGCCACATCACGCACTAACACCTCCCGCATCAGCCCACGCCATCCGCTGGGCTGATGACATTACCGTGTTCCCAGACTCTCCCTGCTCAACAGGCAAACCTGAAGACGCTTCACGATCTCCATTTTGACGCACTAAAAGAGGGCGCACCGGCCTCTTTGCATTTATTACGGTGCGCACATACCCAATTAGAATTACCCACTTAGATCAATAACCCTTCCTTTTCGTCTTCATTATCAAGCAAATAAAAAATTGGCATTTTATTTGCTTCGCTCTGCTCACGTCGGCATCCCGACAGACAGGTAAGGTGCACCTTTATTGTGTACTTCAAAAACAGCAAATAACTTTAGACGCTAGGATGATTATGAAAAGAATAGTGATTTCTACTCTGGTTGCTGGCGCGTCGCTCTTTGCCGCAATCAATCAAGCCCATGCTGGTGCAACGCTAGACGCGATTCAGAAGAAAGGATTTGTACAATGCGGTATCAGTGATGGCTTACCCGGCTTTTCCTATGCAGACGCCAGCGGCAAATACTCCGGTATTGATGTTGACGTGTGCCGCGGCCTTGCTGCCGCCGTATTCGGTGATGCCAATAAAGTTAAATACACGCCGCTGACGGCGAAAGAACGCTTCACCGCGCTGCAATCCGGTGAAGTGGATGTGCTGTCGCGCAACACCACCTGGACCTCTTCCCGTGACGGCGGCATGGGTATGCTCTTTACTGGCGTCACCTACTACGACGGCATTGGCTTCCTGACGCATAACAAAGCGGGCTTAACCAGCGCCAAAGAACTGGATGGTGCAACCGTTTGTATTCAGGCGGGTACCGATACCGAGCTGAACGTCGCAGACTACTTCAAGACTCATAAGATGCAGTACACCCCCGTCACGTTCGATCGCTCTGATGAAAGTGCCAAAGCGCTGGAGTCTGGCCGTTGCGATACGCTGGCATCAGATCAGTCACAGCTGTATGCACTACGCATCAAGCTGAGCAAACCTGCCGAATTCATCGTCCTGCCAGAAGTCATCTCTAAAGAGCCTCTGGGTCCGGTAGTACGCCGTGGCGATGAAGAGTGGTTCTCTATCGTCCGCTGGACGCTGTTCGCTATGTTGAATGCCGAAGAAATGGGTGTGACCTCGAAAAACGTCGACCAGTTGGCAGCAAAACCTACCACGCCAGATATGTCTCATCTACTGGGTCATGAAGGCAGCTACGGCAAAGATCTCAAATTACCGAACGATTGGGCGTTCAAAATTATCAAACAGGTTGGCAACTACGGAGAAATCTTCGAGCGTAATGTCGGTATGGGCAGCGAGCTGAAAATTAAGCGCGGCCTGAACGAACTGTGGAACAAAGGCGGGATTCAGTACGCGCCAGCGGTACGTTAATTATCAGAAAAAACCGGGCGCAGTGGATCGCTGCGCCCCTCAGTACCCCCGTTTCGAGGTTTCAGCATGCTACAACGCCCAACCGTAAAAGGTGATTTATCACTGACTAATCCAGCGGTGCGCGCCTGGCTGTATCAAATTATCGTTGTTATCGCGGTATTGGCTGTCGCAGCCTACCTGCTGCACAACACCGTGACCAATCTGGCACAGAGGGGCATCACCTCTGGCTTCGATTTTCTGAATAAAAGCGCGGGCTTTGGCATCGTCCAACACCTGATTGACTATCAACAAGGCGATACCTACGCCCGCGTGTTTCTTGTCGGTCTATTCAACACGCTTTTGGTTTCGGCATTGTGCATCGTATTCGCTTCTATTCTCGGCTTTACCATTGGTCTCGCACGACTATCCGACAACTGGCTACTACGGAAAATATCCAACATTTACATCGAGATATTTCGTAATATCCCGCCGCTATTGCAAATCTTCTTCTGGTATTTTGCCGTACTGCGAAATCTACCGGGCCCGCGCCAGTCCATCAGTGCATTTGATATCGCGTTCCTCAGCAACCGAGGTTTTTATCTGCCATCCCCTGAGATGGGGCCAGGCACCGCTGCGTTTTTGCTTTCTCTGTTGCTCACGCTCGTGGTGACATGGGTTGTCTTTCGGCGTAATCAGCGCTATCACGCGTTAACTGGTCAGGTGCGTAGAACCTGGCCGCTGACGTTGGGTTTGTTGCTTGTCCTGTGTACACTCAGCCATCTGATTTTCGGCCCAGCTTTCCACTGGAATGTGCCGGAATTAAAAGGGTTTAATTTCCGCGGCGGTATGGTGTTGATCCCTGAACTAGCCGCATTGACTGTCGCCCTGTCGGTCTACACCTCATCGTTTATCGCCGAGATTATTCGTTCTGGTATCCAATCGGTTTCTCACGGCCAGCATGAGGCCGCGCGTTCTCTCGGCTTACCAAATCCCGTGACGCTGCGCAAAGTGATCCTCCCACAGGCGCTACGCGTCATCATTCCACCGCTGACCAGCCAGTATCTGAATATTGTGAAGAACTCCTCGCTAGCTGCGGCGATTGGTTATCCCGATATGGTGTCGCTGTTCGCAGGAACGGTGCTGAATCAGACCGGACAGGCTATTGAGACCATAGCCATTACCATGTCGGTCTACCTCATTATCAGCCTGCTGATTTCGCTGCTGATGAATCTATATAACCGAAGAATCGCGTTAGTCGAACGCTAAGAGGACGTAATGACGATGAACCATTATACGCAAGACCGTCAGTCTTCTCTGTTCAGGGCGATGCACTGGGCGCGGCATAATCTCTTCTCCAGTATTGGCAATAGCCTGTTAACGCTGTTTTGCCTCTGGCTATTGTGGGTTGCCATACCGCCGCTGCTCAATTGGGCAATCTTTCAGGCTAACTGGATTGGCACAACTCGCAATGACTGTACGCGTGAGGGGGCCTGTTGGGTCTTCATTCATGCCAGATTCGGTCATTTCATGTATGGGCTGTATCCGGCAACGGAAATCTGGCGCATTAACTTTGCACTCGCTATCGGGCTGCTCAGTATCCTGCCGATGTTCCTGAAAACCATTCCCTATCGCGGGCGTTACATTGCTCTCTGGGCGGTAGTGTACCCGCTCATCGCCTGGTGGTTGCTTTACGGTGGTTTTGGTGGGCTCAGCAGAGTAGAAACCTATCAGTGGGGCGGCTTAACGTTGACGTTGATCATCGCCGCCGTGGGTATCGCCGGTGCGCTGCCGCTTGGTATCTTGCTCGCATTAGGCCGCCGTTCCACACTGCCGATTGTCCGTATGCTTTCCGTCGTGTTCATCGAATTCTGGCGTGGCGTACCGTTAATCACCGTGCTTTTTATGTCATCTGTGATGCTGCCGCTGTTTTTAACGGAAGGTACCTCGATCGACAAGCTGCTAAGGGCATTAGTTGGCGTGATTTTATTCCAATCTGCTTATGTCGCCGAGGTGGTTCGCGGCGGCTTGCAGGCGCTGCCAAAAGGACAGTATGAAGCCGCTGAATCTCTGGGCTTAGGCTATTGGCGTATGCAGGGGCTGGTCATCCTTCCCCAAGCGCTGAAAATGGTTATTCCAGGACTGGTGAATACCATTATTTCGCTCTTTAAAGACACGAGTCTGGTGATCATCATCGGCCTTTTCGATCTCTTCAGCAGCATCCAACAGGCGACGGTCGACCCCACCTGGCTGGGCATGTCAACGGAAGGCTATGTCTTCGCCGCCATGGTCTATTGGATTTTCTGTTTCAGTATGTCGCGCTATAGCCAACATCTGGAAAGTCGTTTTAACACCGGACACAAGTCACACTGAGGCCATCCATGAATCAGACTGCATTCACTCAATCAACCGATCACATGATTACCTTAGAAAATGTGAATAAGTGGTACGGGCAATTTCATGTGCTTAAAGACATTAATCTTCAGGTCAGGCAGGGGGAACGCATTGTGCTGTGCGGTCCTTCCGGCTCGGGGAAATCAACCACCATACGCTGTATTAATCATCTCGAAGAACATCAGCAAGGGCGGATTGTTGTTGATGGTATTGAATTGAATAACGATTTACGCAATGTCGAAAAAATTCGTACTGAAGTCGGCATGGTGTTTCAGCACTTTAATCTATTCCCACACTTAACCGTATTGCAGAACTGCACACTGGCGCCATGCTGGGTACGACATATGCCGAAGAAAGAAGCGGAAGAACTGGCAATGCACTATCTGGAACGAGTACGCATCGCAGCGCATGCCCATAAATTTCCGGGACAGCTATCTGGAGGCCAACAGCAGCGCGTGGCAATTGCGCGTTCTCTATGCATGAAGCCCAAGATTATGCTGTTCGACGAACCGACGTCCGCACTGGACCCTGAGATGGTGAAAGAAGTGCTAGATACCATGCTGGGACTGGCACAAGATGGAATGACGATGCTCTGCGTCACGCATGAAATGGGGTTTGCAAAAACTGTCGCTGATCGGGTGATCTTTATGGATCAGGGCGAGATCGTGGAACAAGCGCCGCCGGATATCTTCTTTTCTAGCCCTCGATCAGAACGCACACAGTCATTTCTCTCGCAGATCCTGCACTAATGCAGAACAATCAGCCTGCGTGTCCTACGCAGGCCTTCCCCCAGCATCGCCATTATCATGGATCTCAAAGTTCGCGTTATCGCATAACTAACGCAAACTGGATGAGGCAGGAAGGTTTCTTCATCCAAAAAGCTGCCCTATGTCCCGTATTTGCTGCGGCTATCTGCCTGATACACCCTAATAAATCCACAACGGTGAGCAAATCGTTACAGATAACATCCCAAATTCCCATAGCAAAAAGCCCCTGTCTTTCGACAGGGGCTTTCCACTTATTTGATGCCTGGCAGTTTATGCCGGGCGTCCTGCCCGCCACCCTCCGGGCCGTTGCCACGCAACGTGCAAATCCGCTCCCGGCAGATTTGTCCTACTCCAGAGAGCCCTCACCGACAAACAACAG